>NZ_OY764015.1:2345000-2945000 GCF_963667775.1 uncultured Trichococcus sp. | reverse complement strand
TTCCGCCTGCAGCGCTTCGATGAGTGCCTTCGCCTTCACAAGCGTCTCTTCGTATTCCATTTCCGCATCCGAATCCCAGACGATACCGCCGCCGACCTGAAAATAGGCAGTGTCGCCCTTTTGGAGGATCGTCCGGATGACAATGTTCAGATCGGCATCGCCGTTGAACCCGACATAGCCGATCGATCCGGTATAGACGTTGCGTTGCGTCGGTTCGATTTCATCGATGACTTCCATGGCCCTGATTTTCGGCGCACCCGTTATCGATCCACCCGGGAAGGCGGCTTTGATGCAATCAAGCGCATGGATGCCTTCCTCCAACTGCCCTTCGACTGTCGAAACAAGCTGAAAAACGGTGCTGTAGTCTTCGATATGATACATTTCCGTTACCTTGACGCTGCCTGTTTTGCAGACCCGACCCAAATCATTGCGCATAAGATCGACGATCATAAGCAATTCGGCACGGTCCTTCTCGCTTTCCAGCAATTCTTGGCGATTGGCGCTATCCTCCTGCTCGGTAGCGCCGCGTGGCCGGGTACCTTTGATCGGCCGCGTCTGTACCTTGCCGTTGCGGATTTGCAGGAACCGTTCCGGCGAACTGCTCAATAGCTGGCCCATTCCGAAGTCGATGTAGGCGGCGAATGGAGCCGGGTTGATGTCGCGCAAACGCGTGTACAGCTCGTAGGGCGATGCTTCCGTCCGGCACTGGAAGCGTTGGGTCATGTTGACCTGATAGATGTCTCCGGACCGGATATACTCCTTGATGCGCGCGATTGCATCCAGATAATAGTCTTTTGTCATGTTCGCGGTGAGCTTTGGTCTGGCTTCACTGGCCAACTCCAAGGCACGGAGAGGGAATCTCATCCCCTCCGCAGCCATGATGGTTTTTTCCACCTCGGCCACCCACTTTTCCGGATTACCGAAGAATCCCGGCGAGGTAAGATGGACTTTTCCAAAAAGGTGGTCCACCACAATCGCCCCGTCATAAATGCAGAAGAAGCTGTCCGGGATCTGGACATCATCGTGCGCTTCCTTCGGCAACCGTTCCACTTGATGACGCAGTTCATAGCCGAAGTAGCCGACAGCTCCTCCGATGAAAGGGAGCTCCCCTGTATAGTCCAGCTGATAGTCCTCCAGCAGTGCTTTCAGTTCTTCGAAAGGATCCACGCCCGCTTTGGCAGTCAACGTTAGTTCGGGATCGAATCCGATGAAGGAATAGCGTCCCAATTTCCCCGGATCCATCCCGCTGTCAAGGAAAAAACAATGCTTGCGGTCGCGGAACAAAGAAAAAAGTTCGAAGCTCGAAAGCCCGGTGACGATTTCCTTGATCACGATATCAGTCGCTCTTTTTTTCATCGAAAATCACCCCTTCCCGCTTTTTTTGGGCGCGCCCATAAAAGTTGCGCAACATATCCAAGCCGTGTTCCGTCAGGATCGCCTCGGGATGGAACTGGACCCCCTCAATCAGCTCTTCCCGGTGAAGAAAGCCCATAATTTCACCAGCTTCTGTCCATGCTGTGACTTCCAGCGCTTCCGGCAGGCTCCCATTTGCCACGATCAGGGAATGGTATCTTGTGACATTCAGCGGGTTTTTCAAGCCTTGAAAGACGCCTTTGCCAGTGTGTTGGATGGCATGCACCTTGCCATGGACAGGCTCTTTCGCCTTCACGATTTCCGCGCCGAACAGCTCTGCAATCGTTTGGTGCCCCAAGCAGATGCCCAGAATCGGGATGGCTTCTGCGAAATGTCTGACGACAGCCAGACTGATGCCCGCTTCATTTGGTGTCTTCGGACCCGGAGAAATCAGGATCATCAGCGGATCCAGTGCCGCTATCTCTTCGATTGTTATTTTATCGTTCCGTTTCACCACAACAGTCTCATCCAATTGCTTCAGATATTGGACAAGATTGTAGGTAAAGGAGTCATAATTATCTATTACAAGTATCATACGTATCCTCATCAATATTATTTATTTTTATGTTTTATCGCTTATCATTTTCCATGTATCTGGTGAAACTCCCAAAAATGATAGGTCCATCATACCAAATACCGAGACTCCAGCCTATAGTTTTGCGGAAACGCAGTTGGGAAGAAAAAATGACCAGGACAACAGCCCTGGCCACTCGTGACTTATTGCAGGACATCCGCTTCATTGTCAAAGCCCCGCTGTTCCCAATAGCCCTCATAGTCCGCTTCGTCGGACAGTTCGATGCGGGTGATCCATTTGATCCATTTGTATCCCAGTTTATCCTCCGCCACCAGTTGGAACGGAAAGCCTCTTTCCGGCGGCAGGACAACACCGTTCATCTTGTAGGCGATCATCAGTTGCCTGTCCATGATCGTCTGCAACGGCAAGGCGGTACTGTAGCCATCCTCTGAATGAAAAATGACCGTATCGGCGCTTTCTTGAACGTCCACTGCTTCGAATAGATCCGCAAGCAGGATCCCTTCCCAAAGGATATCGACGCTCCATCCTTCCACGCAATGCAAGGTCACAACCTTCGTGTACTTCTGGTTATCCAGCACTTCGTCGTAGGACAAGGAAATCGGCTGCTCAACCAAACCATCGATCGTCAGCGTGTAGACATCGACGTTTATATATTGCGGGCCCTTGATGGAGTTTTCCCGAAAATCGGTCAAGGAAGATAAATCTTTCCCCTCGTATTCGGTCACCTCGATTTTGGTCAGTTCTTCCAGATCAGTGCCTCTTGTATCGCCATCATTGGATGTTCCGCAACCAAAGAGCAACAGACTAAGCAACAGAATCAGGTATTTACTGGGAATGCGACTGGCATAGCGGCCCTTTACTGCGACTGTCCCCGCCTTTTCCATCTAAACCCCTTCTTTCCGAAACCCTTCCGACTAAAAACCACGTGTCTGCCCTTCCCACGGCTGCTGCTTGCCTTCCCGGTGTTCTTCCACGCTGGGCCCTTTCAGGTTGCGGAGGCGCCAAATGCCGTAGAGATAGCTGAGGATCAATCCAGCAAGCGTGAACGGAAGTCCCAGGAGCGTATTGGTCCAAGCCAACTCGGCAACATCACCGCGTCGGAAAAGAATGAGCTGCAAAGCCAATCGCATCAGAAAAAACAGTAACCAAATGACCGTCACTTCCTGATAGGCCGGCTTCACGTCCTTACGCCAATACCATTCCAGATCCCACCCGCGCGTCAGATGGCTCGTCAAAGCGGCCATCGGTTTCCCCATAATGAGGCTCACCAGCGCGGCCAATACGAGCATGGCGCTGGACACTATTTTGGGCAAGTAATAATTGGCGGCATTATTGGAAAAATAAGCGATTGCGGAGGCAAACATAACCCCGACCAAACCACCCATTGCATAGCGCAACGGTTGCTTCCGTGCCAACCGGATGATGCCCAACAGCAAAGCCAAAGCAATAGCCATAATACTGGCGACAGTCAACTGATAACGGCTGTTGACCACGGCAAACAGTAAGGGCGGCAATACAGCATCGACCGTCTTCCCTGAGATAACCAATTTCAGTTCTTCCGAAATTTCCTTGATTCTGGTTTTCAAATCATCCTCCCCTCCCAGCGAATCTGTAGGCGACGTATTCGATGATGACGCCATATACGATGCCCGCAGCGAAACCGACGGCATCTTCGAACCCTGTCGAACTGTAGAAAGCGAAGGAGACCAGCAAGCCCAGGATGGCTCCCCTCACCAAAGCTTGTTTCAATTCCTGCGTTTCCTTTGCTAAGCCGATGACGACACCCATCAACAGCCGGTTGTACCAGAATGCGAACAGATACAGCGCCTCCTTCTCAAATCCGGACCGCAACTGGGCACCTACGATGCAGACTACGCCCAAAAGAGCTCCCGCAACGATTGAAATCTTCATTCTTTTCGTCAACATGCGCCCACCTCCCCATTTTCTGTAAATCTGAAAATCAGCCTTTCTATGTGCCCCAATTATACTATTTCCCAGCAAGGAAAGCATTTATCAGAAACCGGTGTTATCCGGAAACTTGGTATCTGATCCAATTCAACCAAAAAAGCAAGTCCAGGATCATCTCCCGGGCTTGCTTTTCATTTGTCGCTCAGATGGCTTTATCCCTCAGCAACATCGCAGCTGGGATGCCAGCCATGTGCTTCAGATCGAGGATGCTGTCCGTTTCCGCAATCGTTAACAAGCCTTTTTCAAGTACCAATTCCCTGACTGTTTTCCCTGTCTCCAGGGATTCTTTGGCGATTGCGCTAGCTTTTTGGTATCCGATTGTCGGGCAAAGGGCGGTCGCAATGCCGGCGCTCTCCTCCACCTGTCTGTAGCAGGCCATCTCATTGGCTTGGATCCCTGTGATGCAATTGGCGGTCAGCGTGGCGACCGCATGCGCCAAGCAGTCGATTGATTCAAACAGCGAATGGAAAATGATCGGTTCGAAGGCGTTCAGCTCCAGCTGGCCGGATTCGGCGGCCATCGTGATGGTCAAATCGTTTCCGATTACGCGGAAAGCGACTTGCGAAACGACTTCGGGTATCACCGGATTCACTTTTCCCGGCATGATCGAAGAGCCGTTTTGCTTGGCAGGCAAATTGATTTCACCGATACCCGCCCTCGGTCCGCTCGACAACAAGCGCAGATCATTGCTCATCTTCGACAAGTTCAACGCCGCCGTCTTGATTGCCGCCGACACCCTGACGAAGCCATCTACGTTCTGGGTAGCATCGAAAAGGTCATCCGCCTGTGTGAAAGCAATCCCCGCTTCTTTGCTCACAAAAGCTGTGATGTTCTCTAGGTATTCCGGCGTCGCATTGATGGTATTGCCGATAGCGGTCCCGCCGATATTGAGGCTCTTCATCTCTTCCGAAGCTCCCAAGAGGTGGCGGATATCCCTTTTGACGAAGGATTGATAAGCCTGGAACGTCCTCCCCAACGTGGTCGGGACCGCATCCTGCATTTGCGTACGCCCCATCTTGATGACCCCGCCAAATGCTTCGGCCTTGTCACCCAATGCGCTCTCCAACTTTTCCAGTTCAGCAACCAGCTCCGGCAGCAGCTTCAGGACGGTCATTTTACCCGCTGTCGGGAAGACATCGTTGGTGGACTGGCAAAGATTCACATCGTCATTCGGATGAACGATACGGTAGTCACCCTTTCTCCCGCCCAATATTTCGATGGCCCGATTGGCGATGACTTCGTTGGCATTCATGTTGGCTGAAGTACCGGCACCGCCTTGGATGGCATCCACGATGAAGGCTTCCTGAAAATATCCCGCCACAATTTCGTCGCAGGCTTGGACAATCGCATCCTTTTTTCCGACTGCCAGGTTACCCGATTGAGCGTTTACGACAGCTGCGGCTTTCTTGATCCGTGCCAAGCTTTTGACCAATTCAGGATGCAGATTCCTGCCCGTGATGGAAAAATTTTCCTTTGCGCGCGACGATTGCACACCATAATACGCTTCTGTGGGTACTGCTAACGTTCCGATCGAGTCTGCTTCAATTCTCATGTTCATCTCTGTTTGCCCCCTGAAATTTTTCTGTACTTCATAGAGGAAACAATACCACCCTGACAAACTGATTAAAACAGCTCAAAGGAAGTTGCGAACAAAACCTGCATATTCGACCTTTCCACAGAAGAATCCCATGCTGTTTCCGATATAACTTTATTTTCTTAAGTCATGTCAGTATTCGTTTGCTTCCCATGATAGGTATGATATAAAATCTTAAGAATACAAAGCAAACAAGAAAAGGGAAGGAACCTCCAATGGATAAAATCGATAAACAAATTTTGAACATTCTGCAGACGAATGCGCGGGCTTCGCTGAAGGAAATCGGTGAGGCCACCTTTCTGTCTTCGCCGGCGATTTCTGCAAGGATCGCACAACTGGAAAGGAACGGCATCATCACGGATTACGGCGCTCACGTAAACCTTCAGGCGCTGGGTTACAACATCAAAGCTTTCATCAATCTGGAGGTCGATCCCAAGCAAAAGCCGGTGTTTTATCCATTCGTGGAAGGTATCCCGAATGTGTTGGAGTGCAACTGCGTGACCGGAGAATTTTCGATGCTTCTGAAGGTTGCCTTTCCGACGACGAAGGAATTGGATACTTTCATCGGCGAACTGCAGCAGTTCGGCAAGACCTACACGCAAATCGTCTTCTCCACCTCGGTCGGTCCCAGGGGTATCCATTTTGAGGATCAATGACAATAACGATCCGCATCAGCCCAGAAAAAAGCTATCCTCTCCCGAAAATGATAGGGATAGGATAGCCTTTGAAATTGGATTCTGACGATTTATCGCAAACGCGATTCATCACACTCTATTATACGTAGTAAAGATTCTCGGATGGGTAAACCGGATCGCAAGTGATGTCGAGGCCAAGATTCCGGAGGATCTGATCATCATCTTTGTTAAGGATGACCGTCGAATGGGCCTGCACATCCTTCAGCTCGGAAAGTTTATCGTAAGCCAACTGAGCTGTCGGATTCGTGACCGCTGAAATGGATAGAGCGATCAGGATCTCGTTCGCAGTCAATGTCGGGATGCGCTTATGCAAGCCATCGCTCTTCAGCTTTTTGATCGGCTCCAGAATGACCGGAGACAACAACAGGATATCGTCGGAAATGTTTGCCAAGGCTTTGATCGCGTTCAAGATGGCAGAGGAACAAGCATCCATCAGATCGGAAGTCCTGCCGGTGATGATTCGTCCGTCGTTCAATTCGAAAGCGATGACCGCAGGAATTTCGTTGTCGACTGTCCGTTTCATCAAGCGTTCCGCGTATGCGCGAGCAGGTTTTACCGGTGCGCGGTCTTCCTGCTTCAGCTCAAGTTCTTCCATGATCAAACGCATATGATCGCGCGTCTCTTCATCGCTCAGGCCTTTCTTATAGTCGCATTCCGTGTCGAAGCTGCGGCGGATGATTTCCTGCTTCGATGCTTCGCGGATCGCTTCATCATCGGTGATGCCGAAACCTACTCGGTTCACGCCCATATCAGTCGGTGATTGGTAGACGGACTCTTTGCCGGTGATGCGTTCAATGATCCGTTTGATGACCGGGAAAGTCTCCAGATCGCGGTTGTAGTTGACCGCCACTTCGTTGTAGGTCTCAAAATGATAGTTGTCCATCATGTTGACGTCCTTCAGATCGACTGTTGCGGCTTCATAGGCGATGTTCAACGGATGCTTCAATGGAACATTCCAGACCGGGAAAGTCTCGAACTTGGAATAGCCGGCCACGCGTCCTTGACGGCGTTCGTGGTACAGCTGGTTCAAGCAGGTAGCCAACTTGCCGCTGCCGGGACCCGGAGCGGTAACGACGACAATCGGCTTGGTCGTAGGAATATAAGTATTCTGGCCGAAGCCCTCTTCGCTGACGATCTTTTCGATATTGGAAGGATAACCTTCGATGGCGCCATGGGTATAGACTTTGATGTCGCGTTTTTCGAGTTTGTTGATGAACACTTTGGTGGCCGGTTGTCCATTATAGCGCGTGATGACGACACTGTTGACGGATAATCCATAATCTCTCAGCTCATCGATCAAGCGGAATACGTCCATATCATAAGTGATGCCGTAGTCGCCGCGGATTTTATTGCGTTCGATATCCCCCGCATATACACAAATCAAAATCTCCGCTTGGTCCTTCAATTTTTGCAGCAATTTTATTTTTGCGTCTTCATCGAAGCCAGGCAATACGCGTTTCGCATGCTTGTCTCCGATCAGTTTTCCTCCGAATTCAAGATACAATTTATCGTAATTGTTTACCCGTTCGAGGATATATTTCGATTGCTCTTCAATGTACTTCTGTGGATCAAAGCCGATTTTCTTCATCTGTTTTCCTCCAATTGTCTAAATGGTCTATCTGTATACGTGCTATTACGCGCCTCTTTCCGGATGCAGAAAAGTGTCCCCAGCATCATCGAAAAAGCTTTGATTTCAACTCTAACTATTATAGAGCAATTTCTTTGATTGGCAATACATATTTAAACTCCGGACGATTTGTTCAACAACATGCGCGCCGTGACCCAAGCAGTGAGCGGGATGATACCGGTCACTCCGATGCCGATGACAAACATCGAGAGCAGCTCTGAAACAAGCACTTTTGCGTTCAGCGCCTCCCCGAAAGAATAGGACAGATCCCTGAACCAGAGGAACAGCGCGAGGTACCCGCCGATGAAGGAAAAATACAGCGTGTTCGTCGTCGTTCCGATGATGTCCTTGCCGATCGTCATCCCCGAACGGAACAATTCCTTTTCGTCCAACTGCGGATTGCGGTGATGGACTTCATGCAACGAGGACGAAATGGAGATGGCCGTATCCGTGATGGCCGCAATCGTCCCTGTAAGCATCGTACAAATACCGATTTGGACGAAATCCACATTCACAAAAAAGGAAAGCGTCGTGTATTCTTCCACTTCCTCGGGACCGAAGCCCTGAATCATCGCAAACCGATGCACGGCAATGATCAACAACAACAAAAAGAACGTAGTGACGATTGTGGCGATGAAAGCCGCCTTGGTCTTGACGTTCACGCCATTTATGTAGAATAAATTGATGCAGCTGACCACCGCACACGCCAACAAAGTCACAAAAAGTGCAGGAAAGCCATTGATCAACAGCAACACCAATACATAGAGGACCGCAAAGTTGAAAAACAACGACAGGAACGAAGAAATCCCACGTTTGCCGCCCACCGCACCCATCAGCAGCAAAAGCAGCAGCGCCAATACCAGTTGCACGCTCATCGGCGATCACCCACTTTCTTGGGAATCAGACGGACTGCTATGAACATTGCCAACGGAACCGTCAAAACGATGCCTAGACTGCCTGCCAAAGCCCGGGTGATTTCCAAAGATAATTGCATTGAAAAGGTATAAAATACATCAGAGCCGTTCTCCAAATAAAAAACGAGTGTCGGAATCGCTCCGCTGACATAGGCAAAAAGCAGCACATTCGCCATCGTCCCCATGATGTCCTTGCCGATTTCACGTCCGGACTGCAATAAGGCTCCGGCTGATATCGCAGGGTCTTTTTCGTACAGTTCCTGGATGGCCGCAGTCATCGTGATGGCAACATCCATCACCGCACCCAGCGAGCCGATCAAAATGCTCGACAGGAAGATGCGCCGCGGATAATGCGTCACAAACTGCATTTCTTCGTAACGCAAGCCCTGACCGTTCGTCAAGAAAATGACCCCATAAGCGATGATCAAGGTCATGAACGTCCCTATCAAAGTGGCAAGAATCGCTGCGTAAGTCTTTCTGTTTCTGCCGCTGACCAAGAGGAGCGTCAGAACGGTCCATCCGATCACTGCCGCACTGCTGATCCATAATAGTTGTGCATTATCCGCAATTTCATAACTGTACAGAGCGACGCCGAACAACAAAATGTTCCCTGCAATACTGACCAGAGAAAGCAGGCCTTTTTTCCCCGCTGTTGCCACAAGTGCGAAAAGAAACAAGGACCCAAAAAGCACAACATATTTATCCCGCTTTACTCCGACGATTTTGCCTGTCATGGCGCCCGTGTCCCCCTCGCTCAATGAAAGGAAGACCTCATCGTCTTCGCGGTACATTTGGCTGTAAGCAAGTGAATCGGAATAGCTGTTTTCCAGCACAATCAGTTCTCCTACCGACTCCCCGTTCATCAGCACAGCCGTCAGTTGTTGATAGTATACGGGATAGTTTTCCTGCCCGGCGCCGATCGTTGCATCAGTGCCGACAGCTTCAGCTGCGGTTATCTTGGCGATCGGCTCTTCGTACCACGCGTAGTTGTTGTAGCTGAATAGCGTCAGCATCCCCAACAACACCGCAAAAAAGGTCAATAATATACGTTTAGATCTAACCAACACTCCTTTTTTCATTCTTTGTTTTTCCTCCCTCCAATAGATTGCCGCATGGATTTTATCCTAGATTGTGACAGAGAATCTTTTCCATCCGGATGTCATCGCGCCATTGACCTTGTGAATAGGTGAAGTGAGGAATGATGCCTATTTGTGTGAAGCCGGATCTTTCATACAGCCTTATTGCTCCGGCATTGTGGGAAAAGACCCCCAGTTCGATGCGTTGATAGCCGAGACTCCGGCATTCTTCTTCATACAGGGCCATGACCGTTTTGCCGATGCCTTTGTTGCGCCACTCCGGATCGCCTATGAAGATGCCCAACCAGGCTGTATTTACGTTATTTCCCAACAGGGCCGGGAAGTCGCGGATGATAGACGCGATCCCGACTGGCTTGTCATCCACGCAGATGAAATAATTGCGCTTGTCCGGATTCGATAGGCTCTCGCGGACATCGTCTTCCGTCACCAAAGGCAGCTCGCTTGCTTCATCATAGTGCGGCGTGATGAACGGTGAAATAGCCGGATCATTTTCCCAATGGCACACTGTCTGGATCAGGTCCTCGTTCAATGGTAAATTTTTTAGTTGCACATTCATTTTATTAACTCCTCATCATTTACACTGATCGATCACTCCATGCGAAAAGGATTGCACCTCTTAGTCAGGCGCAATCCTTCTCGAAAATCTGCAGAGTTCTTTTTACAGTACCTTTTCGTAACCCCAACGCATATCGCCGATGCTCGTCAGGATGTGGCCGCAGTAGGAGTAACCGGCTTTCTGCAGGGCACGTTGCATACTCTTGTTATCGGGATGCGTATCGATGCGCATACTGGTATAGCCTCTTTTACGCGATTCATCAGCAGCCCATGCGACGATTTCCCCAAGAACGCCCTGACCACGGAAAGTCCCTTTGATCGTGATGCGATGGATGACCGTGTAGGGATTATCCGTCAGCCATTGGCCCTCGGTGATGACTTTATAGGTAGGGTCCTCGCCGTAGAAAAGTGCAAAAGTTGCCGCTGGAATGCCATCCCGCAAGTAGATATAGCTGTACCCTCCGGCCATATCCTGAAGAATGACCGCTTCATTCGGGTACCCTTTTTGCCATTGATCGATGCCTGATGCCTTCAGCGTGACTTTCGCCTCATTGATGATTTCCATGATTGCAGGCAGATCCGCTGGCATTGCTTTTCTGATCATTGCTCCACCGCCTTCCATTTTTTTCATTTACATAAGATTATACCGGAAATTTTGTTGTTTTCAGTATTTTTTTGCTGTCTTTCTTCATTTTGGGTGATTCCGTTCCTTATAGGTTGAACATCTTTCGGTACTGCTGGATATAGGATTGCTTTTGTTTTTTCAGCATGTAGAGCGCGTTCTTGATCTGATCCGGCTCATCCGCCATGTCCAAATCTTCCTTTTGTTTTTCGATGCCCTCCACCACAGGCTCACAGTAGGCCGCTTCTTTGATCTCATCCAAAATGGCGATGATTTCCTTGCGCATCCTTTCAACACGAGGGCCTTCACCGGCTTTTATGTCATCCAGGCTTTCGACGAGTTCCCGGAATGGAAGGTTCCTTCTGACTTTTCCGTCCTTGATGCGGATATATTCTTTTTTGAATTCCGTGACACCGGGCACCGCTCCATTCAGCTGGTACCAGCCATCGTAGAGGATCCATCCGCCTTCCGGTTCGGCCGGGATGAAGTCTCTTTTTAAAATGTATACTTCGTCCGCTCCGGTAATTTCCGCCACCCAACATTTGCTTTCGCTGTCTGCCGGGCTGAGCTGCAAACCTAACTTCGACATGGTAAAATCCTCTTTCTGATTATTATTGATGGTTCCTCATCGGACCGACTGCACTTTTCCTGATTCCGCTCTTCCATTATACGCTAACTCCATACTTGTGGATAGGGATTCACTTTCTGAAGGCTCGAGGATCGACCCAGCCCGATGCGTCAATCGGCTTCACCGCTGTCCTTTACCTTGACACCGTCCACAAGTTCCTTGTTCGGATCAGCGACGTATCGTTCCCCTTCCACCAAACCATCCAATACTTCAATATCATATTCTGTTTCCAGCCCGGTTTCGATGTATCTTTTTTCGGCTCGGTTTCCGCTGTCCACAACATATACATACGCTTTTCCGGATTCCGCTTCGATTTGAACAGCCTCATAGTTCACGCGCAGGGCATCGAGCCTTTCGACCGTGATGATTTCCGCATCGGCTTCATAACCCACCTTGATGTTTTCATCAGGCTCGGTGATCGTTATTTTTACCGCGACTTTCGCATCCTGATCAGCTGCGGTCGCGGATTTTTCCGCCAATTGGCCGATTTCAGAGACAATCCCAGCGTATTCCGCAGCGACTCCTTTCACCTTGACGGTTGCCTTTTGGCCTACCCGCATAGTGACGCTGTCATACTGGCTGACAGCCAAGCTGATCACATATTCGGTCGCCCCGTCGATGATGATGGCATCGCCAATCTGAGGATATTCGTTCGCCACTACATCCATCTTTGTCACAATGCCGTCGACATTGGCTTTCAGATCACACTCCTCGATTTTTTTGTTCAAATAGGCGATGTCCGTTTTCAGGAGAGCAATCTGGTCGGCTTGATTGGAGATCCTTTCCTCTGCTGTTGCGCTCGAAAAGCTTGCCGTGGTATTCAGATTCGAAAGAGCGATTTCCGCGCTCCGGACAGATTTTTCGCCATCGCTGATCGCCTTGATTGCCGCCTCATATTTTACGGCTGCACCGCTTCTGGCATTTGAAACGCTGATTTCCGCATTGCGTACAGCGGCTTCGCTGTCGCTGACGGCTTTTTCGGCTGCCGCATATTCAAGAGAGCCCGCGCTTTCGGCATTCGAAAGTGCGATTTCCGCGCTGCTCACAGCTGCTTCGCTGTCCGAAACCGCTTTTGCGGCTGCAGCATATTCAGCGTCGGCTGCGTTTTCGGCATTCGAAAGCGCGATTTCCGCGCTGCGGACAGCCGTTTCGGCATCGATCACTGCCAATTTCGCCGCATCATAGCCGGCTTGATAGTCCATTTCAGCGCTGTCAAAAGCCAGTTCAGCGTTCCATACCGCCGTTTCGGCAGCGGTGACAGCCTGTTGCGCCAACTGATAGTCCACTGCATACAGAATCGGATCGGAATCATACAAGGCTTTGACGATATCCAGATTCAGTTTTGCACTCTCGTAGGTTGCTTTAGCAGTCTCCAACGCACATTCGGCTTCATGCAGGGCATTTTTCAGATCATCCAAATTCTTTTTTGCGATCCAGTAATGCCCCTTGGCATTTTCCAAAGTCAGTTCGGCTTGGCCGACCGCATTCGCGTTGGCTATTTCGACGTTATGCAGTTTATCCGTTAATGCTGCAGCGTTCGCTTGGGCGCTCTCCAAGGCTATTTGAGCTTGGCTCACCGCATTGTCGTAGAGCGTTCCCCGCGCCTCCAAATTGGAGGTGGCCGTGACATAATTCGACCGGGCGTTCTCCAGGGCTATATTTGCCTGCTTGATGGCATTTGCGTTGAGCGTATTGATGTCATCAAGATTACCTTGCGCCGCGCTGTAATTGGATCGGGCATTTTCCAACGCAATCCCCGCTTGGCTCACCGCATTTTGGGAAGATGCCTTGTCCATTTCTGCGCTGCTCCCGGATAGATAGGCTAACGTCGCCTCTGCATTGGCAAGATTGATGGTCTGCTTTTCCAACTGGGTGCGGTATTCGGTCGAATCGATCCTCGCCAGCACATCACCTTTCTTGACTGCTTGCCCTTCCACCGCCAGCACTTCGACAATCTTGGCTGTGGGCGAAGGATAAAGGCTGCTACGGCTACTGGCTTCGATGTCGCCGGTTATCGGCACATACTTCGCCAATTGCCCTTTCCAGGCCGTTTGCACCGACACTTGCTGGACCTGGGCATTCTGATACCACCAGTAGGCAGCACCTCCGCCCACCAGCAGAGTCAGCAGAAGGACCGCCGTGACAATGATCGATTTTTTTGATTTGAATAGGATAGCTTTCAACTTCCCCATAAAGAAGACCCCCTCGCGCAATTTCCGGATAATCCATTTGATCCCATCGTTTCGGTATCTCAATTTTACCATATCGGCTGATACATCCATAAAGATATTGTCAGCGTATACAATCCCGTTTTGGTATTTTAATTTCTTGGGAATGCACCACCTCTCGGCAAAAGATCTTGCATCCTCAATTTTTTGACAAAAAATCCCGACACAAATATACTTGAACTGATTGAAGCGATTTCAAAAGAAGGTGGATGCGGTGATAACGATGACCAATGTGACGAAAACTTACAAGACCGGTGATGTGGAAACCTACGCCCTGAAAGATGTCAATCTTACCATCGAAGAAGGCGAATTTGTCGTCATCCTCGGACCCAGCGGCAGCGGCAAGAGTACCCTGTTGAACGTCATCAGCGGCTTGGACACCGTCACTTCGGGGGAAATCACCTTCCGGGGCGAGACGCTGACAAATCTTGATGAAGAGGAGATGACAGCCTTCAGAAGGAAACATCTGGGCTTCATCTTCCAGCAATACAACCTGCTGCAGAACCTGAACGTCTACGAGAACATCCAAATCGGCTCGGACATCGGCACCGCCCCGCTCGACATAACCGACCTGCTCGAAAAGGTCGGCCTGGAAAAAGCCCGCAACAAATATCCCAGTCAACTCTCCGGAGGGGAGCAGCAGCGGGTTTCGATCGTCAGGAGCTTGGCCAAAAATCCCGACATCATCTTCTGCGACGAACCCACCGGCTCGCTGGATGAGGAAAATTCAAAGAAAATTCTGCAGTTGCTGCAGAATCTGAACGAGGACTACAACAAAACCGTCATCGTGATCACCCATAACCTGGGCATCGCCGAAATGGCGGACAAGGTCATCAAGATGAACTCCGGTGAAATCACGGAAGTCACCCTCAACAAAGTCAAAAAGAATGCCCAGGACATCTCTTGGGGATAGGGGGAGGTGTGGATCATGCTGCTGAAAAATGTCATCAAAACCTTGCGGAAAAAATGGATGCAGCTGGTTGCCATCGGCTTCATAATCATCCTGAGCTCCGCCACCTACACCATGATGTTCTACGGATTGAGCGGCATCGAAGAACCGACGGAAGCGTACCTGGCAGATTACAACCAGGAGGACTTCGCCGTTGAGATGCTGAATCGGGTCACGTTGGAAGAGGCCGCCTACCCCATCGCGGCGGCGCTGCTGGCCAGAGGTTTCTATTCGCTCAGCGACATCAAGAAAGTCGAACCCGCCACTTTCTACAAGCTCATGGATAACCGGATCGCCGAGTTTGAAGCGAACTACCGCGATGTCAGCCTCGAGCTGAGGGAATACAAAAACACGTCCTACACTTACCAAGGGCAGTCGCATAAAGCGTTGCTCGTGAAGGATGGCGAAACAATCAATCTCTCCTATATGGAGGAAGGACGCAAACCCTCAGCCGACAACGAAGTCGCCGTCACCAAGGTCTATGCCGACAAGAACGGCCTTACCATCGGGGATGCCCTTATCATCAAAAGCAAAAGCTACCGCGTGACGGGCTTTGTGCTTTTTCCGGATTACACCCTCCCTATGTTCGATGAAACATTCAACTTGGATACCGGACTGCAGACTTTGCTGCTCATGTCGGATAAAGAGTACGAGAACTTCGACGACAAGGAGAGTTTCCGTTTAGCCGGTATGAACCTGACCGAGGAAAGCATAGACACCTCCTACGACAAAGAGGAACTGCCTTTTGTCAGCCAGATTGCGGACACACAGACCACCATGCGGAGCGGAGCCATCTATGACGAACTGACCCAAGGAAAAGTCATGGCTATGGGGCTCAGCATCTTCATCGCGGCCATCGCCGTCATCATCGTATCGATCCTGATCTACAACCTGCTACATGCGGAAAGAGGCCAGATCGGCATCCTCAAGGCGCTCGGCTATCGCCGTTCGGAAATAGCCCTGCCCTACTTCGTCGCGATGATGGCCTTCGCCGCCCTGATGCTGATCCTTGGTTACTTCATCGGATCGCTCTATTCCGAGCCATTGAAGCGCTTGTATCTGGATTTCTATCTCCTGCCCCAAGTAAAGATTGCCCAGAGTTTCACCGTATTCGCTACGGCGATCCTGGTGCCGCTCCTGTTCTTCTCCTTGGTTTCCGGGATCATCATCTACCGGATCCTCGGCGAGAGTGCCTTGGAGCTGCTGAAGCCGCATCAGGCCAAGTCGATCAACCGGATCGGCAGGTACCTCAGCCGGGTCCTTTCCAAGGCGAAAGGCAGCACGAAATTCAAATATCTGCACGCCATCAAGAGCACCGGCAGCTTCTTCATTTTCTTCCTGGGCATCATGTTCTCGACGATCCTGATGAGTTTTTCATTCATGATGGGCGGCATGGTCGATCGGATGACGGTCGACTACCTGAACAAGGTCGACTACGAGTATGAGGCCTATCTCGACGTCACGCAAAGGCTGCCCGAAACGCGCCCCGGAGACGAAAAATTCCTCATTTATCCTTTCGCCTCGCTGGACGACAACATCGTGTCGCTGCAAGGGCTGTCTTCACGCAACCAACTTTACAGCCTGTACGATGAAGATGGCCACGACATCACCGTAAACATCCAGAACGGCGCCGTAATCACGAAACGGCTCAGCATCAAGCTCGGACTAGTAGAAGGGGACACCATCCGGTTGGAAGTGAACGACGACACTTTCCCCTTCCTTGTCAAAGGCGTGACTGATGAATACATTTCCGACAAGGTGTACCTGAACATCGAAAAACTCAGCAATATGTTGTCGGACAACAGCACTTCGCGCCTGTACAGCGGCATCTATGCCAGCCGAAAGCCTTCTGATGTCTACTACAGCACGATCATCAGCAAATCCGGGCTCATCGAACAATCGAAGGCGATGTCCAACTATACCCAGTTCATTTCGAACATTATGATCGGTGGCTCTGCAGTCATCGCCGCGAGCATCCTTTTCGTGCTCACTTCATTCACCGTCGAAAAAAATTACTATGTGATTTCGCTGCTCAAAGTGATGGGCTACAAACGCCGGGAAGTCAACGCGATGATCCTGAACAGCTATTTCTTTTATGCCTTGATCTCCTACCTGATCAGCATCCCCATCGCTTTGGGTATCCTGAACTTGATGATGCGGTTTTTCACCGAGGAATACGGCGTCATCCTGCCTTTGCAGTACAAGCCGATTTTTATATTGCAGACTTTGGCGATTTTGGTGCTCATCTTCTTTGCCGGAACATCCATAAGCAGACGGAAAATCGCCAAAATCCCGCTCCAGGAAGTCCTCAAGTCTTATCAGGAATAAACTGCGCCGGAAGCTTTTCGTTAGTCGCTGACCAGCTCCTGTAGTAAGATATCAAAAATGGAAGGACTCGCATAATTATTCGTTAGGGAAGTGATATCATGGAGAAGAAACAGGGAAAAAAACTCATCAGCTTTGGCCTTATCAGCATCGTGATGGCGGGCATCATCACGCTCTTTCTTCTCACAAAGAACGGAAAGATTGAACGGTTTGCTTTTGCTGAAGAGACAAACACAGTAGCCAGCCTCGGCTCATTGGATGAATTGATGGAGGATCTGTCCGACTATCCAGAACTGTACCAAGCGGCTTTTGAAGAGGAAGGCGTCGAACTAGGGGAGAATATTTTCATCATCCCGGGAATGGATGCCACTTTGACACTCCATCACAAACATGAAGATGAAGAAATCTGCACAACGATGACGCCGCAAGGCCTGGCCGTGAACAAAGATTACTTATTCATATCGGCTTATTGCAAAACCAAAACACACAATTCCGTCATCTATGTGTTGGACAAGAAAAGCGGTTCCTTCATCAAGGAAATCGTCCTGAACGGCATTCCGCATGCTGGCGGCCTCGCCTACGACAACAACCATGAGCTGCTTTGGGTCACCTCTGAAAAAGGCGACACCGCTCAGGTCATCACTCTGTCTTTGAAGGACATTGAAGCCTATGACTTCACGGATTCAGCTGAACCGATCGCCTATACGGACAGTATCGAACTGCCTGACATCAAACGGGCTTCAACGATCACGGTCCACGGCGACGACCTCTACGTGGCGCATTTCGATGATGAAAAGACTAGTGTCATGCACCGCTACCTGATCTCCACAACAGCAAACAATAACGGAGAGGAAGTCCATGCGCTCGATACCGGGAAGAGCACGGAAGAAGCTTATCCCGACGATGTCGATAAAATAGGCAAAGAGATCCAGGGACTGGCTTTTTACCAAGAAAAGCTGATGTTGTCACGCTCTGCCGGCAGAAAGAAAGACTCAACGCTGCTTTCTTTCAATCGCTTGGAGGAAAATGAAAATTTCACCGACAAGAACGCCAGCACCGAAATCACGATGCCGTCCTATCTGGAACAGATTGCCGTGGACGGGAAGCAGCTCTACATTCTCTTCGAATCTGGGGCGTATTCTTACCGCGACCATGGCAACCCGAGCATCGATCGGGTACTGCGCGTTGAAATCGATACCTTGTTCTCGGAATGAACGGCCTACCCTTATCGGAATTGAAAACAATACGCAAAACAGGGAACTGCCTTTATTGTAGACAGTTCCCTGCTTTGCGTATACGATTCCAAACTCACTGTCCCAAAACTCAGTCTATATGATCCGTCAGTTCGATGCGTTGATCTCCCTCCAAAAGTTCCCTTACGATTTCCATGTAGCGCTTGGAGATTGCGCTGAGCGGACGCACTTTTGAATAGATGAAGCCGATCGTATTTTTTTGATCGACATCCATCGGCACCACGACGATATGGTCCTGTGTGTTTGATTTCAGGAGACCGGATCCGACCAAGTAGCCATTCGTCACGGACAACAGATTCAATACGGTCGCGCGATCACTGGCACTGATGCGCTGCGCATTTTGGTCGACTTGGATCGATTCTTCCATCAACTGCAAGGTGCTGTTTTTGCTTTGATCGAAGGATATGACAGGATAGGGATGAAGATCCTCCTGGGATATCTTCGCTTGCTTCGCCAACGGATGGGATTCGCTGAGAAATACATGCGGCTGGAAGGCAATCAGCGGATCGAACTTCAGATCGAACGCTTCGAGATACTGCTTGATGACTTTTCCGTTGAAATCATTCAGATAGATGAAGCCGACTTCGCTGACTGCATCGCGCACATCTTCCATCACTTTCGAAGTGCTCGTCTCCAAGAAACGGAAATTCAATGATTCCTCTTTCTTTTCTGAAACCAGTCGGGCAAAACCTTCCGAAGCAAAATCATAGTGCTGACTGGAAACGGAAAAGAGTCTTCTGTTTTCGGTTGCAGATAGATAGCGGTAATCCAATTGGTCCGCTTGGGCTACGATCTGATCGGCGAACTCCAAAAGCATTGCCCCTTCTTTGGTTATTTCGATACCTTTTTTTGACCGCTCGAAGATCTGGATGCCATATTCTTCCTCAAGATCCTTGATGCTTGACGACAGACTGGATTGCGCCATATATAATTGCCTTGCAGCTTCCCTAAAAGTGCCGTATTTCGCCACTGTTATGACATATCGCAATTGTTGCAGATTCATATTTTTGCCACCTCGCTCTATTTTCCGATGGATTCCCATCATTTCCACAAAAAAAGTGCATGCGCGTCAACAAAACACACATGCACGAGTATTCATCATCATTTCAGCGCTTCACTTGGATGCGGATGCACAATCTGCCCCATAAGCCCCTTTACAAAGCCGGCAAAAACACCCGGTTGTGGAGACCAAAAGATGATAAGAATATTCCTGCATGTTTCTTACATCCGCACATACAACACATCATCTTCTGCATGGTTCTGCCTCCCCTATCCTTCTAATCGCTTTCTAATAAGATAGCGATTTTTCCGGTGTCTGTCAATCATTTTCACTTGGTCGGCCTTAAATGAACTTTCCTGTCACCGAATTTTCGTTTTTCCGGATGTCTGATGGCGTTCCCTCCGCAATGATTTTTCCACCGGCATCCCCGCCTCCCGGACCAAGGTCGATGATCCAATCAGCTGCTCCGATGATCTGTTGATTGTGTTCCACAACGACCACCGTGCTGCCGGAACCGACCATCCGATCCAATAATTTAAGGAATTTTTCGACATCGAGCGGATGCAGACCGGTAGTCGGTTCATCGATCAGATAGAGATTCTTTTTTCCCTGATTTACGAGGAGTTCCACTGCTAACTTAAGCCGTTGCGCTTCGCCGCCGGATAAAGTCGTTGTTGTCTGGCCGAGTTCGAGGTAGCCGAGACCAACCTCCTGCAGCAGTTCAAGGATGGCACTGATTTTGGGCGAATCCGCAAACAGTTCCGCGCCTTCCTCAACCGACAATCCAAGCACTGCATTGATCGAATGGTCGCGGTAGGTCACGGACAGCACTTCATCCTTGAAGCGTCTGCCCGAACAGACGGGGCAAGGGACTTCCTGATCTTCAAAAAACAACAGGTTATTTGTGACGACTCCTAAGCCTTCGCAATGATCGCAGCGTCCCCCTTTCACATTGAAGGAAAAGTGATTGGCGGAAATTCCCTTTTCGATGGCCGTCCGCTGCTGGCCGAAGATTTTCCGGATTTCCGTATAGGCATCCGAATAGGTCGCGACATTCGAACGCTTCATCCGGGTGAGCGGGGCCTGTTCCACGACGACAATCCGGTCGAATGAGCTGGTTCCGCTCACCCGATTCGGATCCTCCGAGGGGGCAGTGTCCCCTTTCGCCAACACATCGAACACGAGCGTCGATTTACCGGACCCCGATATGCCGGTGACACAAATCAGACAGCCGATAGGGAAACGAACTGTCAGATTCTGGAGGTTATGCTTGTTCGCTTCCCTCACTTCGATGAACGCGCCGGATCCTTTGCGGAAAAATTTGCGCGGTTCCGGGTTGCTATTCAGATAGGCGCCGGTGACGGATGCCGCTTGATCTTTGATTTGCTGCAGCGTTCCCGAGCCGATGACTTCGCCCCCATATTTCCCGGCTCCCGGACCGATATCGATCAGGTAGTCCGCTGCCGCCATGACAGCTGTATCATGTTCGATGACGAGGACCGTATTGCCTTTGTCCCTCAGCGAGCGCAGGACAGTCAGCAGCCCATCGGTATCTTTTGGATGCAGACTGATTGTCGGTTCATCCAGGATGTAGATGACACCCGTCAGATCCGAATCGAGGACAGCTGCCAGCCTTAGCCGTTGTGCTTCCCCTCCCGATAGTGTCATCGTCTGCCTGTCGAGCGACAGATAGCCCAATCCCAACTTCAGGATCCGTTTCAGTTTGGTCTTCAGATCCGTCACATAGACGCCCGCCAACAGTTGTTCCGAATGCTTCAGATTTGCATCAAGTTCGCGGATCCAATCCACGAGACTGGTCAATGATGACGCGGACAATCCAGGCAAGCGCACCCCCTTCACGGTCACGTTCCTGCTCAGCTCGTTCAGTCGTTCGCCGTGGCATTCCGGGCAGATAGCAGATTCAAAGTAGGCTTCCCGGAGTTTGGAAGTCCCTTTTTGATCTGCCATTCTGCGCCAAAGGTTCGGCAGCACACCTTCATAGCGGCCTTCCGTCATGGTCCGGGGAACCGGCAGATCCGGGAACAATCGACGCACTGCTTCACTTTCGGCTCCCTGCAGCAACAGCACGCGCTGCGAAGGCGAAAAGTCCTTCACAGGCATATTTGTTTTCAGCGGAATCCCGTAATGGTCACAAGCAGCATAGAACGATTCCAGCTGATAATCCCGGTAGCGTTTTTCCCAAAAAACGATCGCGCCCTCTTCAAGCGCCAGTTCTTCACGGAGCATCCGGCCTTCAGCAACTGTCATCACCTCTCCCAATCCCTGGCAGGTAGCGCAGGCGCCTTCTCGGGTGTTGTAGGAAAAATGGGTGCGGGTCAGCTTCTCCATCCGCTGATCGCAATGCGGGCAATACTGGAACACCTTGAAGTCATCGGCGGTCTTTTCGGTTTCCTCGCGGCACTCTGCCGAACTGAATTCCTTCCCGCAAGCCGGGCAGTCCCTCGTGCTCAACTTCTCGAACAGCATCCGCAGATCGGTATAGATGTCCGTGACCGTTCCCACAGTCGAACCCGGATTTTTATTGGAAGCCTGTTGCTTAATTTGGATTGCGGGAGACACATGGCGAACCGCATCGATATCCGGTTTGCGGATCCCTTGGTAGCCGATCGCCTCCAGATATTGGCGTTGGCACTCCTGATAAAGCACATCCATCGCCAAAGTCGTTTTCCCGGAACCGGATACCCCTGTAAGGACAATCCATTTATTCCGGGGCAAGTCCACGGTGATGTTCTTCAGATTCCCTTCCTTAGCGCCGATGATACTGATATGGTCCATGCCTGCTCCCTCGCTTCCTTTTGGTTCTTCTGCTCCAATTATATGCCACTTGCTGCGTTTTTGTCCTGATTATGCGGGATGGATGCCCAGTTTTCTGTTATACTTCAGAAGAGACAACCGCTATACTCAGGCGGCGAACAGAGTCAGGAGCGAATCAGATGAAAAAAACAAACCAAAAGAAACCAATCAACAATAAACGCAATCGTCAGGACAAGGCTGTAGAACCCCAAAAAAGACCATCCACCAAAGGGGTTACCCAATACCCCGTGACCGAACCAAGCGAATTGTTGCCCTTTTTGCTGCAGATCCTCAGCAAACAAAGTCGTAATTCGGTCAAATCGATTCTGACCCGCGGACAAGTGACGGTCGACGGCAAGGCCATCACCAAACACAACCATCCCTTGGAACCTGGACAGATTGTCGGCATTTTGGCGAATAAGGAAGCCCTCAAAAAAACGTCCCTGTCAGGCCTCAAGATTCTGTTTGAGGATGAATCGATCATCGTGATCAACAAGGACGCCGGCTTGTTGTCGATGGCGACCGATGATCCCAAGGAACCGACCGCTTACCGCCAATTGAGCCAATACGTCAAAGAAGACAACAAAGCGAACCGGATATTCGTCGTGCATCGTCTGGACCGGGATACTTCCGGCGTCATGCTGTTCGCAAAATCCGAAGCACTGAAAGAAAAGTTGCAAAATGATTGGAAGGAAATCGTCAAAGAACGCATCTATACCGCTCTGGTCGAGGGCGAGATCAAGAAGGAGGCCGGCACCATCTCCTCGTGGCTGACCGAGAGCAAAGCCATGAAGGTCCATTCCAGTCCGAAAGACAATGGCGGCAAGCATGCCGTGACCCATTACCGCAAGATCCGCGCAAACAAGGAATACTCGCTCCTTGAAGTGGAGCTGGAGACCGGACGCAAGAATCAGATCCGCGTCCACATGGAGTCCTTGGGCCACCCGGTTGCCGGCGACAAAAAGTACGGTGCCCGCACCAATCCGATGAAACGTTTGGGACTGCACGCTTCCACACTCGCGTTCATCCATCCCGCGACCGGAGAACTTGTCCGCTTCAGCGCGCCCGTTCCGAAAGCTTTTCTGCTGTATTCGAAATAAGAAGAAAGGGGCTATTTCGAAATGAAATAGCCTCTTCTTTGTGGTTTGGGGTATGTTTGTCTGGAATGGGGTTCGAGTTCGTAGAGTTCATAGTGGAATTCCCCGCCAAAATGGCTTTGACAGGGAGTCTAGCGTTGTCCGCGTACGTTTTTCCCCGCCAAGGTGGCTTTGGCGGGTTTTCAGACTGTGGTTTGAACTAAAATAAACCGCCAAAACCATTTTGGCGGTTTATTTCAACTTAAATTCAATTCCAGCCTATCCTCTGTAGCGCAACGCCAACCCTTTCAGGAAATTCCGCGCATAGCGGTCGCCGCAAGGCTTGTAATTGCGGTGCCCTTCTTTGCGCAAGACCGCACTCAGTTCGCTTTTCGACACTTTGACTCCTGCCGATTCCAGGATTTCAAGCATGTCTTCGTTTGTCAAAGTCAGCGCGATTTTGACTTTCTTCAACAGCATATTATTGACGTTCCCGTTGTTCAATACAAATTCCGGCTTTGGTTCCGGTTCGCCTGGCTTCACTTGCGGTTTGCCGCGTTGGGAAGTGATGAGCCCGTTCAAGAATGATTCCAAGGCCGCATTGTCGCAAGTCAATTGATCGTCGTCCGATGGTGTTGCAGCCCCGGCAGTATCCGCCGCTTCATCCTTTTTTGGATTTTTGAGCATTTTCTGGACAGTTTCCTTCGTCACTTCCAGTCCGCCCAAGCGGAATACTTCGACCATATCCGCATCCTTGATGTCCAGCGCATAGCGCAGTCGGATCAATATATCATTGTTGTTCATAAAATAGCCTCCAAATTTTCCTTTTCAATTATCCTTTTACAGTATACCCTGTTGTCCTATGGAATGCATGCCTTATTCGCTCCACATTTTTTTAATTTACCTCTTCACTTCTCGCGCAAATATGTTATAATCAGATATACGAGCAGGTGATTCATCTGTTTAACGGTTCCTTAGCTCAGCGGGAGAGCACTACCTTGACATGGTAGGGGTCGCTGGTTCAATCCCAGTAGGGACCATCAAGTTTCAGCACAGAATAGGAAAGAGGCACGATCGAGAAATTCGATCGTGCCTCTTTTTATGTCCATTTTGAGCCTTGTCTACTCGTCATTCAGCCGCTTCCGGAGCCTCGCTCATCGTTGCATCCAAAAGATATTCGCCTTTGCTGCTGTTCCCCTCGGTAGCGAAACGCGCATCGAGATCATTGAAATGCCACCATTCCGAAGCCAGCGGTGTCAATCCGGCGTCCGTGCAGTAGCGCTGCAGGAGGATGGCTGCCTCATTCATCGTATCCGCCAAATCGGCTTGGAGCCAAGCGGTCGGGGAGCTGGATTTGACCGGTCCGGTGAACGTAGCCGAAGCCATGCTCAATTCATGGATGGTTGTCGGCATCGTATACTCCGTGTAGCCCGTTATGGCGGTCGCGGCATATTCGCCGATGATGATTTCCTGCTGTTCGGTTATTTTTGCCAACGTGACATCGATGGCATAGCCCATCTGATGATTCGAAACATTCGTAGCGATGAACCAGTTGGTGTCCCAAGGGTACGTATTGATGCCCGCCATCACTTCCGGATCTGCCGCAGCCAGATTCGTCAAAGCATCTGCAGTCAGTTTCTGGGCGGAATAAGGTCGGTACCCCTCATAGATGACCAAGGAATTCCCCTCCGCCAAGGCGGCTTGTTGCGCCAGATGGATTTTCTTGGACATGCTGTAGAGCACCGGCACGATGTCGGACACTTTACCCAGCCGCCTATTGTATGCTTTCCCGTCGTACAGCGCCTGACCCGTGATGCCGGGAATCGTTTTTCCCGAAGAAACGAACTTGGATGCGTACGTGTTGGTATTGTCGTAGATGATGGAAGGGATAACGTCCGGAAGATTGATGAAGCAATAAAGGTGTTGGACCCAGCCTGCCTCGGTTGCGGTCTGGACATACCACCAATCACCCTCTTCCTTGAGCACTTCAAAAGCGGTGCCCGCCTCCAATTCCGAAATCGTTTCGGATCCGGCATCTGCAGTCGCCTTCAGATCCATCAGTACCGAAGTATAACCAGTCGCTCCGTTGACCGGAAGTTCCAGATCCCCTTCATACAGCAATGGCTCTGACTCTTCCGGCCGGACCACCGCTGCTTCTTCGGAAGTTCCCACTTCGGCAGCCGAGCTAGACGAAGCGGTCTTAGACTCATTCGTTTCCGTTTGTTCATTCGAGCCGGAGCAAGCGGACAGCACCATCCCTGTCAGGATGCCGATGAAAACGCGGCGCCAAATTTCTCTTATTAACATATGTATATTCAGTCCTCCATTACGCGGATACAATCATTTTCACGAGTTCCAACAGCAACAGATGGAACGGATAAAAAACATAGAAGCCCCATTTCATCAGGTTGGATTTCTTGCCTTGACGGCCTTTGTAGAACAGCAGCAGCGGCATCACCAGAAAAATGCCGATTTGGTAGGATTGCGTCCAACCGATTTCGTTGATGGAAGGGATGATGTGGAACAGAATCCCTATGATTGCAAAACTCACTAGTTGCTTTCCAATTTGTCCCCTGAACAATCCGAAAAACAAGATCCACAAGACCGCTACATAATTCCAATCAGCCGGGACCGCCAAGAGACAGCAGATTAAAACGATGAAGACTTTCAGCGGATGGGACCAATCCTCCCGTTTGGCCGTCGCCAATGCCACCAATCCCAACGCCAAACCCCAGATGACACTCGTTGCCTGCCACCACGGGAGACCGAAATACCAGACATACGGAAAATGCGAAACGGCGGCGAACAGCAGTAGCCGTACCATATATTTCTTCAGATTGGATGTGTAATGATAGCCTTCCGCAATCATATAGCACATGATCGGGGCGGCAATCCGCCCTACTATGCGCAGCGCAACACCTTCAAGGCTGTCCTGCGGCACAAATACCGCAAAAATATGATCGAAGAACATCGCAAATATCGCAAGGTTCTTCAATGTATAGGATGATAGATCTTTTTGAATCTCGCTGATGCCTTGCATCGGTGTGCTCCTCACTGTACTTGGTTTCGCAGCGTTTGCTGTAAGCTGATTGATAGGCCAATTTGCCTGCCCTTTGCCACAGTATAAGCTTCCGGAAGTCCGCCAATCCCCGAAAAAAAGGAAGAGTTTTGCGGGAAAACTTACGCAACCCGAAATTGGTTGCGCTCACATTTACAAAACGCATCCAAGAATCCATTCCGAACCAAATTGGACCGCTCACTTTCTGTCGGATTGGACGGTTTCACAGACCTTTTCATTTGCTAAAATAATCAGCAATATACGAAACAACAAGGAGGATTTCCCGATGAGATACAAACCGAATTACGCCCCGGGTCCGACAGAGGTGCGCGAAAATGTGCAATTGGCCCGCGCAAAAAGAACCAACAACAGCGACTTCGACAAAACGTTTGTCCGCTATTACCGGGAGGTCTGCCAAAAAATGGGCAAAGTCATGGGCACCACGAATGAGGTCCTGTTGCTTGTCGGCGAAGGGATACTGGCTCTCGAGGCCGCTTGTGCGAGCTTGACGGAGCCCGGCGACCGCGTGCTCGTACTGGACAACGGCATCTACGGCGAAGGCTTCAAGGATTTCGTCAGCATCTATGGCGGCGTACCGGTCGTCCTGAGTTTCGATCACCGCAGCGGCATCCCCACTGAAGCGGTACGCGCCTATCTGGAGAAGGATTCCGACTTCAAATATGCTACCCTGGTCCATTGCGACACGCCGACATCGGTGCTGAACAACGTCGCCGAGCTTTGTCCATTGCTGAAGGAATACGGCATTCTGACGGTGGTCGACTCGGTAGCCGGCATGGTTGGAGAACCGATCAACGTGGACGAAAACCAGATTGACATCTGCTGCGGCGGGACCCAAAAAGCCATTTCGGCTCCGGTCGGACTGGCCATCGTCTCCGTCAGCGCAGACGCGCAAAAAGCGATGGACAACCGCAAAACGCCTATCGCTTCCTTCTATGCCAATCTGCAGGTCTTCAAAGGCTACGCGGAAAAAGAATACCTGCCTTACACGACTTCTGCCGGCGATGTCGCAGCGCTCGATGCCGCTTTGGACAATATCCTGGAGGAAGGCATCGAGACAGTTTTGGCACGCCATGACCGGATCGCTTCCGGAGTGCGCGAAGCCGTCCAAGCGTATGGATTGGAGTTGTTCCTGGATTCCGACCGTTCCAATACAGTCACTGCCATCAGGATACCGGAAGAGATCGGCGCCTTGCGCCTGCAGGACCACCTCAGCGAAAACTACAATCTGTTGGTCGCTACTTCATTGGCACAATACGCAGATGTAATCCTGCGCATCGGGCATATGGGCGAAAATGCCTTCATCGACAAACTTATCTATGTTTTGTCCATCATCGACAACGGTCTGCGTGATTCAGGCTTCTCCGGAAACGGGGATTTGGCCCAACTTTTCATCGACATTTACAAAGAAAATAATTAGGAGGCTTCACTATGCAAAAAGCACAAGGTTATTCAAACACACGCACGTATGATTTGGTTTTGACGTCAATACTGATCGCGCTCGTATTCGTTGCGACGGTCTTCCTGAACATCAAATTGCCTATCACGGCAAACGGCGGATTGATACACCTCGGCACTGCGATGCTCTTTCTCGCATCCATCCTTTTCGGACCGAAAAAAGGCGCCATCGCCGGAGCGGTCGGCATGGCCATCTTCGACCTCATGGCCGGTTGGGTTCTGTGGGCTCCCTTCACATTGGTTACGCGGGGTTTGCAAGGCTATCTGGTCGGAAAATTGGCCTGGTCGAAAGGCCGCCAAGGGGACAGCTTTGCTGTGAATCTTTTGGCCACGCTGCTTTCGGTTCCCATCATGCTGGTCGGTTATTATCTGTGCGAATGGATCCTGTACGGCAATGCCATCACCCCGTTCGCTTCGATTCCCGGTAACCTCGTCCAGAACGCGGTCGGAATCGCCATTTCCTTGCCGCTGTCGGCAATTTTGAAAAAGATGAATATCGCTGGAAGATAATGAATTGAAAAGGAAGGGTCCTTCTCGGGTTGAGTCAACACCGGCCAGATGCCCGTATTGACGAATAAAGTACCTGTATTCGTCAATCTTGCCTTTCGCTATGCCCAAATTGTCGAATGTTTTTGAACATTCGACAAATCATCTCTCCATTGGGGTCAAATTGTTGAATAATTTTGTAGCATTCGACAATTTGATTCGCCGAACGCAACTTTGGGATGCAGGACCACCCCCTCCTTGAAACGGAAACAAACAAAAAAGCCCGGAAGCCGCTGCCTCAACAACTGTGAGTCAGGGATTCCGAGCTTTTTATTTACAGTTCTCCGTTCATAGGGAGCCGCTTAGACCTTATTTGCCGCTTGTTTGCGCTTGTTTTTTCTTCAAACGCTCTTGTTTGCGCATGTCGATCTCTTTGTAATACGCTTCCCATGATATTTCAATAGTCACGTTCTGCGAATTCGTATAGACGATGTTCTTCATATATTTCTTGCTCCTTCTTTAGCGTAACCATATGCGTACGCTACTATCTTTCAACCTCCTCATATATCCTTTTTTTCTGTATTCAGAGAAATCAAAAAGGCACTCAATCGAGTACCTTTTGCGTCTCTACTTATTATCATAAGAAAGAAAAAGGTATTCCTGTACAGGAATCGCGGCTTTTTCACTATCAAATCTAAATCTTGGAAATTCATGTTGCGGGCACCACAGTGTGGCGCTACATATAAATTTAACTTCGCTTATTTTTGGTTCCGTTTGCCTGCAGCATCCGCTGCAGAATAGAGAAAAGCCATGGTTCCATACATATAAGATGCATATGTTCTTGGACGTTGAAAGGTAACTATAACACGAATATCCGTTCGATGCAAGCGAAACTATTTCCTGAATCAGTTCTTGTTCATCCCTTGCTTTTTGACGAAATCATGCATGTACATGCGTTGCGGATGGGAGAGCATCTCTGCTATCTGTCCGGTCCATGTGTCGCAGCGTTCGCCTTCGGTCCGCGCCCGATAGTACTCTTGGATCTCTTCGTTGTACTGCTTCAGTTGGGATTTGTAGACTGCATTATTTTGTTGATACTCATTTTCATGATAAATATGTTCAAAAGGCAAGCGCGGCTTCTGGTCGTTGACGCTGGCCGGATAACCGACCGCCAGTCCGAAAAGCGGGATCACTTTATCGGGAATCTTCAGGAGTTCGCTGACTTTTTCGAGGTCATTCCGTAATCCACCTACGTAACAGATCCCGAGCCCCATCGCTTCAGCCGCCAAAGCAGCATTCTGGGCAGCCAGGGATGCATCAACCACGCTGACCATGAATTTCTCGGTGCTCTCGAGCGAGGCTGTAACATCCTTCCCTTCCATCTTTCCGATCACATCATGGCGATGCAGGTCGGCGCAAAATACTAAGAAATGGCCATTTTCGGCAACAAAATGTTGGTTGCGCGCGATTTTCGCCAATTCGCGTTTTTTGTCGGGATCCGTGACACCGATGATGGAGTAGGCCTGCACAAAACTCGAGGTGGAAGCCGCTTGGGCACTGCGGACGATTGTTTCTATCTGTTCCGGGCTCAATGCCCTGTCTTCAAAATCCCTTACCGTACGATGCGCCAGGATGCGCGCGATTGTTTCATTCATCAATTGTTTTCCTCGCCTTCAGAATAGCTTTTATTGAATCCATAAAATCATTCTAAAGGAATGCAACAGCCACGTCCAACCGGGTGCTTATTCTGATAAGCTTTGGTGAATTTTGTTATTTGAAAGACTATATTCCAGTTGGGTGTTTCAAAATACAGAATTAACTTCCGTAAAAATTTCGATAAATTGACATTATTTCATCATTCTACATATAATGGTTATAAGCAATCGTGCTAGAAACCGTTTTAAAAATGCTCCAACTGGTTCTTAAATTAATACAAAAATCCCACTCACAGAAACGAGGAAATCCACGTGACCATCCCAAACACAGATCACCAAAGTATCGAAGCAGAAATCAAAAAGCTAATCGCTATCTACGTTCAAGCAGTCGATGAAGCAAATACAGTACTGGCAGCCAAAATTTGGCTGGATTCCCCTGAAGTTTCCTTTCTGCACCCAAAGGGACACGAACACGGATGGGAAGAAATCAAAGAGAACTTCTTCGAAGATTTGATGGGAAGCCGATTCAGCAAGAGAAAGCTGACTGTATATGATATTTCAGTAAAAATTTTCGGCGAAACGGTGTTCGCGGAATTTTACTGGGATTTTGACGCTGTCTTCTCCGACGGTACCCCAAAACAAACTGCAGGGCGAGAAACACAGGTATTCACGCGGAACGAAAATTCCGAATGGGTTCTTGTTCATGTCCACTATTCCAACATGCCCGTTACAGGCGAGCGCGAAGGGTTTTAATTTTTCAAACAACATAAAAAGTGCTAGAAACATTACTTTCGTAGTGTTTCTAGCACTTTTTATTTTATTAAACTCAAAATTCGGAAAAAGCTTCTCCCCTAGACGCACATCACCAAATTATTTAACAAGATGTCCTTAGAATAAATGGGGAATAAATGTAATGCAAGACTACTTTTCTCTATTGCTAAATGCTGACAAATAAGTTAAACTTGAAAAAACTTTATAAACCTACTTTATAAAGTCATTCTCTAGGATAAGGTGGCAAAAAAGATGGCTGTGAAATTGATTGCTGTAGATATGGATGGTACATTCTTAAAAAGTAACCAAGATTATAATCGCGAGCGTTTCAGAAAAATATATTCTCAGATCCAAAAAAAGAATATCAGGTTTGTCGTAGCCAGCGGAAATCAATACGCACAATTAAAATCCTTCTTTCCAGAGATAGAGAAGGAAATTTCATTCATTTCCGAAAATGGAGCCTACTGTGTCCATGAAGGGACAGAGCTGTTTTCTTCAGAAATGGCGGCACATACTGTCAGCCAAATTTTGAAAGTACTTAAAAAATACGAAGAAGTAGATGTCATCTTGTGCGGCAAAAAGTCGGCTTATATTGATCAGACCGCTTCTGTTGAATTCGAGAATCATGCCATTATATATTACCATTTACTGAAGAGGATTCCTGATATGTATTCAAACGGTCCAGAAGTTGACGGCAGCATCTTAAAAATCGCTCTGACATGTCCTCCCGAAAAAACTTCAGAAATTTTGAATGGTTTACAAGTTGAATTGAAAGATAGTGTTTCATGCGTATCGAGTGGACATGGAGATATTGATCTCATCATTCCCGGTATTCATAAAGCAAATGCCCTTGGGAAATTATCGGAACACTTAGATATCCAACCCGAAGAAGTCGCTGCATTCGGAGATGGCGGAAATGACCTAGAGATGTTAGCATTTGCGGGTTACAGCTATGCTATGGCTAATGGACAAGAAAAAATAATAAAAACCGCAAAATTCAAAGCTCGCTCCAATGATGAAGATGGTGTATTGGAAGTTCTTGAAAATCTGATTTCAGAAAGCAGAGAAGCCTAGAATGGAAGGCGGGAATGCGAAACAAATAAAGCAACTAAATAAAGATGTACTACGGAAATTATTGAAAGGGAAAAGTTACCGTACGAAACCTGAACTTGCGGAATTATCCGGTTTAAGTGTCGTAACAGTCAATTCATTGATCAAGGAACTGATTGAAGATAATGAAGTGAGAGGATTAAATGAAGCGAAATCCACCGGCGGAAGGCGCGCTAAGCAATTTAAGTATAATGAAAATTTCAAGCATTTTTTAGTCGTCTGTTTATCCAATGAAGAAGAAAAAGAATGTATTCATTTGGGAGTAGCCAATGCTCTGGGGGATATCATTTTTGAGGAAAAGCATCGCTTCCCTACCTTGAGTGTGGAAACTATGTTGGCATTAATGACCATCATTCTAATTAAATTTCCCATCATTAGCTTCATTGGTGTAGGGATACCCGGTTTGGAGATCGAAAAACAATTAAGAATCATGGATTTTAAGCTTTTCAGAAATGTAAATCTCAGGGAGATCATTTCTGAAAGATTCTTATTACCTGTTTTTATTGAGAACGACGTGAATGCAGCCGTCTATGGTTACTGTAAAGGCAAGGAAATTTTCAACCATCAATGCGCAGTCGGTGTTTATTATCCCTCAACAAAACCTTTTGTACTCCCAGGTGCAGGGATTTATCTGAGAGGAGAAATCTACTCCGGGAAAAATGGGATAGCAGGTGAGATAGGACATCTCCCATTAAAAACGGCAATCCAGGAGTATCAATTTATCGGTGCCAAAGAGTTAGAAAGAAATTTATTTGAAACGGTCCTTTCTTTAGAATCTGTTCTGGACCCCGACACTTTTTTGATTTACGGAAATGATTTTTCCGACGATAATATAGAACGTTTACAAACATTTGTATTGCGTTCCTTTCCTTCTATAACCTTACCAGAAGTTATTCTTCGCAATGACTTTTCAAAAGATTTTACAGAGGGGATCAGAAAACGGGGTTTGGTTTATCTAAATGAACATTATAAATAAATTAATTGGACAATAGGAGCGTAATAATGTGGTAATTTTATTGGCAATAATCTATGTGACTTTTATCAGTTTGGGTTTGCCGGATGCGGTATTGGGTTCCGCTTGGCCTGCGATGTACCAATCACTCAATGCAAACATCGCTTCAGCTGGAATAATGTCCATGATCATTTGTGGCGGTACAATCATATCAAGTATGTTCAGCGGTAAACTGATTGCCAAATTTGGTACAGGAAAACTTACAACCTTCAGTGTGTTCCTTACCGCACTAGCATTGATAGGCATTTCGCTATCACCTATTTTTCTTGTTATGTGTCTTTGGGCAGTACCATTAGGATTAGGTGCTGGGGCGGTTGATTCAGCATTAAATAACTTTGTGGCACTTCATTATAAAGCTATCCATATGAATTGGCTGCATTGCTTTTGGGGTATCGGAGCGACATCTGGCCCATTAATCATCTCGTTTCTTTTAAAAAATCAGTTTGGTTGGAGGAATGGTTACCTGCTCATTGGAATGATACAAATAGCATTGGTAATTATATTATTTCTGAATTTGAATAAATGGACGAAGAACTCATCTAATCAAACAGCGGAGGATACAGGAACCCACAGCGTTTCCATCAAAGAAGTACTGAAAATTTCTGGTGCTAAGTCTGCGCTAATAGGATTCCTTGCTTATTGCGGCATTGAATCCACAGTCAGTCTTTGGGGAAGTTCGTATTTGGTTTTTGAAAAAAACATAAGCTCTACTGTGGCTGCTTCTTGGATTTCACTATTCTTTATCGGGATAACGCTTGGGAGGTTCCTGTCTGGCTTCTTATCCATCAAGATAAATAATCAACATTTGATCCAGATAGGACAATTGGTCATTTTTTTAGGGGTTGTTGTAATGATGTTCTTTGGATCCGACGAAGTACAAGGCCTTTCTTTCATTTTGATCGGATTGGGTTGTGCTCCGATCTATCCCTCTATGCTTCATGAGACACCCCAAAGATTCGGTTCGAGAATTTCACAAAGTATGATGGGTATTCAAATGGCTTCAGCATACATCGGGAGTACGTGTATACCTCCAATCATCGGGTTTTTAGCTACTGAAATTAGTTTTAAAATTTTCCCACTGAGCCTGTTCCTGTTGATTCTGACAATGAATCTTAGTTATAAGAAAATTAATGCTGTCTCAACTGAAACAGTAAACATGTAAACGACTACTACTTAGCTGATTTATCAGCTTGCACAAGCCTAGCAAAAATCCCGAACAATTCCAACTATCGGAATTGTTCGGGATTTTTAATTTTTTATTCAGAAAGGAATCGCGTCCAGAATATTTTTCCCCCTGCGTGCTTCTCGGTATACCATCCCCGGAACGCAGGATAGATACGCAAGAAGGAGAAAGCTAACTGAAAATACCGGAATTAGTTGTCATAGACTAGTGTTGTGTATCGTTCAAAACATTCAAGTTGAAATCCAATGGAGTGAGTGGTTTGGCTGGAACTTATATTTTTTTGGCTTCTTTGATAGGACGTTCGTTTCCTTCAATCGCTCCGTCGCTCAATAATTTTTCAGCGACCAAAAACAGGATCGGCAACAGCACATCATCCGCATAACCGGCCATTGGGATAAAATCCGGGATAATGTCGATTGGACTGATGATGTAAAGAATGATCCCCAACACCAGCCATTTTTTCTTGCCGTCGACTTTGGAATCGAACAGGGAAAGGATAAGTGACTTGACTTTACTGAAAGGTGTCAGACTGATTTTCTTTTTTACTTTCATTTTGCATTTTCCTTTGCTGATTGATTTGGACAACCATTCTATAGACACACATAGCTCTATGCCTCGTCTGGTTATCGTGAACAAAGTATACTGCTTATCTTAAGTAAATGAATCAGTCTCAAGAATGATTTTTTGGCCTGCCTGAATGCCTCAGCTGTGTCCGACAATCAAATGCGGGACATACGGTTCTTCCAAAAAGGCGACTTCGGCATCGGTCAGCTTGACCGATACGGCTTCCACCGGTTTTTCCAGATGCTCCAGCTTGGTCGCCCCGATGATGGGAGCTACAACCGGTTCCTTCTGCAGCAGCCAAGCCAAGGCGATTTCGACGCGCGAAACGCCTCTGTCGGCGGCTATCTGGGCCAAGCGTTCGACGATGATCCGGTCCTTATCGGCAGTGGCATCGTACTTCGAACGCGCCACATTGTCCGTTTCCATCCGCTTGGACGTCTCCGACCAGTCGCGCGTCAATCGGCCTGAAGCCATTGGACTGTAAGGGGTCACAGCGATTTTTTCTTCCCGGCAAAGCGGCAGCATTTCCCGCTCCTCTTCGCGGTAAAGCAGATTCAGATGGTCCTGCATCGACACGAAGCGCGTCCAGCCGTTCTTTTCCGCTACGTGCAGCGCTTTTTGGAACTGCCAGGCATACATCGCGGAAGCGCCGATATAACGGGCCTTCCCGGATTTCACCACATCGTGCAGAGCTTCCATCGTTTCCTCGATCGGCGTGTTGTAATCCCAACGGTGGATGATGTAGAGGTCCACATAATCCATATCCAGGCGCTTCAAGCTGTTGTCGATTTCGCTCAGGATGGACTTGCGGGACAGCCCGGAACCGTTCGGGCCCTCGTGCATCTTGCCGTGGACCTTCGTCGCGATGACCACTTCATCCCGCTTCGCAAAGTCCTTGATGGCGCGTCCGAGGATTTCTTCGCTTCTTCCCAGCGAGTAGACATTCGCTGTATCGAAGAAATTGATGCCCAATTCCAAGGCTCGTTTGATGATCGGTCTGCTTTCTTCTTCCTTCAGCGCCCATTTGTGCAGCCAGGTATCCGGATCCCCGAAGCTCATGCAGCCCAAACAGATCCGGGATACATCCATCCCTGTGTTACCGAATTTCACATACTCCATCTTTTTTCCTCCGTTCCTCTTAAACGTACAGTCTTATGCGCTATAAAACCGGCCTGACGACTTCCTCCAATCGGAATTCCTTCTCTTTGTATCCGTAAACGAAGATGCTCCCGTTCGGGAAACCTTTCGCCAACTCCTCCGCCGGGTCTTGCCAAAGCTTCAAAAAGTTGTAGCAGGCCCCACTGTGCGAAACCGCCAAAACGTTCGTATGATCTCCCTGCTCCATCACTTCCGTCAATGTCTTCGCCACCCGCTCCGCCACATCATTCGTATTTTCCCCTCCGAATGGCACAAAGAAAGACACGATTTCCTGCGGCTCTTTCGGTTTGAGCATCTCCCGCTCCCCTTCGAAGAAGCCATAATTGACTTCCTTCAATCCTTTCAGACGTGCATAGGGCATGCCGGTGATCAGTTCCAGCGTATCGCTTGCCCTTTCCGATGTGGAACTGTAGGCATGATCGAAGCGGATCCCTTCCGATCCGAAATAATCCCGCACGGCCTGAGCCTGTTTGATGCCCCGTTCCGTCAAAGGCGAGTCGCTCCAGCCCTGAATCTTTCCTTGGACATTGAACAAAGTCTCGCCGTGACGGACCAAATATAATCGTTTCATCCGCAAATCTCCCATCATTTAGGATTTTTTCAGGCTGAATGGCTGCCCTGGAGCATAGGCATGGATCCTTTCCGGATTAACCACCCGATCATACAAGGATTGCGGATCGGCGTTGAATACGTTCAGTTCCGGTGCATCGACCGTTCCCCAATGGCAAAGGATCAGATGCGCTTCAGGATAGGTGTTCGCCATTTGGATGGCCCCTTCCAATCCGATATGCCACTCGTTGTCGGAAAAGTCGAAGAGAATCGCATCCGGCTGCGGCATTTCCAAGTGCTCCTTCATCAACCGGGAATCGCCCGGTGCCCAGATGATTCCATCCGGTGTCTCGATCCAAAAGCCGCAGTAATCCTCCAACCGGAATACTCGGTAATTGTATTTGGCTTTTTCATTCTGCCAGGCATGGTCCGCCGGTGTCAGCGTTATTTTGGCCGGTCCGATTTCGAAACTGTCGCCGATATTATGTCCGCTTGCTGGAAATCCTTCCGCCTGCATCAGTTCGGCCACATAATGCGGCCCGTGGAATGCTTTGGAGACATGCTCCATTGCGTGCAGTGACGGCACGCTGTAATGGTCATTGTCGCAGTGCGTAATCAGCACTGCATCCAGATGCGGGATGTTTTCAGGCGCAATCGGCATGTCGATCAGAAGCGGCATATCGAAGTCCTTCAGCATCGGATCCATCATGATGCAGGTGCCGCGGGTGTTCACGAACATCCCGCCGCTGCCCAGCCAGCGGACTTCCGTGTGGTCGATCGGTTGAAAAGCTTCTTCTCCAAAAAATACGGTAGGTGGTGGAACGGCTTGTTTGTGTGTTGCCATTTTCGTTTCCTCCTTAAAGTTGTCTAGCTTTTTCATGCAGTCTTAGTTTTTTCGTTTTTCGCAAAATGAATACGTTCACATATCCAAAATAACACAATTCGCTAAGCAGGACCAGCAAGGACCCTGTTTCAGCGCTCCATTGAGATCAATGTTGCGCCGAAACCGAGCTGCTCACACTTCCTCCGCACTCGTTTCAGCATGCTTCGCCAGAAAATGATAGCCGCCACCGAGGATACCGCCCCCCAGCAGCAGTGCCCCTTCCAGGAAAAAAATTCCCCGTTCTGAAGTCAGCCGGAACAGGCGCTCCACCAGAACGATACCGTAAGGGGAAAAGGCTGCGCCGATATTGAATCCGACCAGCAGCAGCGATGTGGCGGCATTCGCGTTCCCCGACGCCGAGCTGTTGACTTTGTTGAAGAGATAAGGGATGAAAGTACGGAAGGAGAAGCCGCAGAATGCAGCAGCCAAACCGGTCACCCAGACAGTGTCCGAGAACCCGATCGTCACCAGAGCCATTCCCATCCCGAACAAGGCAAGCGGCAAAGTATATTTCCCGACAGCCCCAAAAACTTTTCCGAATAAAAAACCAGCTGTCATTGCACCGATGCCAATCAGGGAAAGGATGTAGCTTCCGTTCGTAGCATCGCCATAACCGTTCGCCAGCATGAGCGGCGTGACCCGGACCGTGATCGTCATATAGAACATCACCGCCACAACGAGCAGGGTCAGATAGCCGAAAACCGCCTTGTCCATCGCCTTGCTGCGTGTGCTCAAAGGATCCGTTTGCTGTGGCTGACTGGAAACGGCAGCCGGTTCAGCCGGGATATCCGGAACCAAGGCCGCGAACAGAAGCATCGCCGGCAGAGCCGCCAAGTAGACCCAAAAGGAAGTTTGCCAGTCGATCTTCAGCAACTGCCCCACAAGGAAGGAAATGGTCATCCCGCCGATGCCTTCAAAGGCGCTCTGCAGCCCGATCATCGCCGCTCTCTCGGCCCCCTCATAAAAATGCCGGATAAAACTGACCAGGAGCGAATTGAAAAGTCCGATCCCGAATCCGAAGAGTGCCCTGGAAAGGAAAATGATCCAGAAATGATGCACAAATACCGGAACCAAGCCTGAAACCAGAACCGTAGCCAGCCCCACAAGAACAGTCCTCTTATAGCCGACTTTCCTTGCGATGGCGTGGCTGAGCAGAACCGAAACGATCAAGAACAGGGAAGGCATCGTTGTCAAAGATTCAACTAACGGCAACGGGATTTGCGGAAAATCCTGGGCGATGGCGGGCACATTCACCGCGATGGCTCCACCGGAAACAACAACAAATGAGCTGGACAACAGCGCAAGCTTCTTGAGTGTCCTCATATCCATACTGATGATCTTCCTTTCTGAATATCCATGCCTATAATGCATACATCATTTTTCTTAATACCAGTTTAAAACGCAACCGTAGAAAAAGATAATAGTTTTTTTGCATGATTGATCATGCCCTGAAGGCATTCTTAAGAAGCTCGATGAATTTAGCCACTGCCGGCGGGAAAATCTGATTCTTTTTCCAGGCGATGACCACGCCTGTCTCCAAGGCAGGCGCCAAGGTCCGGAAGCAGAGCTCGGTTTCCTCACGGACCGGGACAAGTTTTTCCAGACACAACGCAACCCCGACGCCCGCTTCCACCAGGATGGCCGCATTGTAGATCAGATTGTAGCGCCCGATGATATGCAAGGCCCCATAGGCGTCGCCGAACCAATTGTCAAGTTCGTTCTGGACCAATGCTCTCCCCGGAATCAGGATCGGATAAGCCAACAGATCCTCAGGTGCAACGGAGCGCTCCTGCGCCAGCGGACTGTCCTTCCGCATGATGACACCCCAGCGTTCTTTCTGGGGAATCCGGATGAAATCATATTTATCGACATCGACCGGCTCCGTCAGCAGGCAGATGTCCAACAGCCCTTTGTTGACCCGATCCTTGATGTCATCGGCATCGGCACTGTACAATTTGTAGGTCACTTGCGGATATTCCGTGCTGAAAGCTTTGATGAAATCAGCCAAAACGCGCATGGACTGCGTTTCTCCCCCACCGATGGCAATTTCGCCGTTCATGAGCGTTTTCTGCTCCTTCAGCTCCAGTTCGGTCCTGCTGGTCAGATCGAGGATTTCCTCCGCCCGTCTTTTCAGCAGCAACCCTTCGCTGGTCAACGTGATTTTCTTTTTGCCGCGCCGGAACAAAGAAACGCCTAATTCCTCTTCCAACTGCATCAATTGGCGCGACAAGGTCGGCTGGGTGATGTGCAACTTTTCAGCGGCACTAGTGATGTTCTCTTCATAAACCACTGTCAAAAAATAATTCAGAACCCTTAATTCCATAATTCACGTACTCCATTTACTGATCATTTCGCCATTAAAGGCGTTCACACTTCCATGATGACACAAGTATCTAAATCCGACAAGCGGGACCCAGTAATATAGTCTTTAAGCAATTGTAGAGGCCGACTACTCCGCCCCCAACGTCCTTTTCATGCTTTGAAGACGACAGTAATCCGGGTAATAAAAGGTACACTGGAGGCAAAAAAGAATGGCGCACTAGGCACCATTCTTTTGTTGTTCATTATTATCCTACACATTAAAGCTGACTTTGATGCAAGCATTCTATAATTCTTCACCATTTGAAGCAATTACTTTTTTATACCATTCAAACGATTTTTTCTTCGTTCGATTCAGAGTACCCTTTCCTTCGTCATCACGATCGACATAAATAAATCCGTAACGTTTACTCATTTGCCCGGTGCTTGCGGCAACAAGGTCAATACATCCCCAGGTTGTATATCCTAGCAGTTCGACGCCATCAATCTCTACAGCATCTTTTAAAGCTTGAACATGTTTTTTCAGGTAGTCGATGCGGTAATCGTCAGCCACATATCCATTTTCATCTGGTATATCGATCGCGCCCAATCCGTTTTCTACAATGAATAATGGTTTTTGATAACGATCATACATTTGATTTAATGAATTTCTCAATCCTAATGGATCTATTTGCCATCCCCATTCTGTTGATGGCAAATGCTCATTTTTGATCGATGGGAATAAATTTCCGGTTGCTTGTGCATAATCCTCAGAATGAGCACTGACAGTTCTTGAGCAATAGTAGGAGAACGTTACAAAATCTACTGGTGAGGCAGCGAGAATAGCATTATCGCCTTCTTCCATTTGAATGTTCAATCCTTCTCGTTCAAATTTCTTTAATGCGTAATTGGGATATTTCCCGCGGGCTTGCACATCAATAAAGAAATAACCTTCACGATCGCGATTGATCGCTTCTTGATAATCTTCTGGTCTGCAAGTATACGGATAATGGCTCCCTCCCGCTAACATGCACCCAACCATATTTTTAGGATCAACTTCATGAGCAATTTTCGTTGCTAAAGCACTGGCGAGCAATTGATGATGTGCTGCTTGGTAATTGATTTCCAGTTTGTTATCGCCTTCTTTAAATACGATACCTCCACCTACAAACGGCTGATGCAGCAGGATGTTGATTTCATTGATGGTCAGCCAGTATTTCACCAAACCTTTATATCGCTTCAGAACAGTCTCTGCATAACGGGAATAGAAGTCTACTAATTTACGGTTTTTCCAGCCACCATACTCTTTAATCAAATGAATCGGTACGTCAAAATGAGCAATCGTTACTAACGGCTCGATATTATGCTTCTTTAATTCTTCAAAAATTGAATCATAAAAAACAAGTCCTTCTTCATTCGGTTCCAGATCATCTCCATTAGGAAAAATGCGGGACCAAGATAAAGACATGCGATAGACTTTAAAACCCATTTCCGCAAATAGTTGAATGTCTTCCATATATCGATGGTACATATCTATGGCTTCTTTTGCAGGATAGTAATAACCATCTTTCCATTCAAGCATTTCCAAATCGCCTGAGGCTACCTTTTTCCGATCCGGTCCAGTTGGCAATAAATCTACATTGGATAAACCACGCCCACCTTCAAGTACGCCGCCTTCCGCTTGATTGGCAGCAGTCGCACCGCCCCATAAAAAATTTTTGCTTAATCCCATTTAAATCTCTCCTTAAATTTTGATCACCAGTACATCCTCCGCTTTACTGACCTTTCCTTGCGCAATTGTATCAACAGATGAATATTGCGGAGTGTTTGTTACAACTACTGGAACTTGAGTAGAATACCCAGCTTCTTGAATTTTCTTAATATCAAAAGTCAGCAATAATTGACCTTTAGTCACTTCTTGGCCAACTTCAACCAAGGCATCAAAATATTTTCCTTTCAACTCAACAGTATTTAAACCTACATGAATCAAAATTTCTGTACCGGCATCAGATACGAGGCCAACAGCATGTTTGGTAGGGAAAAGCGCAACTACCTTCCCATCAAATGGTGCAAATACTTTACCTTCTGACGGTTCAACTGCAAAACCTTTTCCTAACGCTTCCGAAGCAAACGCTTCATCTTCAACTTCACTCAAAGGAATAACAGTTCCTGGAACCGGACTATTCAAACGCGTATCTTCCAAAATAACTGCCTTAATTTCTGGAGCTTCGCCAACGACTTCATCTTTTTCAAATTTAAAACTTAAAATATACGTCAAAATTGCAGTGACCACTGCTGAAATGATTAAGGCAATGATGATGTTCCAGAAATATTTCATTGTATCGTCACCGATATACAAGAGCACTGCAGGCAATCCGGAAGAACCTGTTGCAAATCTGTGCGTATTTGTTAATCCTGCGTATAATCCACCTGATGCCCCACCGATCATGGCAGAAATCAATGGATATTTTTTAGGTAAATTCACACCATACAAAACGGGTTCTGTAATCCCCATGTAAGCCGTGATTGAACCTGATGTAGCAAGTTGTTTTATTTTTTTATCTTTTGTTCTGAACGCAACAACCGCAGCCGCAGTAGCCTGAGCAATATTTGATACTAATGCACCGGGTCCAAAAATACTGTCATATCCGAGCTCAGCCATTTGCATTACGCCCAATGGTGCTACACCATTATGCAAACCGAACATGACCATAATCGGAAGGAAACCACCTATCAGAACTGCAGGTACCCAGCTTGCATTTACACTCAGGAAAGTAAAGAATGAAGCTAAATAGCCACCAATAATACTGCCGATTGGCCCTAAGATCGAAAACGCAAGGGTTCCCATGAGAAGGAATGTCAACATTGGTACAAATACAAGCTCCACTGATTTCGGAATAATTTTTCGTAAATACTTCTCGACATAAGACTGACAGAAAATAACAATTAAGATTGGAATAACTGATCCAGAGTATGAAGCTAGACGGAACGGAATAATCCCAAAGAAATTCACAGGTTCTCCCGCTGTTACAAGCGCTCCCCAGTTTGGATGCAGCATCATTGCAGCTACTGACGCTGCTAAAATAGGATTACATCTTAATTTTTGAGCTACCGTAAATGCTAAAATCATCGGCAAGAAGAAGAATACCCCATCTGCGAACAGATTTAACATGTAGTATGTTTGAGACTCATTTGTAATGACTTTAAAAACAACTAAAAGTGCTAAAACTGCTTTAACCATCCCTGCTCCAGATAGTGCGGGAATAACCGGTTGGAATGTGCCTGATACGAAATCAATGAAGGCCGAAACCGGGCCCTTTTTTTCTGGGACGCTATCATTTGAAGAGACAATATCAATTTTCTTCTCAACTTCATCAAAAACATCTTTCACATGAGTGCCGATGACAACTTGATGTACACCGGCATTGCTTAGATACTTAGTAACACCATCTAATGCTTCAAGCTTATCTTTATTCAGCTTTGATTCATCCGCTAATTTGAACCGTAATCTTGTTTGGCAATGATATGCATCCGTGATATTTTCTTTTCCACCAAGTTGCTCAACAATACCCTGAGCTAATTTTTCATACTTTTTACTCATACAAGTCACTCCTTCATTCATTTAAAGTAAGTTCTATGTTGTCACCGGTAAGACATTAGATTTCTTCTGAATAGAATGTAACACTTCGGGACAGCGTTTCCAATGCTTATTCGGCAAGTCAAAATCTGTTTCATATTTTTCTTCTATTAGAGCTTTTTCGTAAAATTTGTTTCACTTCCAACAAATTAAACCAGCTATTTTTTTCTGGATCCAGCCGCAAGAGAACCATTAGTTTAAAAATATAGTAAAAAAAAACAAAACGATTAACCCGTTTTGTTTTTTTTGATTTAAAATTCTTCAGAAATATCTTTGAATGTAGTCTTTCTGTGTGTTTCCAAAGTTCGTGAATTTTGAATTTTCATTTCCATATTGTTATCGTAATCTAAAGAAAAAATTTTTGCATATAAAACATTCAATATGAATAAGATTGATTCTTCTGTAGAAAAATTAGAAATCTTAGAATATAGTTTTTCTCTGCTTGAAATATTCAAAACGATTGTGGAATAGTCCCTAAGATAATTTTCTCCGCCGCTAGTGACACTTATGATGGGGACACGGTTATTTAAAAGCCACTTAACATTTTGCATCGGATAAGTATCCGCATTATTGCCAGAATAAGAGATGATCACTGCACAATCTTCACTGGACAACGTGTTAGAAATAAGTCCTGATTCATCGCTATCTGCCATAAAAGCCTTTTTATGAATGGCATTTAAATTTCGCTTGAACAATTCGCCAAAATACGAATTGGGACTTCTTCCGTAAATAATAATAGTTTTTGCTTGGCCAATAATTTTAGCAGCTCTGCTTAAATCATCTGCTGACATTAAAGAACTTGTTTCTTTAATTGTTTGAATCCGTAAATTTGCTAGATTTTCAATAATTTCCAATGTATCTGCTGAACGAGAGAACGGAATATTAGAATCTACTTCAAAGGCATTTTCCTCAAAATGAGCCACTTCATGAGTAAAAGCATACATAAATTCAGTCCATCCAGAATAGTCAAAATATTTAGCAAATCGTACTAAAGTAGCTTTGGAAGTGTACGTTAATTTTGCAATCTCATCCATTGAGTATTTAGGCAACTGTTCTCGATTAGTCAACAAAAATTCGCCAATTGTTCTTCTTGCATCATTCTGCTTAAATACAGCTTCTTCAATTCTTTGAAAAAGATACACTATTTCCACACTCCTTAAAATGGCTGGTTACTTTTTCATTATAAATGATTTTCGTAAATATCTCGACTTCATAATTTTTGATTTTGGAATCGTAGTTTACTGTTTGTGTCGAGATAAAAGATATTAAGGAGATGGGCAATATATGCTCTGAGTAACAAAAAAGGTGTAAAACCGCATTTTTCCAGCGATTTTACACCTTTTTATTTACCGGAAAATTCTTCTCTGTACAGTCCCACACCTTCGGCGAAACGTTGGATGCCGTCCTCCAAGAGTGCTTTCGGGCAGGCATAATTCCAACGGACAAAGCACGAACCGTTTCCGCCGAAGATATCCCCTGCGGAAAGATACAGTCCGGTTTTCTCCCTGATGAACGCGCACAGCTCCTTCGTGTCCTCCGTAATCGCCGCGCACTCGATCCAGGCCAGATAAGTTGCTTCAGCCTCGATCACCTGGACTTCGGGAACAAGTTCCTTCAAAGAACCGATCAGGAATTTCCGGTTCAGTTCCAGATATTCCCGCAGCTCCTCCAGCCATTCTTCCCCTTCGTCGAAAGCCGCTTCAGCCGCTTGGATCGCGAAAGTATTCGGTTCCGCCACTTCATCCGTATTGATCCCTCTGTCCACTTGTTTTCTGATTTCAGGATTCGGAATGACGATCGCCGCTGTTTGCAGTCCGGCGATGTTGAAAGTTTTCGTCGGCGCGATGCAGCTGATTGTCCGGTCAGCAATCTCCTGGGAAAGGGAGGCAAACGGGATGTACGCATGGCCGATATGCGTCAGATTGCAATGGATTTCGTCGCTCACGACCAGCACATCATGCTTGATGCACAGTTCGGCGATCCGTTCCAGCGTTGGCCGATCCCAGACTTTGCCGATCGGATTATGCGGGTTGCAGAAAATGAACAGCGAAGTCGTTTCGCGGGCGAGTTTTTCTTCCAGGTCCGCGAAATCGATGGCATAGCTTCCGTCTTCATAGCGCAATTCGCTTGCCAATACTTTCCGCCCGTTGTTCAGGATGGAATTGTAAAAGATATTGTAGACCGGCGAAAGAACGACAATGTCATCGCCTAATGCCGTCATTTTCCGCACAATCGAAGAGATGGCCGGGACGACGCCCGTGCAATAGAGGATCCATTCCTTTTCCATCGTAAATTGATGCCGCTTCTGCCACCACCTGATGATGCTTTCCCGGAAACTGTCCGGGACAGTATTATAGCCGAATGCGCCCTGTCGCAGACGCTTTTCGATGGCGTCGACAACAGCAGGCGCCGTTCCGAAGTCCATGTCCGCCACCCACATCGGCAGCTCGCCCGGTTTGACATCCCACTTGTAAGAGTTGGTGTTCCGTCTGTCGATGATCTGGTCAAAATCGAATGGCATATTCCTGTTCCTCCGCAAGCTGGTATTTGGTGTTCTCGGCAGCGATTTCCGGGTCGTCCAGGATCAGTTCTCCGATTCCCGCAGCGGTTATCGTGCCGCTGATCGGATTCTTGACGCTGTCGATGCGGCTGTTCGCTTGAACGTCGACCGTTGAGTATTCGAACGCCAGATCCGTGTTGATGATCGTGCAATTCTCCATCTTCACGTTTTCCATGTAGCACATGCCCTGGTTGCTCTCGATGATGCAATCGATGAAGGTGATGTTTTTCGAATTCCAACCCAAATATTCGCCGATGATCGTCGAATCCCTGACGACCACATTCTCGCAATTCCAGAAAGCGTCTTTTGAAAGCAACTTGGCATGCGAAATTTCGATATTCTTGACGCCATCAAAGGCATAGTTGCCCGACAGCGTAAAGTGCTCGATTTGGATGTTTTCGCTGTTCATCGCAAAATAATCGCCTGCTGCGTTTACGTGTTTCAGCGTGATATCGTTGCAGTTCCATAACGTTTCTTGGGCATTTGGCATTTCCACTCGTTCCAGCGTGATATCGGTGGCTCGCCTGAATGTCTTGGGCGCTTGGATCATGCTGTCGATGAGGGTGATGCCAGTTGTATACCAAATGCCGGAACGCGCAGTTTCCACTAAAGTGATGTTGTTTGCCAGGATGTTCCGCGCATACCACAATGGATATTTCCAGCGGAAGATTGTGTTGTCGAGTGCGATGTTGCTGCTTTCCTTCAACGGAGACTCCCCGTCCGCAAAGACTGAATGACTGATCTGCAGGTCTTTTCCTTTGAATAGCGCCCGTTCCCCGGTGAATAGCTGTTGATTAAGATGTTCCATCATTCATTTCCCCTCTCTGATACATACAGAGCGTACACCTTAACCTTGACATTAAGTCAAGAGATAAAAAAATGAATCGCACTAAAAAGCTGCATGCAAGGAATAGCTAAAGCCTTCCTCGCATACAGCTTATAAAATTTCATTCATAAAAATACTTTAATCATACCTATGCCGGCTTATTTTTTTGTGAAAGGAAAAATCATCGGGACTCTTTTGGTATATTCTTCCCATCCATCGTATTTCTCCATATTTTTCTCCAGTAATGGCGTCGATATTTTGATTAATACGGTACTCATTAAAATAGGCGAGATGATTAATAACAGATAATAATAAGGGTTGATGGAATCCGTAAAGAACAACGTAATACCACTCGCATACAATCCGATCCAAATCAGGATTTCACCGAGATAGTTTGGATGACGCGTGACTGACCATAACCCTGTTTGCAGAAGGGTGCGTGTTTTTTTGTTGATGTGTTGTCTTAGTTGTTCATCCCCGACTACTTCAAAGAACAATCCTACCAGCGCAATGAAAAGTGCGGCATAAACAAAATAGCGGTGAGCTGAATCAAAACTGAATTCGTTGTATTTGATGACCACATAGCTGGCAGATCCAACGATAAAGTTGATGATGCCCTGAACCACAAACACTCTGAAAAAGGCGGTGATGACTACTTTATCGCCCCACTCTTTCCGCCACTGTGCGTATCTGAAATCTTCGGGCTTCCCGTAATTTCTTTTCAATAAGCGCAAAGATAATCTAAGTCCCCACACCGTAATAAATCCAACAATGGCATACGATAAAACGGTAGGATTTTCAGTCACAAGCAGTGTCAGCCAGCTCCCTACAACAAAGCCCATCCCCCAACCAATATCGACAATCGAATTGTTTTTAATGATTGTTGCGATAATAAAGATGATCGTAAAATAAGCAAAGGTAAAAAGCAACGGGACAAGCAGTCCGTCCAAACCTGTATTCGTGAATCCTTGTGTCGCTATCGCTAACGTTGCTATAAATAATAGCGTATAAATGACAATTCTTTTCTTATCCATAGGCCACCTCTTTCAATTTTTATGCATCCTGCCATCTAAAAAAACAAAAAAATTCAGCTAGTTCCATCACTAAGCTATAATAATCTCATTATACACTAATATATGACAAGCAATCGAATCGAAGGTCTTAAATGAAGTCCGAATTTCTATTTTGTTAATTTGTGCGCATTTTTCTCAGAATCTTATTTCCGATAAAATACAGGAGTGCACCTGATGCAGCCGACAAGTAGATAACTAAATTATTCAACGATACACCCCCAAAGAAAAACAGCAACAGAACCGCCGCACTATACAAAACTTGGCTTGCTGACAGTTTGGATCTGTTTACGCTGTTGCCTTTATCATCTTTGGTTTCAGCTTTTGACAAAAACCAAAATAATAAAAGCGATAGACCAACTACGGAAACTACAAATAGCATTACAACATTTGAATAAGCTAAGCTCCCGAGAGATAACTTGTTCATAAAAAACCGGTCAACTACAATAATCCCTATGCTGATCGCACCGGCCATCCATGTTTCTCTCATTTTTTCTCCCGTTTTCAGGCTAAATCCCATAGCTAAAGCAAATATCAGCAAATAGATGCTATTTCCGTTATCGAATGATAGGTAGGCAGTAAGTCCCAAGACTGAAAATATATCAAACGTTGTCAGCGCTTTTCCGGTAATTCCATTTAAGATTCTCATCAGCAACAGAATCCAAACAACTACCAAAAGCTGAGTATTTTGATGATAAAATAAATTTACAAGCGAAAAGGCAGCAGCCAAAAAGGCTGCATACTCATGGTTTGGATCCAGTTCTCTGACGAGTGCCCACGTTAAAAATACGCTAAAGCCTATATAAACCCCCGATAAAGCATTTCCTGTCAACCACCATCCTATAGCAGCCACTACTGCTGATGCTAGTACTATCATTTGATTTGTCTTATAACTAAAATCCATACTTCTTCCCAGTGTAAACATGTCTCCACTCCTCAATAACTTCATTATATCTTACTTTTGGATAACCAATCAGCTAATACGCTGAGCACCCTGCCAAATTCCATCCACTCCCATCTCTTTTTTCTAGAGATACAGCAGCACAATATTTTGAGAACAGAAAAGAATCCCGAGCTCTCGCTTGACTTAAAGTGCACTCTAAGGAGTATGCTGAAACTAACATTCCTAAGGAGATGATTTTATGGCAAAAGTAACTGCAGGAAGAGATTTATTGGGTGATTTTGCGCCAAAGTTTGCTGAATTGAATGACGATGTTCTGTTCGGGCAAGTCTGGTCGCGGGAAAAGGAATTCGCGCAGCGCGATCGTTCCATCGTCACCGTCACAGCATTGATCACAGGCGGAAACTTCGAGCAGCTTCCTTTCCATTTGAGCAAGGCGAAGGACAACGGCATTACAAAAGAGGAGATAGTGGAAATCATCACCCAGCTCGCGTTCTATGTCGGCTGGCCGAAAGCATGGTCCGCTTTCAATATAGCCAAAGAAATATACAATGATTAATTCACAGGAGGAATAATTTATGTCAAAAAACGAAGAAGTAAAAAAAGGCGTCATTTTCCCGATTGGGGATGAGAACACAGCTTACGCGCAGTATTTTATCGGCCAAAGCTATTTTAATGCACTGGTTGCCGATCCCGAAGTAGCTGTCGGCGTCGGCAATGTGACCTTTGAACCCGGTTGCCGCAACAACTGGCATATCCACCACGACGGTTACCAAATTCTGTTGGTCACCGGCGGAGAGGGTTGGTATCAGGAAGACGGCAAGCCTGCCCAATCACTGAAGCCCGGGGATGTCATCGTCACGCATGACGGTGTGAAGCACTGGCACGGCGCCGCCAAGGATAGCTGGTTCGAACACATCGCCATCACTGCCGGAAAGCCGGAATGGCTGGAACCCGTTGCTGAAGATTTATATGAAGGATTGCATAAATAATTGCGAAAAAAAGAATGTCCGGCCTTGTAATTGAGGCCGGACATTCTTTTTTGATTGTATGGTATTAATGAAAAAAATTAGCGGTGTCCGCTAGTCGGAGGAAATCTATGTTGCCGGCCCTCCAGCTCCGGCGAGGCAGCTGCCTGCCGGAGGACTCTGTTCAGATCCGGCCTCAACTCCTGCGAAGATCGCCTCCCCGGAGATCACAAACAATAATGTTGGCCGAACTCCGGCGAAGCCTCCGTTCCCCGGAGGAGAAAGTTCAGATGACCTGAACTCACATCAGACGACCATTCACCGTCCCCTCAGTCTTCCACTATATAGACTGCCGCTTCATTGCCGGTATGGTTCGCAGAAATGATGATGTCTCTGTCCGCCTCGTTCACAACCATGATATTGGATGGGCCGCAGCCTTTGTCGACGATTTCGGTTTTGAATTCACCGTCCACATATTGAATGTAGAACAGGTCGCAGTTTTCGCGGCGGATGCCACCAACAAAACTCGGAACACCCCTCAGTCTCGTCCCCACCAATGTATGGGCGAAATCGATTTTATGCGGATATTCATAGACGGCTTCGTATCCGGATTCCGTCTTTTTGTAGATTTTGATGCTGTCGCCATGGAAAGGCTCGATTGTAATCATTTCCTTCGTGCCATCGGAGTCGATGTCCAGCAACGCAACTTCGCCGATAGGAATGTCCAAGATCTGCTCGATTTCCCATTCTTTATCAGCAAAAGGCGTCACTTTGATGATCCCTTGATCGCTGGTGAAGTAGCCGACCGGTTTGTCGCCTTCATAATCTTTGTAATAGCCGTGATTGCGGAAATAGCCTTTCCCTAAAACCTTCAGCTCGACGCCTTCGGTAGGGTCTTCCGGCAGAACGCCATAATAGATGCTGCCTGATCGCGACCAATCATCCTTGAAATCCTTGTCATCCGCTATCGTGGCGCCGACAAAGTAGTTCACGCCAGCCACATCATAGATGTCGAAACGGTGCAGATAAGGCAGGTATAGCACATCCTTGATTTCCCAGCCAGTTTCGGAATCATACTTGCCCCAGACAACTTTCGCTTTGCTTGGGCTGACCTTCAGGTAAAAATCGACGATGGCCAGGAATTCATTTTCTTTATTCGGAATCGGGATGATGGACATGCAGCCACCACCCTTTTCCCAAACAGTTTCTTTTTTTTCGAAGTCTTTGCCTGAATACATATAGCAAGGGTAACCTTCCTCTTCGCTGGCGATCAACGCACATGTTTCGCCGCCGATCGTGATATAGCTGGCGCAATAACTGCGGTACATATCATCCAATTTCTTCTTGGTTATCTTCATCATTTTTGCTCCCTTCATCATTAGCCCCGCACAGTTGCAGCAGGATTCCGTTTACTTTACGAACTTCGCTTGATAAGCCGCAACCACTTTTTCGGTCGTAAAGCCGAACTCAGCCATCACCGTGTTCCCGTTTCCGCTTGCGCCGTAAGTATCGATGCCGTAAGCTAGGCCATCCAGGCCGACATAACGTTCCCACCCGAAGGTCGCGCCCATCTCGATGGACATGCGGTTGCGGACTGCACCAGGCAATACTTGCTCTTTGTAGGCTGCATCCTGCGCTTCGAACAAATCGAAACTCGGCATGGAGACGACAGAGACGTCAACTCCGGCTTCACGCAATTGTTGCTGCGCTTCCACAGCCATGCTCACTTCCGAACCGGTTGCGATGAGGATACCGGCAGGCGTTTCGCCTTGTTGCGGCGAAAGCACATAAGCACCTTTCTTCACGCCTTCGCGGGCCATTTCTTTGGTGCCTTCCAAAACAGGCAGATTTTGGCGCGTCAGCACCAACATCGTTGGTTTGTCCTCTGAAGACACGGCGATTTCCCAAGCCGCGCTGACTTCGTTGCCGTCGGCCGGACGCAGAACCGTCAAGTTCGGCATGCCGCGGTAGCTGGACAAGTGCTCCACTGGCTCGTGTGTCGGGCCGTCTTCGCCGACCGCGATCGAATCATGCGTCATCACATAAGTGCCAGGCAAGTGCGAAATGGCAGCCAATCGCATCGCTGGACGCAAGTAATCCGTGAAGACGAAGAACGTCCCAACATACGTTCTGGTTCCGCCGTGCAAAACGATACCGTTCATGATGGCGGCCATCGCGAATTCGCGCACGCCGTACCAGATGTTGCGGCCGGCATAGTTGCCCGGCTCAAAGTCACTTGCCGATTTGATCATTGTGTTGTTTGAAGACGATAAGTCCGCAGAACCGCCCCAGAAGTAAGGTACAGCTTCACCCAATGCTTGGATTGCTTCCGCGCTGGTCACACGGCTGGCTTTGGCTGCGCTGCCCACTTCATAAGTCGGCAATTTTTCTTGCCAGCCTTCAGGCAATTTACCCGCCATAGCTATTTCGAATTGTTGCGCCAATTCCGGATAAGCTGCTTTATAGTCGTTGAACATGGCAATCCAGGCCGCTTCAGCTTGTTGGCCTTCCGCAACCGTTGTTTCCTCGAAACGGGCTGCCACTTCAGCAGGCACACAGAAAGCTTCGTCCACACAACCGTAAGCTTTTTTCGCGAAGGCAACGCCTTCGGCTCCCAAAGGAGCGCCATGGACTTTATGCGTGCCTGCGTCAGGAGCACCAAAGCCGATGATGGTTTTGATTTCGATCAAAGTCGGTTTTTCCGTTTCAGCTTTCGCTTCTTCGATGGCTTTGGAGATGGCTTCCAGGTCATTACCGTCCTTCACCAAGATATGTTGCCAACCGTAGGCTTCGAAACGGGCAGCCACGTCTTCCGTGAAGGATTTCGAAGTCGGTCCGTCCAAAGAGATATCGTTGGAGTCATACAAGCCGATCAGTTTGCCCAATTTCAGGTGGCCGGCCAAGCTGGCCGCTTCATGGGAGATGCCTTCCATCAGATCGCCGTCGCCGTTCAGGAAATACGTATAGTGATCCACAACCGGGAAGTTTTCTTTGTTGTAGGTAGCCGCCAAGTGCGCTTCCGCCATCGCGAAACCGACCGCATTTGCGATCCCTTGTCCCAAAGGACCGGTTGTCGCTTCCACGCCATCCGTGTCATGCACTTCCGGGTGTCCAGGTGTTTTGCTGCCGAATTGACGGAAGTTCTTCACGTCATCCAGGCTTATGGCGAAACCGGATAAGTGCAACAAGCTGTACAACAATGAAGATCCGTGTCCAGCCGATAGGACGAAACGATCACGGTCTACCCATTTGCTGTTTTTAGGATTGACTTTTAAGTGTTTTGTCCATAAAGCATAGGCCATTGGTGCTGCACCCATCGGTAAACCGGGGTGCCCTGAATTTGCTTTCTGTACAGCCTCGATGCTAAGTGTACGTACGGTATTTACCGCCAACTCGTCGATTTGATCAAATGTATTTTGCATATTTCCGTATATCCTCTCTTCCTAAAAAATGGTTGAAGGTCTTTTGACCTTCAACCAAACTCAATTAATGGCCAACTTTTTGAAATTTCCCTCTTAAGAAAGTGTGTGCGAACTGGATGTCTTCCAGCCAATTTTCTTGACCGGTATACCAAAATTCGGCAACAAAGCGCCGGACGCCTTCTTTCCACATCGTTTTGATTGTTTCCTCGAAAGATACATGTCCCGTACCAAAGGGGATTTCACGGAAATGACCCGGGATTGTTTCCTTCAGATGTGCTGCAACCATATGTCCCCGCCCTGTTTGGATATCTTCAAAGACGGAGTTCGTGCAGGACAAGGAAGCGTTCTTCAAATTCCCTGTGTCCGGATAGACCTGTAGATACGGCGATTGGATGATGTTCACATATTCCATTGCCTTCTCAACAGTGTTCATAAACGGCGTTTCCATCGTCTCGAATCCCAACAGAATACCTTTTTTGCTTGCCATATCGACGGCTTTCTGCAGATTTTCGATGAAATATTCCTTGGTCTGCTGATCACCATCTTCATAGTAGACGTCATAGCCTGCCAATTGGATGATGCGGATTCCCAAATCATCCGCCAATTCGATAGCTTTTTCCATGATCTCCAAACTTTTTTCACGGATGAGCGGATCATGGGAACCCAACGGATATTTCCGATGGCCGCTGAGGCACATGGAGCGGATCGGCAGCCCGACCTCATACATGGCATCCACAAGTTCTTTCCGTTCCTGCTTGCTCCACTCGATGCGCGCCAGTTTCTCGTCTGTTTCATCGACACTCATTTCCAAAAAATCATAGCCGGCATTTTTCGCAATTGAGAGCTTTTCCTTCCAACTCAGATTGCCCGGCATCGATTTTTCATAGATTCCCAACGTGTAAGTCATGCGGCTCCTCCTTGACCTGTCCGTAGTAGGCTCCCGGACCGTGTTTTCGAAGAAAATGTTTGTCCAACAATTCCTGCTGCATACTTTCGATCCCCGGATTCATGACGCGGTTGCGCCAGGACATCATGGCAACTTCTTCCATAACGACCATATTGTGGACCGACTCAAAGGCATCCTTCCCCCAAGCAAAGGGCCCATGACTGTGCACCAGCACACCCGGAACTTGATTCTCATCGATAGCTTCAAACGTTTCGACGATCACTTTCCCAGTTTCCAGTTCATAGGATCCCGCTATTTCTTCACTCGTCATCCGGCGGGTGCAAGGGATTGTTCCGTAGAAGTAATCCCCTTGCGTTGTCCCGTATGCCGGAATATCTACTCCGCCTTGCGCCAAGGTGGTTGCCCATGGTGAATGCGTATGGACCACACCTCCGATATCTTTGAAATTCCGGTAGAGTTCAAGATGCGTATCCAAATCCGAAGAGGGTTTCAGGCTACCTTCCACTACATTCCCGTCCATATCGACGACAACGATGTCTTCAACAGTCATATCAGCATATTCGACCCCGGATGGCTTGATTGCGATGATTTGCTTTTCACGGTCTATTTCGGAAACATTGCCCCAGGTAAATTTTACCAATCCGTATGCTGGAAGCGACAGGTTAGCTTCCAGCACTCTTTTTTTCAGTTCAGTGTATGTCATAGGAGCACCGCCTATTCGCCTAAGACGATTTCGCGGACTTTTTCTTCGATCTCTTTTTCAGACAAGAGATTTTTCAACCCAATAATTTTCGTTTTGCTTTGGTCCACATTTTTGAATACGTCCAAAAGCGAGTTCGAACAAACAACCACATCGTAATTCGGAGCTAACGTTTTTGCTTCAGAAACCGCGCAATGGTGGATTTCCAAAGGGATGTCCAATTTTTTGAAGACATTCGTAATTTTCATTTTGATGATTTGGCTTGAACCCATTCCGCTTCCGCATGCTGCTAGTACTTTCATAATCAATTCCTCCTATTATGTATCTTGCATCTTGTTTTTTAGGTTAAACTGCTTCTACGCTACCTTGTGTTTGCTTTTCAGCTTCGAGTTCTTCTTTGTATTGTTCATAATCTTCCGCAATCATGAAGTAGTGTTTTTTGTTTTTGTAGTATTGAATCTGTGGTATCAATAGCATCCCGATGACCAGTGCAGCAACACCGGCATACCCGCCGTATTTCATGATGACTCCGTAACCCAACCATAAAGTATCCCAGTCGAAGTTACCATGCCAGCCGCCGAATTGGGAAAGCTGGAAGATGTAGGCAGCGAGTCCGCCACCGATAACTTGAATGACACCTGAAATGAACGGGATGATCATTGCGGCTCTCATGCCGCCTTTGTGGTTTGCGTATACAGCAAACGTCGCATTGTCAAAGAATACAGGTACGAATCCAGTGATGACCAGAACCGGGCTCTTGAATACCACCAAACCGATGATCGCCAAGAATTGTCCCAAAGCTCCGAACAGGAAGCCGAACGTGACGGCATTTCCTGGGCCGAATCCATAAGTTGCCGCACAGTCGATCGCCGGCATGGAACCAGGCAACAGTTTGTTGGAGATCCCTTGGAAGGATTCCGTCAATTCTGATACGAACATGCGGACACCAAGTTGCAGAATTTGCAGATAAACTGCGAAGTACAGTGATTTTTCCAGAATGTAGAACACGTAGTTGCGTTCGCCTGTATAAGTAGCATCGATGGTCATCATCAGATCTTTCCCGAGGATACCCATGATGATTCCGAAAAACAGGAACATCAAGATACTTGTCGAAACGACGCTTTCCTTGAAGATGGAAAGGAATCCAGGAAGCGTGACGTCTTCCAATTTTTTGCTGTTCTTGCTGAATTTGCCTGCAAATTTGTCGGTCAACCAGACACCGAACATCTGCTGATGCCCTATCGCAAAGCCGCCGCCTTCAGTTAAATCTTGCGTTGCCTCGACTGTCAGATTGGAGAAGACTGACCAATACGTTCCCAACAAAAGACCCAACATAATGATGACGCCCGTATCCTGCAATTCAGGAAAAGCGAACAAGACAAGCCATAAAGCAGTAGAGGACTGTTGCACCATGATATGGCCGGTGATGAACACGGTTCGGACTTTAGTATATTTACGGAAAATGACTAAAACAATATTCACCATGAAAGCGATAAGTAACACGATAACCATAAGGCTGAAGGAACGTCCTGCTCCCTCGATAGCTTGTTGTGCCGCCGTTTGTCCAAAATAAGGATCAATAACAACTGCCGATAAATTGAATCTTTCTTTTAAGCCTGCCAAGATCGGGCGGAAATTCCCGACCAAACCACCTGCTGCAACATTCAGTACCAGATAACCGACCGTTGCCTTGATGAAACCAGCAAGAGCGTCATAGACAGGTCTGCCCAACAACAAGTAGCCGACGAAGACGATAATACCAAGGAAAAAAGCAGGTTGCGTTAAGATATTAACTTGAAAGAATGTCCATGCACTAATTAATAGTTCCAAGATATTCACCCTCGATTTCCATAATTTTTTCTAAATCAGCGACAGAGTTGGCTTGGATAAAAGCATCCACGACACTTTCATCAGACAGTAAGGTCACAAGCGACGACAGATTCGCCAGGTGCTTCTCGTTGTCCGTGGATGCCAGAACGAAGAAGATACGTGCCTCGTACTCGGCTGCCGGACCGAAGTTCACTGGCACTTTCGTACGCATAAAGCAGATAGCGGTTTCATTTACACCTTTGCCTTCCTGTGCATGCGGGATGCAGATGTCCGGTGCGATGACGATGTAAGGTCCGAATTCGTTGACGTTTTCGATGATGTACTCGGGATAAGCGCTCTCGATAGCGCCTTCTTCGATAAGCGGTTGACAAGCAGCACGGATGCTGTCTTGCCAACTATCGAATCCCTCGTGGAAAGAAAATCTTTTATTTTTGATGACTTCATCTAACATATGATCTCTCCTCTTAGGTGCTTTTTCTTATAGGAAGGAATTGAAAGGCACATCATTTTCGATGCTGAACACATCGTCAAATCCGCGGTTGAAATTGAATTCCATTCTGTCTTTGTCATTCGGATAAACGAATTTTCCGCCGACTTGCCAGATGTATGGTTTGAATCCGTATTGGAGACGGTCTTTTTTGAATTTCCACAGCTCAATCAGTTCTTTCGGATCCGCCTGGAAGTTCGACCAGATGTCATAATGGACCGGGATGACTACTTTCGCGTTCAAAGATTCCGCCATTCTCAGCATGTCCACTGAAGTGACCTTGTCGGTGATTCCGCGTGGGTTTTCACCGAATGCCCCTAAGCAGACATCCACTTGGTGATCGTTTCCGTGTTTCGCGAAATAGTTGCAGTAGTGGGAATCGCCTGCGTGATACAAGTTTCCGCCTGATGTTTTGAACAAATAGTTCACTGCGATCAAATCCATGTCCTGCGGCATCTTCCCTCTTAAAACTTCTCCTTCAGAAGCCGTAACCAAGGCTGTGCGGTCGAATGCTTCGAGCGCAACAATCTCGATGTCTTTGATTTTGACGCTGTCTCCCGGTTTCACGACTACGCATTTTTCTTCAGGAACTCCCCAACCGATCCAAGTATCCACAACCGCTTGCGGTCCTACGAATTTAACCGCATCGCTCGAGTTTTTAAGAACAGCTGCTGCCGTGTTGATGTCCAAGTGATCGGAATGGATATGCGTAACAACCAATGCATCCACGTTTTTCACTGCGAAAGGATCGATGACAAAAGGCTGTGCTCTGAGGTTAGGCTGCATATTTTGAACGCCGCTCATGCGTTGCATCTGATGGCCATCCTTCATCTTGCCGCTGCCATGCGATTGTTTACCGGTTCCGCACCACAAATCACAAAGGATGTTTGTTGATTCATGGGATTTCAACCAGATGCCTGTACAGCCTAGCCACCACATTGCGAATGTATTTTCAGCAACCACTGTGTCTTCGATTTCTTCATTCAACCAAGTGCCCCATTCAGGAAATGTGCTCAATACCCATGATTCTTTTGTAATCTCATTAACATTAGCCATTCGTCATTCTCCTTCTGCGTAATCGTTATGATCACTTTTTCTTATTATTTGCACACCGATCTTAAAACGTTCATATAACGAACATTTCTTTCGATGAAGTAATCATACAATAAAACGCTTTCAGTCGCAATAGGCCCTAAACAAACAATCTTTAGCTTATTTTTATGATCATTTCGTTGGTTACGAACGATTCAAACGCCGGGATTCTTCTTTATGATCGCTTCAATGAAGGTGTATAGGCTGATTACACCAAAAGAAGCGACAAAACACTGTCGGGAGTCTCCCGCCGCGTTTTGTCGCTTTTGTTTGTATTCTTATTCAGTCTTCCGTTCTGTTCTCATCGGTAACGCCATTAATGTCGGCAACATCGGTAACATACAGTACCTTGACGCCCTTGGCTTCGATTTTCTTTATCTCTTCTTTATCCGCAGAACGGTCAGTCACCAGATGCGTGACGAGGCTGATGTCAGCGGTGGAAAAATTTTGTTCGCGGCCGACTTTGCTGCCTTCCGCCACTACGATGCGCGGCCCGTTCGTCCGCTCCAGAATCAACCTATTGATGGCCGTTTCCGGCAAGGCAAAGGTCGTGATGCCTTTGTCGTTGATGCCGCCCACACCCAAAAAACAAATATTTGCCGTCACCTTTGAGAAAGTGTATAAAGCGAAATCCCCGACGAGCGATTTTTTCTTTTCATATATTTCTCCGCCCGACAGCACAATGTCAGCTTTCGAGGACGGATTCCGAAAGATTGCCCGACCGTTGTTCGTTATGATGGTGACATTACGATCCGACAGATAGTTGAGCAAAAGGAAAGCGGTCGATCCCGAATTGATGAAGACCATATCGTGATCATTGACCAAAGTGGCAGCCAATTTCGCGATTGCCTGTTTCTTCGACCGATGTGGTCTGACTGCCGGATATTCTTCTTTTTGGAAAGACCCCTCCAAAAGACGGGCGCCTCCATAAAAACGCTCGATGAGATGCTGGTCGTCGAAACTCTGCAGATCCCGTCTGATCGTGATTTCTGAAACATCCAGTTCTTTCGCCAAATCTTCCACTAACACTACTTTCTTTTCTTGAAGTGCCTTCAGTATGTGCTGCCTTCTCTTGTATACAATTCCTTGACTTGACTTCATATATTCACCCCGATCCTTTTCTTACATTGTACTTTAAACAATCGTAAAATCAAAATAAAAATCACCAAACGGACACAAAACGTTCATTTTTTGTTGTGCAGCTGCAGCATGCGGTATTCGTGGTTGATGCTGAAGTTGTTGATCATCATATTGACCGTGAACATCCCCATAATGACTTGATCGACGATTACGGGAATATCCTTCAGATGGATCTGGGTATTGTAAAGGACAACGAGCAGCAGCATGAACAGGAAAGTGGCGGTAATGATCATGATGAAGTAGCGTTCGAACAGGGCATCCAGTTTTCTCCTGAAAAGTTTGCTGAGGATAAACATAAGTACCGCGGTCAAAGCTACCGCGAGATACAGATTCTGGGACAAAGCAGCCAAGATGGCCTCATCGCTATACAAAACCGGAATCGTTCTGATCACAAACATCGTTGCAATAAGGGCCGATCCGTAGTAGATCGTTTTCCCCAGCCTGATGACTTGCGTCGGCAGTTGATAAAGGATGAAGATGAAAACTAAGCTCAGGAACATTTGCATAATCGCGATTGAGAAGATGATACTGGCTATAACCATATGGAAGGCTACCATTCGGATTCGGCCCAAATCATTTGCCTCCGCAGCCATCCCACTGATGTTCGAAAACAAAAAGGCTGTGAGCAGTAGTCCAAAAAAGCCGACAATCAAGATGCTGATGACCTCGGAAGCGTCCCTTTTCTCGTCTTCAAGAAGCAAGAAAATACCGCTGAACACAAACCCGGCGAGTATCCCGGCAAAGTTCGCATAGTTGCTGCTCATAGTGGCCCAATCGACTAGCATATCCTTACCCTCCATTCTTTACGGACAGGCATTCCGGCACGCCAACAAAGAGTTTCTCCACAGTTCCATTATATCAGCAGACGGCGCTACAGCAAAAAAAGACCGAGCTCATCTGTCTTCCAATGTCATTAACTTAAGGCTATTGACAAATAAGAGGCAGGAGGAATGCTCAGCGCGGTGGCCAAAACTGTCGAATAGGAGCGGTAGATTCGACAATTTGACACCAGCTTGGACCGAGATTGTCGAATGCCGAGAAACTTTCGACAATTTGACATCCTGTCGGACCGAAATTGTCGAATATCTGAGGAACATTCAACAAGTTGGCCCCGTAGTCAAAAAAAAGGCGAGAATGCATCATGCATCCTCGCTTTTTTACAGTTGTCAAGTTGCTTAAGTTAATGACATTGGCTTCTGCACTCGGCTTTTTTGCCGCTATCATATTCATTCCCCTTCTGCTTATGCAACCTGCTGAAGAATCACTGTATCCTTAGGCTGGAAAAGCCTTCATGCAAAAGACGCATTCATCCGTTCCAAAGCTTGTTCGCTGACAAAATTGGAAACAATCGGCAGGTCCTTGAAGTTTTCCATCGGCATATCCAGGTACTGCAAGGCGATGTCGTTGTTGCGCATCATCGGTAACTGTTCAAAAATCACTTTCCGGGCTGGCGTGTATTCCAGTAACTCCCGGAAGGACAACTCAGTTGTGACTTCAGGTCGATAGTTCCGTGTCGGCATGTACGTGATGCGGTATTCACCTGCTGGGACTGTGACTTTTGCACCGTCCCCGGCAACGACCGCAGACCGGAGCCACTCCGTTTTCTGCGCTGTTTCAAGCAACATATCAGGCAGGCTGATGGTGGCGGTCGTCCCGAAAGGCACGCGGAAAGCGAAATCCAATTGTCCGTCCGCCAGAATTTCCCACGCACTTTCGATGCGGCCGGAAACGGATTGGTAATACCCTTCCGCTTTGCCCAACTGTGCGCTCGGTTGTGGTGTCAGGAAGAAATGTTTGTATCCCGGCTGGTTGCTGTCCGCCTGGATGCCCAGGACGCAACGGTACAGCCACTCCACGATCGAGCCATAAGCATAGTGGTTCAGGGAATTCATGTCCGTACCGGAGATTTTCCCGTCCGGCAGGATCGAATTCCAGCGTTCCCAGATGGTGGTCGCACCCATTTTCACCGCGAACAGCCAGCTCGGATAATCCTCATTCAGCAGCAACCCATACGCCAGTTCGTTCATCCCATTTCTGCTCAAAGCTTCCGCAAAATAGGGCGTTCCGACGAATCCGGTCTGCAGGTGGACGCCGCTGGAAATGACTTTATCATAGAAGTCTTTTGTCATCCGCTCTTTGAATGGTTCCGGGCAAAGATCGAAATAGTGGAACAGAATGTAGGCAGTTTGGGTCGTTACCGCCAAGCGGCCCGTAATGGTCAAGTATTCATTTTGGATGGCTTGTTTCACTTCCGCGGCCAATTTGGTGTATGCCAACGCATCACTAGTATTGTTAAGGACCTCCGCGGCCCGTGCCAGCAAGGACGCCGAATGATAGTAGTACACGGATGCAACCAGAGAGGTGTCGGTTCCGCCCATCGGCGATTGCGGATTGTCCCCGTCCAACGCCAACCAGTCGCCGAACTGGAAGCCGCTCGTCCAGAGGCGTTTGCCACCGGATTTCGTATCTTCGCTAACGATATAGTCCACCCAATCTTTCATGGTCGGATAGTGTTCCTTCAGCAACGAACGATCGCCGTATTGTTCATAAAGTACCCAGGGAATGACCGTCGCCGCATCCGACCAGGCGGCCGCACCGGCTCCGGTAACGAATCCGGCATCTCCTTCCGGCTTGATCTGCGGAACTACGAACGGTACGGCTCCATCCAGTGCTTTTTGCTCCAGACGCAAATCGTGCATGAATTTTTTGTAAAAGGCCGGCGTGTACATATGGTAGCTGGCTGTCCGGGCAAAAATCTGCGCATCACCTGTCCAACCCATCCGTTCATCGCGCTGCGGGCAATCCGTCGGCACATCCAGGAAATTGCCTTTTTGCCCCCAAAGCGCATTCTTCAGCAATTGGTTCACATCCGGATTGGCTGTGATCATGCCGCTCGTCTCTTCCAGTTCACTCTGCAGTACGTAACCTTTGAAGTCGAAATCCTTCTCCAGAAGGTCAACACCGGTGATTTTTGCATAGCGGAATCCATAGAAAGTGAAGTACGGACGTACTTCTGCCGGTTTACCGTTGCTGATGTAGGTGAACTTCGCTTCTGCCGTACGCAGATTATCGCGATAAAAATTGCCTTCCTGCAGTACTTCGCCGACCTCATAGGTAATGACGGTCCCCTTTGGCACATCAGCGGTGAAAGTGATCCACCCAGTCATGTTCTGTTTGAAGTCCAGCACCTGTTCCCCCACCGGCGTCAGGATCAGTTCCGGCACAAAAGCATCCACGATTTTGACCGGAACGCTCAAGCGTGCCTGAAGTTTTTCGGTGCCCGCGTCGTTCAGTTGCATCGGTTCCCAACAAACATCTGATGCTGCTTCGCTGTACTTGTTCCAACCGTGGATTTCCAGGTTCGCGTCATATACTTCCCCGTCGTAGATGCTGCTGGAGACGAGCGGTCCCTCCGCAACCTCCCAGGTATCATCGGTGGCAATGATTTCTTCAGTTCCGTCCTCATAAGTGACGATGCATTCCGCAATCAGGCGGAATTGGTCCCCGTACAGATCTTCGTATCCGCCGTCGAAGCCGAAGCGTCCTTTGTACCAGCCGTCCCCCAGCATGAAGCCGATCGCATTTCCGCCTGCTTGAAGGGCTTCTGTGATATCGTACGTCTGGTACTGCTGCCAAAAATCATAGGAATGGAAACCGGGAGCCAAATATTCATCGCCGATTTTTTTACCGTTCAGGTACAGTTCATAAATGCCCAGTCCTGTCGCATAAACACGTGCCTCGCGGATAGATTTTGCAGGCAGGCGGAACAATTTCCGGACAAGCGGCATCCTTTCCATCTGTCGGGCAGGTTCGATCCATTTCCCGGTCCAGTGTTCCTCTTCCTTCGCCGTCTCGAAGTACTGGATTTCGGAAGAAAACTCCTCTCCGCCAGCGTTCTTCGTGATCACTTTCCAAAAGTAGCGTGTGCGCGGCTGCAGTTTGATTTCCGGCTGATAGCACAGATGATCCAAATCGGCTTGCATTCCGCTGTCATGGATGACCTCTTCAAAGTTCTCATCTAAGGCAATGATGACACGGGGCCCTAGCAGCTCTTCCTCAAACGGGGCTTCCGTTATCCAAGAGAGCGTCAGTGCATCCAGTGAAAAGCCGATGGGATTCAGGATGTGATTGGTTTTCAGATTGTATGTATTCATTGTTTTTGCTCCTGTCTTAAAAAATAGGCTGCCTATGATGCGGCAGCCTGTAACATTATCCGTTCACTCGTTTCGCTTTCAAATCTTCCGCAATTTCTGGAAGTTTTTTGTCCAAATCATAGAACAAAATCAGTAGAATACAGATTGCCGTGAAAGCTATCGGCAGATAGGCGAAGATTGCCTTGATCGCGAATAAAGCTTCTGCTGATTGCGTTGCCCCTTGAGACACATAGCCGCCAAGCCCCAAAACGACACCCAGAATCAGCCCGCCCACTCCGGAGCCGACTTTTTCGGCAAACGTTCCTGCCGAGAAAATCAATCCTTCGCTGCGGATGCCCGTTTTCCATTCGCCGTAATCGGCAACGTCACCCAACATGGCGAAGCCTGCAACAGCTCCCGGTGCGATGCCGAGTCCGCGGATGACCAAACCGACCAAAATCATCGTGAAGTTTTCCGGGAACAGCGCGATGATCCCCAACCCGAGCAGCATCACGAAGCTTCCCGATAACACGATTATTTTTTTGCTGAACTTGCTCAACAGCAACGGCATGAATACCGCGCCTACCGCAATCGGCATAAAGGACAGGATTCCGATTACCGCGACTTTTGCGGGATCCCCTAAAATCCATTGTGCGTAAAAGATATTGATGCCGCCCAAACCGGAACTGATGAAGCCGATCATCATGTAAAGAATCATGATGATCCAGTATTTATTCTGCAGCAGTGCTTTGATGTTCGTTTTCAACGGCACCTTTTCGACAGCAACAGTAGTTTCGATGACACGTTCCTTTGAATTTTTGAATAAGAGCAATAACAATAGTGATGAAATAACCCCGAAAACAACCGCCATCCAGGTCCAAGCCTGTTTATCGCCACCGAAGAAAGTGACAATCGGCAGCACCGCTGCAGTCACTCCCATCGCCCCCACAAACCCAGCAAGCGTACGTGATGTCGAAAGGTTGCCGCGATCGACAGGATTCGAGGTCGTCGTACCGATCATTGCGTTATAGGGAACCATCGTCGCTGTGTAGACACCAGCCAAAGCGATCACATAAGTCACGAAAGCATAGACGGCTTTGCCCGTCGATCCGAGAAAATCAGGAGAAGTGAATAAGAGTATCATTGCCAACGCATATGGGATTGCCATCCATAAAATCCAAGGTCTGGCCTTTCCGTGTTTCGAACGCGTCTTGTCGACGAGCGCGCCCATCGCCAAATCGGAAGCGCCATCAAAAAGTCGCGCCCATAAGAGGATATTGCCGACGATGACTGCGCTCAGGCCGATTACATCGGTGTAATAATAAGTGATGAAGGAACTGGCTGTCGTCAGCATCAGGTTGGCTGCCAGATTCCCGAAGCCGAACGTGAGCTTCTCGCTCAAAGGCATCTTGTTTTCGTCTGCTTGGGCCAAAATTCTTGTTTCAGTTGCCATAATTAAACTCTCCTTTGTTCTGTTTTGTTTACACCCTAATTAAACCGTTTTCGGCAAAGGCTTACAATGTCGCCTGAACAGAACAAAGTGGTCAAACTACAGGTCCCTGCGCAAAGCTTCATCGCGGACCTGCCCTGGCGTCTTGCCGTGCGCTTTCTTGAAGGACCGGAAGAAATAGCTCGTATCCAGGTAGCCGATTTCCTCGGAAATTTCCTCCATCGAATAATTCGAATAAAGCAGCAGATGATGCGCGTGCAGCATGCGTTGGCGCTGCAGCAACTGTTTGAAGGTATCCCCCGTCTCTTTTTTGATCAGGTTCCCTAAATAATTCTTGTTGAAGCCCAATTGCTGCGCCAGCATTTCCAAAGAAAGCATGCGATAGTCTTTTTCGATGATGGCCAACGCTTCCGTGACAACCTGATTCTGGTGGCCTTGTTGCCCTTTCGTTTCCTCTTCGAACGTGCGCGCCAGTTCCATGAACAACAATGGCAGGTAGAGGTGGATCACTTCGATATTCGGTTCGGTTCCTCCGTAGTATTCCTCCAAGATGTACTGCATGAAAGTTTGTACTTTTACATTTTCTCCCGTCCGGAATACCAAAAACTGATCCTCTTCGTGGGTGCGTTGGCTTGCCAACACCAGAAACTCAGTCAATACTCCGCGTTTTTTCACGAGCTGCTGCAGGATTTTTGTATTGATTGTCTCCACTTTCAACAGGACATTGATAAGGATGTCGTTTTCGCCCAACGCCCGGAAGGAATGCGAACTGCCCCGATCCAGCATGATGATGTCGCCTTCGGTGAGGACGATTTTTTCGCCGCTGACTTCCTGGGTGCAGGATCCGGAATACATGTAATTCAACTCCAGAAACTGATGATGGTGCAATGGCATATCCGAATAGCGATTGTGCTTCCGGATATGGACATCCCCTTTTTTGAAGAACATTTCCTCACTCATTAGGAAATCGCCATTCAAGCGGAACTTATTTCCACTCAAAATCAATTCGTCGAGGATATCGGGATCCGTCACATTGAACCCAGACTTGCGTTGCTCTTTTTCGACTTTGGTTTCTTCCCTTAAAAAATGGTCCAGTTCAAACATTTTGCCGCTCCTCTCTCTCGTTGTCTCATCAACCATTATACAGAAAAACCCAACCGGACTCATCTGGTTGGGTGCATAAAATCTATCTGCGGGCATCCATCAGTCCACAATAAGGATCGATCGGACTCACGCCCTTGAAATCGCTCTTGCCGAGAAGTTTGGTGACCAGCGCTTCAATGATTATCTGATGATTGTCGTAGGCATTGATGTAGGTCCTCACCATCGGCACATCCATCAAATGGTAGGGATTGCCCAGGCTCGCGAATACGGTCGGCACTTCATCAACGAACCACGGGATATTGTTCCCTTGGCCGAAGAAGGTATACCAGTTGATTCTTGTCGTTGTAGCGTTGCTGCGGTTTTCGACATTAGCCAGATAGAGGACGGCATCATATTTGGACCGGAATTGGGAAACGGACTCGAACCCGGTCGTGAAATCTTCTGGTTGATACAGCGTCACTTGGAAGCCTTCCTTTTCCAAAAGCGGAAGCACTTTGGAAAAAATCTGGCGGTTCGATTCCTCGTAAGGCCCTAGCAGTTGCAGCAACAGACGAGGCGTTTCTTCTGGGCGTAGCGGCAGGTTGCCGGCCGTATCCTTGACGAGCGTGATGCCGTTGTCGGCGGCTTGCTTCGCCCACTCGACATATTGTTCCGTCTGCAGGACAGACAGCTCCTCTTTTTCCGGGACCAACAGTGCTTCCGCTTGTTTTTCAGGCAAGTGCAAGGCCGCTTTCATCGCCAAAATGCGGGTGACGGCTTCGTCGATCCGTTCCGAGGTAAGGATGCCGGCCGCAATCCCTTCCTTCATGAAGCGGATATCCTCCTCCAAGTCTTTGTTGAACAGAAAGATATCACATCCAGCCGCGATTGCTGTCGGAACTGCCAAACGCCGCTCCATCGCCGCGCAAAAACCGACCATCGGCGTGGCATCGCTTGTGATGACGCCATTGAATCCGAGTTCCTCGCGCAACAGTTCCTGCATGATGACCGGAGATAAGGTGGCCGGCAGAAAAGCATCTTCTTCTGATTTCTGGACCGCCGGCAAAGCGATATGGCCGATCATCACCGAAAGTGAGCCGGCTTCGATGAGGCCCGAATAGACTTTCCCATAGGTATTCCGCCATTCTTCAAGCGGCAAAGTGTTGACTGTAGTCACCAGATGCTGATCACGGAAGTCGATGCCGTCCCCGGGAAAATGCTTGATCGAAGCCGCCACCCCGTTTTGCTGCACGGCTTCAACAAAACCTTTTGCATAGTTGAGGACGGTTTCGGGATCGCTGCCGTACGTGCGCACATTCGTGATCGGATTATGAAAATTGTAGTCGATATCCACGACCGGCGCGAAGGCCCAGTTCACGCCTACCGCCGAACCTTCCTTGGCGCATACTTCACCAAGATGGTGCCCAAATTCGGCATCCTGACCAGCCGCCAACAACATCGGATTGCCGATGCGCGTACCGTCAATAGCGCTTCCCGTACCACCCGCTTCCAGGTTGGCTGCGATCAGCATCGGAACCTTAGCCTGTTGTTGCAGATAGCGGTGGGCCTGCTGCACTTCTTCGCCTTTTCCAGGACGGAACAGCAAGCCTCCAATTTTTTTGTTCACAGCCAAGTCAAACAGTGCCTTTTCGTCCGTGGACATGCCGATTGGGCAGAACAGCTGCCCCACTTTTTCATCCAACGTCAAGCTTGCCAACATCCGGTTTACCCATGCTATTTGCTCATCCTTCAGATAAAAAGGATTCCCCTTCAAATCGATCATCCTTAAACACGCTCCTTCATCGTCACTTCGCGTACAATTTCTTTCAGGTTTAATTCTCTTGTAGCCGTCACTTCAATGTCGGGGAGCCACTCGCCAAAAGCTGGGATGGCGATGGCGACGGCGGGCATGCCCGCCCTTTTGATCCCTTCGATGCCCGCCAACGAGTCTTCGAAACCGATGCATTCCTGTGTTTCCAGACCCAAAGCCTGCGCTGCCCTTTCGAAAATCTCCGGATGTGGCTTGTTGTAGGTCAAAGATTCCGGGTCGACGACGGCATCGAAGGCAGCCGAGAGACCCAGTCTTTCCAGAATGAGGTGCGCATTTTTGCTGGCGGAGGCGATCGCCATGCGGTAGCCTGCATTCTTTGCCTCTTTCAGGAGTTCCGGAATACCGGGCAGGATGTCCGCTGCTGTGATTTCCGCGATCAACTCCAAGTAATGCGCATTTTTTTCCTTCAACAGCTGTGCTTTTTCTTCCGAATCAAGGAGAAGCGTCGAATCTTCAGCCAAAATAAATTCCAAAGATTCCGTTCTGCTGATGCCTTTGAGGCGTTCGTTCCATTCGCGGTCGATCGCGATGCCCAATCGATGCGCTATCCTTTCCCATGCCAAGTAATGCCGTTCAGCTGTATCAGTGATGACACCGTCCAAATCAAATACCAGTCCTTTTATTTCGCCCATTTGTCTACTCCATTCGAAGAATCCTAGTTTATACCTTCATCCTACAGAATCGGAGCATCTTGAACAATGGCAGAACCAAAGCGGCTACTGTTCAAATCACAGGTTTATTCCTGATTGCCTAAAATACGTAAATCTCATATCCAATTCAAGCAAGTAAAAAAGCTATGAATTTCTCATAGCTTTTTGTTTCTGTGCATTTTTTTCCGCAACTGATTGGGCGTCTCTCCGTACTCATTCTTGAATATCTTGAAGAAATAACTCGGACTGGTGATGCCAAGCTCTGCAACGATTTTTTCGATCGGTTTGTCGGTCCCGATCAGCAGATCGTAGGCCTTTTGCAGTCGTCGTTTCGTGACCCACTCTTTGAACGTCAGGCCTGTTTCTTGTTTGAGCAGATTGCTGAGGTAATTTTTGTTGAAATTCAATTGTTTCCCCAGACCTTCCAACGTGATGCTGGCGTATTCACTGTCGATGATCTCCAGGGCATCGAGCACTTTCTTGTTGAATGGCAGTTCCCCGGCTTCGCTGGACATGATATCTTCCAGTTCGGCCAGGATGATCAGTAACCAAAGTTCCACTTTCTCAAATTTAGGCGTTTCCCCTCCAAAATAATCGGCAAGCAAATAGGACAAGCACGTGCTGATCCGTTGATTATCAGCGGTGCTGAAATGCAGATAGGGTCGGTGACGGCTATTTTTTTTGCCTACGGTCAGCAAAAAATCAGTGATCAAACTGTGCCGCTGCGCCATCCTTTGGAGTACCTTCGTGTTGATGGCATCCGATTTGATTAAGATGTTGATCAGGATGTCCTGCTCACCGAGCTTGTCGATGGAATGGCCGGTTCCAGGATCAATCATCAGCAGATCGCCCTGCTTCATCTGGATTTTTTCCTGACCGATCCACTGGGTGCATTTCCCTTGCAGAAGGTAATTCAGTTCCAGGAATTCATGCGAATGGGTGGGCATGGCAAAATAGCGAGCATGCCGGTTCATGAAGATTTGATGATCCACAAAAAAATCCTCATCAGATAAATGAAAATCAAGCAGATAGCCGGCTGTTGTTGCTTGATTTTGGAATTTGGCGGTTATTTGTTCAGCCGTCATAGTTTTCATTTCAGCTTCAAGCGGCGTTTCTTTCAGCAAGGTTTCCAGAACATCTTGTGCTGTGGACATATTTTTCACTCCTCTGTTCTTCATGCCCATTTTAGCAACTCTATCAAAAGAAGCAAAGGATTTCGGGGAATGTCATTAACTTAAGCGTCTTGAACTTTTTTTGACTGCGGGGCCAAATTGTTGGATGATGCTCGCGAATTCGACAATTTCAGTGCAATGCGGAAGCAAATTGTCGAATGTTTCTTGACATTCGACAATTTTGGCCCGACGTGGAAGCAAATAATCGAATGTTCCTCACCTATTCGACAACTTCGGTCCACTGTGCTGAGTCGTTTGCTTTTCCGTCAGATACGATTCGCTTTTTTAAATAACCGGTCGGCCTCGGCGACCATCTCTGCAGTTATGCCAGTGTAGAATAATTTTGACAGCTGATTCAAGGACAGGTTCAGCTGTTCTTCATCCGCAAACGCCATGAAGCCTCTGATGCGTTCGTGAATGCCCAAGATTTCTTCGAACAGTTCCTTGTTTTCGTTCTTGATGATCGAAAGGCGTGTATCCGAATCATACAGCACGCTCAAGTCTTTTGTCGGCTGGTAGGTGTACTCGTATATGCCTGAAACCACTTTGATCGGCTCCCGATCAGCGTACGGCAACACGATCTCAGCCTGTGCGCCAAATGGCACTTCGAAATAGCAGCTCAGTTCGCCATTTTTTAGGATTTTCCATTCGCTGACGAATTTGCCGGCCGCTGACTGATAGCTTCCGCGGGCATGTCCCAATTTTACATTTGGATTGGGCGCTAATCTCGCGGTACGGAAACCAGCTTCCAGCGGTTGGATGCCCACCACGTATTTATAGACAAACTCGATGACGGATCCATAACTGTAGTGGTTCAGGGAATTCATGCCTGCCGGATTCATGGTGCCATCCGGCATTACGCTGTTCCAGCGCTCCCAGATTGTCGTCGCGCCAAGATTCACCGCATACAACCAGCCCGGGAAGCCTTCATTGAGCAAAAACTCATAGGCCAGATCGGCCATGCCATTCTCCGACAGCACTTGGCAAAAAATCGGCGTCCCCACGAAACCGGATTTTATTTTGTACAGATCTTTTTTCAAACGGGATTTCAGCTGCTCGATGACCACTTCGCGCTCACGGAATAGTTTGAACTTCAAAGCAATGATGTACCCCGATTGGGTGTCGATGGACAGGCGTCCGGATGGTGTCACATATTCGAACAAAATCCGCTCCCGGACTTGTTCGCTGAGTCCCCGGTAATAGGCCGCGTCAGACTCATTCCCCATCAAAGCTGCGACTTCCGCGACGATGCACAGGCTCTCGTAATAATAAGCTGAAGCAATAAACGTATCGTCAGTGCTTCCTTTGAATGATGAAGGAGTTGCGCCATCCAAGGCCAGCCAATCTCCGAACTGGAACCCACCGGCATTAAGCTCCGTTTTCGAACCATGCGCTTTCTCGATTTGAGAACCTGTCCAATCCACCCAGTCTTTCATCAGCGGGTAGTACTGCCCAACTTCTTCCTTGTTCCCATAGGCAGTCCATAAAGCCTTAGGTATGAACGTCGCTGCATCTCCCCAGACAGCTGCGCCGCCTTGCGTAGCCATCGCCGGCATATAATTCGGGATGCTTCCCGACAGTTTTTCCTGTTCCGTGCGCATGTCGATCAGATATTTACGGTAAAAAGCCCGCGTGTCCATATGATAACTTGCTGTCGGAGCAAATACTTGCGCGTCCCCGGTCCAGCCCAAACGCTCAGCCCGTTGCGGACAATCGGTCGGCATATCGAGGAAGTTTGATTTGAGCCCCCAAAGCGAGTTTGCATACAGTTGATTCACTTTAGCATTGCCTGTTTCGATGATGCCCGTTCTCGCCATATCGGAATAGATGGCCAACCCGCGTACGGCTATCTCCTTTTCTGCCGGCCAGCCCGTCACACGTACATAACGGAAGCCAAAGTAAGTGAAATGCGGGTGAACCGTTTCGGCTGTTCCATTGGAAATGTAACGGAAGCCTGCTGTGGCAGTGCCGTAATTCTCATTATAAAAATTGCCTTGCTGCAGTATTTCCCCGAACTCAAAGTGCACCTCGGTTCCTGCCGGGAAATCGGCATCAAACTCAAGCCAGCCGGCAAAGTTCTGCCCAAAATCAATTACCATCTCGCCATTCGGGGTCGTGATGACCTCCTTCAAAGGAACTACCTCATGAATGCTCAATCCCGGGCTAACGCGGTCTTGCAATTTTTCTTTTGAAATGCCAACGATTACCGCCTCATCACTGCGCCCCGCTTTATCAAGTGTCCGGTCGATCGTTTCGCCATCGTAGATGCCGCTGTTCGTGATATCGCTCAGCGTCGCTTTCCAACTGAGATCCGTCACGATCCGCTCTTCCGTCCCGTTTTCGTAGCGCACCACCAGTTCAGCGATTGCCGCAAATTTGTCCCCAAAATAAGCATTCTCTCCGCTCAGGCCGAATCTCCCTTTGTACCAGCCGTTGCCCAACATGATCGCCAACTGATTGCTTTGTTTCAATTGATCGGTGACATCATACGTCTGGATTTGGATGAAAGCTTCGTAGTTGTTGACGAACGGCGCCAGAACATCATTTCCGATCTTTTTTCCGTTCAAACTTGCTTCATAAAGCCCAACCCCACTGATATACAGGCGGGATTCTTTTACTTCATGGCTCAGTTCGAAATCCTTGAACAGAATCGGATGGATTTCTTCCTGCACCTTCGGCCCGATCCATTCCGCGTCCCATGTTTCATCCAGTTTCCCGGTCTCAAAAAAGCTTGTCGATTCAGCCGTTTCACCATCTTCAGCCGTGACACGAATCTGCACATAATAGCGTGTTCTGGGCTTCAACTGAAGCGTCAACGTTTCCCCTGAACTGTCCAGATCACCGTTCTTCTCAAGCACAATCTCTTTGAATTCGTGATCGGCAGCTACCTGGATGCTTGCCTCTTTTTGCATTTTCCCTAACCCGTTGTCGACCGCCCAACTGACGATCAATGGCTCAAAATGATACCCGATAGGCTCAACAATGCCGTTAAATTTTATATCCATGATTTCCATACGGTTCCCCGCCTTGTTTTTAAGTATACGCTTACTATAATCAAAACCAATCTGTAAAACTACATCAGAATAATATGGAAAAATGCTCTAAATGCAGATTTTTGTGTATGTTCAAAGTGTCGCAGTGCCTTGATCTGTAAACTCAGTCTGTACTACTCTCGCCATTTGGCTTATACTTTTGGTTAATGACAGATAATGGAGGGATTTAAATGAAAATTGCCGTTTCCAGCGACCATGCCGGCTTCGCATTGAAAGAAGAAGTCAAAGCTTTACTCGAAAAGGAAGGCCATGAAGTGCTCGACTTCGGACCTTACAACGAAGAACCTTGTGACCTGTCCGATTATGTTTACCCTGCCTCACTGGCTGTGGCGGAAGGAAAAGCCGATCGCGGTATCTTTGTCGATGGCGTCGGTTACGGCAGTGCCATGATCGCCAACAAAATCTGTGGCGTCTATGCAGCGGTCTGCCAGGATCCTTTCTGCGCGAAACTGGCGCGTTCCCACTCCGACACGAATGTCCTCTGCCTCGGCGGAAAGATCATCGGATCGGCATTGGCGCTTGAAATCGTGACGGCTTGGATGACGACCGATTACCTCAGAGATATCGAAAAATACACCAACCGCGTCGACAAAGTGAAAAAGATTGCCGAAAAGCATCTGAAAAGATTGGATGAAATCCAAGACTAGTCAGTCATGAATTGACTGCATGCTGTTCGAAGCAAAAATTACTTCAAAAATAAGACCGCACCGAAATGGATGAACGAATCCATTTCGGTGCGGTTTTGTTTGGTGTTTTTTTCGCGACATTTACGCGGCCAAATCTGGGTTGGCGGGTTAGTTCGAATTTCCCTACTCTTTCTCGTCCTGTTTGCCCACTTATTATTCCACCCAAAAACGGAATTCTATGACTTTTGCTTCCATTTGTGATATAGTAGGCCAGTCACGCTGTTGCTCAGAAAACCTATATAACGTTTCGCGGGGAGGAATTTGGCAAACGGGAGTCCAACTCTCTTTCCCAAACTGGCCTGACCCGAAACAAACCCACTAAAATCAAATGCATGTAGAACATGCTGAAGGAGAACCATTTGTTATTTAAAGAACTAGAATTGAATCAACACCTGCTGCGCGCACTGAAAGAGGCAGGCTACACGAAAGCGACACCCATCCAGGAAGATGCCATTCCGCATCTGATGAACAACAAGGATTTGTTGGGTTGCGCCCAAACTGGTACCGGTAAGACCGCTGCCTTTGCCCTGCCGATTCTGCAGAATCTGACAGAACAAGAAACCGCTGGAAAAGGCGCCATCAAAGCGCTGATCCTTGCGCCGACCCGTGAACTTGCCCTGCAAATCGGGGAAAGCTTCCAAATTTACGCAAAATACCTTCCATTGAAAATCCAAGTCATTTTTGGCGGTGTTTCCCAGAATCCTCAAACAACCGCGCTGAAACGCGGAACGGATATCCTTGTGGCGACGCCAGGCAGACTGTTGGACCTTATCGGACAAGGATACATCAAACTGAACCAAGTGGATTTCTTTGTCCTGGATGAAGCCGATATGATGTTGGATATGGGGATGCTCCATGATGTACGCCGCATCATCCGCGAATTGCCTAAGAAACGCCAAAGCATGTTCTTTTCAGCCACTATGCCGACTGAAATCGAAAAACTTGCGGGGACTATTTTGTCAAATCCGGTGAAAGTGGAAGTCACTCCGGTTTCCTCGACTGTAGAAGTCATCCACCAGAGCGTTTATCCTGTAGCCAAGACCGACAAAACTGACTTGCTTATCCACCTGTTGAAGGAAGATACAGTGGAACGCTCGCTTGTCTTCTCAAGAACGAAGCACGGCGCCAACAAGATCGTCAAAAAGCTTTTGCAGGCTGGACTTTCAGCTGAAGCGATCCACGGCAATAAATCCCAGACTGCGCGTCAGCGTGCTTTGGAAAACTTCAAGACCAAAAAAACCAGCGTTCTTGTAGCGACAGATATCGCAGCCCGTGGTATCGATGTGCCTGAGCTTTCGCATGTCATCCTGTTTGATCTGCCTGAAGTTCCGGAAACCTATGTTCACCGTATCGGACGGACGGGACGCGCAGGACGAGGCGGAAAAGCCATCTCCTTCTGTGATGAAACCGAAGCATCCTTGTTGCGAGACATCGAAAAGCTAATCAAGAGAAAAGTCCCGGTCGTAACAGATCAGCCTTTCCTGTTGAAAGAAGGCACTAAGGCAGCTGCCCCGCAGCCCAAAAAACCGATTGCCGCGCGCAATAACGGAACTCGCGTCAAAAACCAGCAAGGTACAAGAGGCGGCCAAAAAGCCGCACAAAGACCGCGTTTCCAAACTAAACAAAACACGCAAAGCAACTGATAAACAAGAGAGCTCCCGCCGGAATTCCGGCGGGAGCTCTCTTTTTTTCTGAAAAAATCTGATGAATGCGGCGGGATGAAATGCCTCCTCCGGCGAACGGAGGCTTCGCCGGAGCTGACACGTGCGCAATACTTTCACCTCCGTCGAGCCCTCGTTCGACGGAGATCATCCTGCAATCGCGCACTCAGCTCCGGCCAACATTCGCTCGCAGGAGATCAACTATTACCGGGAACCGCAACTCCGTTGAGAGGGACGCTCACCGGAGGAAAGCACCTTCTCCGGCTAGGATTGGCTTCGCCGGAGCTGACACGTGCGCAAAACGCTCACCTCCGTCAAGCCCTCGTTCGACGGAGATCAGCCTCCGTCCGCGCACTCAGCTCCGGCAAACATTCGCTCGCAGGAGAACAGCTATTACCGGGAACCTCAACTCCGTTGAGAGGGGCACTCACCGGAGGAAACCACCTTCTCCGGCTAGGATTGGCTTCGCCGGAGCTGACACGTGCGCAAAACGCTCACCTCCGTCAAGCCCTCGTTCGACGGAGATCAGCCTCTGTCCGCGCACTCAGCTCCGGCAAACATTCGCTCGCAGGAGAACAGCTGTTAACGGGGACCGCAACTCCGTTGAGAATGGCGCTCACCGGAGGAAACCACCTTCTCCGGCTAGGGTTGGCTTCGCCGGAGCTAACGCGTGCGCAAAAACTCTCACCTCCGTCAAGCCCTCGTTCGACGGAGATCATCCTGCAATCGCGCACTCAGCTCCGGCCAACATTCGCTCGCAGGAGATCAACTATTACCGGGAACCGCAACTCCGTTGAGAGGGACGCTCACCGGAGGAAACCACCTTCTCCGACGAGTAAGGCTTCGTCGAAGGTGAGCGCACAAATTACCGCTGTACTCCGGCCGCCGGATTCCTCGCCGGAGGAGCGCACATGATGATGCCACCACCCTACTCCGATGAGCGACGCCCCGACGAATTCGCATTCAAATCAGATTTTTGATGCCGTCGCAGATCCTTTTTGCGACGATTGGATTGTTCATCGTGTAGATATGGATGCCGTCCACGTCATGCGCCAGCAGATCGACAATCTGATTGATCGCGTAGGCCATGTCGGCATCGAAAAGTGCCTCTTTGTTGTCTTCGTATTTGTGCATCACTCGGGAAAACTTTTCCGGCAAGGACGCCCCGCAGAGCGTCACCATCCTTTCGATCTGCGCCTTGTTGATGACCGGCATGATGCCCGCCTCGACCGGAACGTGCATACCTGCAATCTGGATGTGTTCCTGGAAGGAATAGAAGGCATTGTTGTCGAAAAAGAGTTGGGAAATCAGATGCTGCACCCCGCTGTCCACCTTCTCTTTCAGATAGGCGATATCCTCGATTTTGTTCTTCGATTCCGTGTGGCATTCCGGATAACAGGCGCCACTGATGGAAAAATCACCGTACTGCCGGATGAATTTGACCAGATCGCTGGCGTACCGGAAGTCCTGCTTTTCTTCCACGGCCGGATTTTTATCCCCGCGCAAGGCAAGAATGCTATCGATTTCGGCCTCTTTCAGTTCCTCCAGCAATTCGCAGATTTCGAATTTCGAAGAATTCAAGCAAGTCAGATGCACCAGCGGATCGATCCCGTATTGTTGCTTGATGCGTTTGGCCAATTCAACAGTCTGATTGTCCGTGTGGCTTCCACCGGCACCAAAAGTGACGCTGATGAAATCAGGATTCAGTTCACTCAGAATCGCAAGCGTCTCATCGATGTTCTGGATCGCTTTATCGCGCTTCGGCGGAAAAATTTCGAAGGAAAGCACCGGTTTTTTCTTTTGGAATTTGGATTCTATTTTCATCAGCCTTCACCTCTTTTTTTAGACCAAAACTGCGTCTTTGATGATTTTCGCCGCCGCCACCAGATTGGCCAGACTTTCCCGCGTTTCTTTGATGCCTCTGGTTTTCAGTCCGCAGTCCGGATTGATCCAGAGGTTTTCCTCGTCTATCTTCGTCAGTGCGTTCTTCAATACCGCCACCATCTCTTCGACACTCGGCACGCGCGGTGAATGGATGTCGTATACGCCCGGTCCGACTTCCGTTTCGAATTGGTTCGCCTTCAAGGCATCTATGATCGTCAGTTTGGAACGGGAAGCTTCGAATGAAATGACGTCCGCGTCCATGTTGTCGATATCCTTTACGATTTCCTCGAATTCGCTGTAGCACATATGCGTATGCACCTGCGTCTCCGGCCGCACGCCGCTGTGGCAAAGGCGGAATGCTGGAATCGCCCAATCAAGGTACTCGCTCGCCCATTCTTCTCTGCGGATCGGTAACTTCTCCTTCAGAGCCGCTTCATCGATTTGGATGATCTTGATGCCCGCCGCTTCTAAGTCCTGAACCTCTTCGCGGATCGCCAGACCGATCTGGAAAGCCATTTCCTTCAGCGAAATGTCCTCACGCGGGAACGACCAATTCAAGATCGTCACCGGACCCGTCAGCATCCCTTTGACCGGTTTGTCGGAAAGACTCTGCGCATATTCCGAATAGAAGACGGTGATCGGGTTTTCGCGTCGAATGTCCCCGAAGATGATCGGCGGCTTGACGCATCTTGTTCCATAGGACTGTACCCAAGCTTTTTCGGTAAATACGTACCCAGCCAAGTTTTCGCCGAAGAATTCCACCATGTCGTTGCGCTCGGATTCTCCGTGGACCAGCACATCCAGCCCGAGTTCCTCCTGCAAATCGATACATTCTTTGATGAAGCCTTTGATGTTTTCATCATATTCGGCTCTGTTGATGTCGCCTTTACGGTATTTGCTGCGGTTTTGCTTCACTTCTCTTGTTTGCGGGAAGGAACCGATCGTCGTCGTCGGCAACAGACCCAGTTGCAGTTTCTCTTTTTGGATCGCTCTCCGTTTTTTTCTCGGAACGTTTCTGACAAAATCTCTTTCCGTCAAGCTCGCTACGGATGCTTGCACATGCTTGTCTTCATACACCCGATCCGCTGCAAAGACTTGTTGATTCGCAAGATAGGCTTCCTGCTCTTCATGTCCGGAAGTGCTGATTAGTTCCGTCAGTTCCTTGATTTCCTGCAGTTTCTCCTTCGCAAATGCGAAATAGCGGGATACATTTGCCGGCAAACTCGTCTCATTTTCCAATGTGTAGGGAACATGCAGCAGCGAGCAGGAAGTGCTGATGACGATGTCGTTGCTGTATTTCTTCAACCCATTGACCAATTCGATGACCTTTATGTAGTCGCTCTTCCAGATGTTCTTTCCGTTCAGGACGCCGGCGAACAGCGTTTTCTCAGCCGGAAAGCCATATCGTTCCAAAAGTTCCACGGTTTGTTTGCCTTCGATGAAGTCAAGGCCGATGCCGTCGAAATCGAGCCCGATCACTTCTTCGTAACTGTCCCGGATATCCCCAAAGTATGTCTGCAGCAATACTTTTACGTTGCCTTTATGCGCCAAGACTTTTTCGTAGAGGGCCGTGAACAGCGCTACATCTTCTTGCGTCAGATCGGTGACCAAGCTCGGTTCATCGAACTGCACCCACGCTACACCTTGTTCATTGAACCTATCGAGGATTGCGATATAGGCATCTGCCACTTGGTCGGCAAAATCATTTATTGTTTTCGAGCCTTTGTATTTGGCCAGTTTCAGGAAAGTGAATCCGCCGATGAGGACCGGTTTCGTCAGCACGCCGATTTCTTTGGCTTCTTCGTACTCGGCAAAAGGCTTATCGCCCACCAATTTAATTTCGGTATCGTCGAACAGTTCCGGAACCAAGTAATGATAATTGGTGTTGAACCATTTCTTCATCGCCAACGCTTTGACGTCGCCCGCTACGCCCTGGTATCCGCGCGCAGCCGCAAAATAAGTGTCGCGCTCGCTCAAACCGAGCTGTCTGTAGTTTTCAGGCAACGCGTTCAACAGGACCGTCAGATCCAGCACGTTGTCGTAATATGAAAAATCATTCGAAGGGATGTGGCTGATGCCGGCTGCTTGCTGCAGATTCCAGTGCATCTCCCGCAAACCCGTTGCGACTTGCTCCAACTCTTCTGTTGAAATTTCCTGCTTGAAATATTTTTCGGATGCGAACTTCAATTCGCGCAATTTACCGACCCTTGGAAAACCGATTACTGAACTGTTCATTTTGATTCCTCCATTTCATTTTTTGGTTCCTGCTGCAAAACTATCAATCATGCTTTTAAGTGTTGTACTGTTTGCTGATCATCATTCATCAGAAGGTGGTTTCAGTATGCCACGGAATCCGGATATAGGATAACACTTAATAAATATACTGAGTTATAGTTTTACACTATAATATTGCGCGGCCTGATCCAAGTTGACTGGAGTTGGACCGGGTTTTGTCGGCTGTTACGAGTGCTTCACATCGCGAACTGTCGAGAGATCAAACTTCTGTCGGGTGTTTCGAACATTTCTCGTCGCAGACAGCCGAGAGATCAGTCTTCTGTCGGCTGTTCCGAGCATTCCACGTCGCAATCAGCCGAGAGATTCGACTTCTGTCGGCTGTTCCGAGCGTTTCATGTCGCAATCAGCCGAGAGTCCGCTATTCTGTCGGCTATTCCGAGCATTCCACGTCGCAATCAGCCGAGAGTCCGCTATTTTGTCGGCTGTTCCGAGCATTTCATGTCGCAATCAGCCGAGAGTCCGCTATTTTGTCGGCTGTTCCGAGCATTCCACGTCGCAATCAGCCGAGAGTCCGCTATTTTGTCGGCTGTTCCGAGCATTCCACGTCGCAAACAGCCGAGAGTCCGCTATTTTGTCGGCTGTACGACCTTCATGGCATCCTCAACAGCCGACACTCAGTTCTATAGCCGGCTTTTGGCAAACCAATAAAGAAGAGCCACCTCAAAAATCGAGGCGGCTCTTCTCTTGTCGACAATCTTGTTTTGGACAAATTCGGATTATCTGATTTTTTTGAAAAAGTTTTTTGAATCAGGTTTTGATTATTGGAACAATTTTTTGTACATTGCAATCGTTTCTTCCAATGTCGGCGTGAATGGGTTTCCTGGTGCGCAGGCATCGATCATGGCATTTTTGGACAGGTAATCGTAATCGAATTCCTCTTCCTTGATGCCCAACTCATTCAATGAGGTTGGAATGCCAACGACTTTGGACAAACGTTTGATTTCTTCGACCGTGTAATCCGCGCAGGCTTGATCGGATACATCAGCTGTCACCGCCAAGCCTAAAGCTTTCGCTACTTTGCGGAAACGTTCAGGCGCGAATTTGGCATTTTCGGCTTCCACGATCGGCAACAGCATCGCGCAGCAGACGCCGTGCGGCAAGTGGTAGACGGCACCCAATTGGTGAGCCATCGAATGCACATAGCCAAGGCCGGCATTGTTGAAGGCCATTCCGCCCAAGAAAATGGCATTGACCATTTTGTCGCGCGCATCGAGATCAGTGCCGTTTTCGACAGCTTTCGGCAAGTATTCGCGGATCAATTCGATCGCTCCGGCTGCCAATACTTCCGTAACAGCGTATGCGCCCGGTGTCACCATCGATTCGATCGCATGGGTCAACGCGTCCATCCCAGTTGCGGCTGTCAGTGATTTCGGCATCGTCAGCATCAATTCGGGATCGTTCACGGAAATCTTCGCCAAGCTGTTTTTGTCGACCATAACCATCTTCACTTTGCGATCTTCATCAGTGATGACATAGTTGATCGTGATTTCAGCGGATGTTCCGGCAGTCGTGTTGATCGCCACAACCGGCAAGCCGGCTTTAGCGGATTTGTGCAAGCCTTCGTAATCCTGCGGTTTGCCGCCGTTCGTCAGGATGATGCTGATGGCGCTCGCTGCATCCTGCGGAGAGCCGCCGCCGAAGGAAATGATGAAGTCGCAGTTTTCTGCTTGTGCCATCGCCACGCCTTCGTTGACGTTTTTGCAGGTCGGATTCGGATCGACATCCGCATAGATCACATAGTCGATTGCCGCATTGTCCAACTCTGCCAGGACAACGTCGATCATTTCGCTTTTGGCCAAGAAGTTATCCGTTACGAACAAAGCTTTCTTGTAGCCAAGATCCTTCACATTGCTGCCCAATTCCTTGATGCAGCCTTTTCCGATAAGGTTTATTGCTGGTACATAAAAAGTTGCCATTTTCCATTATCCCCTTTTGATAAAATTAGATATTCAAGTAGCCCGCTCTTGGGGTTACAGAGAAACGTTTGCCCAGATTGCTTAATTGCTCATCAGTGATTTCCTGTCTGATGCCGCCTTGTGATTGCACTAGTGTGTAGACAGTCGCTGATTTTTCAGCCGTTTCGACCAAACCGAAGCACTCTTCCAAGTCTTTTCCGGCTGCGTACAAACCGTGGTGCGGCCATACGATCAGACGGTATTCCTTCATCTTCTCAGCAGTCGCTTCGCCGATTTCGTTCGTTCCAGGCATCAACCAAGGCAGGATGCCCACGCCTTCAGGGAACACGACCAATGACTCGGTGCACATTTTCCAAAGGATGCGTGTGAAGCTTCTTTCATCCAACTCGCAAGAGAAGGACATCGCCAACAGGTTGGTGGCATGGCAGTGATAAACGACACGGTTTTCCGGATCGACCGACAAGCGCGCAATGTGCGACATCAAATGAGCAGGCAATTCGCTTGTAGGAGCCGCTCCATTTTCGTATCCCCATAACAGATCTACGCTGTTGCCTTCCGCAGTCACTTTCAGGATGCCCAAGACATCAGCCGGGTCATGGATGACATTCTTGAAGAATTTCCCTGTCCCTGTGACCAGGAAATATTTCCCGGCCAATGCTTTGCCGTCGAAAGCGATCGGAATGTTGCGTTTCACTTCGTTCAGGTCCAGATATTCCGTCAGTTCCTCTTCTTTCAGCAAGTAGGACAAGTTGCCGCTGTTTCTTTCGTGCCAGCCGAATTTGTACATGACGTCCGTCAACAGCATGACTTCTTTGATGAATGGTGCTTCTAAAATGTTTTTCATTTTTATGATTTCCCCCTTATTTGCGTTCCGTCAGAATTTTTTGTTCGTAGTCTTTTACTTCAGTCAGCCATTCCGTACCAGCTGGTACATTTTGTTGTTGGCAATAGAATTCCCAGACAGCGCCGAATGGATAAGATTTCATTTCTTCCGTGACAGCCAAACGGGTTGTGAAGTCGCCAGTGCTTTCGGCAGCCTTCAATGTATCGATTGGGCTCAACATGCCCAACAGCAAGGATTTCAATGTGCTGCGTGCGCCGATGACCATGGCTGCGACACGGTTGATCGTTGCATCGAAGAAGTCCATGCCGATGAAAGTTTTGTCCAACAAGTCGTTGCGCACCAATGTTTCGCCGATGCGGGTAGTCGCTTCATCCAAGATGACCACGTGATCGGAATCCCAACGGATCGGACGGCTCACGTGCAGCATCAAGCCTTTACCGAACGGCAGGAAGGCCGTGAATTTATCGGATACATCCTCGGTTGGGTGGAAATGTCCGGCATCGATTGTCCATAGGATGTCCCTTGTCAAAGCGTAGGACAGGTAGAAATCATTGGAACCGGTCGTGAAGCTTTCTGCACCGATGCCGAAGAGTTTGCCTTCGACTGCATCCAGCATGTGCGCATCATCGAATTTTTCTTCCAAACATTGATCCAAAGCATCACGCAGGCGTACACGCGGCGACATTTTGTCGATTGGATTGTCTTTGTAGCCATCCGGGATCCAGATGTTGTTCACGCAAGTTTGGTTCAGTTCTTCGCCGAAGTAAGCGGCCACTTTGCGGCTGCGTTTCACGTGTTCGATCCAGAACGCTTGTGTTTCAGGGTCATTGCTGGACAATGTGCCGTCTGTCGATTTTGGATGGGAGAAGCAAGTAGGGTTGAAATCCAGTCCCAGGCCTTTTTCTTTTGCCCATTGCACCCATTTTTCGTAGTGCTTCGGTTCGATCTGATCCAAGTCGATTTTTTCGTCCGTATCCACGTAGATGGCATGCAGATTCACTTTATGATTACCGGGGATCAGGCTCAAGGCTTTGTCCAAGTCAGCACGCAGTTGCGCTGGCGTCGTTGCTTTGCCTGGGTAGTTGCCGCTGACGGAAATCCCGCCGGTCAAGGCTTGATCAGGGAACATGAACCCCAATACATCGTCCCCTTGCCAGCATTGCAAGGAAACCTTGATTTGGCTCAATTTTTCAAGTACTGCATCGGTATCCACACCGATGGCGGCGTATTTCTGTTTTGCTAAAGCGTATGCTTCTTCAATAGGTTTAGTCATTTGTCTATACTCCAATCTTTTCTTCGTATTTTTTTAGGTGCTCCCGGTCTGCGATCGGGTTTGGTGGATATTCTTCAACGTGGATCTGGGTGCGGAGCCATTTTCTGGCTTCCGCCAGATCAGCAAATTCGCCGGCTGCGATCATCTGCACGAGCAGGTTGCCGATTGCGGTGCCTTCGGTAGGTCCGGCAACGACCAGCTTCCCGGTGACATCGGCAGTCAGCTGATTCAGCAATTTAACATTCGCGCCGCCGCCGACGATGTGCAGCACGTCAATCGTTTCCTGCGTTAGTGCTTCGACTTTCTTCAGTTCATGCGCATAGGCCAAAGCCAGATTGCTGTACACGCACATCACCAATTCGCCCGTCGTTTCCGGAACGATTTCGCCGCGTTCGCGGCAATAGGCTTGGATTTCCGCGATCATATTTGCCGGATTGAGGAAGCGCGGATCGTTCAGGTCGACATACTGCAGGAATGGTTCGACTGCATAAGCCATCTGAGCCATTTCCCCGTAGGAATGTCTGTAATCCAGGTTGCGCGCGATTTCCTGCACGAACCACATGCCGGTGATGTTCTTCAGGAAACGATAGGTCCCGTAAGCGCCCCACTCATTCGTGAAGTTCGCATCGTAGGCGGGATCGTCATTGATTGGCGCATCGTTTTCCACACCGATCAACGACCAAGTGCCGCTGCTGAGGTAGGCCCATTTCCCGCCCAGCGCCGGCACGCCGACGATGGCGGATGCCGTATCGTGCGTCGCCGCAGCGATCACTTCGATTTTGGGCAGGTCATAGCTTTCCGTCAGATCCGCCTTCACATCGCCGATTTTCGTTCCTGGCACAACCAGTTCCGGGAACTTTTCTCTCGGGATGCCCACAAGCTCAAGCAAGTCGTTGTCGAACTCGCCGGTTTCGAGATTCAGCATCTGCGAAGAGGACACATTCGTCACTTCACCGATCCTCTCACCGGTCAACCGGTATGCCAGGTAATCCGGTATCATCAAAATTTTGTCCGTCTTGGCCAACAGGTCCTTGTCCTCTTCATACAGTTGATACAAAGTATTGAAGTTCAGGAATTGGATACCCGTTTTGGCGTAGATCGTCTCTTTGTCGATCTTTTGCGCCACTTTTTCCATCGTATCTTTCGTGCGTTCGTCCCGGTAACTGATCGGCAGCTGCAGCAGCTGGCCGTCCGTTCCGATCAGGCAGTAGTCTACCGCCCACGTATCGATCCCGAGATGGCATTCCGTCACGCCGAGCGCCTTCAGTTTGGATAGCCCAATCAGGATTTCTTCGAAAATGGTTTCGATATCCCATCTGTCGGATCCGTCGATGCGGCTGAAGCCATTTTTGAAGCGGTGCACTTCCTGCAACGCCAATTGCTTATTATCTATTTCCGCCAGCATGATCCGCCCGCTGGAGGCTCCGATATCTATCATCGCATAGTACTTCATTTACTTGTTTCACACCTCCGCCTTGTAATTGTTTACATTACTATTAAACAACTTCTGGATTTATGCTACAATGTCACTGAATGAGTTGTGAGTACCAAATATACAGGAGGTGTTCGGATGGATCTGATTGCGCTGTTATCGCAGGAATCTGTCATCGAAAAGGAACAGAAAAAGCGGCATAAATTTGTGCCCGATCTGCCGGAACTGGAGGGGGAGACGACCCGGGCGCCCAAGATCAAGGAGCATCTGTTTTTCGAAAACAAGGACATCTACATCAGCAAACACAACCGCTACGCCGCTTACCCGGAGCACTCGCACCAATTCCTCGAGCTCAATTACATCGTTAAGGGCGAATGCCGCCAGATCATCAACGGCGTCCCTTACCTGTTGAAGGAAGGCGATATCCTGCTGATGGACACCGGCAGCGAGCATTCCATCGAGGCGCTCGGCAAGGACGATCTGCTTTTGAACATCCTTTTCAACAACAAGAGCATATCGATCAACTGGCTGATGAACATGAACCACAACGACAGCATTCTCTACAAAATCCTGCTGACGAACAACCCGTTGGACACGAACGCAGCGAATTTCATCCTGTTCCGCAATGAACAGAACGAACACATCAAGCAGATCATCAACAATATGGCCGATGAATATTTCTTCCCGAAAGTCTTTTCCGGAAAGATCATCAGCAGCTACCTGCCGATCCTGCTTTACGAATTGGCGCGTTCGCTGCCGCACGAATACAGCGAAACGTTCAGCAAAAAGGACCCCTTTTACGAGGTACTTCAGCTGATCGATGCCGAGTTCACGACGCTGACCTTGGACGCGGCATCCAAACGGCTGAACTTCAACAAAAACTACTTGAGCAACATGATCAAAAAACGCAGCGGCCAGACGTTCACGGAACTGCTGAACGAAAAGCGGCTTCTGAAAGCCAACCTGCTCATCGAATCAACCGAAATCCCGATCCAGACGATCCTGACCGAAGTCGGCTTTTCGAACAAGACTTATTTCTATACGTGTTACAAAAACAGATTCCACTGTCTGCCATCGGAAGTGCGAAAAAACGGAGCTGCCTCGAAATGAGACGGCTCCGTTGCTTGTTTGATGGTATTGTTGTCAGGTTGTCTGGTCTGGGATTCGCGTTTGGTGCCATGGTTCCCCGCCAAAATAGTTTTGACGGGAAATCTTGTGTTATCCGCTGACGTTTTTCCCCGCCAACGTGGTTTTGGCGGTTTTTTTGAACGTGATTAGAACTGAAATAGCCCGCCAAAATGCTTTTGGCGGGCTATTTCTAAGTATAAATTCAATTCCCATATAGAATCAGTTTTTCCTATTCGTAGCCGTTCGGATTGTTCTTTTGCCAATTCCAGGAATCGCGGCACATATCGGCCAATGTTTTCTGGGCTGTCCAACCGAGTGCTTCCTGCGCTTTTGTTGCATCCGCATAACAGGTTGCGACATCGCCGGGGCGTCTGTCGACGATCACGTAAGGGATTTCGACGCCATTCGCTTCCTCGAAATTGTGCACCAAGTCCAAGACGCTGTAGCCAACGCCGGTACCGAGATTGTAGATGCCGACGCCGGTGGTTCCCTTGATTTTGTCCAAAGCCTTGATGTGGCCTAAAGCCAAGTCGACGACATGGATATAGTCGCGGACGCCTGTGCCATCCGGTGTGTCGTAATCATCACCGAATACGCTCAGGCGCGGCAATTTGCCGACCGCCACTTGCGTGATGTACGGCATCAGGTTGTTCGGGATGCCGGTCGGATCTTCGCCGATCAGGCCGGATTCATGCGCGCCGATCGGGTTGAAGTAGCGCAGCAAGGCGATGCTCCACTCGGAATCGGCGAACGCCACGTCCTGCAGGATCTGTTCGATCATCACTTTTGTGTAGCCATAAGGGTTCGTTGCGCTTGTCGGCAGGTCCTCCGTCAGCGGAGACACGTTGTTCATGCCGTAGACCGTCGCCGAAGAGCTGAAGACGATCTTCTTCACGCCGTGGCTGCGCATCACATCGCACAATACCAAAGAACTCGTGATGTTGTTGTGGTAATATTCGATCGGTTTCGCCACGGATTCTCCGACTGCTTTGTAGCCCGCGAAATGGATGACCGAGTCGATGTCCTCTTTTGCGAAAACGGCGTCCAAGGCTTCGCGGTCCAACACGTCCACTTCATAGAAAGTCGGTGCTTTGCCGGTGATCGTTGCGATCCGGTTCAACACTTCCGGTTTGCTGTTCGAATAGTTGTCGACGATAACGACTTCCTGACCTGCTTTCAATAATTCCACTACGGTATGGCTGCCGATGTAGCCGGCGCCTCCAGTCACTAAAACTGACATATGATCCCTCCACTTTCATTCAAAAATTTAACGCAACTTTTCGACAAAACGGCGGAACGCTTGCTGGCCTTCAGGGGTGCGTTTGAACACACCGGCATCCTCCAGCACCCGCAAAAAGGCTTCGCTTACCGCTTCCTGCACCACTTCCGCTGCATCGGCACCGGTCCTCGCCTTTTTGTCCACCAAGCCTGCAACCCACTCCTGATGGTAAGCAGCGATTTCTGCTGTTTCTCCGTTGAGATACTTTTCGATTTCGCTCAATTCATCCTTCAAGCGCGGCGGCAGAATCGCCAGCCCCATCACTTCGATCAGGCCGATATTCTCTTTCTTGATGTTCTGCACGTCCGGATGCGGATGGAAAATGCCGTCCGGGAACTCCGGCGAAGTCCGGTTGTTGCGCAGCACCAGATCCAGTTCGAACAAGCCGTCCTTCATGCGCGCGATCGGCGTGATCGTGTTATGCGGAGTGCCCTCGGTGACATGCAGGATGTCGGCCGCTTCATCAGAATAGCCCCGCCATGCATCCAGAATAAAGGACGCCGCCTCCGCCAATTCATGTGCATCCTTTCCGGCAAGCCGGATGACGGACATCGGCCACTTGACGATGCCTGCCTGAACCGAAGCAAATCGGTTCATTTCAAACAGCAGTTCGACCGGCGCTTCCGCCATCGCGAAGGTGTGCCGTCCACCCTGATAATGATCGTGCGACAAAATCGAGCCGCCGACGATCGGCAGGTCCGCATTCGATCCGACGAAATAGTGCGGGAATTGCGTGATGATCCCAAGCAACTTCTCGAAAGTATGCTTGTCCAGTTTCATCGGCTTGTGCTCCTCGGCCAAAAAGATGCAGTGCTCCTCATAGTAAGCATAGGGCGAATACTGCAGCCCCCACTTCTCGCCGTTCAACGGCATGCGGACGATGCGGTGGTTGGCGCGGGCCGGATGGTCGATGCGCCCGGCATAGCCTTCGTTTTCCATGCAGAGTTGGCAAGCCGGATAAGCTGATGCGGGCACGTTTTTCGCCAATGCGATCTGCTTCGGATCCTTCTCCGGTTTGGACAAGTTGATCGTGATCTCCAGCTCACCGTAATCGGTCCGGTGCTGAAACGCGATATTTTTGGCGATGCTGCGGGTTTTGATGTAATCATTGTTTTGGCTGAGCTCGTAGAAATAGTCAGTTGCGGCTTCCGGATTTTCTGCATAGACTTCCCAGAAATGCTTGTTGATGACGGAAGGCATCGGTGTGATCAAAGACATGATCTGCGCCTCCAGCGTCTCCCTCTTGTATTGGTAGTCCGCGATTTTTCCGTTTGCGACCGCCCAATCCACCAAGCGATCCAGCAGATCCAAACGATCCGGCAAACTTTGCGAAGGCTCCAATTTTGTGTCCAAATCTTCCTTGCCGATCATGGCCAACAGCAGATTGCGCTGCGCAATCCTGTCCATCGGGTCCGTTTCCCCATTCATGATGCCCGTTTCCACAAAATCGACAACAGCTTGGTCGATCGTGTACGCTGTCTCATTTATCGTCATGCCAACCGCTCCTTATAACCGTTTTGCGCCATCGCTGATTTCGGCGATGTAGAATTCTGCCGGATAACCGATCGCTGCTTCATAGGTTTTACCGACATTTTCGATGAAGGCCGGAATCGCCTCTTTTTCGACGATGGCGATCGCGCAGCCGCCGAATCCCGCTCCGGTCATACGCGCACCCAAGACACCCGGTTGATCCCATGCGGCTTGAACCAGGGTGTCCAATTCGATGCCGGTCACTTCATAATCGTCCCGTAAAGAAATATGCGACTGGTTCATCAATTGGCCGAATGCTTCCAATTCGCCCGCCTGCAAAGCCGCTTTGGCTTTCAAGGTGCGTTGGTTCTCGGTTACGGCATGGCGCGCACGGCGGTACAAGACATCGCTCTCCAGAACTGCTTTCGCATTTTCGAACGTTTCTTCATCGAGTTCGCCTAGGCTGCCGACCGATACGACATTCTGCAGTTTCGCCAAGGCTTCTTCGCATTCGCTGCGGCGTTCGTTGTACTTGGAGTCGACCAATTCGCGACGTTTTTTCGTATTCATGATGACGATTGCGTGATTGCCCAATTCTACAGGTACCAATTCATATTCCAGCGTATTGCAGTCCAGCAAAATCGCTTTGTTTTCCTCGCCCATGCCGACAGCGAACTGATCCATGATACCGCTGTTCACGCCGATGAACTCGTTCTCCACGCGTTTACCAGTTTTGATGAGGTCTAAACGATCCACGTTCAAATCGAACAGATTATCTAAAACGACACCCATCAGCAGTTCAAGGGATGCGGATGAGGACAGACCCGATCCGTTCGGAATATTTCCGAAAATGACCATATCCATGCCTTCCGGGATGGCGTGACCGGCTTCCTTCAGGTAGCGCAGCATGCCTTTCGGGTAGTTTGCCCAGCTGTCAGCTTTTTTGTGATCAAGATCGGCCAAGTCGAAGCTGATGACGCCGGCTTCCGGGAAATTTTCTGAGTAAAGACGGACCTGCTTCAGATCATTTTTTGCCGCAATCGCGTAAGTTCCCAGTGTGATTGCGCAAGGAAAGACATTCCCGCCATTGTAATCCGTATGCTCACCGATCAGATTGATCCGTCCTGGTGCGAAAAACGCTGTGTAATCCCCTTTGCCGAATAATTCCTCAAATTTTTGCTTCAACCCTGTCAATTCCATCTTCATCCGCTCCTTTTTGTTTTGATAAATATTTACTCGTTATTTTTACTAAATATTAACTAAATGAATTATAACCCCACAACAAAGAAGTGTCAAGCTATTTTGTAACGCTTTCATTTACGGGCGGACAACCCGTTGTGGGCATATACCAAAAATTGGCCGCCTCACAATAGAGACGGCCAATTTTTCTTATCGCAAGCCCATGTAGGTGTTGTAAAAACTCACGAACAGCAGCAACAGAACCAGCACCTGAAAAATAACAGAGACATTTTTGTTCGACAATTTCTGATTCATAGCGGTCCCGACATATCCGCCGGCCACTGATGCGACTCCAGCGACGATCATGAAGGTCAAGGAATAGTTACCAAGTTCACCCGCCAGCACGACGCTTCCCAGCTTCGAAATCTGCGAACAGAAAACCGTCGCAATCGAATAGCTGATCGCTTCCTTGATCGTGAAGGAGAACAGCAGTACCATCAGCGTCACATTCAGCGGACCTCCGCCGATGCCGATGAAGACAGAGAACCCACCCAAAAACAATCCTACCGCAAAAATCAACAAGGGCTGTTTCACGTGGTAGTGCCGGATTTTGTCCTTCCTTCTTTCATAATACAGGATCAATATGAGCGTGATTGCCAATAAGACTGCTTGGATCGCCTTCACATAGCCTTCTTTGGTGCTGTTGATCAGCGTCATGAAAGCCGTTTGACCCAAATATCCGCCCACAAGCGATCCGATGGAGACGAGCGAAACGATTTTGATGTCAAATGGGAATCCGTTGCGGTAAAGTTTTCCGATAGCCACGATACCCATGATGAAGATGGCTACCGATGCGTAGAAGCCGATTTCGACCGCGTTGTGATAGCCTATGACGTCCAGCAATTGTTTGATGATTACGCCCCCGCCCAAACCGGCCAAGGCTCCCGTCACTGAAGCGATGAACATAACCACCGCATATAATAAATAGATCATTTCTCTACACTCCTCATTAAAGATAGAGGCTGGAGCATCCGCCCCAACCTCTTAAGTCTTTATGCTTCTTTCCAATCCAAGTTTTCGCCATTGGTCGCAATCACTTGTTTGTACCACGCGAAGGAATCTTTTTTGATGCGTTGCTTAGTACCATTTCCTTCATCATCCAGATCCACGTAAATGAAGCCGTAACGCTTGCTCATCTCCCCCGTGCTGGCCGAAATCAGATCAATCGGTCCCCAGGAAGTGTAGCCCATAACCGGCACCCCATCCAGGTCGATGGCTTTTTCCATTTCGATGATGTGCTGGCGGATATAGTCGATGCGATAATCATCGTGGATTTTCCCATCAACGATCGTATCGGCGGCGCCCAGCCCGTTTTCGACGATCATGAGCGGCAGCTGATAACGGTCATACAAGTAGTTCAAGGCATAGCGCAAGCCTTTCGGGTCGATGCCCCAACCCCATTCGGACCGTTCGACATGCGGATTTTTGTAGCCGGTATCCAGTCCGTTCAAGCCCCGCAGGATCCCTTTCGTGTTCCTTCCGCACACATGCGTCATGTAGTAGCTGAAGGAAATGAAATCGACCGTGCCTTCCTTGAGGATCTCTGCATCTCCCGGAAGCACCGGCAGTGTGATGTTCTGGCGTTCCAGCTCCTTCAGCTTGTAGTTCGGGTAGTAGCCCCGGCACTGCACATCCGGATAGAACATCATCTTGTGCACGAAATCCTCGTTCCCTTGGATATCGTCCGGGTGGCAACTGTTCGGATAAGAGAAGTGGCCGGCATACATCATGCCGATTTTGTTTTGCGGATCGATGGCACGGCCGGCTTTCACGGCCAAAGCACTGGCGATGAACTGGTGATAGGCTGCTGTCATTTTGACCGCTTCGTCCGCTGAACTGATTCCGCCGGCGTTCCACGGCATCGTCGACATCACGTTGATTTCATTGAAGGTCAGCCAATAGGTGACCCTGCCTTTGAAGTGTTCGAACAGCGTTTCGGCATAGCGCAAGTAAAAATCGACCACCTTGCGGTTTTCCCAAGAACCGTATTTCTGCAGGCCTATCGGATTCTCAAAATGGGAAATAGTCACTAACGGCTCGATGCCGTTCTCCAGGCAAAGATCGATGAGCTTATCGTAAAAAGCCAAGCCCTTCGCATTCGGTTCCGTTTCGTCCCCTTGCGGGAAGATGCGGGACCAGGCGATTGAGAAGCGATAGCACTTGAAACCCATTTCGGCGAAAAGCGCGATGTCCTCTTCGAACCGGTGATAATGGTCGATGGCTTCATGCGTCGGATAGTAACGATCCGGTTCGATTACCGCAGTGATGTCCCGCTTCAGGGTCGGGCTGCCCGCCGTCATCATATCGGCTGTGCTCAGGCCTTTGCCGTCCTCTAAGTACGCTCCTTCGATTTGGTTGGCGGCTGTTGCGCCGCCCCATAAAAAATTATCCGGAAATCCCATTTTTTTGCACTCCATTCTTATTTTTTCAAAGTCAGAAACGCTGCTCCTGCTGCAGCCGTTCCACCAGCTTCCTGAACAAAATCAGGATATTCGGCCGCGTTCGTCACGACGATCGGCGTGGTGGTGTCATAGCCTGCCGCTTTGATTTTTTCTGCATCGAAGCTCAGCAGCAGCGTCCCTTTCGTAACGTGTTGGTCTTTTGCGACATGGGCTTCGAAGTGTTTTCCGCCCAGTTCCACAGTGTCCATCCCGACGTGGATGAGGATTTCTGCGCCTGCATCCGTCCGTAGTCCAATGGCATGTTTCGTATCCAGCAGCACTGTCACGGTTGCGTCAGCCGGTGCGTACACCTTGCCTTCGCTCGGGATGATTGCGGCTCCTGAACCCATCATGCCGGAAGCGAACACTTCATCGGCAACATCGGCCAGTTTGATCACAGTGCCGGACAAAGGCGCTGTCAGCGTTTCTCCAGCCGGAAGCACGGGTTCAGTTTCCATTTCAACAACTGCTGCCTCTTCCTCAAGTCCCCAGATGTATTGGACAAGGAAGGACACAACAAAAGCAATCACACATCCTATTACTGCATAGTAGAAATTTGCCAGGCCTTCCGGTCCTATGAAAGCCGGTAATGCCAACAAGCCTGGTGCGACTTGAGCAAATCTGCGTACCCCGAAAATACCGATGAACAGACCGGCTGCACCGCCGCCAATCATCGAAGAAATCAGTGGACGTTTGTAGCGCAGGTTGATCCCGTACAGTGCCGGCTCCGTAACGCCGAGCACAGCCGTCAACCATACCGAAGAAGCCAAGCGTTTGACATCGGCATCCTTTGCTTTGAAAGCCACAGCCAGAGAGGCGCCGCCCTGAGCGATATTCGAAACAGTCATCCCTGGTCCGGCAACGGTGTCATATCCGGAAGATGCCAACATATTGATCCCGATCGGAATCAATCCGTAGTGCATACCCGTCATGACCATCAATGGCGTAAAAGCACCGACCAGCATCGGGACAAGCCAACTTACGTAGGTGTTTAAGTATGCCAACAGGATACCGACACCTTCACCCAGATAGTTCCCTAACGGGCCCAGCACAACCAAAGTTGCCAATGCCACGATCAACATCGTGAACAACGGTGCCAACACCATACGCAGGCTCTTCGGAATCACCCGGTCTACGAAAGGTTCCACATAGGACATGAACCAGATTGCCAAGATGATCGGCACGACCGAGTTCCCATAAGTACTCAATCTTACCGGCATTCCGAACACATCGATACCGATTCCGGCTTCCCTGGCACCCGCCACCATTCCTGTAAAGGTCGGGTGCAACAAAATCCCGCCGATGGCCATGGCGATGTATGGATTGACATTGAACTTGCGCGCAGCCGATGCGGCCAGGATGACCGGTAAGAAATAAAAACCGGCATCGCCCATAAAGTTGAGGATCACAAACGTCTGCGAAGCCGGATCCACCAACTTAGCCAACACCAGAACCGAAAGCAAGGCTTTCAGCATCCCGGCTCCTGCCAGCATCGGGACAATCGGCACAAAAATACCCGAAATCGTATCCAGTACCTTAGCGATTACGCTGCGGTTTTCTTCACCTGCTGATGCTGGCTGTACTCCATCAAAGTCCAGCTTTTCATTTTTCATGACTGCTTGATAGATGAACTTGACATCATTACCGACGACCACCTGATATTGACCGCCTTTTTGGATAACGCCGATGACTCCATCCATCTTTTTCAATCCTTCAGTATCCGCTTTTGCCTCATCCGCCAGATTGAAACGCAGTCTTGTCACACAGTGCGTCAACCCAGTGATGTTATCTTTTCCGCCCACTTTTTCCACGATCGCTTTTGCCAATTGTGAGTAATCCATTTTCGTTCCTCCTCCTGAATCTTCTTTACGGGAATATCGTAACGCTTTCAGAATCTTGGAACAATCCATTGAAAGCGTTTATGTACAGTGTTCCGGAATCCGCTGATTTAAGCCCTTTCTTTTTGGAATGGTGTTCCAAAAAGAAAGGGACCGACACAAAAACACCTCCAATTTCCGGTGACTTCCCTGGAAATTGGAGGTGTTTAGGTTAGTTGGAGTCCTTATTCTTCTCTCCGCCCGAAAGCAGCGGATTATAGGACTTTCTTCGTTTTTCGTACTCTTTGGTGTATTTGATTTTGTCCGCCAGATGCTTTTCGTAATTCCGGCTGAAGACATTCGCGTAGAGGACATCCAGAAGGAACAGGACGGATGGGTACAATGAAAAGTTGCCGATATTGTGCACAAGACTTTCATGCGTCGAAAGATACAGCGTCACCGTCGCCAAGTCGCTCAGGCTATTCCCGCCGTAGGATGTCAACGCAATCGACTGCAACTTACGTTCCTTAAGCTTATGCGCAATCCGGATCAGCGTCTCGGTTTCACCGGAATAGGAAATGAAGAGAAAAACACTGTCCTCCTTGGCATAACAAGCCTGATAGAACATCATGTCCAGCCGATTATCGATAATCACATTTTTGCCGATCTTAACCATCTTTTCCTGGAAAGCCCGCGCCAAATCGGATGGCGCCCCTGCTGAACAGATGTAGATGTCATCAGCCTTCACCAATAAGCCCTCCGCCAGCGCCAGCGCATCGTGGCCCAGCAACGAAAACGTATCTTCGATCGTCTCGATGTACAGATTTTTCAGTTTGCCGCTGATTTTCGTGTTCCGGTCCTTCATGTCGAACGGATAGTTGATGTCGATTTTCCCGAAGTCGGAGGAGAGGTAGTCCAATTCATGCAGATAGGCGGTCCTGAAATCAAGGAATCCTTCAAAGCCGATTTTTTGGCAGAGGCGAACAATCGAGGACGGAGAAACGAAAAGCAGTTGCGCGATTTGGCGCAGACTCTTTTCAACCCACTCGTTGTCCTCATCGAGAAAATAATCGGCGATGACGGTATCCACTTTGGAAAAATCCTTCTGCTCTTTCAGGCGTTCTGTGATCAGCATAAACAATGGTCCTCCATTCGGTGCAGATTTTGCCGGGTCTTCAGAATCCATCAGCAGGATCCTCCGGTTTCGGCTTCTCCCCGATTATACAATAAATTTGATCAGTTGCCTTGTAAGTTCATACGGATTTGAAAGAAGTCTGTTGCTTGATTTCTTGAATGGATAAATGAATGCTGTAATTCCCGTATTGCAGCAGGTCATTAAGAAAAAGGTTCAGTTGTTCCTGGGACTTCACTTTAATTTTTAAGTGGTAGCAACCTTCCCCGGACACTCGATGGACTTCGCGGACTTCATTTTGCTCCTGAACAAAATGTATAAACTCTTGATGATTCGCTGTTTTCATATAAATAATGACAAAAGCAGTAAAGGAAAAGCCTAATTTCAATTCATCAACTACTAAAGAATACGACTGAATCACGCCATTGTCTTCGAGTTTTTTGATGCGATTTCCCACTGCTTGTCCGGTCATATGGATCTGGTTGCCCAAGTCTTTCCATTGGATGCGGGCATTTTCGGACAGCAATTGCAGGATTTGATAATCAATGTGATCAAGTTCCATAGTACATTCCTTTCATCATGAAATCATTTGGGCAGGAAGTCTTTCGCCAAAGCATCGAAAGAAGTCAGGATGTTGGGTATCATCATACTCGTAAGGAAAAATACTTTTACGGGGTGGATAAAAATGAGTACAGCTTTACTTATCGTGGATATACAAAATGATTATTTCCCAAATGGCAAAATGGAACTAAGCAAGCCGGAGCTGGCCGCCGCCAACGCTGCAAAGGTCCTGGATTGGTTCAGAAAAAATACTAAAGATTCCGTTTATCACGTGCAGCATATCGCAAGCGATCCCGCATTGGGGTTCTTTCTGCCTGATACAACAGGGGCTGAAATCCACGAAACGGTCTTGCCTTTGGAAAACGAAACTGTCGTAACCAAGAGTTTTGCCAACAGCTTTTTGGAAACTGGTTTGGAAAGCAAACTAAGAGAAAATGGCGTAACGAAGGTAGTGGTTGTAGGCATGATGACCCACATGTGCATTGATGCGACCGTCAGAACTGCCGTTGACTTAGGCTTTGAAGCTGTTTTGATTGAAGATGCCTGCGCGACCAGAAATCTATCCTATGGAGACAAAACTGTGCCTGCGGAACAAGTCCATTACGCCTTTGTCAGCGCACTGAACGGCATGTATGCCAATGTCACCTCAACCGATGCCTTCCTGCAAGAAAACAATTAATCAGTACATTATAAGAGGAGATTGTGCAATTTACAATCTCCTCTTATTTTTTTGTGCCATCTCTATTCCATGGTGACTTTCCCGACTTTCAGCAGGTGCATATCCTTCTCCATGCAGTAGAGCCTGATCAAAGTCGTTGCCAAAAAGCAGCTGTACAGCGCTACTTGGCTACCGGCCAAGCGGAATACGATAATGTACAAGATGGCACCCAAAATGGAAGCCAACGCATAGACCTCTTTGCGGAATACATAAGGGATCTCCCGGGCGAACACATCCCGGATAAGCCCTCCGCCGGTTCCGGTCAAGACAGCCAACGTCACAACAACATACCACTGCTGGAAGCCCATCCGCACAGCCACTTCCGCTCCGATAGCGGTGAAAGCTCCGAGCCCGATGGCATCAAAAAACTGTAGCTTCTTCGCCAATTTGCTGATGTGCGTATAGAAAAGGATGACAAAGCCGGCGGAAAGCAGGCTGATGAGCGCATAGAGAGGATTTTCCAGCGATGCCGGCAAAGGACGATCGATCAGCAGATCCCTGACGATCCCCCCGCCCACTGAAGTCGTGATCGCGAATATCCCGATCCCGTAATAATCAAGATCCTTCTCGATAGCGGTCAATGCCCCTGACATCGCAAAGGCGATCGTCCCGATTATTTCAACTATAGAAATAAATTCCATTGTATTGTATCCCCCCTGCTGATAGTTTTCTGAAAATATTATGTTTCGCGAAAAGTATAACCCAAAAGGATGCAAAGTCGCCATAACTTTGCATCCTTTTTCATTCTATTTTTTGGTCTGTTTGCACAAACTTATTCCGTAGCTTCCACTTGCGCAGCAGCTTTCGGAGCCGTCAGCAAAATCGAAGCCAAGGCGATCATCCCAAAAGCGACATTCAGCAGCAACCCTGCAGAACCGGCCACTTCCATGTTTCCTTGCGCTCCCAAAACATTGAAAAGGCTGGAGGAAAGTGCAACCCCGACCGCTCCGCCCAGAGAGCTGGCCATTTTGTAGATGCCGGACGCGCTGCCGACTTTATCCGCTGGCGCATTCGAAATCGCGGTATCAGTGGAAGGTGTGGCATAAATCCCCAAACCGAAGCCATACAAAGCATAGCCGACGAACACAAGCAGATTGTAGAAGATTCCCGGCACAAAAGTGAAGGCCATCAAAGCGATTCCGATAGTCGCAATGAATGATCCGGTGACCATCGGCTTGCGGGATCCGAATTTTTGCAAGGCTTTTTCACCCAAACGGATGGAGCTCAAAACGCAAACCAAGTAACCGATCGTCAGCAATCCGGATTGGAAAGAAGAGAAGCCGCGGCCCATTTGCACATACGTATTTGCGACAACCATCGTTCCTGCAGAAGCATTCAGCAAGAAGTTGGATAAAGTAGCGCCACTGTAGGCTTTATTCTTGAACAAGGAAAAATCGATGAAGCTGTTCACGTGTTTCTTTTCGATTGTTGCGAACAGGAAGACTGAACCAACCAGCAAAGCGGCCAATCCCAGTATGATCGGGTCCGTCCAGCCGATTGCAGCGCCTTGGCCGACGATGATGTTGAATGCCAGCATAGCCAAAGCAAAAGTGATGAGACCGCCAAAATCGAAAGGTTTCTTTTCGCCGGTTGCTTCGAATTTGCATTCCGGTGTACCCTTCAGCAAAATCATACCCAGTGCTGCAACAAAAATCGAAACCACGAAGATAGCTCTCCAACCGAAATAGGTAGCCACCAGTCCGCCAAAGAATGAGCAGATGCCGGAACCGCCCCATGAACCGATTGACCAGAAACTCAAGGCGCGCTGTCTTTCGGCGCCGTCAAAATAGGTCTTCATCAGAGCCAAAGTGGCAGGCATAATACAAGCCGCTGATAGACCTTGGATAACGCGTCCGATGATCAATAGCATTGCCCCATTCGCAAATACTAAACATAATGAGCCGATGATACTCAGAATCATACCGATGTTCGTCAATTTGACGCGGCCGTATTTATCCGCCAAGCCACCTGCGGCAACCATGAACATCCCCGAAAACAAAGAGGTCAAACTGATTGCGATGCTCAACACACCGGATGAGATTCCCAAATCCGCCTGGACCGCCGGCACGATATTCACCATCGCTTGAGCGAACAACCAGAATGTGACGACCCCCATCATAATCCCTGCAATTAATTTGTCATTACCTTTGTATTGCGTTTCCACTATTTTTCACTGCTCCCTTTTAAGTAATCAATAACCAATGTCCCCATCGTTTCGGCTGCGATCAACATACTGTCCTCATTGATCCGGAATTTCGGATGATGATGCGGGTAAGCTTCGCCGTCTTTTGGCGTCGCTCCGACATACAGGAAGACGCTCGGGCGTTCCTTCGCATAATAAGCGAAATCTTCCGAAGGCGGCTGCGCCTCGCAACGTTCCACAGCCGCTAACCCTGGCAGTTCTGTTGCCTGCAGAGCCGACGCTGCGAATGCCGTCATTTCCGGATCGTTGAACAAGACCGGATAATCGTTTTCGTAATCCAGTTCATAAGTCACATCGAACATAGCCGAGATGCCGTCCAGCTTCGCCCGGATTTCCTTTTCGATCAGCGTGCGTGTTTCTTCGGACATTGAGCGCACATCGCCCTCCAACACAACCGCATCTTTTATGACATTGAACGACCCTTTGCCGTCAAAACTGCCGATCGTGATCGAGCCGACATCGAACGGATTCATACGGCGGCTGACAATGGATTGCACGGCCACGACAAAATGGCTGGCCGCCACGATGGCGTCATTGGCTTTGTGCGGAGAGGAACCGTGACCGCCGACGCCTTGAATCTTCACGCGGAAATTGGCGCGGCCGGTCTGAACATTGCCTTCACGGTAGAACACTTTGCCACTGTCCATCTGCGACATCACGTGGATACCGAATACCGTGTCGACGCCTTCCAAAGCGCCGTCCTTGATCATGCCGATCGCTCCGCCCGGGGGAACTTCCTCGGCAGGCTGATGCAGCACAACGATTTTCCCTTCGAATTGTTCCTTCATCTCTATTAATGTTTCGGCAAGGGTCAGCATGTAGGCTGTATGCGCGTCATGTCCGCAAGCATGCATGACTCCTGGTGTTTTTGAGGCAAATGGCAAGCCCGTTTCCTCTTGGATCGGCAACGCATCAAAGTCCGCTCGGATGGCGACGGTTTTTCCCGGTTTGCCGCTGTCGATGGTCACGACGATGCCCAGTCCTCCGACATGGGTGCGGACTTCACACTCTTTCCCTGCATAAAATGCTTCGATGTACTTGGCCGTGTTCTCCTCCTGGAAAGACAATTCCGGATGGGCGTGCAAGTAGCGGTAGATTTCGATCATGCGCTCCTGTTTCTCGGCTAACTTGCTGAATAATTGCGGTTTGGTCGCTTCGTTCATTTTTTGCGCTCCCTTATTTTGACTGTTTTTTTACTATAATATGGGTTGGTTGTTGCTACGTTTCGTAATCACTCAGCTAGTATACCGCCACTATAAAATATGAAAAGGGTCGTAATTATGCAAAACAGCCTGATTTTTGTCTTCGCATTTTCAGAGAACGGTGGAATAACAAATTTGTGCGGATGCTTTTTGTCCGAAAGCCCTTTCTATTGTGGTTGATCCCTTAGATGTCCAATAACTCCAAAGAATCGGACATCCTTGGCATGATCAGCCCACTGTTTGTCCGATAACCCGAATGAATCGGACAAACCTAAAGTATCCGGCGACAAAAAAGGTTGTCTCCCACGAGACAACCTTTTCTTCGTTATTGTATTTTCTTTCAGCCGATCGCTCGGCGGAATTCGATGAACAGGATCGCGTTGCTGCTCATCGAAGCATAGAAGGACCAATCCTTTTCGATCTGTTCATCTTCGAGCTCCAACGTCGGCATGGAGGATTGCACGATGTATTCCATCACTTCAAGGTCGATGCCGTGTTTGCTGTTCAGCTGCCCCCACTTTGTATAGAGCCCGCCATTTTGCTGGTCGAATCGGTATTTCCGGACCTGGTATTCGCCGGGTTCCATGCCGATCAGCCGGACATGCAGTTCATTGCTGCGGTTCCGCATGAACAATTCATCGACCGAGTAGCGCGGATTGAAGTGCTTTTCGTTGAACAGCAGCAATTGGTAGCCCTCTTCATTTTCGGTCAGCACATAATGTTCGCCTTGAGCGCGCACTTCCCCCGTCATCCGTTCCTTGAACATCAGCGTGTAGAAAGCAGGCCGTTTGCCATTGAAGAAATGGAACAGCTCCAAACCCGCCACAGCCTTGTTATGGTTCCCACCGTGCAGCTCATGTAGTTCGCTGTTGAGCCAAAACCCGACACCCGCGACTTCAGTCCCCAAATCCAAAATAGTCCTCAGGATCAGCGCGCCCCGGAAAAAAGTCCCGTTCGTATAGCGCGTGTTTCCGGTCAGCGTGTTCCAATTTTCCAGATATAGCGGCTGATGCATCTGGTGCTTTTTCAGGAATCGCTTCAGCTTCTGCGTTTTCTGCAGGATATAGTCTTGGCTGTTCTGGAAATCTTCATCGCTGATTTCGGAAAAGTCGACGGCCTCATTTTGATCGGCGTCATAGGTGATGAAATCGATGCTGCCGGATTGATGAAGTTGCCAGTGATGCGACAAGGAAAGGCTGTCTTTATCCTCTTTGAAAGGCAGGAAAGTGCCGATTTTCAGCTGAACGGCATATTTCCGGATCACTTCATGCAGCCTCAAGTACACGCGCTCCAACTCCGTGGACAGGATGGCTGTCTCTTTTTCCGCATAGAACACGACTTTCCATTGGTTGACAAATTTCCTGCCGAAGACCTGCAGTGTGTGGATCAGGAAGCCTTCAAGTTCATTGAAATAGCGCTCTTCATTGTGGATGACTTCCTTATAAGTGATCCTCACATACAGGCTGATATCCTGTTCCTTCAGGTACTGGATGGCCAAATCGGCATTGGCGTACTTCGGTGTGGTGGACACGAACTCATCCGTCTCGACTTCCGGCAATAAAGTGGATCCGCCGATCAGATTGCTCACGCCCGCAAAGTCGACGCGAAGCCTTCGCTTAGCCAGCAACACTTGCTCCTTCACCTGCTCGTTCAGCATCTCTTTGAGTTCCCCGATGAACACAATATGCTCTTCGCGCTCCAATCCCCCGATGTCCCTACCGTCACCGATGACAATCTTGCAGGCTTCACCCGGCGCCTCGTCCGGCAACGCGCGCGGATTCAGAGGCTCCTCCAAATATTTCGTCAACTGCATGAGCGCTTCCGGCGAATCCAATGCTTTCCCGGCTTCCGATTTGGCGGCCACATCTCCGAACGCTTCACTGCTCTCTTGTTTATGTTCCTTCCGGTATTGAACCGGCGTCTGATCGTATACCGATTTGAAGGCTTCTGTAAAATTCTTCACCGTCGAGAATCCGTTTCTTACGGCAATCTGGAACATATTATCGGCCGTTTGCAGCAAATCCTCCACGCAGTGCTTCAACCGCACCATCTTCAGATATTGTAGAAAGCCCATTCCGGTCGTCTGCTTGAAATAGCGGGATAAATAGGTAGGCGACAGGTACTCACTCTCGGCCATCTCCGCAAGCGTCAAAGGTTCCGCATAGCGTAGTTCAATCGTATGGACAATCCGGGAAATCCGTTCATCGCTCGCTTCGCCTGCACCTGTCAGCGGCCCCTCTTTTTTGAAGTATCGGGTCACCAGCAGCATCGTCTGAAACAGGATACTGCGGGCTTCTAAAAAGCTGCCTTCTTCCTGGCGGGAATGGACAATCACGAGTTCAGCCAGCAGCCTGCGCAGTTGCGCTACGACATCCCCTCGTCCCGGATCCAAATCTTTTGAGAAGCAGTCGAAAGAGTAATGGAAGTAATTCGGGTAGTTCATCACGAAAAAATGGCTGGGGATGCTCAGGCAAATGAGGATATTGTTTTCGCTGCCCCGGACAGTATAGTGGTCATTCCGGTTGATGAAGAGAATAGCCCCTTCATCCAGAGCATACATTTCCCCATTGACGGACACGCTTGCCCTTCCTTTGGTCACGAACAGAATCCGTGTGCCATAATACCGTTGCGGTGCAGCATACCGGACATTCTCCATCGTGATATCATAATCTGCCGCGTGCTCTCTCGTCATCGTATTTCCCCCCAGTACTTTCCTCCATTATCCCCTTTGCATCCACTCTGCACAACTGCCATTTTCCGACAACTATTTGAACAGATCAGTCTGATACCGCAAAAAAATGCCCCCAAAGTAAGCCCGGGGACATGGGGACCGAAAGTACCGCCGTCAAGAAGTAGTCGGCCGTTCCGAACTGTTTTCTCTTCGTAAAGCCGAGATAAGCAAGATGTGTCGGCTAATCGCGCTGCGCTTTCGCTGCGAAAGCCGACCGAGGCAGCACATGTACAACACAAAGAAGACACCCTTTTCGAGAGTGTCTTCTTCTCCATTCTGTAGTCGCTTATTTCCGCTGGCTCTCCAAAAAATCCCGGAGCACGACGACATGATTGATTTCCGTATCCCGCGCGGCATAGACCAATGTGACATCCGCCACTTCCAACTGCTTCAGGATCTCCGCTACGGCAGCAGCTGTCGACGGGTTCATCAACAGTTCCTCTTCATAGCGTTCCTTAAAGGCTGTAAATTTTTCGGGATCATGGTCGAACCATTTACGCAGATCCGGCGAAGGCGCGCTGTCCTTCAGCCATGCATCCAGCTGGGCAGTCTCCTTCTTGACGCCGCGCGGCCACAACCGATCAACCAGGATCCGGAAGCCGTCCGCTTTTTCAGGTGTCTCGTAGATGCGTTTCATTTTCAAATTCATAAACACTACTCCTCTTTTTGCTTCCCATTGATAATTCTACAGTGCAGTCGATGAAATCAAATGAATATTAGTTTGAGATTACAAATCATTTCCAAAAAAATATGTTAAAATATTGTCAATTAGTTCAAATCAAAAAAGCCGTTTTACGAACCATAGTGTACCCAATTTGCGTAAACGCTGATGGGTTAAGATTACCGAGGAGGAAATTTGGTTATGAAAAAGATACTACTATTATTGTTTGTTGGGATGGCAGGATATCTCATATTCACCGAAACCGATTTGATTTCCACCCGCACGAACAGGAGCTCCGAAACAGCTCTAGTGCAGGAAAAACTGGTGGAGCTGTCAGAATGGACAACACTAAAGTATGAGTACAGCGACGTCATCATCAGCCGAACAGACAAGAATTTTGACCTATTCGGTTTCGGTGATTTTGACTATGCGGAAGCCATCAAGCTGATTGAGTATTCCGGCTATCTGAAAGCCGGGACCGATCTTTCTGAACTTCAGATGACCTATAACGAAGAAACCAAGCAATTATCAGTCAGAATCCCAAAATCCCAAATACTCGATAACGTGGTCGAGACCGAAAAAACGAGAGTCGAAGACATCAAAGGTACTATTTTTTCGGATTATCCCAGCCAGATAATTTTTGATGAAATAAACGTCAATAAACAACAACTTGAAGAAGAGAAAATCAGTCAGGGCTTTCTGGATGAAGCGGATAAAAGAGTCGAGTCATTGCTGACTTCATTTTTGAGTTCCAACGGCTTCGAGGATGCAGTCATCGAGTTCTATTGACAGGTCCACTCGACTCTCGCATCCTGGAAACCCGACTCACTTGAACAGTAACTTGTAGAGAACCGCCCATGCCAAAAAAACACCATCACACTGACTCCGATCGATTCGCTCACCGGAGTTGGTTTTTTTGGCGCAAGTTTTCCTCCGGTTAGGGTTCTCTCGCCGGAGGAAAACACCCAAAAAAATGATTACCTCCGACCAACGCGGCTTCGCCGGAGTTCCGCCGATTGCCACGCAGCCTCCTCCGGCCAGCATTCGCTCCCCGGAGTTGCATTCACAGACGCCAGCTGTCCTCCGATGAGCGCACTCCTCATCGGAGCTGACCTCTACAGTTCATCCCCCAAGAGCACCAGTGTTTTGGTCATGTTTCCCAACGTACTCTTCTCGTTCTGAAGCTGCCCCTGCAGCTTTTCGATGCTGCGTTCAAGCTGCTGCACTTCCAATAATTTTTCGAGTATATCACTCTGAAACTGTTCCTTTCCGGACTTCCTTGCATCCTCCAGTTGTTGTTTTTGCTGCTTGTACTGATGATACAGCATGGCCTCTGCTTGGCTTTTTGGGCCGCCTGCTGCTTCCATTCTTTCGCAGCTTCTTTCGCAGCGCTCGAATTGTTCTTTTGTCATTGTCATGATCTTTCCCTCCAAATTGTTTTTTCGAAAACAAAAAACCCTTCTTTTAACAAGAAGAGTCGGGAATGTCGCTTTGCTCTTCTTATCTCTCAGATTGCTCTGCAGGATTTAGCACCGTTCCCTTGCGCTCGCACAGGGGTCGGTTGCTGAGATGTCATCGGGCCAGTCCCTCGATCTCTCTTGATAAAGAAGTTATTTAATTTTCAAACATATTATGTCACACCCTTGCGCAAAATTCAACTAACTTATCAGTTGATATTGAAAAAAGCACTTCGTGAAATGTACTTCTTCGTATACGAAATGATTAAATATGTCGGGTTTCAGATTTATTGATGCTATCTGCGAATTATCGAGACAGACTCGCTCTAGTTGTCCGATTCTTCCGCCTTATCGGACAACCACCACTGGTCAAGCGTACTTCAACGCAATCTCTTCCACAAATTTGGTCACGTCCTTGAAGGCGTCACAGCAATCCTCCAAAGATTCATAAATTTTCCCCAGGATGACGGTGCTGACGGTATCCGTATCGCTCTGATAGAGGTCGCGCATGGATTGGATGTACAGCAGATCGCCTTCCTTCTCACAGGCGTTAATCCGGTCGATGACTACGTGGATCTCTTTTTGCGATTTCTTGTAGGTTTTCAATAGCCGCACCGCCGTTAGCAATTCCTCGGCTGATTTTTCCACCAGATCCAGGAATTGGTTGATTTCAGGGGTAATGTTCTGCGGTTGATAGATTTCAATGTGGATCATGACATCCTCAATCATGTCGATGGCATGGTCCAGACTGGTGACCAATGCAATCACATCCTGCCTATCGAAAGGCGGCAACAGATCGTTGTACATATAGCGCATCAGTCTGTATTTCGCGAGGTCGGCATTGTGTTCGATTTCATGCATCTCGTCCAATTTTTGGCTGAGATTAGCGACCGGATACTCCGCCAGTACCTGCTTCAGGAATTCCGCCGATTGGACGCCCCATTCGGCAAGCTTGATGAATTCATCGAAATAATCCAACTTTTCCGTCTTCTTTTTGAACATACACGGAGCACCCCCTAAAATATCAGAATGAACAGCTTTGCCATCAGATAACCGACAAGGCCGCAGCCTGGAAATGTCAACACCCACGTATAAACCATTTCCTTGACCGTCAACCAGTTTACGCTCGACAGATGCCTACCCGCGCCTACTCCCATGATGGCCGTCGTCTTCGTGTGGGTCGTGCTCACCGGCAGCCCCAGGAGGGAAGCCGTCAAGAGGCTCAAGGCCCCGGCAAAATCAGCGCTGAAGCCTTGATAGGTCTCCAGCTTCACCATATTGACCCCTACCGTCTTGATGATCTTCCCGCCACCGATTGCCGTCCCCAAGGCCATGACGGTGGAACACAACAGCATCAGCCAGACAGGGATAATGAAATCAGTCGCGGCATTCCCTTGCGACAAAGCAATGCCCAGCAGGAAAATCCCGATGAACTTCTGGCCGTCCTGGGCTCCATGCATGAAGGCCATCGCTGCCGCACCGGCAATCTGGCTGTTGCGGAAGAAGATGGTCGTGCTTTGCCGCTCGATGTCCTTGAACAGCGCGCCGACAAGCTTCACGACCAGAAAGCCTAGAGACAACCCAAGAACGGTGGAAAGCAGCAAGCCATACAGAACCTTAATCCATTCCGCACCATTGATTCCATCGATACCGCCTTGCAGCGCAATCGCAGCCCCAGATACCCCAGCAATCAAGGCATGGCTTTCACTTGTCGGAATGCCAAAATACCAAGCGGCAGTGGCCCATACCACAATCGCAAAGAGCGCCGCACACAGCGCCACGACCGCGTCTTCCGTATTCCCGCCAAAGTCAACCATCTTCGCCATCGTCTGGGCAACCTTCGCATTGACTGCGGTCATCGCAAAGACACCAAAAAAATTGAATACCGCCGCCATCAAGATGGCATTGCGCGGAGTTATGCTTCGTGTCGAAACGCAGGTGGCGATGGCGTTCGGCGCATCCGTCCACCCGTTCACCAAAACCACGCCCAATGTCAAGACCACCGTCACCGCAATAGCCGGGCTCGTCAGCAGCAACTGAATGAATGCACCAAATGAAATCGCCATAAAGAACCACCGCCTTTCCGGACCGTACTGAAGTAAGTGACTTTACATCGGAATCCCGACTGCGATATGCTGGAAGGAATCCACATCAAACAATCCTCTATCCGTCAATTTCAGCCGCGGAATGACTGGAAGACATAGGAACGAGAGGATCATGAAAATGTTCTGCGATTCCTCCGCCAGCGTAGACAACTGCTCATGCAGCTGATGCAATTCCTTGATCACTTCTTCGTAGGATTTTTCCGACATGATGCCGCCGACCCGCAACGGGACCGACGCCAACACTTTGCCGCCATCAACGATGACGAGTCCGCCTTGCATCCGTTCCGCTTCCTCAATCGCAAGCAGCATATCTTCATCGTTCGTTCCGGCAACGACCAGATTATGCGAATCATGGGCTACAGTTGAGGCGATGGCGCCCCGTTTCAGACCGATTCCGCTGACGATGCCAGCCCCGATGCTGCCGGTTTGGTGATGGCGTTCGGACACCACCATCTTCACTTGATCATTTTGCGGATCCGCAACAAAGAACCCGTCTTCCGTCTGTACATCCGCTGCGATTTTCTCCGTAATGATGCGGCCCGGCACAACACCGATGACCCAAGCTTGCTGACCTTCAAGAAGCGGGATCTGCAAATCATCTTTTGTCACTTTCTTTAAATGAAGGGAGGATCGGACAGTCTCCGGGACAGTTGCGCGGGCGCTCCTTAAAGCGCCCAGATCCAGCAGACGTCCGCCTTTGATGATTGTTTCCGGATGCAGGATCTCCAGGCTATCCGTGATCAGGATATCCGCAAGATAGCCTGGTGCAATGGCGCCTTTGTCATGAATGCCGTGGCATACCGCATTATTGAGCGTAGCCATCTGGATCGCAATCAGCGGATCCAGCCCGTTTGCGATGGCCAGCTGCGCTGCGTAATTGACGGTTCCTTCTTCTGCCAATTCGTCCAGATGCTTATCATCCGTACAGAATGAAAAACGGCGGCTGTTCCTTTCGTTGATGGCCGGCAACAACGCCAGCAAATCCTTTGCCGCCGAACCTTCGCGCACCAACACATGCATGCCCCGGCGTACCCGCGCAATCGCTTCTTCCGCAGTCACCGCTTCATGATCGTTGCGGATGCCCGCGACGCTGTATACGTTCAGCGCCGTATCCGGCAGACCGGCTGCATGACCGTCTACCTCCAGCCCCGCTCCGATTGTCATTTGGATTTTCTCCAGCATATCCGGATTTGCATTCAAAACGGATGGATAATCCATCACTTCCGCCAGGCCGATGACGGTCGGATGGGTCAAATACGGGCGGAGATCATCCGCAGTCAGCGTTGCCCCATTCTGCTCGAAAGGCGTTGCCGGCACACACGATGGCAGCTTCAGCAGGATGTCCATATCGGCGTTGGCGGCGTCCTTCAACATAAATTCAATACCGATTGTTCCTGCGACGTTCGCGATTTCATGCGGATCAGTCACAACGGTCGTCACACCGTGTTTGATGAGCGCACGCGAAAATTCCGACGGTGTCACCATCGTCGATTCGATATGGATATGCCCGTCGATAAAGCCCGGCATGACATACTTTCCTGAAGCATCCACCACTTGCTTCCCGTTCGGATAGGTACCGATGCCGACGATGTATCCATCTTTGATAGCAACATCCGCTTCAAAGGTCTCCAGCGAAAACACATCCACTACTGTCCCGTTTTGGATGATCAGGTCCGCTTCCTCCGGTTGCTGCGCTGCCTGGATCAGTCTTTTCAATGCCTCTGTCATACAAATTCCCCCTGCTTCCATTCGCTCTCTTGGTCAGCGAATCAGTTGTTGTTTCCTATATTATACACGATTCGCAGGGGGACCGATAACGTCCTGTTCAATGAGTCCACTTCGGCCCTCGACCCCGAGTTGGAGGCGGAAGTGCTGCATGTCCTGTCAGAAAAGCTGTCCATGATCATCGTAACGCACAACCTTGACTTCGCAAGGGAAGCTGCGGATCGCTCGCTTCATCAATAGCATCACGATTTAAAAAGATAGACGGTACCAGCATCCAAGCTCTGGTACCGTCTATCTTTTTGGTTGAGGCAATGGGTACTATTTTTCTCAACATTATGCTTTGTTCTCGATTTCGATGATGGTCATGATTGCGTAATTCGCCAAATCCATCAGCGTGTCTGTGATACTCTCGTCTTTCACTTCGGCCTCCTGCTTGATCAGTTGTTTGAACCGGTGCAGTTTATCATCCAATCGGACAGCAGGCATTATCAGCCCGTACTCTTCGAAGCTGTCGCCAAAACTATCCCCGTAGTCTTTGTTTTTTGCCGCATACAGCCGATTCAGTCTTTCGCATATTTCCCTGTGCTGCTCGACTTTCGTCATAACCACTACCTCCGCTCTCCATCTGATATGATACCCATTATTCCGGCCGCTAATCCGCCAAAAGCTATCTATTCCATAAATCAATTATACTCCTAAACTTACTTTTTTAGTATGTACCGGCAGTGCACTTTGCGTGACTGAGTGTTATCGAGTATAATTATTCATAAGAGGTGAGAAACATGCTAATTACAAAATCCAGACTACAGGGAAGTTCCGTAGTTGTCACCCTGCCGCTTCACAATGGCGAAAAATTGGAAGCCAATAAAGAATATATCGTAATCTATTCAGCGAACGGGACAATCACGCTGGTTCCCAAAATTGATGATCCCTTTGTTTTGTCCGAAGCTGGGGCTTTTTACGAAAAAGATGAATGGGCTAGTCTATCTCCTGAAGGGAGAGAACTGTTCTGATGAAGGCTTCCGATCGGTACATTCCCAAGAAAGGCGATATCGTCTGGGTGAATTTTGATCCATCTTCAGGAAATGAAATCAAAAAACGTCGGCCGGGACTGGTTGTCTCAAGATACGAATTCAATGGTTCTACCTTGTTTGCGGTTATTTGCCCCATCACTTCGACAATAAAAAACCTCCCTACTCGGTATACGTTGCCGGAAGAAATGGTTGTCACAGGTCAAATCGTCATCTCCCAACTCAAATCTTTGGATTTTCACGCCAGAAAAATTGAATTCGCTGACAGATTGCCTGTTCAGGATATCGCTAACGTCGATCAGATAATCGAATATATATTTTAAAATCCGCAATCAAACAAATGATTGCGGATTTTTGTCATGTATCATTTTATTTGTTAAAATCAGTTGGTTTGCCTGTACTGCCACACGGTCACAGCAAACGTGGTGCTTTAGATTCAGTCGTTTTTGTAAGAACAGCAATAGTCCACATATTTCTCAACAATCATCTTGAATGATGAGTTTGCCGGAACGACATAGCTTTGGCCTTTGCTGTAGAGTGTGTATTCCGATTCACCCGGCAGCATGACCGACATGTCGCCACCCAGGACTTCCATGATTTCTTCGGCATCGGTATTGAATTCGTATTCGCCTGCCAACATGAAGCCGAGTGTCTTTTTCTCGCCGCTTTCAAACAAGACCGTTCTGCTGGTCACTTTCCCGTCAAAATACACATTTGCTTCCTTGATCACTGTAACATTTTTGAATTCCATCCTATTTCCTCCATTTGCCTGATTATTTTTATGGTTTTCTTGCATGTATAGCCTATTTCCTCAGTATCTTCTCCATGGCCTTCCCTTTAGCCAACTCATCGATGAGTTTATCCAGGTAACGGATTTTCTGCATGAGTTTGTCTTCGATCTCTTCGACGCGGTATCCGCAAATGACCCCTGTGATAAGCGAAACGTTGGGATTCAGCTGTGGTGCCTGTGCAAAAAAGGTTTCGAAATCAACTTTATCATCCAGTTGTTGTTGCAGCGTCGTCTCATCATATCCGGTCAGCCAGAAAATGATCTCATCGACTTCTTCTTTCGTGCGGCCTTTTTTCTCGGCTTTCTGAATATACAACGGATAGACGCTGGCAAACGACATCCCGAATATTTTCGTATTTTTCATGGGTGCTCCCTTCTGAATCTTCCTGAAGCTATTTTTGGTACTGATGATTTTCATTATGCCATAAATCGCAAAAAAGCTCATCATTTACCATCAAGAAAAGCCGCATTGCCTGAAACTTTATTCTTCCGTCAGCATTTCCATGAATTCTTCGCCGGTCATGGTTTCTTTTTCAAGCAGATAGTTAGCAAGTTCATGCATTTTCGGTAAGTTTTCCCGGATGATTTCCTTAGCTTTTTCATGGGCGAATTTGATGATGCCCAAAACCTCATCATCGATTTTCGCAGAGGTTTCATTTGATACGAGTGACGTTACATCCGTTCCCAGATAAGGATTATTGATCGTTTCCAAAGCCATCATGTCGAACTTTTCACTCATGCCGTAGCGCGTAACCATCGCCCGTGCAATAGCTGTTGCCGCCTCTATGTCATTTTCCGCCCCGGATGTGACCGTATTCAGGATGACTTCCTCGGCAGAGCGTCCGCCCATGTAGGTGATGATCTTGTTCAAGAACTTTTCGCGGCTCATCAGAACGTGATCTGTGTCTTCCGACTGCATCGTGTAGCCGAGGACGCCCGAAGTCCTTGGGATGATGCTGATTTTATTGACAGGTGCGGAATCTGTTTGTTTCGCGGCAACGATTGCATGGCCTATTTCATGGTACGCGATCGCCAATTTGTCTTCTTTCGAGAGGATGGCATTTTTCCGCTGGTATCCGGCCAATATGATTTCCAACGCGTACTCCAGATCGGATTGGCTGATTTTGCTGCGTCCTTCCTTTATGGCATGGAGAGCGCCTTCATTTATAAGATTGGCAAGGTCGGCTCCGGAGCTGCCGGGTGTGTACTTTGCAATCCCCTTCAGATCGACGTCTTCCGTCATTTTGACCGATTTTGCATGAACCTTCAGAATCGCTTCCCTCCCGGCAATATCCGGCAGCTCAAGCGGAATGCGCCTATCAAATCGTCCTGGCCGCAGCAGCGCTTTGTCGAGAACTTCAGGTTTGTTCGTTGCCGCCAGGATCACCACACCTTTTTCCGAGGAAAAACCATCCATTTCATTCAACAGCTGGTTGAGTGTCTGGTCCCGCTCATCGTTTCCGGTGATGCCTGACAGGTTACGGCTCTTGCCGATAGTGTCGATTTCGTCGATGAAAACGATACAAGGGGCCTTTTCCTGGGCTTTGTCGAACAGATCCCTGACCCTGGCGGCGCCCACACCGACGAACATCTCCATGAATTCAGATCCCGATATCGAGAAAAACGGCACTCTGGCTTCTCCTGCGACCGCTTTGGCCAGCAGCGTCTTCCCGGTTCCTGGAGGTCCGACCAGCAGAATCCCTTTCGGCATCTTGGCACCGATTTCCCGGTATTTTTGGGGATTATGCAGGAAATCGATCACTTCCCAGAGCGCTTCCTTCGCTTCATCCTGCCCCGCTACATCCTCAAATGTTTTTCCTGTTTCAGATTCAGCGTATATCTTGACATTGCTCTTGCCGAATTTCATTTCATTGCCGATTCCACCGACTTTTCCCTGCAGCCTGCGCATCATGAAACCCCAGAATGCGTACAATAACGCAAAAGGCAAAATCCAGATCAGGAAAAAATCAACCAGCGGAGATCCTTCCGGGATAATTTCCTTAGCAAACTTCGCATCCGTGGCCAGCAGCCTCTCGGTCAGCGCCGAGTCCTCCATTCGACCAGTGATGAAGAAGGCTTCCTCCCCATCATCATTAAGTGCCGTGAATTCGATCTGGTTCTCCTCCACCAATACCGACTCCACACTATCTTCTTCAAGCATCGCAACAAACGTCTTATAATCTACTTCCGTCACCGGATCCCCCGCCAGACTAGGGAAAAGATTCGGCAAAAACAAGAAAGCCGTGGCAATTACAGCAATATAAACCCACTGATTATTGATCTTCGGGGGCATTTTAGATTCCATCAGCTTACTCCTCCACTTCTTCACCATTTGACTTCATTATACCGCCAAACCAAGCGAAAGCGGTACCGATTCGCTATCTACAAAAACAATACTCCACGTTAAAAAAGTATCCATACCCTTTTTCTTGACGCGGATCAAGTATATTTTTGGCGGCTTCGTATTACAATGGAATCATCAAAGCTCAGAAAGAAGGATCTCAGATGTCCAATCAACCCACATTTACAGAAGTGAAGGAAGCTCTCTTTCCAACATTGGAACAATACGTGCCGATTGTAGCCCGTGTACATGGAAAAAATCACCCCGAATTCCATGATGTTCACCAGCTATTCAACGCGATCCTCGAAAAGACCCTAACAGCCGACACAAAAAAACCAGACCTGAACGAGGAATTCATAAAATTGCGCGTGGTTTCGAATAACTACACAGTTCCGGATGATGTGTGCGAAAGTTATGAAGCGGTCTACCAGATGTTGGGGAAAGTGGATCAAGCTTACCAAGCTTCATTGCCCCCAACAAGTCCTCGCTCTATCTGAGCACTTACCGAGACACCTTACAGCAAAAAACTGATGCCGAATTTATGTCAGCATCAGTTTTTTTGAATTTTTCATGATCAAGCACGGTTGGCCGCGCTATCGATATCTCTTTTTTTTATTTTTTCCATGTACGCGGTGCAAAAAGGATCAAAATCGGAAAAATTTCCAACCGCCCCGCAAGCATCGTGAACGACAACAAAATCTTTGAGTAATCATGCAATTTGCTGTAGCTGTATGCCGGTCCGACTGCTCCCAAAGCAGGACCGATATTATTGAACGTTGCCGCAACCGCACTGAAAGCCGACAAAAAGTCCGGCGCATCCAGACTGATGAGCATGAATACTGCTGCAAAGACTACTGAGTAGATGATCAGATAATTAGCTACACCGTGCTTCGTATTTGTCCCCAAAGGCTTTTGATCATATTGAACAACCACGATCCGATTCGGCTGCGCGACACGTTTGATTTCCGCAACCAGAATCTTAACATAGACAACGACACGCGAAATCTTCAATCCTCCAGCCGTAGAACCCGCACATGCCCCGAAAAACATCAACGACAAGACCATCATCTGGGAAAACAACGGCCACGAACCAAAGTCTGCTGTCGTAAAACCGGTTGTCGTGATGACGGATGAAACGGTAAAGAAAACATCCCGAATCAATGTCGAAATGGAATCATAGTACCCTATCAGATTGACACAGATCAGCCCCACAGCACCCAGCACAATCAAGAAATACCACTTCAACTCTTCACTCTTGAATACTTGCTTAATATTTCCTATAAGCAACAAGTAAATCATGTTGAAGTTTATCCCGAAGGCAAGCATACCTATCCCGATTACCCATTCAACGTAGGCATTCTCATAAGGCATAATACTGCCGTTTTTGACGCCGAAACCACCCGTGCCAGCGACTCCAAAAGCATGAAGCAAGGAATCAAATAGATTCATTCCGCTAATCCAGAGCAGGACAGTGACAATCGCTGTCATGGAAAGGTAAATCAAATATAAAATCCGGGCCGAAGAAGACAATTTCGATACAAGCTTACCGAAAGTAGGGCCGGGCGTTTCAGCTTTCATGATATTAACTGATTGGGAATCGATTTGCGGCAAGACAGCCAATGCAAACACCAAAATCCCCATACCTCCAACCAAGTGGGTAAAACTTCTCCAGAATAAACTGGAATGGGATAAAGATTCCACATCATCCAATATGCTCGCACCGGTTGTCGTGAATCCGCTGCTCGTCTCAAAAAAGGCATCCACGAATGAGGGAATATCCGAATTGATGACAAAAGGCAGACTGCCGAAAAACGAGAACAAAATCCAGGAAATCGCAACGATGACGAAGCCTTCCCGGGCAGTCATCCGCTTGCTTTCCGGCTTTTTCAAGCTTAATAGTTGCCCAAGAACCGCCAAAAAAAACATCACTGACAAAAAACTGAAGAGATAGTTCCAGGATTCCCGATAAAGCAAGCTCACAGTCAGAGGGAAAATCATCAATGCGGCTTCAATCTGCAACAGACGCGCCACAACATAACGAACGATCGATAGATTCATTCAACGCTCCCCCTTCTAATAGACGATGTCATCGATATCATCAAAATTTTTATCTTTCGTGACGACAATGACACGGTCATTCGGCTTAATGACATCCTTGCCGGAAGGAATAATCAGTTTTCTGTTGCGGATAATGTATGCAATCAACAGATTGGGTTTCGTATTCAATTTTATCAAAGGCATATGAACGACTCTGCTCGTTTCTTTCACTTTGAACTGGATCGCTTCTGCTTCATTGTCAGCCAGACGGTACAAAGCTTCAACATCCGATACCGATGTGTTCCCCAGACTGCGCACAAAACGCAAAATCGTATTGGCAATTACACGTTTTGGCGTAATGATTGTTTCCATTCCTAATGAATCAAAAATCTTCAGCAGCAATTCCCGGTTCACTTTTGTGATCACTTTCTCCACATTTTTTTGCAGGGCATATAATGAAGCGACAATATTTTCTTCATCCACCCCGATCAGAGAAATGAAGGCATTGTACGTTTCGATTCCTTCATGTTGGAGAACATCCTGATCCGTACCATCACCGAGTATCACCTCAACGTCCGGATATGCTGCACTGAGCTCCTCCGCGACTTGTCTGCTCTGCTCGATGACTTTGATGTCCATCCGGTATTCTTTCAGAAAATCCAGCAAGTAATAGGTCAATCTTCCCCCACCGATCACGAGAGCGGAGTTTATTTTGGTTTTTTGGGGACAGACAGTCCTATAAAATTTCCGGATTGTTGCTCTGTTCCCTATGATATAAGCATGGTCTCCCACAAGAAGCTTGTCCTGCCCCGTAGGAATCAGCGTTTCATTTTTTCTGCGGATAGCGCAAACCAGTACATCACCGAACTTCCCCCTGAAATCGGCCAGCGATACGTTCGCCAAAGAAGTAGTCGCACTGACTTCAATTTCGATCAATTCGACGCGATTATCCGCAAAAGATTGGATGCTCAGGACTGTCGGGAATTTGATGATGCGCGCAATACTCCGAGCCGACTCCAATTCGGGATTGATCATCAAATTGACGCCCAAGCTTTCACGGACATAGTCAAAATGCCCAGAATACTCCGGATTTCGCACTCGCGCTATTGTATATTTTGCTCCGAGTTTTTTCGCTAGGATGCTGGCCATGATATTCACTTCATCTTGTGCTGTCACTGCAATGAAAATGTCGCAGTCAGCGACACCTGCTTCATGTTGGATATCATAGCTGGCACCATTTCCGACTATGCCTGAGATATCATACGTACTGATCAGCTTATCCAAACGCATTTCCATTTTTTCGATCAAAATAATATCATTTTCTTGTGTAGCCAATTCTGCACAGAGCACGGAGCCAACCTTCCCGCCACCGGCAATCACGATTTTCATTCAAAACGTCCTTTCGTTTCTGACTTCTCTTCCATTATGACATAACGAGTGTATCTTCGCACATTTCGTGTGGATACACAAGATACTAATAGATGAATCTGGATAAGTATTCAACATTTTGGCATTTAGTTCAAAAAAAAATTGCATGAACTCAATGAGTAAAAATTGAGTTCATGCAAGCTATAGTTGTGTCAATGTCATTCCTGTTTCCCACTTCAAATAATCAGTTAGCAAAAGGGCTTAATCCTTCGTAGCTGTCGTTATGGATCACATCGGATTTCAGGTATTCGATGATCGATTCCGGAATTTCCACGCCTTGAGATTTATTTCTCTCATAGCGTTCGTTGGATCCTTGACCAGGATAACGGACGCTTGAAAAGCCCGCTGCTGGTTTGATGGCGTTCAATTCTTCCATCGTTTGGCTGATGTGCTGTCTGAAAGTATCGGCATCCCCGAAACGGGCTGGATCAAGGATAATGTAAAGTTGACCTAGATTTCGGCCGGCATGCAGGTCATTGTACATGGAGCTGACATGTTTTCCGAACGGTAGATTCATCAGGACGCCCGAAAAGATGTCGACCATCATCATCAGTCCATAACCTTTAGGACCGGCGATGGGCATCAATCCTCTCACCGCATGCGGATCGGTTGTCGCTTGCCCGTTTTCATCGACAGCCCAGTCTGCCGGAATTTCACGGCCCTTTGAGCGGGCATCCAGGATTTTTCCCCAGGCCTGCACGGTGGTCGCCATATCAAAAATCAGCGGTGTGTCGGTTGCACTCGGCGCACCGAAACCGATCGGATTGGTCCCGTAATACACTTCTGCGCCGCCAAAAGGCACTGCCATCGGGTCGGACTGGGTCATCGCCATGCCGGCTAAGCCTGCTTCGGCGATTTTGCGCAAATAGTAGGACAAGGTGCCTGTGTGCCCGCATCTGGACACGCCGACTACCGCCACGCCGGATTCTTTCGCCATTTGGATGGCCGGTTCCAGGGCTAAGTTCGCCACGTACTGCCCCTGCGCATTGTCCCCATGGAAAACGCCGGAGCTTTCCCCGGTTTTTTCGAATCTGATTTCAGGCTCTAAAGTGATGCCGCCTTTATTGATACGTTCTGAATAATACTCCACCCGGACCGCGCCGTGCGAATGCACACCGCATAAGTCCGCATACACCAAGTGGTTCGCAGTTTCGGCTGCCTGTACTTCCGGCAGGCCCGCCGCTTGGAGTTTGTTTTTGATCAGTGCATGCAACTCATCGGGAGTTACTTTGATTAATTTTTCTTCCGACATAAATGATTCCTCCTTCGTTTTTTCACTAATGATATCCAGATTGAATATATGTTGGGAGTCACCAAACAGACTGACTTCTCCCAGACATAAAGCGCTACCATTCTATAAGATTACAATATCATAAGAAAAATCGGATAGATTTAGCCGAAGTGCACAAACCGGCTGCGGTCGCTTGAATGTTTTAAACGAATGAAAAAGGAGGCTGAAATACTGTTTATAAAGATTCCCCGAAAATACCCCAAACCGGAATGAAATTCGGTATAATACAGGAGTACACGGCAGGCAACGATGCCCATAATCCGATAGTTAAGGGAGATAAAATGAGAAACATAAAAATGACGATCGAATATGATGGCGGCAGATATCTGGGCTGGCAAAGGCTCGGGGATTCGGACAAAACCATTCAAGGCAAAATAGAGAATATTCTGTCAGCAATGACGGGAACAGAGATTGAAATCATCGGCTCGGGCCGGACAGATGCCGGCACCCACGCACGGGGACAAGTAGCTAATTTCAAGACGACATCCAAAATGGATTTGACAGCGATGCAGGACCATCTGATCCGTTATCTTCCGCGCGATATTGTCGTCAAAGAGTTGGAGGAGGTTCCGGAAAGGTTCCACGCCCGCTATCATGCAGCCGGAAAGACATACAGCTATCATGTCTGGAACAATGCCGTACCTTCCGCATTTGAGCGCCACTACAGCTACCATTACCCTGGACAGCTTGATGTCGACAGAATGAACGAGGCTTGCCAAAAGCTTGTCGGGAAACATGATTTCCTCGGGTTCTCTTCACTCAAGAAATCGAAAAAATCGACGGTCCGGACCATCAATGACATCACAATCCAGCAAGAAGGCAATCTGCTGCACTTTTCGTTCACAGGAGAAGGCTTCCTCTACAACATGGTGCGGATCATGATGGGTACGATCCTTGAAATCGGGGCCGGGACGATGGAACCGGAATACATTGACGCCATCTTCAAGAGCGGAATCCGCAGCGAGGCAGGCATGACCGTCCCTTCCCATGGACTGTTCCTGGATGCCGTTTATTACGATTGACGATAGGCGCAAAATCTAAAAAACTTTGGATGAAGGAAGTGTCCACATGCGTATCAATAAATTTATAAGTGAGGCAGGCACAGCCTCCCGACGCGGCGCCGACAAACTGATTACGGAGGGCCGCGTAACAATCAATGGCAAGCGGGCAACAATCGGCAGCCAAGTGGAGCCGGGGGATGACGTCCGCGTAAACGGCAATCAGCTCTTCGTAGCCAACAACTATGTCTACATTGCCTTAAACAAACCGGTCGGGATCACGAGTACGACCGAAAAAGGCGTCAAAGGGAATATTGTCGATTTAGTCAACCATCCCTTCCGGGTTTTCCACATCGGACGCCTCGATAAAGATTCCGAGGGCTTGATCTTGCTTACAAATGACGGCGATATCGTCAATGAAATCTTGCGTTCTGAGAACCAGCATGAGAAGGAATACATTGTTTCTGTAGACCGCCCGATCACGCCTGAATTCCTGAAGCAGATGTCAGAAGGGGTCAAAATATTGGATACGGTCACCCTGCCTTGTAAAGTGGAGCAACTGTCAAAATATGATTTTAAAATCATCCTGACCCAAGGACTCAACCGTCAAATCCGCCGCATGTGCGAAGAATTGGGATACAACGTCTACCGGTTGCAAAGAATCCGCATCATGAATATCCAGTTGGACAATCTTCCTGTAGGCCAATGGCGCTACCTGTCCAAAAAGGAAAAAGCGCAGTTATTCCAAGCGTTAAATTATGAGCCCAAAGAATGGTGAACCTGGCGGGTCCAAGTAGCCGCGGCCACTGCAAGTAACACGTATGGATTTTGGTCATTACGATTCAAATAGCCGGATGCCAGGGAATTTCTCCACGGCATCCGGCTATTTTTTTTTTGAGGGAAAACTGTTTTTGCTGTCGCATCAACAGATCGATTAATTTTCCACTAAAGTGAATGACCCTTCTTCAGAAAAGATTTTATCTATGTTCGCCAATGAAGTGATGACGGCTTTACCATTTTTAGTATTCTCCAAAAATTGGATAACGGCTTCTATTTTAGGTAACATACTGCCATCGGCGAATTGATGATCCAAGATATGCTGTTGCATTTCGCTGGTCTTGACTCTCTCCAATTTTTTTTGGTTCGGCTTATTGTAGTTCACATATACATTATCGACACCTGTCAATATGATAAGATAGTCGGCATTCACAAGTTCTGCTAGTTTCGCAGCCGTAAAATCTTTATCGATCACAGCTTCGACTCCCTGATAACCTTCGGGCGTTTCAATTACAGGAATGCCGCCGCCTCCAGCCGAAATGGTGATGATGCCCTTTTCCACCAGTCCGTCCACTATCGGGGATTCAAGAATATGGATAGGTTTAGGAGAGGGCACGACTTTTCGCCAACCCCTTCCCGCATCTTCCATATAGGTACTATTGTCGGCCATTCTAGAAAAAGATGCCTCTTCTTCCGTCAAAAAAGGACCGATTGGTTTTGTCGGGTTTGCAAAAGCATCATCTTCTGCATCCACCAAAACTTGGGTAACGATGGAAACGACATCTTTCTCTATATTCTCAGCTCTCAATGCTTCGCGCAAGGAGTTTTGCAACCAATACCCTATACTGCCTTGCGTCATCGCGACACAGGTGTCCAGCGGCAATGCCGGATTCGCCAAAGAATCCCCTGCTTTTTGTTGCAGCAATAAATTCCCGACCTGCGGACCATTCCCGTGCGTAATGATCAATTGATAGCCTTGTTTGATGAGTTTAACCAGTCTTTTACTTGTGTACCGCAAAGATTCTCTTTGCGCTTCTGCGGAAGGATCATCCGCCAAAATGGCGTTTCCGCCTAAAGCGACTACAATTTTTTTGTTCATATTTGTTTCATTACCTTCCCTTCCTGATTATATGTGAAAGCTTTTTTCCTCGTACTCGCTTCGTTACCGCAAAGCGCTGTATACATGCCCAATAAGGTATCCAGTCCCGAAGTATGCCCAAATTGTGTAATGGTCATGATGATGCTGGCGATTTGCTCTTGTTCTCCTCCGCTCGAAGCCGCACGGATCAATTCCAAAAACGGTGCACTGATGTATCCATCCAGCAAGCTTCTGTAATACTGTTCACTGACATCTGTCGTTGTCTTTTGGTCCAGGGAAGCTCTCAAAGCATCCATCCAACCACGCTGTTTCAAAAAGGCAGCTTGCATCATGCCATAGCCAATCAAAAAATCATCACCGCTGGGCGTCAAACCGATCCCCCTGCCCCAAAAATGGGAGACATAACGATTCGCCTCGTAGGCTGAATCGATTTCTTTCTGCATCAGTTCCTCAATCAATCCACGATCCGACTCCTGTTGAATAACCGCAGATGCCTGCAATAGGTTGTGCTTCTCCAGTTCCGTTTTCAAAAGGTGCCATTCTGGCGAAGCTGCCTTCCTCATGCAATCACTTACATTCAGATTGATGGATGGATAAGCAGACGTCGGCAGCCGGAACAGCCTCTCATTTGCATAAATCAACAGCGCTTCTTCTTTCAGACGGACAATGGCTCCTTGCGTAATGACTGCAAGCATAGCTTTCAATTCATCTTCCGCAATCGCTAGACCGTAAGCGGACAAGGGCTGTTGCATCGATCCGATATGGATAAGTTGGTCATTCAATGTGATCGTAAAACTGGATCTGAATCGCGCATGTACCTTGCCGATCTGATTTTTTGTTAAAGACCGGGATAAATAATTACTCTTTATCCCGGTTCCGATTTCAATGGTGCTGTTCATACTTATTCGACTTCGATTCCGAGCGACTGCGCATAGGCGATCAGTGCCTTCTCAAAGCAAGCCAGCGGAGCACGAACCGTGCCTGCTCCAATTTGTCCGACGCCTGCCTCCTTATGGGCGATCCCCGTGTTGATGACTGGTGTGATTCCGGTTTCCACTACTTTGCGGATATCGATCCCCAAGAGTGATCCGTTGAAATCCCAAGTCGGAATACTGAAATTAGGATTATGCGTGATACAAATTTCTTCCATTTCGTTAGAAACACGCAGCGCATCCTCAAAGCCGCCCGCTCCGACAAACCTTGTCACACCAGGTGCTGCGACCATCGCCATGCCACCTACTCCGACTGTTTCGGTAATGGCGCTGTCGCCGATATCAGGGTTCGCGTCCGCAGCACTGTAGCCAGTGAAGTACAGACCATCCGGTGTATTCACGGGAGCTGTGAACCATTCATCTCCCATTCCGCTGATGCGGACACCGAAGTTGCGGCCATTGCGGGTCATCGTCGTCACAACAGTTCCTTCTTGAATTTTTCTTGCATAGTCGACCATGGACTTACTTGTTGCCATCATGATATTCAAGAAAAATTGATCTGTTTTCGCCAAAAATTCAATGACTTCTTTTTTCAGAGTATCCTCAATGTCCAATTGGATGATAGCCGGCGTAATTTCCTTTAAGAAAATCAACGAAGCCGCAATATTACGTTGGTGAAACTCATCTCCCATTGTGATTGCCTTGGCGATGATGACATTAATGTTCAGACCGCCTTCGATAGTCTGCAGCGCTTTGCTGAGGACGGGTCCCAATACATTTTGCATCCATGTCAAACGATCGATGACTTCTTGAGAATAAGCTCCAAAACGAAGCACTTTACCGATTCCTTCATTCATGATGCAATAAGCCGATGTACCATCCTGTTTGTTCTCGACGACCACGACAGGCATGTTACCGGATGTGATGCCTCCCATCGGTCCGACAGCATTCACATGATGACAAGGGATAAACTGGATGTCTCCACTTTCCAACTGTTCGATGGCTTCGTTCTCTGTAGCGGCCCAGCCTTCAAACAATACTGCCCCAATGCACGAACCTTTCATCGGGCCGGTCATTTCGGAGAATTGGATAGGCGGACCAGCATGCAGCAATACTTTTTCGTTCAGTTCCGGTATGACCGACTTAGCCGGAACGACATCCATCAAGAACGGTTGTGAATCGCGCATTCTGCCGATCACTTTTTCGTTGCTCTCATCGATTTCGGCTCTGCGGTTCAAATCATTCAATATTTTGATGAGTGTACGATTTCCGCCCGCTACTGGTCTCCAGTCGAATTGAACGGTTGTCCCGCCGAACGCCAGAATAGAGTCCGTAAAGCTTTCGATCCCTAAGTTGATGATGCTAGGCGTACTGTTCAACAAAGCATCCACTCCGGCACTGACTGTTGGTAAGGATAGTTTTTCTTTTTCATAAGGAACGGTATGTTTGGATACTTCAACAAATTCTTTGCCCATCAGTCGAAGCGCCAATCGCACAGCGCGCGCATTGCTGGTTTCCACTAAAACGCCAGCTTCTTTCAAATCAGATACCGATTTATCGTAATTTTGGGGATCCCCTTGCGTTCCGCAGACGCTAGCCACAAAATAAAGACTACGCTTATCATTTTCAGCCTGCGTCAATGCTTCCTTGATTGTCGGCAGCAACGCATTTACCATATCCGGATGCGAACCATATCCCAACACAACGTCGAGCAGGATTACACCTGTATCCGCATCTTTACTGTATTCCTTGATTTTTCGGATACGGACCTCCGGATCGATCATAGGATGAGGTTTTCCTTGGGTATAGATGTCATCCCCCAGATCCATGATTTCAAAACCGTTCGCATTCAGGATATACCCTTCTGTCTTAATCAATCCTCCGAGTTCAAGGGCTTCGGAGATCAACATACCGGCTTCATTCGCTAACGTCCCACCAGAATACAACCCTTTTACGGTTTTACCCGCTTCCAACGGTTTCTCAACACTGTGATGGATTTCTTCCAAATAGTTCGCCTTGACTTGATTTCCTTTAGCTAAATCCACAGCGATTTGCGCCGTTTCCTCAAGCGTATGCGCTAAATATACATTGCCTTCATGATTTTCTGGCTTTTCTCCCAAGAAAATCGCTACGACTGGTTTCGATAAGGATTGCAATAATTGCATCACATCATCCCGGACCTCTTTTGCAGGTGGCTTGGAGATGACCACGATGACATCTGTCGGATCGTGCTGTTCCAAACCAATGATCGCATCTTTTGTCGTGATGGCTTTTACAGCCGAGCTCAGATCTCTGCCCCCTGTACCGATGGCATGGATAACGCCGCCGCCCAATCGATCGATGATGGTCGTCACTTCTTGGATCCCTGTCCCGGAAGCTGCGACAATACTGATGTTGCCTGGTTTCACAACATTCGTGAAGGCTATCGGCACGCCGGAAATGATTCCGGTTCCGCAATCAGGCCCCATCAACAACAAGCCCTTCTCATGCGCCTTCTTCTTCAGACGGACTTCATCATCCAGAGAGACATTGTCACTGAACGAGAAGGTATGCAGCCCCTCATCTAATGCTTTCTCAATCTCATCTGCTGCGTAGATTCCCGGTATGGAAAATAAAGCTACATTCGCATCCGGTAATTGGTCTTTCGCATCGTTCCAATTTTTGACCGATGTGATGCCGTCTGATTTTTTCTTGACAGAGAGATCATTGAGGAATCTATCCACTTCGTCCATTACTTTATCTACAACTGTAGCATCAGCGGTTTCCACGACAATGACCATGTCATTAGGAGTGGCACCCGCGACCTCATCCGTATATAGCCCTGCATTATTGAAGATATCTTTGTTCGCTTCCGTTCCCATCATAATGGACCCTTGGATGACCCCAGGCAAAGTGCTTACCGCATTGGTCAACAGCATCAAATTAATGGAATCTTGGTAACTGTTCGGCTTGATTACTGTATGTAACATGATGTACCTCCTTCTTTTGTTATTCTTAGTATACGGAAAAATGTTTTCGCATTCATTGCATACAAAGCCTAAATATGCATGATTTTTTTATCCTTAATGGACAAACCTTTCCATTTCTGGCATGATAAAATGACAGTAGGAAAGAAAGGAGCCTGACACAATGATTCTTACAGTTTCAAATATCTTGCAATATCAATCATTCGCTCAAGCTAAAGTGCTTTCAGGCAACGAAGGACTCACCAACGAAGTGAGCGGCGTGATGGTCATGGAGGCGCCCGATATAGATACCTGGGGACGCTCCGGGCAAATCATTCTGACGAGCTACTTTGCATTGGACAAGCTGACGGATGAGCGCATCGACCAGTTTTTTAAAATGGCGAAGACAATCGGAATCAGTGCCTTCGTTTTCAAAAAAAGCCGTCTCTTGGATGAAATCCCAGAAATTTTTATCGAATCCTGCATGAAATATCATTTGCCATTGATTCAGATCCCGAAAGAAACTTCTTACGAGAAAATCATTCTGGAAGTTTTGGAAACCATCATCAACCGCAAAGCTTATCTGCTGAACAGCTATTATGATATCCATAATCATTTTGTGAAAATGACCTTATCGGAACCAAAAATAATCGATGTCCTTAAAGTCCTGCAACAGATGATCCACAACCCCATTTCTCTTTTTGAAAAGATTAAAGGCACTCTGATCGCAACAGACCATCTGTCCACCGATTTCAAAATCATTTCCGAGCAGTATCTGCCGAAAGGACAGTTCATGAATTTTGATTACACACAACGCGTTGCAAACTACCCTCACTATGGCTCCGGGGACAACCATACCCAATTAGCCGTCGCCATACCCAGTTTGGGCTATGAGCAGTACGAACTGATCATCCACGAAATCAATGAACCTGTGTCAGATATCGATTTTATGGCCATAGAAAATGCGGTTGGGATCCTTCAGACGGAATTGGTGAAGCACTATTCCATCAAACAAACGACCTTGAACAAAACGAATGAACTTGGTTCGGATCTGCTTCACGGACGTATCGAGGATGAAGAGCAATTCGAAGACACACTGAATCACCTGGATTTGAATAAATCCGATCCGCATCGGGTAATCATTTTTGAATTTTCTGAAGACGAAAGTTCCAAAAATCGCTTTTCACCGCTTTCATCGCGCTTCTCGGACACTATCGTCAATTATTCCAAGAAAGAATTCTACAAGCTGGTTTATGTCACGCGAAAGCAAAAAGTCATCCTGATTCTGCCGACCGACACAATCGATTCGGAGTCCTTAAAAAAAAGGCTGGCCTACATCTTAAAAAAAGCCACCGAAACCAAGCCTTTTTCTGCCTTCAAAGCGAACGTAAGCATCAGTGACCCAACAAATCTGAAATCACTGGCTTCAGCCTATAAACAAGCGATGGATACGCAAAAAATCATCCACCTGATCAATAAAAATCTGCAAATTAAAGATTATCAGGACATAGGCATCTATCAAATTTTTTCCGAAACCAACAACTTGGATCAGTTGACGCGCTTCATACCGGCTAAGATCGATCAGATGCATAAAGACAATCTGGACTTGCTGCATACATTGGAGGCTTTTCTGAACGTCAATCAAAATTATATCGAAGCAGCCGCTTTGCTGTTTGTGCACCCAAAAACAGTCCGTTACCGAATCGAAAAAATCAAAAATTCCTATCAGATCGACTTCAATGATCCCGAAGAAATTCTCCAACTTAGTATTGGTTTAAGACTGTTAAAAATCATCAAACAATAAGGAGACTTATGCCCACAATGACTACCCAACCAGACACTGAAACCACAACCTTTACGATTTCGAGCATCCAATCCTTTCCGATAGAAGGAAAGTTTTTCCGTTCCGTGATGAACAGGAGGGATAAAACGATCGTATATCTTCATGGCGGAGGCCTGCTTTACGGAGACAAAAATGACCTCCCCGAGTCTTACCGCAATCTTTTTCTGAGTGCCGGATATGATTTCTTGGCATTGGATTACCCACTGGCGCCGGAGACGAAATTGCCGGATATTCTGGCCAGCATTCAGGATGGGCTTCAGTGGTTCCGATCGCACGCTGTTTCCGACCTATCATTGGATTCAGCAGACTATGTTTTGTTCGGTCGCTCAGCTGGGGCTTACTTGGCTTTACTAACAGCAAACAGCAGCACCGTTAAACCGGCTGCAATCATCAGCTTGTATGGTTACCATACCTTGCGTGAAGCAAGCTTCAGGATCCCAAATAGGCATTACCTGGCTTATCAGCGGCTTGTCAAGGCAGATGTGGAGCGTATGCTCGCTCCCGTCCCGATCGTCACCGCAGAAAAAGAACTGCGTTTTGCTTTATACGTCTATGCCAGACAATCCGGCTCCTGGCTTTCCTACCTATTGGACGATATCAAAGAGGCAGGCAACTATAGTCTCAACGATGAACAATTAGCAGCATTACCGCCAACCTATCTGGCTGCGGCTGATGCTGACCCCGACGTTCCTTACCAGCAATCGAAAACACTTAGCCAAAAGATTCCTTTTACTAAGCTGAACACCATCCGTTCAGACGTGCACGACTTCGACCGGGATCTCTCGAATCCTCAAGGTCTTGCGGTTTATCGTGATGTTATCGCCTGGTTGGATGAAACGTTCGCTGAATAATTACTGTTCGTGTCCCTAAAAAAGAAACGTTACAGAACCTTGAAACAGGTTCTGTAACGTTTCTTTTTGCTATCCATTTTGCTTATTCGGGGAAGTGGCAGGTAGCTTGCTTGTCCAGTTCCACTGTTACTTTACCGCTCTTGATAACCAACAGACGGTCCGGAATATCAATGACTGCTTCTTGGTAGCGGACGCTGTCAAGGAGAACCAGCGTTGCATCATTACCTTCTGCAATCCCGTAGTCTACTAATTTTAACGCTTTTGCCGGACCAGTAGTGATCATCGGCAACACAGTCGGCAAATCATCCGCTCCACCCAGATGCGCGACAGGAACAGCCAACATCGCAACCTGCATCAAGTCCCCATTTCCGTATGGTGTGAACGGATTGCGGATATTGTTCGTTGCCAATACAACATTAACGCCGCCATCACGCAGTTTACGGATTGGGGTTACAGCACGGCGAACGTTGAATTCATCGTGTCTTCCGCCTAAATGAAGATCGGTCATCGGTAAACTCATGACATTGATTTGCGCTTCAGCCATCAATTCGATGATCGGTTTTAATTTTTCATCCGGCAAAGCGCCCAGACTCGTTAAATGTCCTACCGATAAACGACCGATGTAGCCTTCTTCGATTACTTTACGACAAACCATTTCAATTGTTTGTCCTTCTGCATCGTCCTTAAAGTCTTGGTGCAGGTCAATATCTTTATCAAATTCCTTGGCGATTTTGAATACGATATCCAAATGATCTTTCGCATCCGTATCGTTATAAGGAATGCCGCCGACTACATCCGCTCCCATCTCCATTGCGCGGTACATCATCTCCTCTGTTCCAGGAGCTTTGATGATACCCTCCTGCGGAAAAGCAACAACCTGCATGTCCACAAAATCTTTGTATTTTTCTTTCAGTTCCATAATTGTTTCAAATCCATGGAAACCGCCTGACGGATCAAATTCAGCATGCGTCCGGATGTGTGTTGTTCCGCGTTTGATGATCATCTGCAGCGCTTTTTCAGCGCGCTCAGCAACGTCTTCTTTGGTGAATGTCGATTTTAATTGTGCCGTGACCGAAAGCGCCTCTTGCAAAGTGCCCGATTTATTTGGAAGACGGTCCGCAATCAATGCTTTATCCAAATGAATATGCGATTCGACCAATCCCGGAATGACTACACGCCCGTTCCCTTCGATAACACGCGCGGCCGAAACATCAACCAGAGCGCCTATTTTTGTAAATTTCCCGTTCTCGATCCCAATATCAACCGTTTCATTCGATTCATCAATGATCACGTTTTTCAATAAAATATCCATAATTAGCCTCCGTACCGATTATTTTTTATAAAACAAATGATAGAACGACAAGTAATGCCAACGAAGCCAAAATCCATTTACTGTTTCCTTTAACAACCTGAAGGATCGGAATATCGAAACCGGACGACTGAGCCTGCATCGTAATATTCACGAAACTCATCTGGCTTCCCAGTCCGACACCCATCGTGATGAAACCTACCGCCAATAGCGGAATGTTTAAAGAAACTGCAATCGGCAGAATCAATGTCAAAATGGTCCCAACGTACGCACCGGCTGGAACTCCGACCGCATAACCCGCGATGACAAGCGCAGGCACCAAGAAGTTTTGCGGAGCTAGCTTAGCGGTCTCAACGATCGCACTGAATGCGCCTGTTTCGCCGATAATATTGATGAACGTAATGAAGATACCCACTTGGAACAAGCGTGTCAAAATATAGTTTGACCCTTCAACAAGTGCAGTTGAAGATTGTTTCATGTTGAAATCTGTGCACACTGCGATCAAGCCGATGGTTATGACCAAATATGCCAGAGGCCCGAGAATAGGCATGCCGACCGCCTTGTTGATCACTGGGCCTGCGATTACTGCGAATAAAAGGAAAATTGCCGGAATCGTATTGATGAAAAGTTCTTTGTTTGTTTTGTTCCTGATTACTTCGTCTTCTTCTCCTTGGAACAAAATTTTTCTCTTTTTGGCTCCGAAAAATCCGATCAGAACCGCGATCAGAACAAAAAGCAACCAGAATGGACGCATCGTGGAGACGTAATCCGTTATGTTTGCGCCGGTTAAATTCGTCACAATGCTGGATTCCAAAGAAGCCGGTGATGTTGTGAAAGATACAGCAGCAGCCAAGCACATTGCCGCGATCAACTCAGGAATAGCACCTACCGCAGCGAAAGCCAACGGTGCCAGTACCATGGCTGTTCCTCCACCGATACCGGACATATAAGTCGCAGCAGCCATCAGAATGACAATAAAGGCAGCGAAATATTCAACCTTTTCGCCGATTGCACGACGGACCAATGCTAAAGCAGAGCTGTAGCCTCCGGACTTGAATACAGCCGTAGCGATTGCCGAATTGATGATCGGAACTGTAATCGTTAACATTGTCGGAATCGAAGAAAGCAGTAATTCATTCGCTCGCGCGAGAGTAATTCCGCCTATCACCATGGCAAGAACCCCACCAACAAAGCCTGCAATCAGCATATCAACCTTCCTGAATAAAAGAACTAAAATGACGATAATCGGGATCACACTTGCAAAAGCCATAAAGCCTTCAGGTGCAGGGATACTTTGGATATCCGACTGCGCAAATGCAAACGTCGGTATTAAAAATGATAAACCTGTGAAAACGGCTAAAAAAGATAAAATCTTCTTCATGTTAGCGTACTCCTTCTTGATAAATATTTTTTTTACAAAGGAAGCACGACTCATAAATTCGGCACACATTCATTCTATCGCCCTCCCTGTTTAACACATTATATTTCTCTTTGTATCCGCATACAACTGATATGAAAGATAAAAACCCCTGTGCATTTTATCCTTGGAGGATAAAATGCACAGGACCGATTATCCCGATTCGACATTTCTTGGCAAATGATCCTCGCGTTTGTTAGTGAAGAAATCATTCGCTCCTCTATTCATCCACATATTTAATACACTAATATCGATAATTTATCTATACCCATTTTGAACGAAAATGGCGACTTTTCTATCTTTTCAGTCATAGCAACCGAAATGAAAGCGCTATATATTTAAACCAAACGGTAAAGGAGGATTACATATGAAATCTTTGAAGAAAATCAGCATGACCAATCAGATTATGATTGCGATGGTATTAGGTATTGCGGCCGGCTTAATTTTCGGACCGGCGATTGCGCCGATTGCGGTAGTCGGGCAAATCTTTCTGCGGCTGATTCAGATGGCCGTGGTGGTTATGATCATGGGCGCGGTGATCGAAGCGGTCGGCACCCTCGACCCGCAAATATTGGGGAAACTCGGAGGCAAGATGGCTGCTTGGTTCCTCGGCGGGACAGCCATTGCAGCAAGCTTAGGCTTGGCGCTGGGTTATCTGATTCAACCGGGAGCCGGGGTTGATATGCAGATTGATACCTCTGCAGAAGTTGCGACTGCGACCGGCAGTGTCACCGATGTTATTCTCGCATTTTTCCCGTCGAATGTGGTTCAGTCCATGAGTACAGGGAACATGATTCAAGTCATTATCTTTGCTCTATTATTCGGTTTATCGATCAGCTTGTTGAGTACACGTCGGGATTTGACTGCACTGAAAGCAGCGATTTCACAATTCAATGAGGTCATTCTCCAATTGGTCACAACGGTGATGCACTTGGCGCCTTTAGGGATTTTTGCCTTGCTGGCTAATGTCACCGGCGTAATCGGCCTGAGCGTGATTTTGCCGCTGGCGAAATTCCTCCTGGCGATGGCGATCGGTTCTGTGATATTTTTGGTGTTATGGATTTTTCTGACCAGTGCGATCACAAAAGTGAATCCCGCCCACATCGTCAAGGGCTTGTCGCGCATGACCATTATGGCCTTCACGACAACCTCTTCTGCCATTACGCTTCCGGTCAAGATGGAAGATCAGGAAAATAAACTTGGCGTCAGCCGCCGCATTTCCCAATTGGTCGGTCCCTTGGGCATGGCGATGAACAGCAATGGCTTGTCGCTCTTCCTTGCCATCGCAGCTATCACATTGGCGCAGTTTTACGGCCTGGAGTTCACTTTAGCGAATGCGATCCAGACTGTCACCTTATCGACCTTGGCCACTTTAGGCACCGTAGCGGTTCCCGGCGGTGGGTTGGTCGCCTTGACGATCGTCATTCCGGCACTCGGCCTGCCACCGGAAAGCATCGGTCTGTTGGCAGGTATCGACTGGTTCTCCGGCATGTTCCGGACGGTACTCAATGTTGATGCCGACGCCACCATTGCGATGATTCTGGCGCACGGAGAAGGAGAATTGGATCACCAGCACATCAAAGAGGTGCATACGGCTCAAGCAACCGACATTTCCTGAAAGCACTAAAGAGCTATTAAGCGACAAAAAAGCCAAAATGACAATCAAATGTCGCTTTGGCTTTTTTTGCTGACTCATTCACTTTATTTTTTACGATGTCCCGATCTGGACTGGGCAAACTCAGCAGCGGATTACTGAACGCGTATGCTTTCGCCGTTCGTAGCAATGACTTGCTTGTACCAGTCGAAGGATTTTTTCTTGGAACGCGCGAAATTGCCATTGCCGTCATTATCCAGATCGACGTATACGAAACCGTAACGTTTTTTCATCTCGCCGGAAGAAGCACTGACGATATCGATCCAACCCCATGGTGTGTAGCCGATCAAGTCCACGCCGTCCAATTCCACCGCTTTGATCATTTCATTGATGTGCGCCGATAAATATGCGATGCGATAGTCGTCTTTGATGGAACCATCCGCTTTGACTGTGTCGTTTGCCCCCAAACCATTTTCAACTATGAACAAAGGCTTTTGGTAACGGTCGTACAAGGCGTTCATGGTGATACGCAGCCCTACTGGATCTATTTGCCAGCCCCACTCACTGGCTTGCAAGTGCGGGTTGCGCAAAGTCGGAAAGACATTACCACTTGTGACGTCTGTATCGGTATTCAGTGTACCGATCATTCGCGAAGAGTAATAGCTGAACCCGATGTAATCCACTGTATTTTCGCGCAACAATTCAAAGTCGCCGTCTTGCATCTCCAACTCGATACCTTCACGTTCCATGAATTTCAAGGCGTAAGCAGGGTATTCTCCACGCGATTGCACATCGATGAAGAAAAAGTTATCCTGGTTCTTTTGGTTAGCTGCCAGCACATCGTTCGGATGGCTGGTTTGGGCATAGTATTGGCCTGCCGCTATCATACAGCCGATTTGGAAATCCGGATTGATCTCCTTTGCGATCTTGGTTGCCAACGCGGATGCAACCAACTCATGGTGGGCCGATTGATATAAAACTGCCGTTTTGTTTTCGCCTTCGTCAAAACTGATGCCTGCTCCCATAAACGGCAAGTGCAACAACATATTGATTTCGTTGAACGTCATCCAATAGCGCACTTTCCCATTGAAACGTTCGAATAATGCTTTCGCATATTTTGCGTAAAAATCGACCATTTTACGGTTCTTCCAAGAGCCATACTTGTTGTATAAGTTTAACGGTACATCAAAGTGGCAAATCGTGATAACGGGTTCGATATGATGCTTCAGCAACTCATCGATCATCATTTCGTAAAAAGCTAAGCCTTCTTCGTTTGGCTCCTCTTCTTCACCCGTAGGGAAAATGCGTGACCACGCTACCGAGAAACGGTAAGCCTTGAAGCCCATTTCTCCCATCAAGGCGATATCCTCTTTGATGTGTGTGTACATGTCAATCGCTTCGTGGGAGGGATAGAATAATCCCTCCGGAAGTTCTTTGTAGTTAAGCAGTCCCTGCATCACTGCTGAGCGGTATTCCCCTTGAGGGATGACATCCACCGTGCCCAGGCCCTTACCACCCGATAAATAGCCCCCTTCTGCTTGGTTCGCGGCTGTTGCGCCACCCCATAAAAAGTCTTTTCTCATTGCTGCCAAATTCTTGTCCCCCTTGAAGTATTTAGTTATCTTGCCATATCGCGTTCAAAAATATTCTTATACGGGATTCATTATTTAATTACTTTGATGATGGAATCTCCAGCATTGACTTGGTCTTCACCGGTACTTAATATTTCGCTGAAATCAGTTGTGTTGGTGATCACGATAGGTGTGATGATATCGTAGCCTGCAGCTTTAATAGCTTCTAGGTCAGCTTCAACAATAGGCGTACCGACTGTTACGCGTTGGCCTGCTTGCGCTAATTGTTTGAAGTGTTGACCTTTTAATTGAACTGTGTCTAAACCGATATGAATCAAAATTTCGATGCCTTCGTCTGTTCTTAAACCGATCGCATGTTTTGTTTCGAATATTGTGACAATTTCACCATTGATCGGTGATTTGATCACGCCGTCCGTTGGCATGATTGCAACGCCTTGTCCAAGAATAGCTTGCGCAAAAATAGGATCATCCACTTCTGATAAAGGTACTACCTGGCCGGCCATTGGAGCAACGATGCTATCTTGTGTCAAAAAGTCTAAATGAGCCGCCGATGTATTCGTTGCAGCGGTTCCAGTTGCTTCCGTTTGTGCAGCGGTTGTTTCAACCGGTTGCACAGCATCCAGTGCTTCTTCATCTCTATATAATATATACGTCACTACGAAAGACACGATCACTGAAATCACTAACGTAGCAGCCGCTACATAGAAAGAATGTAACGTATTCTCACCGATGTAACTTCCCAAACTCAGTAGACCTGGTGAACCGCCGGCATAGTTACGCGCACCGAAAATCCCCATAACGAAACCACCGATACCACCCGCAATCATCGTACCAGTCAGCGCTGCTTTGTTCTGCAGAGTCACACCGAACAATGCCGGTTCCGTAATGCCCATGATAGCTGTCAGGCCTGCTGATGAAGCCATTGCTTTTTTATTGATATCTTTTGTTTTGAAAGCAATCGCGAGCGCAGCACCACCCTGAGCAACGTTTGATGCCAGCATACCGTTTGAAGCTACTGTGTCATAACCAATTGTTGCACGGTTGTTGATCCCAATCGAGACCAAACCATAGTGAGTACCCGTCATAACAAGTAATGGTGAGAAAGTACCTACGACAGTAGGAACAACCCAACCGCCGAATGTTTCCAACCAACGGAAGAAGTCCGCCAAGTAATTACCCAACACAGATCCCAAGGGTCCTAATACAGTCAATCCGATTACGCCTGTAAATAAAGTCGCAATCAATGGCACTGTAAAGAATTTTACCGTCTTATGCGAGATACGATCTGCAAAACGCTCCACGTAACCCAATAGTCCTACTGATAAAATGACCGGAATAACCGATGACGAATATCCTACAGCTTGAATCGGCAGACCAAACAGACTGATTCCTTCGCCAGTTTCTTTCGCAAGGTTGACCATTCCAGTGAAGTTTGGATGCAAGAAAATTGCTCCGACCAGCATCCCTAAGTAAGGATTTGCTTTGAATTGACGCGCTGCAGTCCCCCCGATGAAAATCGGCAAGAAGTAGAATCCGGCATCTCCAATAAAGTTCAAGATTTGATAGTTCATATCGGTATTTTCCGTGATTTTCAGGACCGTCAAAATGGACAATACCGCTTTGATCAAACCGGCAGCAGTGATCACGGGCAAAATCGGTGTGAAGATACCTGAAATGGCAGCAATTGCTTTTTCAAATCGGCTTTGGTTTTCCGAGTTATCAGAAGTTGCACCTGTTTTACTTTCCAGATTACTTTGTTCGTTGATGCTCCTGTAGACCTTACCGACATCACTTCCGATAATGACTTGGTATTGTCCACCTTTGTTGACTACCCCTACTACGCCCGGTGTGTTCTTCAATATTTCCATATTCGCTTTACTGGTATCAGCTAACTTGAAACGCAAACGCGTTGCACAGTGGGTCAATTCATTCACATTCGCTTCTCCGCCCACATTTTCCAATATTGTCTTTCCTAAATCTTTATAGTCCAACTTAGTCCCAACTTTCCTTTTTTAATTTTTTCCAAACAAAAATACCCAAATAAAGACTAGGCCGCTTAAGCGGTAGCATTTACTTGGGTATAGCCTAATTAAATAGTAACAATCCCGTTTATTATTGATTAATGACACGCCGGATATGAATCGTTAAATAAATGATTTCATTATCGGTCAATGACCGTCCAAAATCCTGTTCAATAAACTTTTCAATCTTTAAGGCACATTTGTATTCGTCCATGTACCGTTCTTTTAGGGCTAGCATAAAGCTATCCTCATCATCTTTTAACTCGGTACCGCTGATGATGCGTTGAACAAAAAACTTTAAATGGGTAACAAAGCGCTCATAATGAATCGAGTACTCGTTCAGGTCGATATTAAAGTGATACTTCACGATATTCAGTATACTCTGGACCGTCTGCGCCAACTGTGCAGCCTTCTCGATCCCAAGTGAATCCATTGTCGCATTGACGAAATGAAGTGCAATGAAGCCGGCTTCATCTTCTGGCAATTTTATGCCGATTCGTTGTTCGATGATCGTTAAGGCTTCTTTTCCGATCAGATACTCATGATTATAGAAGCGTTTGATTTCCCAAAGCAACGCATTCTCAATCGCAATCCCTTCTCTGAAGCGTTCTACCGCAAAACTGATATGATCGGTCAAGGTCAAGTAAATATTATCGCTTAGTCTTTTCCCTAACGAAGCACGTGCAAAACCTACAATTTCATTCGTCAGTTGAATAATTTCAATCGGGACCGATGCCAATATCTCAGCCAACTTGTTCGATGAGGTATTGTCTTCGCTGACATACACTTGGCTGATCAGAGACTCATCAATTTCCGTTCCGACGTCTTTTTTAAATCCAATCCCTTTACCCATCACGATCAATTCTTGATTTCTGTCATTCCGCGATTTGACCAAATTATTATTTATGATTTTCTCAATTTTCATCTGAGTCCTCTCTTTTCAGCAAAAAAAAACAAGCCTCCCCCTCTCTCAATAGTTAATAAACAAAAGCTTTGTTTATTCATCCATTTAAAGTGGTGTAGCCTGCTTTACCAGTAACAACCCATCCTATTAAATCTTCTAGAGGAATCTTAACAAATAATTAGTGCGATTGCAAGCCTTTTCCTGAAGGTTTTGAGACACTACTAACTAATCCCCAAAATTTCAGCAGATAATTTATTCTTGCGTAGCATTTTCTGGTATTATATCCTTATGACATTTTAATGGAGGAAAATCAAATATGTTGGAATTTAAACAGAATATTCGGGGTAATGTGGCCCTAGGTGTAAACCCGCTTGGATGCAAGCAGGAAGTATTGAACCAAATCGAGTACGTCAAAAATAAAGGCACCTATCAAGCTCCGAAAAAAGTCTTGATCATCGGTGCTTCATCCAGTTACGGTTTGGCGACCCGGATCAGTTTGGCATTCGGCGCGGGAGCGGACACGATCGGTGTTTCTTTCGAAAAAGGACCGAAGAATGAACGGAATCTCGGCACAGCCGGCTGGTACAACAATATCGCGTTCCGTGAGGCTGCCGAAAAAGAAGGCCTGATCGCCAAGAACTTTGTGCAGGACGCCTTCAGCCACGAAAGCAAGCAAGAAGTCATCACATACATCAAGAACGAATTCGGCGAAAAAGTGGACCTGGTCGTCTATAGTCTGGCAAGCGGCAGAAGAACTGATCCCGATACCGGAGAGACGTACACTTCCGCAATCAAAGCGCTTGGGGAGCCCGTGGTCGGTCCGAACATCAATATGCAAAATCAGGATTTCTACACAGAAACGCTGGAACCTGCAACAGCGGAAGAAATCGCCGGCACCGTAAAAGTCATGGGCGGCGAAGACTGGCAGCTGTGGATGGAAGCACTGAAGGAAGCAGATGTATTGGCTGATGGCGTGCTGACGACCAATTACTCTTATTTGGGAACAGAGTTGAACCGTCCTTACTACGGTGGCGGTACTCTTGGCCTTGCCAAAGCAGATTGTGATGAAAAAGCGAAGACCATCAATGGGTTATTGGCTGACATCAACGGAAAAGCCCAGATTGTGGTGGCTACTGCCGTGACCACCAAAGCCAGCTCCGTGATTCCATTCTTCCCTGTTTATTGTATCGGTCTCTACAAAGTCATGACGGAAAAAGGCACCCACGAAACACCGATCATGCATATCGACCGCATTTATCGCGATATGGTTTATGGTACCAAGGCTGAGTATGATGAAGCTGGCCGCCTGAGACCGGATAGCTGGGAACTCGACAGCGACACGCAAGCTAAAACAAAGGCACTGATCCAACAATTGAACAAAGAGAATTTCAATACTGAAATAGCAGCATATGACATCCTTTATAAAGAGTTTTCAATTTTAAGTGGGTTCATGGTTGATGGCTATGTTGAGCAAGACGTTACGATCGAAGAATTGAAGGCATTGGAATATTAAATCGTACCGGTGACACCAATCACTCTTTATCCGCAATAATAAATGAAAAGTCTTGGCTCTGAGAGTCAGGACTTTTCTGCTTCTACGGTTGACAACACAAGCGTTTCTCTTCCATCCGGTTGCCGTTTCCATCTAAATATTGGTCGACAATCAAAATAGTGTTATAATGATAGACAATGATACACCAAATTTGAATAAGCCTTTATTGACCAGACACAGCTGTTGCCTCTGCAAAAGAAAGAAGGAAAATGGATATGTTCAGAATAAAAAATTTCGAAGATAACAATGATGTGAAAATTGTCGAAGAGATGGGCGCATTTAAGGTAGTGGAATACTTGAAAGATTTGAGTGTCGATCATCTGACGGCTCAAGCTGCCTACTACGCTTCTGAAATGAACGTCAGAAGAAGACAGCTGGTATGCGACGTCAGTCTTTCCGACATCACCGTTCAGTCAGGAGCCATGCAGTGGATGGTGGGGAATGTCAGTGCTACAACCGGGCTTAAAGGCGTGGGCGATTTTTTGGGAAAAGCGCTTCGAGGGAAAGTCACGAATGAATCGGCAATCAAGCCCGAGTACACCGGAACGGGAAAACTCGTATTGGAGCCAACTTACAAGCATATTTTACTGATCGATGTCGATGACTGGAATGGCTCAATCGTGATCGAGGACGGATTGTTTTTGGCTTGCGATTCGGAATTGAATCACAAAGCAGTTATGAAGTCCAACCTTTCTTCTGCTGCGATGGGCGGAGAAGGTCTTTTTAACCTAGGTCTTTCTGGCGGCGGGATTGTCGCACTTGAATCGTATGTACCGAGAGAAGAACTGATAGAAATAGAATTGGAAAATGATGAATTGAAGATTGATGGGAATATGGCGATTGCTTGGTCCGGAAGCCTGGAATTTACAGTATCCAGATCAGGCCAGACACTTCTGGGTTCAGCCGCATCCGGCGAAGGCTTAGTCAACGTCTATCGCGGAACAGGCAAAGTTTTGATGGCTCCGGTTCTTCGCTAAAAAAAAACGACCTGTCGATCGCTTGTTTCATTTTGACGCCAAGTGATGGCATTCACTTAAGTAAGTTGACAACTGTAAAAAAAAAAAGCGAGGATGCATGATGCATTCTCGCTTTTTTTTGACTGCGGGGCCAAATTGTTGAATGTTCCTCAGATATTCGACAATTTCGATCCAGCAGGATGTCAAATTGTCGAAAGTTTCTCGGCATTCGACAATATCGGTCCAATCTGGTGTCAAACTGTCGAATCCACCTCACCTATTCGACAGTTTTGGCCACCACGCTGAGCATTATTCCTCCTGCCTCTTATTTGTCACTAACCTTAAGTTACTGACAGCATCGTTAGTCACTGTGCTTTTTTAACCACTCGATGGCCACAGTCGCAAAAGAACCCGCTCCGATCGGAAGAGCCGCTTCATCAAATAACACACCCGGATTATGGTGCGAGAAGTTATTTCCCTCAACTTTACAATTAAGCATGATATACGTTGTCGGCAAATGCCTCGACACAACAGCCATATCTTCAGAAGCCATGATCCTCAAATCAGGATAGCCTTTAAAGGCAGGGTTTCCGGTTTCTAAAATTTCTGCAATTTCTTCGGTCAAGTCAGGGTCATTGTATAAAGATGGCACATTCGCAAAAATTTCAAAGTCTATTTTTGCCCTAGTCGTTTTCTCTACCCCCGCCAGAATATCCGCTATTCTCCCTTTTACATACTCCCGCACTTCATCATCGTAGGTGCGTAACGTTCCTTGCATCTCTACAACTTCAGGAATGATGTTGCTGTTCGATCCTCCCGAGAACATCCCAAATGTCAGGGTGGCTACAGACAACGGACTCACTTCTCTTGAGATCAGTTCACCAAACTCTTGATAAATGATTACGCCCGCATTGATAGGGTCTATGGAAGTATGTGGATACGCTCCGTGGGCCCCCTTTCCCGTAATTGTGATCTTGAAGTTGTCACAAGAGGTGCTTGTATGTCCCTTATAATACTCAAAACTTCCGACACCTTGATTTAATCCCGTATGCATCGCAAACGCCACATCCGGTTTTGGATTTTCTAGAATACCGGCTTCAATCATATCTCTCGCTCCAGCAAATATCTCCTCGCCCGGTTGGAACATAAGCTTGACCCTACCGTGAATGTCCGCTTTATTTTCAAGTAATATTTGTGCAGCCGTCACCAGCATAGCGGTGTGCAAATCATGTCCGCACGTGTGCGCCATATTGTTCGTCGCTTTGTACTCCAGCTCATTCATTTCCTTCATCGGAAGGGCATCCATGTCAGCACGAAGAAGAATCGTTTTGCCAGGTTTCTCCCCTTCTATGACGGCACTCAGCCCCATCTTCCCCACTTCTTTGACTTCCAACCCGATCTCTTCCAATCTGTTCCTGACGTAGGCTCTTGTATTGGGCAACTCCATGCCTATTTCTGGGTTTTGGTGAAGTGTCCTTCTGTCCTTTACAAGTTGCTCTTCCAGCGCATAGGCTCTTTCATAGTATTTATTCATGCTTCCTGCCCCTTTCTAATGCTTGACGAGATTCTTTTTCTTTGCAATTTTATTTGCGATCATCGGTGTCAGAACACTTGTGATTACCACTGCCATCGCTATTTGAGATACGACCAAGGGTACGATCGGTTCAAGTTCAGGGTAAGCTTGCGCAATAACACTTGGGGCCGCTAAAGACACGCCGGCTACAGAGGTCAACGCAATCGCGGATATTCCATTCGCTTTCAACAGCTTCGTTTCCGTAAAATATAAAGTCGGCAAGAGGATGATATAAAATAGGACGCTTAAGATAACCCCCGCCAGCCCAGCTTTTGCCGCCTGAAACAGATTGATGCTGTCTCCTAAAACCCATCCAAAAAAGGGCATGATGATGCCGATAGCCGGCAAGCAAAAATCCCTGAATTCATGATCCAAATTCCCGATGATCATCCCCGCCAACAGAGGAATCACAACTGAGATAATCGGCGTCCAGACTATATCAGTCCCGCTTGATAAGGAATAAACCAACAGAGGGACAGCAGGCACACAAAACACACCCGCTAAACCAAATGCCAATGCATCGTCTTTTTCTGACAAGTCTTTAACCAGAGCCATATACAATGCTGGATTTGTACTGGTGAGAACGACAATGATCGCCAAAGACGACAGTCCGAAAATCGTTCCCCCACCTAAATACTTGATCATCAGGAATCCCAAGACATACGCTATCAAAAATTTGATCACCAGTAACATGCCTTGTTTTTTCATTATTTGAGCCAAGCTTTTAACATCCAAACCCATAGCTGAGACAAAACATAAAAATCCTACAATATAGTTGGTTCCCTGAGCGGAGAAAAAAGCTTGGCTAATCGATCCTACATAAAGCCCTTCCGGAAAAGCCGTCTTCAACAGCGCACTTAAAAACATCGGGATCAATAAAGTTCCTCCGGGAACTCTTCTCATAAGTTTTAGCATGACCCTTACTCCTTTGCCTGGCATATTTTTTGCTGTGCTTGAAAGTGTTCACTTTTGTTCCTGGAAATCTGTTCAACTTCATTTGGTTCTGATCGTTGTATACGCTTACTTAAATTGTAGCATATCTCCTTTCATTCCTCATTTTTTCCATACTTGCGTTCATTCAAAAAAAGGATCGGAACAAAGTGTTTTTGATACACTTTGTTTCGATCCTTTTGCTTATCTGCCTGGATTGATTCCAAGCGAAATGCGGCCATAGCGGGTGATGCGGTCCAACACCCAGGCCGGACTCCACACGATCTTGATTTTGACCTCTGTGATGAAACCTAGCGGATCCAGCTGCTCATGGACCCCTTTCAGAATATGCTCCGAGCAAGAACAGCCGGCGCCCGTAAACGTTAATCGGACAGTACAGACCCCTTCATCATCCAGGTCAATGCCATAAACCAATCCGAGATTGACGATATCGAGGCCGATTTCCGTATCCATGACGTTCATCAGTTTTTCTTCCAGTTCTTCCTTGTGCTGGCCCGCCAGACCAGTGTATGTGATGCCTTTTTCCACTATGCGGCAGCCTCCTTTTATTTTTCCTCGAATGGGTTACGGTTGAAGAAGTCGGTTACGGCACCTTTCGATGCGGACGATACGATGTGCGCGTATTTGCCCAGAACACCGCGCGACTTCAAAGGCGGCAACACCAGTGTTTCGCGTCGCTTAGCCAACTCTTCATCGGATACTTGCATCGTCAGCTCGCGTGTATCCTGATCAATGATGACCGTATCATTCGTTGCCAATAAGGCGATCGGTCCGCCGTCTTGTGCCTCCGGTGCGATATGCCCGACCACGAACCCATGGGAACCGCCGGAAAAACGGCCATCTGTGATCAGACACACTTTGATGCCTTTTCCGGAAATGATGCTCGATAAGGACAGCATTTCCGGCATACCTGGTCCACCTTTCGGCCCGACAAAGCGCACAACCACGACGTCGCCGTCCACGATTTCCCCGTTCAGGGTCGCTTCGATCGCCGCTTCTTCGGTATTGAAAACCTTCGCCGGTCCTTCATGGCGTCGTTGCTTCAGCCCGGAAACTTTTACGACAGCGCCATCAGGAGCAAGATTGCCTTTCAGGACAATCAATGGGCCATCTTTACGTTTCGGCTTCTCAAGCGTCATGATCACGTCTTGGCCTTCCGCCAAAGGTGCCATGTTTTCCAGGTTTTCCGCCAGCGTCTTGCCGGTTACGGTCAAGCAGTCGCCGTGCAGCAAACCGTTGTCAAGCAAGTATTTCTGAACGGCAGGCACTCCGCCTACGTTATACAGGTCTTGGAAAACATATTTTCCCGAAGGTTTCAGATCGGCCAAATGCGGTACCCGTTTTTGGATTTCATTGAAGTCTTCGATCGCAAAGTCCACCTCGGCGGCATGGGCAATCGCCAACAGATGCAGGATGGCGTTCGTCGATCCGCCCAAGGCCATCGTGATCACCACGGCATTCTCCAGAGATTTGCGGGTGATGATGTCGCGCGGACGGATATTTTTTTCGATCAGGCCGATGATGGCTTCGCCGGCCTCGAAAACATCCTTCAATTTATCACCGGTTGCCGCAGGGTTCGACGATGATCCCGGCAAGCTCAGCCCCATCGTTTCGATAGCCGATGCCATCGTGTTGGCCGTATACATCCCGCCGCAAGCCCCTGGTCCGGGACAGGCATTGCATTCGATCGCCCGAACTTCTTCTTCCGTCATTTCGCCGTTGTTCCACTTTCCGATGGCTTCAAAAACGGATACAAGATCGATGTCGTTGCCATCATCATCTTTGCCCGGAGCAATCGTACCCCCATAAACAAAAATGGATGGGATGTTCGCATTGGCCATCGCGATGACAGAGCCCGGCATATTCTTATCGCAGCCGCCGATGCTGATGAAGGCGTCCAGATTTTGGCCACCTACCGCAACCTCGATCGAATCGGCAATCAGATCGCGCGAAGGCAATGAATAGTTCATCCCCGGCGTACCCATGGCGATGCCATCCGAAACGGTCACTGTCGTAAACTGGACTGGCCATCCGTGCTGCTTCTTGATGCCGTTTTTTGCGATTGCAGCCAGATCATTCAAGTGGATATTGCAAGGCGTGTTCTCAGCCCAAGTGCTGATTACCCCGACCATAGGCTTTTTGAAGTCTTCGTCATGCATGCCTGTCGCGCGCAGCATCGCACGGTTCGGTGATTTCACAACCCCATCATAGACGAAGCTGTTGATGCGTAAATCTTTTTTGTTCTTATCGTTATCCATTCCCAAACCCCTCCCGTATTTTCATGCACAAACACTTACTATTAATCAAATTCTAACATTTCTGTACACAAAAGACTATCGGGGACCCTCCGTAAGTTAGGTCTTGGCAGAGATTGTTGTTTGAAAAGCTAAACGCCAGTTGACTGATTGACCTGAGATGATGCGAAACTAAAAAAACGCCCTATAATCTGATGCGAAAATCAGAAAATATAGCGTTTATCAGATCTTTTATATTTTGTGACAGTCAGAAGCATGCTCTCCGCTGATACGAGTTAGTTCAAGTTAATTGATTACGAGAGCGCTAACCCTACTGCATTGCGGCTTAACAAAAAGGCGCGGAAAGCCGATTCACCAGTATTCGTTATCAGCGTTTCTGTATTGGCGATGGCCTCAGCCAACTGCATCGGTTTATTGACAATATCCAAAATCAGATCGATGCCTGTTTCATAGATAGGCCCGAGATCGTCCCCGCTGCTCCCGACAATTGCAATCACGGGCAGCTTATATTTCTTCGCCATCCGCGCAATGCCGACCGGCGCTTTCCCATAAAGGGATTGCGCATCGATCCTGCCTTCGCCTGTGATGACTAAATCAGCATCCCGGAAGTGGGATTCGATATCCAAAATCGATAACACTTTCTCAATCCCGCTGTAGCTCTCCGCATCACAAAATGCCATCAGCCCAGCACCCAATCCTCCGGCCGCCCCTGCACCGGGTTTATCGATGATGTCGATGCCTAATTGTGATCGGATTACTTCTCCGTAGTGCAACAACGAAGCATCCAATTTCTTTACATCTTCCTTCGATGCGCCTTTTTGTGGGCCATAGATATAGGAAGCACCATTCTCGCCGCAAAGCGGGTTGGTAACATCGGACAAAATGGTGATCTTCACATCTTTCAGGCGGGGATCGATTTCGCTGACATCGATCGTCTCAATATTCCCCAAGCCGGTTGCTCCAAGCGGGATTTCATTTCCATCGGCATCCTTAAAGGATATACCCAAAGCTTGCGCCATTCCGACCCCGCCATCATTCGTGGCGCTGCCGCCGATGCCGATATAGATCTCCTGGACGCCGCAATCCAACGCTGATTGAATCAATTCACCCGTCCCGTAGGTTGTCGCTGTATAGATATCATTTTTTTCTACATCGACTAAAGCAAGTCCTGATGCTTCGGCCATCTCAAGAACTGCAATATGGTCATGGATGATACCGAATTTCGCCTTTATCCTGTTCCCTTGCGGCGCTGTCACGTCTGCATATCTGTACGTTCCTTTACAACCGATCACTAGGGCATCAACGGTGCCCTCGCCGCCATCAGCGACCGGTACTTTGACGATAGCTACTGATCGGCCCACTTTATTGATGCCGCGTTCAATGTATTCTTCTACTTCAATCGTAGAGGCACTCCCTTTAAAGGAGTCTGCCGCTATGACAACTTTTATGTCCTTGTCCATCGTCCTTTGCTACTCAAAGCAAACTTGACATTCCACAGTGCTGTATCCGACTGAAAAATTCTCCTTCAGCACACCGCGCGTTTTTGCTTTTTTGGATATCTTTTGAGTAGGCTCCCCTTTCTTTATTTTTTCACGCAACTCTTTCTCCTCGAAAATTTACACTTTGCTCACCCTATACAGAAATCATACTGATGTGACACTTCCAACTTTTGTTTTCGCAGTCGTTTTACCCGTTACAGCCAAACTGTAATTTTTCACTTTATCCATGTTTGTTATAACGACAACCATCGCATTCTCTTTCCCGGATTCCTCTAACTGCTCTAAGTCAACTTTGGCAATTAATGTATCTGACAGTAACGCTTGACCTTCTTTCACAAAAATCTCAAAAGGTTTGCCGTTCAATTCCACCGTGTCCAAGCCCATGTGCAACAACAATTCCAATCCGTTATCCAATTCGATGCCGAGTGCATGTTTCGTGGGAAAGATACTTAATACCTTCCCTTCTACAGGGGAATAAATATCCCCATCGGTTGGAACAACAGCAAATCCATCACCCATCATTTTTTGCGAAAAAACAGGATCTGAAACCTCTATGATAGGGATCACGGTCCCGTTAACCGGTGAAAATAAAGCTACCGCTCTATCAAACACATCTCTTTTTTTATTTTTTTTTAAAAAGTCAAACATGCTCTCGCCTCTTTCTGATTTTTGTTTACCTTTTGTTTGTCCTTCGCTTATTCTTACAGACTTTTGTATCCTGGGGTGGACGCAATCAATTGCATCGATCCGGACAGTGTCCACGAATCCACCGATGAAGGCAAAATGAAATGATCGCCTTTTTTCAAAGCATACACTTTTTCGGATACCGTGATGTTCCCGGTCCCTTCGATAACGCTGACTAGTGTATAAGGAGCATCTTTGGTGAAGGTCATCTTGGAATGGATATCCCATTTGCAGACATTAAAATACTCACTTTCGATGAAGGTCGTTACGCTATTGTCGGCTTCTGTTCTGACTTTGAAATGATTGACGGGATCCTGATGAGGGATTGTAGCAACCGCGATGGACTGTTCAATGTGCAGGTCACGTTCATTCCCTGCATCATCCTTTCGGCCGTAGTCATAGACACGGTAAGTCGTATTGCTGCTTTGTTGGGTTTCCAAAATCATGATGCCTGCACCGATTGCATGGATGGTTCCGCTCGGCACAAAGAAGAAATCGCCAGCCTTCACTTTCACACGGCGCAGCAAGTCGTCCCATTTACCGTCAGCGATCAATCCGGAAAATTCGTCTTTTGTTTTGGCATTATGTCCATAGACGATTTCGGAATCTTCATCAGCATCGATGATATACCAACATTCCGTTTTGCCCAATTCACCTTCATATTTCAGACCATAGCTGTCATCTGGATGCACTTGAACAGAGAGGTCTTCGGTGGCATCGATGATTTTCGTCAGCAAAGGGAATACCACAGATTTAGGGTTACCGAATAATTCCGGATGCTTTTCGTAAAGAGCGTCCAATGGTAAGCCAGCATAATCGCCGTTTCCGATGCTACCGACGCCATCCGGATGCGCACTGATTGCCCAACATTCCCCCGTGTGATCAGAGGGAATCTCATATCCGTAGATATCGTGTAATTTGGTTCCACCCCATATTTTTTCCTGTAGCTTCGGTCGCATGAATAATGGTTCTTGCATCTCTCTCCTCCTGATATATTTTGAATTGATCTGTTACATTTGACGAATAGAGAATATTAGAGTGAAGGCACAAAATATTCTGTGCCTTCACCGGTAGTGCCTTATTCTGTTTTATTTGCTCTCAGCTCATAGATATAGTTGTCCACGATGTTTCTGATTTTGGTGATTCTTCCGCCGTAAACTACATGAATAGTGTTGGCATCTGGTCTGACGATACCATTCGGTTGGGTCTTCTTGATGAGGTCCTCTTTGATGAGGTTTCCATCCTTGACCTCAACTCTGAGTCTCGTGATGCAGTTGTCCACATCCACGATATTGTCAAGACCACCCAGGCCTTCTATGATATTTATCGCAGTAGCTCTATCCTGATCTGTTACGCTCACGAATGCTGAAGTTTCTTCCTCCTCGCTGAAGTCGGAGTCCCTTCTCCCAAGTGTCATGACATTGAATTTGCTAATGATGAAACTGAAAACGAAATAGTACATGGCGAAGAAGACAGGTCCGGCAAGCAGATACAAATACCATTTGGTCTGAGCCCCTTGGAGTACCCCAAAGACGAACCAGTCAATGATCCCGCCCTGGATGTTTCCGATGGCTGCTCCAAACATCGCCGGAACAAGGAATGCCAGGCCTGCAAAGATGGCATTGACAACCCAGAGGATAGGTGAGATGAAGATGAAGGTGAACTCGATCGGTTCTGTGATACCTGTAAGAATCGACGCAGTGACACCAGCCAAGAAGAACTTGAGTACTTTATCCCGCTTCTCAGGAAGCGCCGTACGGTACATGGCCAAAACCACAGCAGGCATACCGAATACCATGTGCAGAATCTTACCTTGTGCCAAGAACGCTGTGGCATTTTTTGAAAATTCCAATTGATTGTCCAGCTGATAAAGGTATATCTGAAGTGCTCCCACCAAAGTTTGTCCGTCAATAGTCTCAACCCCACCAAGTGCTGTGAATCGGAAGGTTTGGTTTAAGATATGGTGAAGCCCTGTAGGATTGATGATTTTCTCTGTGAAACCGTAGAGGAATACCCCAAAGAGTCCGCTCTCACTGATGAGTTTGCCCATCATGATGATGACGTTGTTCACCAACGGCCACACGAAAGTCAAAAGGATTCCTATCACTACCATGACAAGCGCTGTGACAATCGGTACGAATCTCTGGCCACTGAAGAAGGTCAATGATGCATGAAGTTCAGTCTCACGGTACTTATTGTGCAGATACACAGCCATCAGTCCGGCGATGATACCGCCAATCACATTGGTGTTGTAGACAAAAATTCCCAGAACGTTTGTGAACAAAGCGTTTTGCAGAGTGGCATCCACTTGGCTCAGACCACCTGTTTCCATCAGATACGCTACAGAAGTTGTGTCGGCTGTATTTCCTTGGACCGAGAGCACGTAGCTCATACCGATCAGCATGGCGATGTATCCCACTGTCCCTGCGTAGACAGCCACACCCTTATCTCTTTTGACCATCCCTAATGGAATCGACATTGCAAAGAGCAACGGTAACTGTCCAAATGGAAGTGCAGCAAGCTTTCTGATCAGACCCAAGACCGTCTGCAAGCCGGTATTCTCCAGAAAAGGCAGGGTTGCGATGATATTTTGGTTCTGAAGGGCTGCTGCCAGCCCCAGAAAAATTGCCATGAAAGACAACAGACTGATCGGGAAAAGCAATGATTTACCAAAACTTTGGAAGTTTTTCTTAAAATTTGACATGCTTATTCACTCCTTTATCAATGAATGGATGTTACTTTTTAGCAACAATCAGGTTAAGTATCTCCTGCGGTTTCAGAGTTGCAGTACTCATGGAGTCCAAGCTGTTTTCCATGGCATCCGCTCTATAGGTTTTTTCAGGAAGCTTGATGACCAGCGTTTCTGCTGTCGGATTGAATATGCGCAGGAAGATTTCATTTTGCGTTTCGGTCAATTTCACCGCTGACACGGCCGCCTGTCCCAGTTCCAAGGTAAGATTCTCCCTGGAAATCACAAGTTCTTCCCGTGCATTGAGATTGAATCGGTTGAATTCTTTTCTCTGGTATCCAATGATAGGACTCAGGTATTTCTTCGCTTCCTTGGCCAAGTTCAATTCCGTCTTGTGGAAAGAGAAGGCGACATTGAAGGTAAATGGTTTACCCATAAGTTCATTGTCTGGCGTCTCTATCTCTATGCCTGAGGGTCTTCCAGGTCTGTTGACCAATTCCCTCTTCCCAAGATGGGAGAAGCTTCTAGAGAGAGTAAGGTGGATTTCATCCTCCAGCACCTCGTATTCCTTCAAGCCATAGGTATAAAGTACGGCCTCAGCGCTCTCTTCTTTCAAGCTCACATAGCTCTGACAGGTTTCTATGCTCACTGGTTTCTCGACCCAATTTTCCTCTTGCCATACGGAGAGTTCTTCTGCAAGATAGGCAAGTTTCTTCTGTTCGGACAGATAGCCGTCCACCACTACCTCGTCGGACACGATCCCTGTCTTCATGACCAATCTGTACCTGCTGTCTTTCGCCAGGTTCACATGATTGATTTCGGCATGGACCTTAGGATCATTATCGAACATTCTGAAGGCTCCTGTAAATACTGCTTCAACGTCATCCGGCCCCTCTTCCCTTTGAGAAAGGTCAGCTGGAACGGCCATGGACCAGGTGAAGCTCATTTCCTGAATGCCTTCTCCGGATTTCTTTTCCACCTGAATGATGCCTGCTGTTGAACTGTTTATGATTCTATCTTTCAACGGCGGTGAGTAGTCGTAACTGTCCCCCGCATCTCCGCTGTTTTCTATGAACAGAATATTTTTGTGCAGTTTCCCGGTTGCATAATCTTCATAATTGATGCTGTTGTCTGCCACATAAAGTTTTCCCCAGCGATTCTCAATGCTCTTGCCTTCAGCTGCGCTCAACGTATCGTGGATATGTTCCACTTCAAGGAATTTGAAGTATCTGACGCTTAGCCCTTCCATCTGATTCACCCGAACCATTACCTTGCTTCTGTACACCTTAATGTCCAGAAGTCTTGCAGCTACTTGTCTATCGATCAAGCCGGCATCTTCCTCAGCCTGAGAAAGCAACGTGTAGGACACTTCCTTGTCATCTTCATCCAGTATCTTGAAGCCTTTGGTCCTTGTGAGCATTTCCATCTCGACATATTCGTTCTGTCTTCTTTCCGGAAGGGGATTCACAATGACCAGTGTGTTGTTATTCATTCTGTCCGCCATGGTCAATAATCTCAAGTGAAGCTCTATCTGTGTATCAATCATTTCCTTTGCACAGAGTAACCTTTGCTTGATATCCTGATTGACCTTGTCCGAGTTGCACCCTCCGATACTGTCATGGGCATGGGCCCCAAAGAGGAGCTTCAAGATAGCTTCCACAACACCATGCGGATAGGATATGCCCGCGTCTCTTCCTATGACCGCAAGCGGCTCAAGGACATTATAGAGATTGTACTCTATTTCTGAGTTCAGAAGCTTGATATCCATCCTCGTAGAGCCGATGGTCCTATGTATTCTCGCATGTCTGCTGTGGCTGAGTTCCCCTTTGACCACCTCTAGGCTGTCCTTGTCCAGCGAATCCACATAGCTTTCAAAATCCGATATGGAAATGCTGTCCTCCGGGTAAATTTTCCGCATATTCTCCATAACTGCTTCGATGTTGGATTGGATAGGCATCTGGTCATGGCCGTTCATGATAAGTCGGGCATCTCCTGCAGAGTACTTGTCCAGTACCGGCATGATTTTATGCATTCTAGCTTCAAGTTCATCTATATTCTCTTCCAGATACTTGGCGCCCTGATAGCCCGTAGCAAGATTCACTCCTACTATTTTCGTGCCATCGATGCCCTCCCAAAGAAAGTCTGATTTTTCAGCCTTCAGCTCACTGAAACCTCTCCAGAAGAAGCTTGATCCGATACCGAACTGATCATATATCTGAGGCATCTGGCTGGCGTGGCCGAAGGTATCCGGGGCATAACCAACCTTCATCGGTTCGCCGAACTCCGAGGCTCTTTTTATGCCATAGTATAAGTTCCTGTAGATGGACTCGCCATGGACCAGAAGAAGATCTGTCTGAGTATACCAAGGACCGACCCTAAGACTCCCCTTGCCCACTAGGTTTCTCAGTCTTTCTTCTGCTTTCGGCTCCAGTTCCAGGTAATCATCTATCATGACGCTCTGACCATCCAGGATATATATGGCATCCGGATGCTTCTCCAGATAGGTCATGACTTCCTCCATATGGTTTCTTAGGAGCACCTTCGTTTCGTCCTTAGTGAAATACCATTCCCGGTCCCAATGGGTGTGCATGATTATCTTAATATCTCTTTTCATATTTGCCTCCAAGTAAACTTTTGTAAGCGCCAAATAATCAGGTATATACTGCAACACGAATAACCCTGCTACAATATGGATATCATATCGTAGTAGGGTTATTTGCAGTTTGCCTGGACATTTTCATTCCATGGCAAATAATCCTCAAGAAGTTCGGGCTCCTCTTTGAAGGGAGTGTTCGGAAGTTCCTTGAACAAATACGTCAGGTATTTGAATACATTCAGATTATTTGCTTTGGCAGTCTCAATGATGCTGTAGGCAATGCTGCTTGATTCAGCGCCCTTAGGGCTGGCATAAAAGTTCCAGGCTTTACGGCCGACCACGAATGGTCTGATGCTACGTTCGGCCAAATTGTTCGAAATTTGGCATTCACCGTCCAAAAGATAATTCATCAGGTACGGTTTCTGTTTCTTGGCATAGCTAAGAGCTTTTCCAAGAACGGAACTTGGCAGCGAGTTGGTCGTTTCAACCCATCCCCAGAATGCCTTAAGTACCGGAATCGCCTTCTTTTTCCTTTTCTTCAAGCGTTCCTCAGGTGGCAGATGTGCAATCTCTTTTTCAATACTAAAAAGAGCATTGCAATAATCCAGTCCAATTTCACATTGTGACTTTTTGCCGGTACTAGTTTTAGGAACTCCTTCGTGGAATTTTCGCCGAATATGCGCAAGACAACCTACACGCGTCACATTCTTTACCTTGTTATACCCCTCATAGCCATCGCAATGGATATAACCCGTATACCCCGATAAAAACTTCTCCGCATTTTCCCCTGCACGCGTAGGCGAATACTGGTAAAGAATGATTTGTTGATCGACATCCGTGCTATTCCGATAGAGCCACATATACGAATTTGAAGTGGCTTTTCTATCCGGTTCACGGAGCACTTGCGTGGTTGTTTCATCAACAAATAGGCAGTTGGCTGTCAATAATTTCTGGTGAAGCAGGTTATAAAGTGGCTTCAGCCAAAGTTCGGCAGCTTTGATTACCCAATTGGCCATTGTAGTTCGGCTCAAGGCAATACCGTAATTTTGCCATTCTTTTTCTTGGCGATGGAACGGCAAAGACATTTCATATTTCTTATGGAATAGCCAAGCCACCGAACTAGCGGAGGCCAAACTTTTAGGAATGACTGGTCTCGGTAACTCTGCCTTCACGATGGCGTCTGCACCATCCTTTTTACAACAAGGGCATTCGTAGGCATGGCGATAGATTTTTCTCACTTTTAGGTGTGCCGGAATGAATTCTACCTCTTCGCGGATGTATTCGCGACCAATTGGTCGCAAGTCGGTATTGCACCATTCGCACTTGGAATCATCCTTAGGGAGAAGACAGTCGACCTCTATCACAGGCAGATCTTTGATTAATCGCGCTTTATGCCCGGGAGTTCTTCTTTTACGCTCAAATTGTTCCGCTTTTTTTGGCTCTACTGCAGACTTGTCGGCTACAACTTCCGCCTCATTGAAAACATTGAGTTCTTCAGTGTTGAATAGATTGATTTGATTTTCATCGGCAGGCGTGCTTTTTTCGCTGGAACGACCATACAGTTTCTGCGTTAACAATTGGACTTGTTCAGTCAGCAGAGCAACTTGCGTAATCAACTGCTTATTTTGCTCAAGCAACATTTTTTCCATCTCAGTCATTCCCAACACACCTCCATTCCGATTCATAACCTCCTTATTATACCAAGAAATGGCACTGAAAACAGCCACAAATGTTGTCTAATCAACAGTTGTGGCTGTTTTTAATGGAAATGTCCAGGGGTTACCTTTTTAATTGCCTTCGGCTGTTCTATGGATAACCCCTCCAATAACCACCGCAGCTCTTGCTGAGAAATATTTCTCACCTCTGAGCTCGATCGCGGCCATTGAATCACGCCGTTCTCCAAACGTTTGTAGAGCAGTATAAAGCCGTCGCCATCCCAGTGGAGAGCTTTGTATTTATTCCTGCCACCTCCACAGAATAGAAAAAGACAGTCGTCGAACACATCCATATCAAATTGATCCTGAACAAGAGCAGCCAGGCCATCAATTGACTTACGCATATCGGTTTTTCCGCAAACAAGATAAATGTGCTTAACCTTGGTATAATCAACAATCATCCATCACAGCTCCTTTAACAAAGCGTACAGGATGTATTTTTCAATGCCTTGATACACTGAAACCGTTCGGTTTCGATCTGTATCCTTTATTTCAAAAGCAAGTTGTCGTTCGTGCAGCATTGTATCAAAATCATTTCGATTATCTAATTGAATAGGAACAATGTCCGGCTGTTTTTCCATTTGGGTACCTCCGTTATATATGATAACTGAAGTATAAATGGAAAGGCTCCTCCCGGAAATCTACCTGATTATTTGGCGCTTACAAACTTTTTTGTTTATAGGTTCATTATAGCGGTTACATTTCCGCATAGGTTCCAACATGTTGGATAATTATCCAAAGTGATTTTATTCATATTAAAACATACAAAAAAATCCTCCTAAGCTTTGAATACTGGTTGGCCAACCAAATATATTCCAGTCTTAGTGAGGATCTTTTAAGCAACAGCTATCAGCTTTTCAGAACTAATTCCTTATGTTATTTTATTCATCCTTATATTTTTCTTTAAGATGGTCAATGACTTCATTGACCATCAGGATCATATGAAGCTGCTGTTCCCTTGAGATACCTTTCATCTTATCCACCGGCACATCATGGAGGAAGCAGACCGCGCTGGTTCTCATGAGGGTTGAATCTTTCTTGGTTATGCTTACTACCTTCATTCCTATCCTGACTGCATCTTTTGCTACCTGAATGCATCTTTGGGTTTCCCCAGAACTGGATAAAATGATCAGTGTATAGTCCTGAAACTTCCTCAGCATCTGCATCTCTTCCACCAGCATGGCCGGAATACCCAGATACAGAAGCTGCCGTTGGAGATAGAGGGCAGAAATGTGCGAACTCCCCAGCCCAAAGAGCATGACTTTCCTTCTTCCCTGGTAGAGTGCCTCCGCTAACTTCACGCCACTATCGAAATCAATTTTCCCCAATATATACTCTGTTTTTGAGCTATGCCGTTCAACCGATGAATTCATGTTGGAAAGATCGTCCATGATGGCATACTTCAGTTCACTGAAGCCTTTGAATCCCAATAGTTTACAGGCCCGGTTCAGTGTTGCTTGGGAGGTGAAACTTTCTTCGGAAACCTTAACGGCCGTGTAATTCGGGATGTTTTTAAAGTTTATTTCCAGATAATCCAGGACGGCGGCCTCACTTTTGCTCACTTGACGTTCGAAATTTCTCTCTTTTAATTGATGTATCACTCTGTATTTCAAGTTATTTCCCTCCTGAAGTATGCCTGGATTATCGCAATAGTATTTTCGCATCAGATGGAACCGCGCGCAAATTGAATCATCAATTAATGATTTCGCCTTTATTATCGGCCAATTTTTCTTGCCACCGACGAAGTTCCTCGGGCGTCTGTTGCAACCAATCAGTTGCTTCGCCAACAATTTTTAAAGGCGCTTGCGAACGGTAGGAACGGGTCAGATTTCCTGGAAATTTCTTGTCAGTGACATTTGGGTCATTTTCGAAGTCCCCTGTTGGTTCTACAATATAAACCCGTTCAGGACCATCGCCTTTTGCCAATGCGGCCGCAAGTCCAGCCCCACTGATCACAGCCGTGAAATAAATGTGGTTCATTTTAAGTCCGGATTTGTAATTCGATTCTCCTTTTGATGTCAGCAGCTCACCGACCTGCAGATCTGCTCTTGTCCCATGAAAAAAAGGACCTGGATCAGAAGGCGTACCCTTATACGAATGCGATAATTCAACATGCTTTTTTGCCTTGTCCGGATCGGATAACGCCTCATAGCATTTCGCGATGTTCAAATACAACGATGGAAAAGCGCTCTTAACCGCCTCGTCATTCACTTTTAGCGCAAACTGCAAAGAGGTTTCGAACCATTTTAATTTGTCTGATACATTTTTTTGATGCCGGGCCACATAATAAGCCTCGATAAATTTTTCAAAATCGTCTATCGCTTCACTCCAGGCCTTAGAAAACAGTAGGCTGGCCTCTTCAGGTTTGCCGCTGTCTTCCATGCCCATCCCCTGAAGAAGCAGTTGAATGATCTTGTTGTTGGGGTCGAATTGGTTATCCATCTCAGTTCACCTCTCAATTATTCGAGCATCAGGGTATCAAAATTTTTTCCGATTTTCTTTGTCCACCCTTAAATAAACGCTTGCATCGACAACTTTTCGTTTTCATAATCAATGTACAGTCGATCACTGACTTTGTGATATTCACAAGACTTTCTGTCTTCAGAAATCGTCTTCAATTCAAAATTCCCGATAAATCTGTAACTGAATTTCCCAAAACTATCTTTCATTCTGGCGAACACTGCTCTCAATTCGCCGACTTCATTTGTCACTATCTTCCCGTCTTCGCGGATGTTCTCCTCTTTGATGACGCTCCAGTTTTCATTCAAGTAGTTCAGCCATTGACTGTGCTCTTTTTTTGCTTCTGTCGAAATAGTCGGAAACCAAACATGTGCTGGCCGGTCATCAATAGTGATTTTGATGCTCGCTTGCTGGTATCCTTTATATTTTTTGAAAAACAACTGATTTGCTACGTCAGTAATAACACGAAAACGGTAAAAATCATCAACCGATAAGTACCCTTTTTCCATTACTTGGTCTTTGACCGCTACATCCGTATCCCAGTGTGTGATCTTTTTTTCTGCCACTTTCTCTTTAACCTCCGCTGAAATTATTGCTATCCTCTCTGATAATTCTTTTAAGGGTAGTGTAGCATCCACACGCTTCAATTCAAAAAGACTCTCCTCACGAATGGAGGAAAGTTTCTCTTCGATGGTCAGTTCACGTTTCAGATCTGATTCAACATTGTTTTTATGAAAAGCTTCATCTACTTCTACACCGACGTTTATCTGGGGGAAATATAAGTCGATCAGGTAGTATTCGTTGTCATGACCTTTCACATACTGCTGTGTTACAGGCCTTAGATCCAAACAGTCTATCTTTTGCCAAACAGCATTCAGGATGTAATTTTCATAATCCTTCCGCTTCGTCCGAGAAAAGGTTTTGATTAGATATTCAACTTTGTCCATATTACTCCCCCTTTACACTGTGTTTTCATCCATTAGCCCATCATGATAGCCTTTCACCTAACGTCTCTGTGACTTCTTCCTAAGGAATAGCATCAAAAATGGCGTCGCACTGTACCGTTCAAGTTCCTAAAATGCCAACCCTACACGACCAAGACCGTACCGTTTAGGGATTGTCCTCTTAGCGCTCACCTTCTGAACGCGAATCATCACACTCTCTAATTTATGATACGCATGTGTGTATCATATTCAACTGCGGTTTTTTTATCGCATTAGTGGTGTTACGGAACTCATAACCACTAATCTATTGATCTAAAAAACAACCCCAAAAATAGATAATTTTTCCTTCTGGAATCTGTGAATTCGGCTTCCTTATTTCAACAGATAAAATACCCCATCAACAATCTTTAACAGAGAATCATTTTTCATCAGCCTTGTTCATTACAGATGGCAAATTTTATTAAGAGCTGCATAAAGTTTCTTTTTTTTAACATACTTGATAACGGGTCCACATTATTTTCTCGGTAAGTCTTGATATTTTTTGTCCAATTCTAAGCAGATGCTGTCTAGCTCACTTTCTGCTTTTCTATAAATTGAATCTTCATTGACATTGAAAATATCTAACATCTTCCTAAGTCCAGGTATAGCATCTTTTTGAATTATTATTCTTTCAGCAAGAGATACCCCCTCAACTGAAGTTGTATACCATCGATTGCTTGGTAACCTATTAATTTGACCATGAACAGTAAATTTTCCGGATTGCTTTGATATTCTATGTGAAAAATCTACATTTGAATAAATAGCTAAGGGGATAACATTAAACGGACTTTCATTAGAGATGATTTTTTCCATGCTATATTCATTTAAAATGTCATCATCAACACAAACAGGCGTCGTAATATTTTTGTGCCCATTTTCCTCTTCATATACTATAAATGAATGTCTATTAATAAATTCCGGTCGAATAACATAGATACACGGATAAATATCATCTTCATCATTATATCCGTCTAAAGCAAAATATAAAGCTATCAACGGGTCCGTGGACCAATCAAGTAACGGTGTTTGCAAGCCATGATGCTGCGCCAAAAAGAGGTATTGCATATCATTTAAATTTTCATCTACACCCTTAATTTTTTGAATTGATTGTTTGAACTCTTCAAATTCCTTGCTAAAATCAGGAATCTTATATTTTAATCGACTAATTACATTACTATCCATGTTTGAATCCATCACAGCATTCCGATATAGTTTCGGAGTGAGATCCCAACTGTCATTCCGCTGACCACGGAACCACACTTCTTCATTTAATTTATTTTTAGATATAATCCATTTGATGTAATCATTAAAATCCTGTATGTAAGTTTCTTGTTCACTCAAAACAAAATCCTCCTAGTATAGTGTATCATTGATAAGTAGAAATATCGCTAATTTCCTCTCTATTATCTTTAACCACTTGAGGGGCGGTTTTAAGATACAACGAAACCAACTTTGTCCACGCTTGATTATTCGCAAAATACCAATTGATTTTATGGAATAAAAAACTTCCGATTATAAATTAATACTTTAACTAATGCGTGTGTGAATTTATATTTTTTTGCTATTCAGAAATAAAATATACGACTAAAGAATTCATAATATTTGTGAATAGAAATAATAGCTTGGAAAACATATTAAAATTCATGTCATTCCGTGAATATTCCGACCAATGAGCGATACCATTTCGATAATTGAATCCAATCTTGTTTTCTCCATATGTACCAAAATAGTAACGTAAATGTTTAACTTGATTTTCTCCTAATATCTCAATAATTTTTTCATTTGTATCAGCTAGTAAACTCCCCATTGTTACACTATTGTTTGGAATATAAATTTCATCTTTTAATAATTCATAATATACTATTCTCAATAGTTTCTCTGAAAATGCGCATATGAACATACATGCACCATAACTTAATGACTGTATTAATAATTCATCTTCTTTTTGTTCGGCTTCCAACATATTATCGATCATTCTATAAAGGAATGACAAATCATCATTTAAATCAATTTCATCATAATATAATTTTTCACAAATTAACGATAGGTACTCACTATACCACTCAGAACTTTCTTGAAGAAGTTCTGGGTGGTGCAAAACAGAAAATAATGTAGCTGAACCAACGCTTATTTGTATTTCAAGTTTCTGTTGATGGGAACGGGTAAAATAATCATCAGAAGCAATATTTGAGGATACTTCATCCAGCAAACCATTTTTCCCTTCCGAACGACAATTAAGCATAGATTCAACTTCATTGGTTTCGCTATTCAAAAAATGGGTCAACCGCAACAGCTTCATTTCTTTGGTAGGTTCATTTTTTAATGCATCAATAATTAAATCTACAGGGATTTCATAGGAATGTACTTGCCCATTGGTTACTATATATTTATCTAGCAAATCTTTAGTTGTTTTCACATACTGCGCAAATATATTTGATTTTACATGATTAATTGACTGAAGAAATGAATATATTAATCTAATATTCGATTCATGATGTACTACATTGGCAACAGTTAAATTTGGCATAATATTTTCAGCATCTGTTACTAATTTTTCAATAATAGCGTCTAACGATGCTTTGTTTCTCCCACGACTCCTTCTATAAGTTGATGAAACTATATCTAGTAACTCTGTGGATCTGTATCTATATATTTTATCAAGTCCGTCTAACGAAAACAGTTTTTTAAATAACTCAGTATCTTTTTCTATTTTTTTCTGTAAATTCACATAATTATCAACTATTAAAAAGCTGTAGTTTTCAATAATGAAAAAAAATACTGAATCCTGTATTCCGTTTTGAAACTTCAATATATATTCCATTACAACATCAATTAGTCCAAATTTTCTATACTTTTCATCGAAAAGCTCTTTATAACTTTCATTAATAAATCGTATTATTTGTCCTTTGGGTATAGAATCCTGCTTTTTTTCTAATTTATCCACTAATTCCTTGAAGATTCTTTGATTTTCTTGTGTTTTTATGTTGGGAATGATCTCACGCATAACAATAATTTTGTTAAGTGTTAGATAATCCAGAAAGTCTTCAATAGAATCAATTTCTTCAAGTTTAATAATTGTAAAGTATGACTCAATTTTTTCTATATTATCAAGGATCATTGTAATATCCCATCCGGTTGCAAAATCATTTGGTCCATAATATTTTAATGTGAATGTATCATCTTTATTATCAAGCTGACTAATTAGATTCAATCGATATTCCCCCATACTAATTCTATAATCTAAATATTTAACACTATTTACCGTACCATATACAAACAAAGCTAACCATATGGTATTTATTTATAAAAAAAGCAGAAATCATTCATCTGATTTCTGCTTAACTATTTGCACACAGGATACGGATCAATCAAAACCTCATTTATTTATGATATTCAACTGCGGTTTTTTTATCGCATTAGTTGTGTTGTGGATACCCTAACTACTAATGCTATTAGAAAGATTTTCCACTGAATAAATAGAATCCTTTGCTCTAACAACCTCCCCCCAAAAAAATAACTCATATAACACAGTGAATTTAATTATTCATATGTTATTTCTACAGAGGATTGTGCAAATTCTTTCAACTTTACAGTACAACAATCTCATCTAATAATGAATACCCGTATTCGATATGTCCACCATTAATATCGATTCTGAAATTTATAGTTCTCAATCGTAATAGTTCTCAATGAAATTCAATTGAAACAACATATCCACGAGAGTTAAAAAAATCAGTTATCATTACTTTAATTCTTTTATCTGCTTCTTTCAAAAATCCTTGGTTTATTTTTTCTTCTTCAAGTTGTTTCTTATTAGAATTTATTTCATCAATAATCGTCTGGGTAGGATAATCTGAAAGTATATTACCTTTAATGTCTTCTACTTTCATTTTTTCAGTCTCAGCAACATTGTCAAGTACTTGAGATTTTGGGAGTATAACTGACGCTTGCTTAGTTTCTTCATCTAGCGTTAATTGAATTTCTTTTAAATTTGTTCCTGCTTTCAGATAGCCAGAATATTCAATCAGCTTTATTGTCTCTGCATATTTAATATCGTTATCACCAGGAAGTGGAAAAGTCTTATTAGTGCGACTTACTATTACATTTTCATATTCATACTTTAGTGTTGTCCATTCTGACAATTCCACTAAACTTTCCTTTACTAAAGCTGCTTCTGATGTTTTATTAGTTTTCTCAGCAAACATTTCAGGATTAGTATATATGAAAAATCCAATCGCCCCAACAATCATCCAAGTTATAGCAATAAAAAAATGTCTTATGATTCGTTTTACAGTTGGTCTTTTTATAATGAACTCCTCCTAAAAACATGTAAATCATATATTTAGTTACAGCCAATAAAAATAAACATATTGATGAATAGCATAAATATGTAAACTTAATTTCACACACTTAAAGGCTAGCAGGATCGACTTCTATAGTGAAAACCACCTCATCAAAGGATATTAATTCATCCAATTCAATCGTCAATACGGAGTCGTCCTCCAGTACCGCCCCTGTTTGTACACCTGTAATAGTAGTCCCAGGTTTAATTTTTTTCTGCCCGATACCTAGGTCAATATCATCAGACATTAGGAAACTATCTGTTTCTATTCCATTCTGGTAAGCAGTAAAATTGACCGCAAAACTTGCCATTTGCTCGGTGTCACTGTTATTCGTAAAATCATAGTTAATTACTAGAATATTATTTCCTTCGTAATCTGTTCCTTTTCCAATTGACTGTACAGTAACTACATAATCACCAATGGTAATTGGTCTGCCAAGGACAATCTTTGTCTCATCATTAATTTGGGCATCAGCGATTGCTTGAGCTTCTGCTTCTTCCTGAGCTTGTGCTTGAGCTTCTAAAAATCCATCAGAAATACTTATCGAACTAAGTATATTTTCAAATTCCTTGCTGTAATCTTTATCTGAATCTCTTAATGTGCCCATGTACAAACTGGTTAATCCGTTAAAATAATCGAAAAGGACTAAAGTAAATTTATATTCTTGACCGGATATTGTTGCATTCATATCATACTGGTAGGCCCTAGCACCGGCAACCGTAATTTCTGACTCAGAAATCGACTCGGATTCGTATGAATCAAACCCAGAAATGACACCATTTATAAATTGTAATCTTGATTCTTCATTTGTAAAACTACCATCTGATTTCACATAATCTATCATTAACGCGCCATCTTCAGGATAGTAAAATTTTTGTGTTTCAGAAGATATCTTTTCAGTCCAACTTTCAGGAATTGAGTACTCCAAACCATTTATAAAATATACTTTATCATTTTCATCTACGCTGTTTGTTTCGGATGTTGACGGTGCTACTTCCGTTACACTAACATTCGTATTGCTTTTTTGACTACCCCCTTCAGCCTCACCCGTTGAGCAAGCACCCAGAACCAACACAACACTCAATATAACCCAATAAACGTTCTTCATTTCATTCTCCCCCTTTTCCGAAAGAAACTTAATAATAATATTTTGATTTCTACATCTCAAGTATAACAACAAAATGGCAATTTATCTATTTTTACTTAATCATTTTTAATTAAATATTTATATCCTTCATTCCCGTGTGAATTATAACGAGGAATGCGAAAAACGTTGATATAAAAGGAATTTTCTGGCTATTCCTATTGAATTTTCACACTTTCCACGTTATAATTATAACGTGGAAAGGCGTGATTTTATGAGTTTAGTATATGTAACCAACAAGAAGAACGGCACTACCTATGTTTACGAATCAACAAACTATTGGGATAAAGAAAAGAAACAGTCGCGCAGCAAGCGTGTCTGCATCGGAAAACTGGACGAAGCTGGGAACCTGGTTCCCTCTAAGCGGTTGGCTATGCCGCCGGCATTAGCACCTGCAAAGCAAGGGCCGATACCATCAACCGTCATGAAACGAAGCTTCTACGGTGCGACCTATCTGTTTGACAAAATCGGTAAACTGCTTGGTATTACAGCCGATCTAAAAGTTTGCTTTCCTGAAAGCTATAAGCAGATACTCTCGATTGCCTACTTCTTGATTTTGGAAGACCGCAATACGATGCTTCGTTTTCCAAAGTGGGATCGTACCCATTCCCATCCTTACGGCAGCTGTATTCCCTCACAAAGAAGCAGCGATCTGTTTGCCTCGGTTACGGAAGAAGCTAAAAATCGTTTTTTCAGCCTACAGGCTAAGCGACGAACGGAGAATGAATATTGGGCTTATGATACTACCAGTGTTTCCTCCTATTCAGAAGCCCTTAAGCAAGTCAAATACGGTATCAACAAGGACCACGATCCGCTTGCGCAGATCAATCTTGCTTTGTTGTTTGGTGAAGAATCTGGATTGCCGTTTTACTACCGCAAGTTAGCAGGCAATATAAGCGATGTCAAAACAGTGAAGCACTTGCTTGCCGATCTAGGCAATCTTGGTTTTAGCAAGGTCAAACTCGTAATGGACCGAGGGTTTTACAGCAAGGAAAATATCGATGCCTTGTATCAAAATCATTTGAAATTTTTGATGGCCACAAAAGTATCCCTTAAATACGTGCAGGAAGAACTGAATAAGGTTCGAGATAACATCCGCACACGCGCTAATTACAATGCCAGCTACCAACTTTACAGCCATACTGCAACGATAGACTGGGAGTATTCACAGAAACGGCCGTACAAAGGTGATGTGATTGAAGGGAAACGGCGGATGTACCTGCATCTTTATTTTAGCGGTGAAAAAGCACTGGAGCACGAGAACCGTTTCAACGCGCTTCTTGATCGGCTCGAAGCAGAACTAGTTTCCGGGAACCGCAAAGCGGAACACGAAAAGCAGTACGCTAAATACTTCGAAATCACTTCAACGCCAAAACGCGGGACAAAGGTAACCCCCAAACAAAAAGCCATTACCCAAGCGGAAAAAGACTACGGATTCTTTGCCCTCATCAGCAATGAAATCAAGGATCCCATCGCCGCTTTAGATTTGTACCGTAACAAAGACATCGTTGAGAAAGCCTTTGGAAATCTTAAAGAGCGGCTGAATTTACGGCGCACAGCCGTTTCATCAGAAAGTTCGCTTGAAGGGAAATTATTCGTGCAGTTCATTGCATTGATCTATTTATCGTACATCAAAAAGCAGATGTCCGAAAAAGAGCTGTATAAAAATTATACGATGCAGGAATTACTGGACGAATTGGATGTCATTGAAGCATTTGAAAATCCAGGCAGTGCATTGCGAGTGGGTGAGGTTACGAAGAAGCAGTCGCAATTATATAACACCTTAGGTGTTGCGGCTCCGACCACGTTATAATTTTTTGGGAATCTAGTGTAGTGTAGCGTTGATATTTAGAGAAAAGATCGACAAACTCAAATAGTATCAAATATTTGATTTTTCAATTTTCGGATACAACGAAGCCATCTTTTCTCGCGCTTGATTATTTGTAAAATGCCAACGGATTTTTGATGATCGGGTATTCCGTTCCCGCTCCCATGCAGCCAACTCCGAACGGAGTTTTTCAAAATCATCAATTCTGCGATGTAAACATTGCCTGGTCATAACATTTAATTCTATTTCGGCAATATTCAACCAACTACCATGTAATGGCGTGAAATGAATCTCTAAGCGGCGGGCTATCCTTCGTGCCTCTTCAGGCGGGAATGCTCTGTAGAGTGAAGCGAGTGTATGTGTATTGAGATTATCCAGAATTAAAGTGATTTTTTCAACATTGGGATAACCAATATCTACAAGGTATTGAATCTCCTCGGCCCAATCTACTGACGTTCGTTGCTTACGTACGTTCACGTGTCGGACTCCACCCAGTGGTTCAGTGAAGATAAAAATGCTACAAGTGCCTTCTCGCACATATTCAGAATCAATTTTTTGGTCACTGCCTTTTCGCATAGGAAGAGGTTCCCTTGATTCACCCAAAAGTTGATAGGGTTTTTCGTCCATACAAACGACTGGGTGTTGAGGATCGTAAGGTAACTCATACACGTCGAGGACATCTTCCATGCACGCTACGAATGCTGCGTTTTCTTTTGACGGGATGCACCAATATTGTTTCTTGTGAGGTCGTAATTCGTTTTTTTTAAGGTTCTTCCGATGGCATCTTTGCCAACGGGAATTTCAAGTTCAACTTTTGCTTTCTCTTCCAGAAGGCGAAGGGTCCATCTGGAACGACCTTCTGGGGCTGGGCCGCAGGCCATTTCAATGAGTTTTGCTTCCGCGCGTCCATCGATTTTCCTACGGGCATTATCAGAATTGACACTTCTACCGACTGTTAGAACATTTTCAACACCGCCGTCAATATAGTACTTGATTACATTGTGCACAGTCGCGATACAAACACCGATAGATTTGGCACATTGTTGATGGGTAAGTGTTTTCCCATGTGCTTCATCGAGGTCTAATAAAATTTGGCATCTGCATTTTAGGGTTCGAGTAGTCGTTTTCTTACGCAAAACACTTTTTAATCTGCGTACTTCATCATCTGTCAATGAGATAACGTACTTCTTGTTTCTGCCCATTTTAAGCCACCGCCGTTTATTTTTATTATACTCCACAACGATGGCGACTCTAACAGATTCAAACTCAACATCTTACATATTTATCAACGCTACACTACACTAGGTTATATGGTAATTTTTAGTATTTTGGGTAAATTAAAAGAGCCAACAGCAGAATTAAATGTTGTTGGCTCGGATGACATGAATTCATTCTACCGGTCGATAATAATTTGATTGAAGGTTACAGGCATATTTTAAATCATGAGAAAAATTTCATGATTTAAAGGACACTAGGATCACTCATTACTCTATTATATTCAATCAAAATATCATTCTCATAAATATTTTCCACATGTTTACGATGGGAGACTTCATTTCGAATATTTTGAAAACTTCTAAATCCTAAATCTACTAACCCGGGTAAGTTAACTGTCATGATAAATTCTGCTATAAACTGAGGTGATCCTGGCATACTTTTAATAGCCGCATGGGTCACATCTACGGTAGAAAATGAGCCCGCAGATATTAGCAATAATCTTGCCAACTCCCGATTATTAGCTATGGGAACACTCTCTTTTAAGTCTTTTCCGTAGTAAAAATGCTGTTTATAAAACCAATAACATCTTAGGAGTGTTTCATAAACCAGTACTGGAATAAGCTGTGCTGAAAAAGAACGTACATCATAACCTTTTTTGAACATGAGCTCAGATAGCTCTGCTATTGTCACATCTGAGTGCCTCTCGTTGTAATTAATATGGCCAAACTGCAGTTTTTGCAGTGCTGCCCACCCTGGTACAGGCAAACCACTACCTCTGCCTTTTGAACCACTACTGCCAGCAATATCACTCATAATATGACCAAACCAGTTTTCACAGGCTTGAGTAATCTGAGTTACCATATTGCCTGACAATTCCTTGTTTACATTATCCGTTACAATTCTTTGTATCATCCCATCATTGCCTATAAAAGTTGATTTACCAGTAATTTGATCAACGATTCCAATCAATAATCCGAATAAGCTAGGCTCGTGTGCCAGCGATAATAAATGATGATTATCAGGTGATATTCCTGGGATGTGAAAACTTCCATCTTTTAAATTAGTGGCTGCATCGTACCCGACCTTGTTATATTTTTCTAGCCATTTAATACTGTCGTGTTTAGTCCATTCACGTTCAACTATTTCACCGTTTTTACTAGCCGAAACTATGCCTGCCTTAACTTTATCTATACTATTCTGTATATTTTGTTTACTACTATCAGTCTTAGCTTTCTTTTGCTGATTTGTTAATTCTGCAATTCTTTCGTGCTTTCCATATAGCTCTACAATCTTATCGAAAGCCTTATCTACACTTTTCTGAAGGCCAGTTGCATCTGCACGACTCTTTATAGATCCTACAAAAATAGCATCTATAAAACCAGCAATTAAACCGGCAGAAGCTGCAAATGCATAATCCAATTTGTCCAGTTCCAATAGTTCAAATTCCTCTACGACTTGTTTAGAAATTTCCACCAACTCAATACTGGAGAACATCGCAATAAACGGGTGCTTCAAATCAATCTGGTAAGCTTTCGCATACTCCTGATTTAGCCTTACTGCTTCTTTCCAATCATAAGATATTTCCATCGAGTCAATTAGCGTGATACCTTCTAAATTCGGAATTTGCCTACTCCCAATTATTTCCAGTTTTTCAAGCAAGAGCGAGTTGTTGAAATCGCCAGGATTTTTGAGACTATTTTCAAGCTGTTCAAGAAAATCTATTTCATCATCTATCGAGTCATCCAACAAATTATTTAGTTGATTTAAATTATACTTGGCCTGTTCAATTTTATTTATCTCCATAGATATTATTTCACTATCTACAGCTAATATTTCGGCAGCATTTTTCATAGCATTAATAGAATCTTTTCTGTGTGATTTAACCATTTCATCACGCCTCATTAAATAAAGATTTAATTGAATTAAACCCTTTTTTAGCTAGTACTTTACCTTGGGCCAAGCTAGATGAACCCGTTTCAAAGTATTTGATACTTACTAAAACCATGGAAACTTTTTGTAATTGTTCTAAATCTTGGTTTTTGTCCAGTATAAGCTTACCTTCGCCATCATCAAGATACGTCATATGAATCAATTCAGCATAATCTACTTTGTGGAGATTTGAGACTATTAACTCATTGAATTTATCTAAATCTAGTTCTTCTGGCAAGGTAGTTAAACATTGTTCAAGTTCCATTCGTTCTTGGTCTTTTTCGATTATCTGGCCGGATTCTGCGACACTTTGTCCTCTAGATACAAATCCTTGTAGTTGATTGGTTAATTCTTCAATGTAATTATTTTTTTCTTTTATTAACTCTCCACTTTTACTAACGATTGATTTATTTAATTGCTGATGCTTCATTATTTTTATCGTTAGTTCATTAATAGTGTTCATTAGATAATTAAAATCATCAAGGATAAATGTGTTTGCAGCCTTAAGACTAGTAATTTTATCAGACAACGCTTTTTGTTTAATGCTATATTTCTCCAACTCATCAGTGCCTGCAAAGTATTTTACACCCCTATAAGCCCCATATGCACTAGCAGCTACTGCAGCTGCACCGAATAAAGCACCACCAGAAGCAAAAGCGAGAGACATCAGACCTCCTGTAAGGCTTGCTCCAAACCCTGTTACTGCACCAGTAATGGCTAATGCCCCCATCGAAATTCCTGCTCCAGTAGCTAAAGCACCCAACTCGGTAGCCATATTCTTGATAGTATTGTCATCTACTTTTTCAGTGTATATTCTTTCAAATTGCTGAATCTCTCTCACTTTATATTCAACTAACTTTTCGCTTACATTTAATTTTTCAATAATCAATTTAATGGAATCCGATGATTCCCAATCAGTTAACACTTCTTTATTCATTGATACTATATCCATACACAGCGCTTGAAAAACCACCGGATGGGAGATTTGAGCTTTCTCTAATTCAACTTTTAAGTCTAATATCAACGTATCAATATCTTCAGTTTTTTCAGAGAAACGATAGCTTCTAATTGTGTCCGCTATTTGTTTAGATACCTTAACTTTAGTCATTAACGTAACTAATTCTTTATATTCTGCTGTATCCACGACGTTATCGTCGAGCCTTAAATAAGCGATAATAATCCTAAAATACAAAGAAATAATTTTCGGGTCGAGACTTTCTAGTTTATATATTTGATTTTTCGATTCAACTTTTTCTACTTCGGTACAAATTCCTTCCAAAATTTTTGAGATTAATTCTAAAGGTAAGACATCACTGAACTCGTCCGATGTCACTTCAATTTCGTTATTATTTTCATAAAAAACTTTCAGAACTTTAGTCTCTTTCACTTTATTTTTCTCGTCTATTGTTCTATCCAGTTTAAATTTTATGGCAGTCATTCCTTCAAAAGGAATAATGCGGGATTGCCCAAAGCTTTCTTTCATATACAAGTGCGTTCCTGTAAATACCGCACCTGTTTTACCATTAGAAAGTAGGGAGGTATCTATTGTCCCAATTATCGTTGTAGGATTAACATCTTTTGCGATTGCATTGGCTGCTGAAACTAATTTTTTTTCATCCTTAAATGGAGAAATGTCAATGCCCTTTTCATTAGATTGATAGAGTGTCTTTTGAATATATTCTTCCGAAGTTAGATTGTTAGCATGTCCACGAAAATTGCCAGTATTACCATACTCAATTTTAAAACCACATTCCTGACAAAATCTCGCACCGTCATTCAATTTGTTACCGCATTCTGGACAAAAATTCATTTCTTATAACCCCTCTCCATCTTTCGACTTCCGATACCTATATTATGACATAATTTAATTCAAAAAGAACGATTTCTTAATACAAGATTACAATATTTTCTGTATCTAGAAAATATCAAACTTCAAGTGGTTAGGAAAGACGAAAGAAAAAGAACCAACAGCATTTTAATTCTGCTGTTGGCTCTTATTTCATGAATTCGTTCATGCGATTAATTACTATTTAATTGTAACTTCACCTTCTCCTATTATTACAGAATCAGATGTCCTTGAAAATGTAACTTTATATTCCCCTGAATCGGTTAAAGTTATAGGCATTGCAACCTGATTCCACTCTTGATTTACTTGTTGATCACTACTTTCAATTATACTTTCACTAGAACCATTTTTACTATAAATAGTTACGTTGATTTCCCTAGTATCAAATGCAGATGGAGTTTGCAACTTTACATAAAATTGCCCTGCCGAAAAAGTGGTTGCACTATTTATTGGATTGAGGTCATTGTCTACATCCTCACAAAATATAACTTCACTTGATGCTAAATTCGAGGATTCATTTTTTGAACAGCCGAACATTGCAAATAGACCGAAGACTAAAACAACTTTTGCAATTAACTTTGGAAAATTTTTCATTTGAGTTCACTCCCTATTTAGGTTGTTTCACAATGATAATTCACATACCCGCTGTCTTGGTAGTCATTATGAAAAAAACTTAACGATCCATCCTTCGGAAAAACGCAACTTTATAACATTAAAATAGTTATCAAATTGGATATGAAAGTGTGTAGAAGTAAAAACAGCTTTAACACCTTATAATTTTGTCCGAAAAAATGTTTACATTCCATGTGATACTCCCTACCTATGGTTTCAATGTTTTTTAAACATATCGTTCATCCTAGATACTTGGAAACACATAACTAGGAATAAACGAAAAACCCATCAAATCAACGATTGAACAGTATTTCAAGGGCTGATTCTCCTAGTTATGCGTTTTATGTGTAACTAACCGAATACACAATGGTATCAAATTTTTACTCGACTTAGTTACGTCTTTTCCAGGAATGGTGGTAATCTACGTGACCTTTTTATTTATTCTGTTATGCATTTCATTTTATCGCTGACCAAATTGCTTATTATTTTTCTTTAAATGATAGTATAAATTATTGCCCATAAATCCCCAAACCAATGAAAATCCCAAACCAAAATTAATATTTGAATCAATAAATAATAGTACTACAACAACATTGATTAAAGCTAATGCCCATAGACCTTTTGAGAAACCCCAAAAAAGACCAAAAAAGAACGCCGCCCAATTCCATTTTCCTTTATAGGTAATGTCAGCATCCATTTTTTGAAATTGTTCTTGATAATACGGCTTAAGATAGGCATAGTTTGAACTATAAGTAGTACTATTCGTTTGTTGTTGATACTGAGCAGACTGATTCAGATTAGATTGCGCTTCTACTGCCATCCCACAATATTTACATTCTATTGCATTTACATCAATTGGTGCACCACAAGATTCACATTTTTTTTCTACCATCATAAACACTCCCTAAAATTATTTTATATTCAAAGCTTCCCTATTAATAATCAATCGTTTTGTCTCTTCAAGTAAATTTCGTACTTCAATCAACCTATTGTCAGCAAAATCTCCACTAAGCATATCTTCAAGTTCTAAAAAATTTTTCATAACTTGTTCCTCTATTTCTGCAACCTCATTATTTCCAACTATTCTCCCAAAAGGTGTAGAAGCTAATGCACGTTCTCTCAAAGATGTAAACAACGGAAGAACTGATAAAATATTTGGGTCTCCCATTTTTTCAGTAAACAAGTTGTCGATTCTCAAAACCTGCAGTTTTAAAATTTCCACCTGCATTTGCTCTTTTTCAACATTGGCAACCTCAGTTATTCCCCTCTTTAAATATGCCATGGTGACAGATAACAAAATGAGAAAAATAGCCAAAACTATTAGTTGCCAAACGATATACCTGACAATGCTTCCCGTCAACAGAAAAACAGAAGCCGCATTTGCTATACAGGCATATAGAATAAGTAAAACCGAAATAGCATTTGAGAAAGGTAAATTTACATTTTTAGACTGTATATTCGGAGCCACCACCGCCACATTGGATGCTACCAGTCCCAACAGTAAGACTAACATCGCACAAAGCGACTTTGAAAAGCTTAGGATGAAAAACAAACCAAAAATTTTTAAAAAGGCCAAGATTAAGGCAAAATCAAATATTAAGCATCCTACCAGCATCAAATTAAAAATAGGTGATATTCTCTCTTTGTCCATGATTACCCCTCCAATTTAGTCCCACATTGGCAACAGAACTTCACTCCTGGCATATTCTCATGATGACAGTTTGGACATATTTTTTTTTGTAATGATCTACCACAATTGGGGCAAAATTTCACATTATCATCGACAAAAGCTTTACACGAGAAACATTCCTTTTTCTTTGTTACAAGATTTTCTCCACAACTAGAGCAAAATTTCACATCTTTCGTATTTAAAGATCCACACGTTTGGCATGTTTTACTGTTTGCTGACGTGTTTATCGCGTCACTTGCAACATTTGTAAAATTATTTCCTACGGCAATTCCTGCTCCAGCGCCAAGGCCTAATCCAATGCCCGCTGTTGTAAGATTCCCCCCTTCATTTCCAGCTGCCGTCTGCATTACATCAAAAGTTCGTTGAATTGTATAATGATCCTCGCCAATAATATCAAAAGCAGCTTTTTCTCCAAGTATATTATTGATTACGTGAAAATCTTCATCTGGGAAATTAATTGAAGAGATGAAAAAATTGACGATTTCGATTCCAAACCTTTCAAACTCTTCGTACAGTTGTTCTTTCACCTTTGTTGAAATGTCCTCTAAATAAGGAGCTATTTCGAGTACAGAAGTTTGCTGGTCGATTATTAGTTTAGCAATTATTGTTTTAACTTTTGTTACAACGACCCCTTTGAAAAATTTAATAACGAGATCATATTTTATAACTTGGCTATTCCCTAAAGCCCCTATTAGTTGGGTCATGAATACTCTATAATCAGTAATTCTAATGGCAAATTGTCCAAAAGTACGCACTCTCAATAAAACTCTATATTTGGGATCAATCAAGCTAATTGGGTCAGTAGTACCCCACAGAACATCCATTTTTGATGTATTGTTTATAAAAAATATTTCAGCACTAAAAGGGGTTCTTCCCCCGTAAGGAATATTTATTACTGTATTTAGCAACGGAATGTTATTAGTTTCCAGAGTATACGTTCCTGGTGAAAAATAATCTAACGCTTTTCCACCCCTAACAAATACTGCAATTTGGCCTTCACCTACAATCAGTTGTGTTCCATTATTGAAATTATTCCCTGGATAACGGTATACCAACCAATCCCGATTAGGAATACCATTAAATTTTACAACATCTATAATAGCCAATTTTACTCATCCACTTTCTTATTCCAATATGAATATCTTATTCTCGCACATCACATTAAGGTGGTTTACATTTATTTGATATTTGAAATGATATTGTATTTAGAAATAACATTTCTCCCTTCCCTGATTACCGACATCAATTTCAGAAATGGTTTCTTTTGATATACATCTGGTTTTAATTTGGTTCCACAGATGAAGAAAAGACTAATGTCAGCCTCATAAGAACGCTTGGGTGAACTTCGCAGGGTGATTTCCCCCTTTGCGATAATACTCCAATATTTTTTGAAGGAAATACAGAATAGCTGCGGTATCATATAGGAAGGTTGAACTCAGATACTTTACCTAGATTACCGCGAACACATAACTATGTTGAAATTCAGTTTTTACAACAGTTTTGCTGATCTAGTTACAACTTCACCGGGAATCTGGGTTATAGACATAATTAATCTTAGTCTTCTTAATTCTCCCAATGAACATTATCTTTGGAAATACTATTTTTAAATCCACATTTGGGACAATTCCAAATATATTCGAGATTATCAAACCTATCTTGATCATTTAGTATAGATAGTTGCCACAGTTATCACATTACTAATCGACATCAGGAAATTTCTCAATCATTTTCCATATTCCAATTTAATAGCATTATTTTGATTTGCACATCTCAATTATAGCAACCATCATGCAATTTTTCTATCTTTATTTAATCATTTTTTAATTAAATATTTATACGGTAATTTTTAGTATTTTGGGCAAAATAAAAGAGCGAACAGCATTTAATTCTGCTGTTCGCCCTAATTACATAAATTCATTCAGATGATCAATAACTAGCTGATCAAACGTCATGTAGAATTTTTTTAGTCACTTTTTCTTCCCTTATCAAAAGTAACCACATCTCCGAACGTTTTTATGAATCAGCTCAACAATGTCGTCCCAACGACATTTACCAAAAAATGACCTCTCAAACGTGTTCTGATTCGCAGAATGTTCCGCCTAAGCTGACAATCCCACACGGCCAAGAACAGGCCGTTTAGGGATTATCCTCTTAGTGCTCACCTTCTGAACGCGAATCATCACACTCTCTCATTTATGATAAGCATGCCCATGGATAATCCGGAACGCTCTGTAGATCTGTTCGACGAGCACGAGGCGCATGAGTTGGTGCGGGTAGGTCAGTTTGCCGAAGGAGATGTGTTGGTTGGCGCGGGACAGGACGGCTTGGCTGAGGCCGAGCGAGCCGCCGATGATGAAGACGATGTCGCTTTTGCCGGAGGTGCCGAGTTTGTCGATTTCGTTGGCGAATTCCACCGAATCGTACTGTTTGCCCTGGATCGCCATCGCGAAGACGTAGCTCTGTTCCGGGATTTTGGAGAGGATCTTTTCGCCCTCTTTGTCCTTGATCATTTCCATCTCTTTATCGCTCAGGTTTTCGGGCGCTTTTTCATCCCCGACTTCGATGATCTGCAGCTTGCAGTAGCTGCCGAGCCGCTTCGTGTATTCGGCGATGCCCTCCTTCAGATATTTCTCCTTCAGTTTTCCGACCGTAATGATTTTTATGTTCATTGCTTTTCGCTCCTTTTTGTTCTCATCTACTATCCTATGGGAACAAGGTCGATTTCGCAACCGTCTTTTTCTTTGGCGGATTGTTGACAAAATATGTAGGTAATTTTCGTTTTATCTTATTATTAACCAACCTGTTTGTACACTCTTATTATAATATGTAGAAAAGAACACTATTTGTCTGAAAAAGGCATGAAAACCAGTTGCTTTTTTCGGTAAATGATTTAAGATATCCTTATGCTTTTGAGTTGCTTTATCATGCGGTAGCATTATAATGAAGGAACAAATCCTATTCGCATGCTATTTGAGAGGAGAATTTGAACCATTGTGTTAAAGACATTTTCGAGTTGGACTGCTTCACAAAAGATTGCCACGAGCTTTGCTTTTGTCATCTTTGTAGGATCGCTGATACTTTCATTGCCGATCAGCCAACTGCCTACTTCGGAAGCTACGTATTTCGATAATTTATTTACGGCCATCTCCATGGTCTGCGTGACAGGACTGTTCACTGAATCTGTGCATGATTCCTATACATTGTTTGGCCAAGTCGTGGGGATCATCCTGATGCAAATCGGGGGCTTGGGGTTGATGACCTTGATCGCCTCCATCCTAACGCGTTTGAGGGGTCGGATCGGCCTGCGCAATCGCTTGGCTGTTCAAGAAGGCATCAACCGTGGAGATGCAAGAGGATTCAGAGAATATTTATCAGATATTTTGAAGTATACAGCAGTTTTTGAAGGCCTCGGTTTCATCCTGTTGTCCTTCCGGTTTGTTCCGGATATGGGCTGGGGAATGGGCCTGTTCACTTCCCTTTTCTTGGCTATTTCCGCATTCTGTAATGCTGGCTTTGATCCACTGGGCAATGTCGGCCTGGTTGACTATGTCCATGATCCTTGGATCAATTTTGTCATCACTACCTTGATCCTTCTGGGAGGAATCGGTTTTTCCGTATGGTTCGATGTATCCAAAAATATCAAATGTTACTTCAGCAAGAAATGCAGACCAAGCCCGAAAATTTTCTTCCGCAGCTTGTCTCTGCACAGCCGTTTAGCCCTTTCGGTATCATTCATTTTGATTCTTGTCGGTACCGTGTTCTTTGTGGCTGCAGAATACAATAATAATACATCAATCGGAACATTCACTTTCCCGCAAAAACTGATGACTGGTTACTTCCAGACCATCACCATGCGGACTGCTGGATTTTCCACCGTCGACTTTACGACCGTCTATCCGTTCACACTGTTTTGGTTTGTCTTTACAATGTTCATAGGAGGCTCTCCTGGTGGTACGGCCGGCGGATTGAAAACGACCACTTTTGCGATCGTCTTTCTGACGCTTTACAATGAGTTGCGCGGACAGAGCAATGTCAATATCGTAAACCACACCATCAGCAGACAGCAAGTCCGCCAGGCATTTGTTATTTTTATGACTTTCCTTGGAAGTCTGATTATCGGCACCAGCCTGTTGAGTATCCTGAATCCGGAAGTGGACTTCATTTATATTCTGTTTGAAGCCATTTCGTCACTCGCAACCGTTGGCGTCAGCGCGAACCTGACACCTACTTTAGGGCGTATGAGCCAAGCTGTCATCATGGTGATGATGTTTGCGGGACGCATCGGACCGGTTACGATGCTTGATAGTCTGACAAGACGCACACAAAAAGTTCATGAAGTTGAATATTCTAAAGGAACTATCCTGATAGGATAAAAGAATAGGAGCGTATTTACAAATGAGTAAATTAGTTGGTATTTTGGGACTTGGTATTTTCGGATCGACAATCGCAAAAACTTTGAGCGAGTTCGACTCGGATGTTATCGTAGTCGATAAGGATCCGGAGAACGTCAATCGATTGGAGCCTTTCATCACGAAAGGAATCATCGGGGACGTAACCGATTTGGCCTTATTGGAGTCGATCGGGCTCGCTGACTGCGATGTGGTCGTCATTGCTACCGGTACAGTATTGGAGGCCAGCGTATTGGCCGTCATGAACTGCAAAAAATTGGGCATCAAACACATCATCGCGAAAGCAAAAAATAAAAATTACCGTGAAGTTCTGGAAGCGATCGGTGCAGACACGGTTATCCTTCCTGAAAAAGAGACGGGCATGCGCGTCGCCAAAAATATTTTGCGCACCAACATTGAGGATGTGGTGAATCTGGATGATCAGACTTCCATCATCGAATTCTATCCGCCTGTGAAATGGGTCGGCAAGACATTGGGGCAATTGGATTTGCGCAACAAATACGATATAAACATCATCGGATTGCGCAAACAGCGTGGCGAACGCTTGGATGTGTCGTTCGCGGCAGATTATGTTGTGGACAAAGACATCGTGCTTGTGGGTATCACCGAATCGGATGTTTTTGAACGTTTCGACTATTTGAACCAATTATCTTGATTTACTGCAGCATCCCGGTTTCGGGGTGCTGCTTTTTTTGGTTTGACGCTCGGGAATCGGATATCGGGGCCCAGATTCTGGATTACGGCATCGGTTATGCCCACTTCACACATTCAAATCACACCTTATCCACAAAAGTTATGCACATGTACACACGTTCCCCCGTTATCTAGTGGTAGTATTATTTTCAGGCACATCATCTTGATTGACCTCAAAATGAATCCTTGTCTTTACCACATAGTTATACACATGTCATATTGAGCAATCAAAACCTAAAAAAACCCTTTATAATCAAAGATATTCTAGTTTTTTTCACATGGACACCCAACCTTATGCACAGACTTATCCGATTTCTGTGGACAACTTATTTTTTCAGAAAGCACTGTTCCCATAACCATTTACGCGTTTTACACACAAAAACTTTTTTTCCACAGAAATTATCCACATTCATGTGGATTTCTAGCTTTTTTCAGGGTTACATCGAAAAAAACCCCGCATGATTCCTTTCAAGAGGAGCCATACGGGGTGTTCAACATTCCTGGATATTTCAGTTTATTCGGCTGAAGTCTGTCCTTCGGTCAAGGTTACGGTCGTTGATTGCAGCGTGCCTTCGCGGTAATAGGAGATTTCCACATCGGTTCCCACTTCCAACGGATACAGGATTTTGCGCAGGTCGACGATTCCTGTTACGCTTTCGCCGTTCATTTCTGTAATGACGTCGTATTGTTCCAATCCGCCCAATTCGGCTGCGGACAAGGCTTGGACTTCTGCGATGACGACACCTTCCGTCACGTCTTCAGGCAGTTTGAGCACGGAGCTTTGTTGGGATGCGGAAATCTGGGAGAGATCCAGCATGGATACGCCCAGGATCGGACGGATGATTTCGCCGTTTTGTTCCAATTCGTTGATGATGGTCAGGACGTCGTTGCTAGGGATTGCGAAGCCCATACCCTCAACGTTTGAATCGGATATCTTCATCGAGTTGATGCCGATGACTTGGCCGGCGATATTGATCAGAGCGCCGCCGGAATTCCCCGGATTGATCGCCGCATCCGTCTGCAGTGCCGTCACATCCCAATCAACGATTCCGTCGCTGTCCACATCCGTCGAGACGGAACGATTTTTGGCTGAAATGATGCCTTGCGTGACCGAAGTCGCGAACTCGGTCCCAAGCGGAGAACCGATTGCGATAGCCGGTTCACCCACATTGACAGCATCGGAATCGCCGAAGGATGCCACGGCAGTGATATTCTCTGACGGTATCGTCAGGACGGCCAAGTCGGTCCAGATATCGCTGCCGACAACGGACGCTACTTCTTTTGTACCGTCCTTCATCAATATTTCCAGCTCATCTGCCCCGTCGATGACGTGATTGTTTGTAACGATATAAGCTAGGTCATCTTCGATTTTATAGATGACGCCGCTGCCCTCGCTCGATGTCTCCAGCTTCCCGTTGGTGGTGTCGGAAGAGTTCTGCGGCAGATCGAAGCCGAACATATTTGTGTTGCCTGCTTGCATATTGATGATGGAAACGACCGCATCCTGCACCTTTTCCACAGCGGCGGTCGTGTCGGTCGTCACATTGACGGCGAGATCGGTCACAGTTTCGTTGACAGAATTGTTTCCGGCATCGCCGGTTCCGGATCCGTTGCCGAGGATACCCGATCCGAAAAGCAAGCCGGCTCCGATCAGTGCGACCATTCCGCCGCCGATCAATCCGCCGACGATGCCGTTCCTGATTGGTGAATTTTTGCGGTCTTTCGGACGTCTCGTGGCTTCTTCGGTTTCACTGACGCTGTTGTATACGCGCGCACGCTCCTCTTTGTTCATCGTCGTCCTTGTGCTTGTGCTTGCGGCTGGTTCCACAATCGGCTCGTCTTCGCTGGCCGTTTCTTCGACCTCGGTGTATTCTGCCTCTATTTCTGCTTCTATTTCTGTTTCTTTGGATAAGTCTTCTTGCATGTGATCAGCAGATGGAGCGTCAGTGGCAGTCGATTCAAATTCAGTTTCCGTTTCATTGTATGCTTTTTCTTGATCAAGCGGATTATTTTTGTTTTCTTCGTTCCTGTCCATGATGAAATTCCTCCTTATCGTTCTACAGGATCAGTATAATGCCTTATTTTGAATAAAGTATGAAGATAGTGCGAGAATATTTCGGAAAATCGCTCCTCAGTGAGACTATTGTATCATATCCGCACATGCAAAAAGGAGCGGAATCACTCGATCCGCCCCTCTTGCGTTTGCAATCCCATCTGTCGACTATACTCTGAAAAGTTCAGTCGGCTCGTCCGGATCAGTATCATATACAAAAAAATCTTCATTGACGCCCATGCCTTTTTGCATAAGGACGCTTTCGGCAGTATGGTGCGCCAACGTCTTGATGTTGTTGTCTTTGCTCAAATGACCCAGATAGATGCGCTTCGTCCGGTCTCCCAGCATTTCGGCGACGGCAGCAGCCCCATCCTCATTGGACAAATGACCTTCATCCCCCAAAATGCGCTGTTTCAGTGACCAAGGGTATCCGCCCATGCGCAGCAATTCCAGATCATGATTGCTTTCGATGAGATAAGCATCCGCATCACTCAACAAACCGCGCAAACGATCGCTGACATAGCCGGTATCGGTCAACATGACCATCTGCTTGCCTTCATGATGGAAAGAGTAGAACTGCGGCTCGGCCGCATCATGGGAAACGCCAAAACTTTGGATATCGACATCACCCAAAGTCAGCACCTGGCCCATTTCGAAGATGTGCTTTTGTTCGGTCTTAACGTTGCCGATGATGTGGTCCATCGCCTTCCAGGTCGCCTCATTCGCGTAAAGATCCATATGGTACTTGCGCGCCAGGACGCCCAAGCCGTGCACATGATCGCGGTGTTCATGCGTGACGAGGATCGTGTCCACATCCGCAAGGTTGCGGTCGATTTTTTCCATCAATCCGGCGATTTTCTTGCCGCTCAGCCCGCAGTCCACCAATATTTTCCGTTTGGGTGTCTCGATATAGGTGCAGTTGCCGGAACTGCCGCTCGCCAGGTAGCTGACATGCATGCCCTCTTTTTCTATTGTTTCAATCACACTTAGCGCCTCCAATACATCCATAAGTTTAACTTATTTTTTGGAAAATGCCAGTAATTTTTCTCAGTGTTAAGAAAAGTTAATCTTCTGGCGCTGCATGGGGAACATTCTTAATTTAAGGACATTGACAAACAGGAGTCGAGGGGAAGCGGTGCTAAATTTGTCGGATAGGTGCGGCAGATTCGACAATTTGGTACCCGTTTGAGCCGAGATAGTCGAATGTCGAGAAACTTTCGACAATTTGACGTATTTTCGGATTGAATTGTCGAATACCTGAGGAACATTCAACAATTTGGCCCCTGTAGTCAAAAAAAGCGAGAATGCATGATGCATCCTCACTTAATTCTTGGTTTTGCGCCAGGCTTTCTTGGCGATTTTGAGTGCGCGCAGTTGGGCGGTCTTCTTCGACCGATTCTGTTGGCTCTGCACCAGAATCGCATCCAGCAAGGCGATCCCCTCTTCCACGAAATCGCCCTTGTTCAGCATGACACATTCCGCCTGCCCGGCCATCGTCGCATCCGACATCTCAGCCCGCGTCGGCACGCCGTTCTTCACCATGTTCTCGAGTACCTGCGTGCTCCAGATGACTGGGATGTGGGCAGCCTCGCAGATCCAGAGTATTTCCTCCTGCAGTTCCGAAAGCCTCAGGAACCCGGCCTCGGCAGCCAAGTCTCCGCGGGCAATCATGATCGCCAAAGGGTTTTTGCTGGCTGCGGCAACAATCAATTCCGGTAGGTGATTAACGGCTTCCACCGTTTCGATCTTGATCACAAGCGGAATGGCCAGAGCCGCTTCGCTTCCGACCTGCTCCGCCAAAGTTTTCTGGATAGCAGCGATGTCCTTGCTGCCGCGGACAAAGGAGAAACCCAATATATCGGCTTCTTCCACTGCAACAAGCAAGTCTTCCCGATCTTTTTCGGTCAAGATCGGCATCCTAAAGGTCGACTCCGGGAAATTGAGCCCTTTCTGCGGCTTTATTCTGATCCCTTTAGCTTTTGCAGTCTTCCCTACCTGCACGACGACGCCTTGCGGTTTTTGCTCCACAACACGGCCTTCCAGGACGCCATCATCCAAAATGACCGGACTGTCGACCTTCAGCTCATCAAAGAGATTCAGGCTTTCGCTGAACACAATGATCGGATAGTGCTTCAGGTCTTTATAGGCAGCATCCGCCGTCAGGAAGAACAAGTCCCCAACCTTGAGGCGCGGCTTCTCCTTTTCACTGCTGACGGCATCCACCCGAATCTTCGGACCTGCGATATCAAAATAGATACGGCAACTCTTGCCGGCAGTTTTTTGGGCAAGCTTCAGGTTTTCAATCATCTTCAGCCAAACGGCACTGTCGTCATGGGCGCAATTGATGCGGGCGATATCCATGCCGCGCTCCAACAGTCGGACAAGGAAGTCTTTGTCGGTTGCCGCCTGTTCCGGAAGGGTGACCATGATGCGGGTCGTCCGGTGCTTCGGTGGGTCGCCCAACAAAGCTTTCGTCTCGATCGCCAGTTTTTTACGTCCCGGGAACTTTTCGGTCGTCTGAGGATAGTCAGACAGCTGCTTGATTTCCCCGGACATCAGCGCCAAGTTGCGGACGATTGCATCCAACTGTTGGAGGACTTTCGATTCCGTCCTTCCCAAGGAGGATAATCCCCATTTCGACAGACGGCTCTGCAACGACCGGATATCCCTGCGGCGCAACGCGAGATAGTAGGCAAGGTTTTTTCCACTCAGGCGGAAAGAATTCCGGGAAATGCGCGGCTCCCATTCCGCATAAAGGGCATTGCCTTCCTCATAAACCACCTGACGGAGCGCCTGCATCTCCTGATGCAGCGCCCGCAACTCATCCCATTCTTTTTCTTTCACTCTGGTTCACTCCGATCTCTTTTTAGTCGCTGAATAAAGATTGACTGCTGGAAATACTTCGTATCTGAAACAAAAACACCCTGCTCTGCTTCAGAATAGGATGTTTTTGGAAGTATGGACGGCGCTTGTCAGAACGCCCCGCCGCCGGAACCGCCACCGGAACCGCCCGATGAGCCGCCGCCAAAACCGCCGCCGAAGCCACTGCTGTTCGAGGAAGTCGGCATCGATTTGGTTACGCCTGTGTTGATGCTGTTGTTCAGCGACGACAGGAAGATGGCATTGTTCATGTAGTAATAGCTGCCGAAAGCAGAAGCCTGGATCTCATTCACAGGGAACTCGACCTGCATCTGTTTCATGACCTTGTCGGCCACGCCCAAAGAGACGGCATAGACCAGGAAATGATCCCATAAAGCGATCGATCCCACTTCGCGCATCGGGAAATCACCCACGTCCTTCAGCATGTTGCGGAAGCCGGCCCATTCCTGCTTCGTGCGCTCGCCCTCCGCTGTCATGATCGGCTTGACCGTCACTGCCATGAGTTGGATGAAACTGAGAGCCGCAGCCAAAACTGCAAGGATGATCGCCCATGCGGTGAAGGTACCGCTTATGATACCGAAGAACACAATTGCGAACAGCAGGAAACCATTCGCGACCAAAGCCAAGACCGCAAAGGCGACAGCTTTTGTGTTGTCTTTGGAACGATAGTTTTTCCGTTTCGGTGTGGCGACATCCATCACACGCTCTTGCCACGTTTCCCGGTTCTTATTGAAGCGTTTCGCTTCAGCCGAATTGTCGGCGATGTTTTCGATGTCATCGAGTGTGACGCTTTCTCCATCCCCGACATCATGGATGAACCAGTCCAAAAGCTGTTTTTCGTGGCTCAGGAGCGGCGCATTTTTCGTGTCCTTGATCTGCGTCAGGCGGAAGGAGTCTTCCGGCGCTTTTTCCCGTCCGAAGATCCCTTTTCGGGGAATCTGCACCGGCGAAATCGTCAGATAGCCTTTCCGCACCAGATCCAGGATGGTCGCCGAAATGTCGGCAGCCTGTACACTGCCACTGAAGACCGCACCATTCATGACGGCCGGTGTCATGTCCTCAGGCAATTCGTAGATATGGTCCGGCAAATGGATTTCCTGCGGGATTTCCTTTTTCCTGGCTCTCCTTACCCACAAGAATGCCAGGATCGGCAGAATCGGCGCAACCACCCCCAACACAGCACTGAGGATTCCGAAAAGCAGCGTATTGCGCTCTTTTTCTTCAGCCAGCGCAGCCTCCTGCGCTAATATTTCATCGAATTTGTCTTCGTTCACCACGTTCGGATTGTCTGCGGTGATGCGGGTCGGGAAAATCACATGGGCCTCCACAAACTGGTTGGCCGGATTCTGCGGGACGTACAGCAGGACTTTTTGGTTGTCCTGCAATGTCACTGTGCTGTTCTCATCGCCACCGTGGCCCCAAGCGCGCAACTCCTCTTCGCCGGTCGCTTCCGGCAAAAGAACGGTGATGTCGACATCGTTCAACGGATCCTCCCAGGAGGAACCGATGACTTTGCGGTTCAATTCAGCGATATCGTTGTAGTTCGTGATGATTTCGGGAATGCGGTATTGATAGATGACCGTCTGGATCTCGTCCGTCATTTTGTTGTATACGGTGAAATTCAGATAATCACCGGTATTGTCCAGTTTAAACGTCCCCGATTCCTCCGTGTCGCTCAAAGCGAACGGGAAAGGATTTTCCGAAAGATAGCCTTGCATCGACACTTTGACATCTGTCGGATCCGCTACCTCCGAAATATCCAACTCATACAGCACGCCATTGAATTCCCCTTCGAAATCGTAAGTGATGCTCTCGGTGAAAAAAGCGCTGCCATCCCGCTGTATTTCGACCAACACATCGTAATTCGTAATCTCATAGGAACGGGCCTGTACTTCCTTCTGTCCAAATCCGATCAAAAAAAAGAACATGAACAGCATAATCGAGCCTATCCGTTTCATCGTTACCTTCCCCTTCCGATACCCTCCATCAAGCTTGTCGCTTCTGATACCCCCATTTTAACAAAACTGGGACCGTAAAAAAAGGAAGAACCCCATTTTGAGATTCTTCCTTTTTTGTGTTGGTCCATAAAATAATTTCCGCTTCAATCAAGTTCGTGGTCTGTTTGCGAAGAGTCCTCTTCCATCAGCAACAAAGCGCTGTTGTTGGCTGTCTTTGCCTTGATTTGCGCTTCGGCTGACGGAGAAGTAACGGTAGGCGTCGTGATGATACTGCCTGTCAATGCGTCCACTCGCCTTATTTCCAAAGGCGCGTTTTCTATTTCGATCTCGATGTACCACATCGGGCTATAGATATCCATATCGGACAGACTCAACGTGCGGTAATACGTCAATTTTACGGTCCTCAACGTGGAATTCGCCGGAATCTGGTTGTTGAGGTACAAGGCTTCGACCGCCCGTTTCTGTGAAATCACAGTCCGGCTATTGCCTTGCACTTCTGCCGCCCCCGCATAAGTCTGTTCATAGGAAATGACTTCATGATCAGGATTCAAGTTGAAAGTGATGCTGCCCGTACTGTCGCCGATCAGAATGGTGTTCGCGACTTGGGCATACACAAGTTGTCTCCTGAGCGGCAAATACGTAAGGAAGGAATATTCAGCTCCGTGGAGTACATTGCCTTTCAATATAAAATCAGTGATCGGCGTTCTGTCCACAATCGTCAAATCTTCCGCATCAACGTCAAGCGGAATCGGCTCCGACAAGGTGCTGAACAATTTCCCATCCTCAAAAACAGTCGTCTGATCCACCAGTTTTGATTGATCGGCCTCAAGCGAGCTGCCTTTGTCCGTCTTCAATAAAGGAATTTTCTCCTGATCGGTCGATAAAGTCGGAAATATGATGTCATCCGATTTCATTGCCTCTTCGATGTTCAGTGTAGTGCTCTCGCTTCCGAAGCTCAATGTCGTGGCGTTCTTTTCCAACAGCACGTTGAGCAAATAGACGTTCAAGGCTGCGAAAGTGAGGATAAAAATGATTTTGATGCGTCTAAAATCCATTTTCATCACCCCCCGTTTCCGTTCCGCCGATCAAACGGTCCACCGACTTCCAGACGCCGTCGATCTTGATGAACCATTTCGGCGTCAAATTGACGAGACGGTTGGACTCTTCACTAAAAGTCCAATCATACCCTAATGCAATCATCTGAACTTGCCGACTGTCGTATCCACCCGCATTCAGCGCATCCAAAAGGTCTCTTCCGCTCAACAGGGTGACATCCTCTTGGCGATCCGTCAACGGCGTCTGAATGACTTGCGTCAGGAATTGCAGTTCCGTCATGGCTGATCCGGACATGTGGATTCGCGTCAAACCGTAATCGACTTCCCCGAATACTGGATAGCCGTTCACATATCTGCGGTAGTAAACATTATCCGTCCCCTCATCAAACCCATAGAAATAAAAAGGATTCGTCCAATTGTCCAACATTTTGATTTCATGGAAACTATCGCGGATCAGGCGATAATCAGCCACGTTCTCGGCATCGAGGATGTTCCGGTAATAGCTCAACAGGCCTGTTTCCTTATGGATGCTCAATTCGGAGATGTTGTCACTGTAGCTCACGAATTCATCGCTTCCGTTATCTTTCAGGTCAGTTGTATCATCGAAAAGCAGATCGATGAAATAGCTGTTCGATGGCTTTTCCACCAGATAGACCAATTTTTGGACCGTGATTGCCTCTGTCGGAAGGTAAGAGATGGCGGCTTCGGATTCGTATGATTCCACTTCCATATAGGCTTCCTTTTTACCTTCATAAAGGTCCACCAGCGGCTGCAGCAGATTGACCGGCCGCACTGCGGTGAAAACTTGCTTCGTCTCGTCGTTCAACAGGTAGACGGGATCTTCTTCCTTTGAGTTGAAGATGATCCGATCGATGCTCGCATCAAAGTAGTCCTGCTGAAGATTCATGAAGTAACGCGAAAGCAACTCCAGCGGAACCGCCTCGGCAAAACGGATCTCCAGTTGGGTAGGCGCCAGAATAAGCGCATCATATTCCTCCTGCGTATAGGTGGAGACCCCTTCGATTCCGTCAAGGACGCTCTCCCCGAACAGGTCATTTACGTTTTGCATAATTTCCGGCATTTGCGTCAAATAAATACGCTTATCCGTATGGACAATCATCCTTATCGGCGCAAAGACATCCTCTATTTTTTTCGTGTTGGTCAGATTTGCGGAGACGGATGTCGTCGAATTCTGGCCCAAACCAATCGTACTCGGAGTGGAAAGGATCCTTACTGTCAGGAACAGACTGATTGCGACCAATGTATACAGCAGTGCGCTCAGTATCGGTGATTCTTTTTTTCTCATCCCCATTCATCCTCCTCGTCCATCGGAATGTAAGGCAGGGAAATAAAGAACGTCGACCCTTTATTTTCCACACTGGTCACCCAGATTTTCCCGCCGTGCAATTGGACGACCTCTTTGGAAATGGCCAATCCAAGTCCGGTGCCGCCCATCGAACGGGCGCGCGCCTTGTCCACCCGATAGAATCGGTCAAAGACATGACCGATATCCTTACGCGGAATGCCCAAGCCTTCATCCGTGATGCTGATGACGACACTGTTGTGCGTCTCCATCAGCCGGCAGGTTATTTTCCCGCCGTCCGGAGAATATTTGATGGCGTTGTTCATGATATTATCGATGACCTGGATAAATTTATCCTGATCGATTTCGACCCACAACGTCCTTTGCGTAAAGTCCCGTTCGATCTTGTATTTTTTGTTTCGGTACTGTTCCGACTTCAACACCATTTCGAAGCGATCGATGATATGCGCGACCAGTTCATTGATGCTGACGAACTCCAGATTCAGTTCCTGCTTCCCTTGGTCCATCCGAGATAAGTTCAGCAGATCGGTGATCATCCGGATCATCCGATCAGTCTCGGTGGAGATGACTTTCAGGAATTCCGGGGCGATTTCTTTATCTTGCCAAGCGCCGTCGATCAGCGATTCCGTGTAACTTTTCACGCTTGTCAACGGCGTCCGCAATTCATGGGATACATTGGAAACGAAGCTGCGGCGTTCCTGTTCGACTTTTTCTTGCTCTGTGATGTCGGAAAGCACACAGACCAATCCGCTGATGAAACCGGATTCCCTCTGAATGACTGAAAATTCACCGCGCAGAATCGTGTCCTGATCTTCTGTCGGGATGTTCAGGATCAACTCGTCCTGCGTCTCCAACAACTGGCGGAAAGTGAATTTCTCCCCGAGCTTCAGCACTTTCATGATCGATTGTCCGATCGCTTTGTCTTGCGAAATCGAGAGCAGATCCATCGCCCGACTGTTGATGATAATGATTTTGCCGCGACGGTCTGTGGCCAACACGCCATCCGTCATGTGCCGCAGGACGCTGTCCAACCTTTGGCGCTCCGATTCCGTCGTTTCCTGGGCATCCTTGACTTTATAGGACAGGTCATTGATTGTCTCAGCCAGTTCGCCCAATTCGTCCGCTCCATAGACCGTAACCTTACCGGAATAATCCCCGTCGGCAATGTTCGCTGTCTGTCGGCGCATCTCCGAAATGGGGCGCGTGATGCCGCGGGAGATGATCACTGCCAAAACAACCGTGATGATGATCGCCACCAACGATGCATTCAAAAAAATGCTCACCGTCTGGCTCATCTGCGAATAGACCGATTCGATATTCGATTCCATCACCAACACACCGATAAGGGTACCCGTATTGTCCATGGAATAGATCGGATTGATTTTCTTCAGCACACGGCTATTCGTGTCTTCCTTCACATATTGGTATGATGAGGGTGCATCCAGAAGAATGACTTGTTGAACATCCCGATCGGTCGACTTCGTTCCGATCAAAGATTGCAGCGTTTGGTCATTGATTCCAAGGATATACCCTTGCTCATCCAGGACCTGCGTTTCCAGAATGTTGGCGCCCGTAAAATCGCTGAGGATAGTCTGCACAGAAGCCTCCAGCTTTTCAGCATCATCAGCCAGCAGGAGCGGCTGCAGCGTTTTCTCCAGAAAACCGGCATTCAGGCTCATCTGGCTATCGAAATTGCTGATCATTTTCGTTTCGAGTTCACGGATAAAATAGGCCCCGATCAATTGCAGGGATACCAACAGAAGGAAAATGAACAACATCGGTATCTTAAAATGAATGGAGTGAACCAAACGTATCTTTTTGTTCATATACTGTTACTCCTGATCCGGGTTCTTTAAGAAGTAGCCTACTCCTCTTCGTGTGATCAACCAAGTCGGATGGCTTGGTGTATCTTCGATTTTTTCGCGCAATCTCCGGACCGTCACATCAACCGTGCGGACATCGCCGAAATAATCATATCCCCATACAGTCTGCAGCAGATGCTCCCGTGTCATCACTTGGCCGAGATGTTTCGCCAAATAATGCAGCAACTCGAACTCGCGGTGGGTCAGTTCGATTTCTACCCCGCGCTTCGACACGATGTAGGCATCTTCGTGGATGATCAAGGATCCGATTTTAATTTCATTCGTATCGTCTTCTTCAGGCGGTGGTGCGACTGGAGAGGCTTGTCTCCTCAAATTTGCTTTTACGCGCGCGACCAATTCTCGGTTCGAAAATGGTTTCGTGACATAGTCATCCGCACCCAATTCAAGTCCAAGCACCTTGTCGATTTCAGAATCTTTTGCCGTCAACATGATGATCGGCACATCGCTCGTCTTGCGGATTTCCCGGCAGACTTCCAAACCGTCCATTTTTGGCAGCATCAGATCCAGCAGGATGATATCCGGACCCACCTCTGCAAACTGCGCCAAGGCCTCCTCACCATCAAATGCAGTGAAGACATCATAACCTTCTTTGGTCAGATTAAACTTGATTATATCTGAAATTGGTTTTTCATCGTCTACCACTAGTACCTTTTTCATCTTCAAACCTCCTTGTTTCTTGCAACTCTCTGTCCCATTCGGAACGTCTACTCTTTATTATACAATTGCAGCCGCTTATGTGCAAAGCGTTCCTGAATTACCTTCCGACGGGATCCGGACAACTGTACCAAAAAGGACGAGCCATCAATCGCTTTCCTGACTGATAGCTCATCCCTCTATTGGTAGTTATGGCGTTCGTTGATTCATCAGCTGTGGATGACGACCGGAACCCCGATACCGATCATCCCATACAATTCAGCCATGACCCCAGGCGGCGTATTGACACACCCGTTCGATCCGGCAGTAAGCCAATATTCACCGCCGTAAGCAGGTTGCCAGGACGAGTCGTGGATACCGATGCCTGTCCAATCGACAGGCATCCAGTATTCTACAGGCGATTCGTAATCCTTCTCGGTCCTCGGATTGTAGCCTTCCAGGACGGCATCCTCTTCTTTGTTCCAGATGTAGAAGACCCCAGTCGGCGTCGGTGTCATCGGATGCCCGGAAACGATGTCTGTCTCGAGCACAATGACGCCATCTTTGTAATACCACATATGTTGGCTGGAAAGATCCACTTCAACATAGGTAGCGCCGATGTCAGTGCCGTCCGCATGGTAGCCGGTACCGTTAAAGTTCGGCGTTACCGTGACGTCTTCACCCGCCAAAATATAGTTGACCAGTTTGTCCGTTTCGGTTGCGACAGCCAGTGTCCATCCATACGTACCAGGTGGGACTTGAACCGTTTCACCGTCCGTCGCCAAGAAATCCCGCGTACGGGAATAGGTGCTGTAGGTGTCGCTGAGTCCCTGCATGTAGGCTGCAACCCCTTCGCGATTGACCGACACTTCACCGTTCTCGTCTACGACCAACCATTCGACGATGGCTGTTTGCGGCACTGTCTCCGTCTGTCCGGAAATCGTGTATTGGATAACCGTATTCGTCAACTCATCCAATTTCTGCAGCGTTTCCATCAAAATTGGATCGTCTGCCGTCAATGTCGGCTGTTGATACGCCTGTGCCAGGTCGATTTCGGTTTCTCCGGCAATGATCGCTTCCAGCATGCTTGCTTTCAACAATTCCAGATCGACCTTGTCCCCTGCGGTTTCAGGCGCAATCTCATAGCCTTCCGTTCCTTTGACGACGGTAGCGTTCACGGGTGCCATGCGGCTCTCATTTTCCAACTGCATTTCCGCCACGATGTTCCCGAAAGCCGTTTCGTCGACAGAAACACCGCTCAGATCGGTCTCTTCCTGTTTATCTTGGAACAGCAAAAACGGCCAGTCCCAGCCATTTTGTTCCGCTTTCATCGCTTCCAATTTCTCGGAGTTGTCGATGGAAATGCCTAGATCATCAGGTGTGAACGCAAGGATGGTTTCTCCATTTTCAACGATTTCGACCTGCGCTTGTGCGATTGCTGCAGTTGTCTCTGCTTTTGCTTGGGCTACGGTATCATTCGATATGTCAATGCCATCCAGCATCGTGTTCGGCAAGAATTTATCTTCATAATAGCTACCTGCACCAAAGTATCCGGCTGCAACCAATAAGATTGTTGCAGCGCCAATGATGATGGGTTTCTTTTTCACTGTCTGACCACCTTCTTGTTTTGTTACAACCAAGTTACGTTTACGTTACAAATGATCATAACTCACTTTTCATCACTTTACCATGTTTTCTTGAAAAATCAACCTATTTTATCTTAATTTTTTTATAATAGGCCGGTTCTTAGACACTCATCATAATACCAACGCGGAAGAAATGCAAACAGATGCGCTCCGTTTTCACCAGCCTTGCAATGTTCTCTACGGGCAAACTGAATGGAGTGGCACCGCAATGTTCTCCTCCGGGGAACGCAGGCTTCGCCGGAGTTGAGACCCGTTTCACGGGCTCTCCTCCTCCGGCAACCCGGCGCCATGCCATTCAAAAAAGAGCCTGCCTCATTTCGAGGCAAGCCCTAAATTACTATGCGCGATCCTGTTTTTCCGCTTCGATTTCATCCAGGATGTAGCCGAAATCAAAGTCTTCTTTCTTCACGATCAGCAACAGCCCATCACCAAGGGGGACGAGGGATGTTTCCAACGCCGGATGGTCCAGCACGGTATCCATCAGCTTGTTCAGGCGTCGGTGGATTTTGCGGACCCTTTTGGGAACGTCCTTTTCATCATCGAGGATGGTTCCGCCTTGGAAAACATCATCGATGACCAGCATGCCGTCTTTCTTCAGAAGCCGGATGCAGTGGGGCAAAAATTCATAATATTTGGATTTTGCGCTGTCCATAAAGATGAAATCATACGGTCCTTCCAAAGTAGGCAGGACTTCCGCCGCATCGCCCTCCAAAAGCGTCACTTTGTCTGTGATGCCCAGTTTTTCAAAATTTGCTTTGGCGTGGTTGATCATGACCTCAAAACGATCGATGGTCGTGACATGGCCTTCCGCTCCGACATGTTGCGCCATCAAGCTTCCCGAGAAACCGATGGCCGCTCCGATTTCCAGTATCTGTTTGGGCTTGATCTGACCCAACAGCATGTTCAGGAAAACAGCTGTTTCGTGCGGGATGATCGGTACGCCTTTTTCATTCGCTGTCTTTTCCAGTTCCCCCAATTCTCCCGGGAAACGTTTCAGTCTGTCGCGCATAAAAGCAACCAGTTCTTTCTTTACGACGGGTCTGTCCATCATTTCGTTCAATGCCATGCTTTTTTCTCCTTATCACGTGCTCTTTTGTTAATGGCAACAAGGCTGGGAACGAATCCCAGCCTTGCGCTTATTCATCTTCAACAACTAATTCTTGGACCGGTTCCCTTGTGACACGGATGCCCCTGATCCGGCCGCTCTCGACCTGAGTAGTCGTCAGCAGGTACTCTCCAGTCTGAATCGTCGCATGCTCATCATCTTTCGGAAAATAGCCGAGTTCCTCGATCATGTAGCCGGCGATCGTGTCCACTTCTTCGGAAGCGATTGCCGTCTTGAACAATTGATTGAACTTGTCCAGCGGCATACGTCCATTGACGACGTAATGATTGTCATCGATTTTTTTCGAAAGGCGGTAAATTTCATCATATTCATCCTCAATGTCCCCTACGATTTCCTCCAAAAGGTCCTCGAGGGTGATGATCCCCTCCACACCGCCGTATTCATCCTTGATGATGGCCATGTGCGTGTGGGTCTTGCGGAATTCAACCAAGAGATCATCGATATAAATAGTGGAAGGGACGAACAAAGGCGCATTGACCAATTCACGGAAAGAAATCCGCTCGAAACCGACTTCCTTTGATGCCTTCAACACATTTTTCATATGCAGAACGCCTATGACATTGTCTTTGTCTTCCTCATAGACCGGAATCCGGGAATATTGACTGTTCAGAACCAGCGCGATGTTGTACTCCAGATCATCATCCAAATCCATCATCAAGGTGTCGGTACGCGGCACCATCAATTCGCGGGCAAGCTTCGTATCCAACGAAAGTACCCCCTGCATCATCGTGAACTCGGATGGATCGATGACCCCTTCGCCTCGGCTCTGTGCCAGGATGGCCTTCATTTCATCACGGGTGAGCTTCTCTTCCACATTCGTGAATTCAATCGGCGTCAGCTTCTTCAGGATGCCGGTCGAAAAGGACAACAACCAAACAAACGGTTTGAAGAGTGTCTTGACGACAACGATCGGACCTGCAGTATGACGCGCAATGCTTTCAGGCATCTGTAGGGCGATCTGTTTCGGGTACAGCTCGCCAAAAACGAGCGTGATGTAGGAAAGGATAACGGTGATGATGATCATCGCTATCGTCTTGCCACCTGCGATGTTTCCCAACAACGGCTCGATATAGCCGACGAAATTGGATGAAGCCGATGCACTGCTGAAGAATCCCGCAAAAGTGATGGCAACTTGGATAGTGGCCAAGAAATCATCCGGATTCTCCAAAAGACGCAAAACCTTTTGCGCTTTCTTATCGCCGTCTTTGGCCAGCTTCTCGATTTTGGAGCGGTTGATGGAAACAAATGCTAATTCAGCTGAAGCAAAATAAGCATTCAGTAAAGTCAGGGTTAGGATCAATGCTATTTTTGATAATAACGACTGGCCTTCGGGGTCTGGGTTCATATGATTTTTTTCTCCTTTTTAATGGTGACTCACGCAACGGGGACATTTCCTGAACTGAGGTTAGGTGCCGTTGCATAAAAAAATATAGATTCTGTTCAATTATATACTACTTAATATAGTGAACTCCACTCGAAAAATCAAGAGATTTTTCATTCGCGGGCTGATGGCGCTGTCCAACTCTTCTTCCTTAGGCTTGCCTGGCCCGACAAGTGTTCTCATTTCAATCTAATGTTCATTAGATGCTGCCATAGCTTTGGAAGGGCTTTACTGCTTGATTTATCAAATGTTTAAGAATTTCCAACTATGCGTTTTTAACCGTTGCTTTTTTTCATTTTAATGTTATTATCACATTAAGACAACCGTGTTTTTAGGAGGACCTATATTATATGCTTATCCGCTCACTTGCCATCCCCAAACGAGAGTTGACCATCGTCAAAGAGTCCGCCACGCTTCGGGATGCACTGGATATCCTCGAAGAATCCGGCTTCCGTTGCGTTCCGATTTTGGATGAAACAGAAACCATCTTCCGGGGAAACATCTACAAAATGCATATCTATCGGCATAAAGCCAATGGTGGGGACATGAACCTCCCTGTCACGCATCTGCTGAAGAATGCCACAAAATTCATTTCGATAGACAGTTCATTCTTTAAGGTATTTTTTACCATCAAAGAGTTGCCCTACATTTCCGTTTTGAATAAGGACATGACTTTCTACGGCATCCTGACCCACAACGCCTTGCTGAATATGCTGGCCCAATCATGGAGCATCGATGTCGGAAGCTATGTGCTGACCGTCATCGCTCCCGGTCAAAAAGGCGACCTGTACCACATCACCAAGATCATCAACCGCTACTCCTCCATCGCCAGCTGCATTTCCCTGGACATCAACCGGGAAGACGCCTTGAGAAGGGTATTGGTCACTTTACCCGCCGGTACACCAAAACAGGTGCTGGACTCAATCGTCAAGGCGTTGGAGCGCAAAGATTTCCGCGTGACGGAGATCGAAAACCTGCAAGTCGATTTCTGAAATCCAACCCATCACATTACATTGAGCGTCCGGAGTGGCGTTTTCCCGGCGAGCAAGCCTTCATCGGGAATTCCACTCAGGCTCCAGACGCCCGCTCGATCTAAAAACTAATACAAAAAGTCGGACGAAGCCTTGTGCTTGTCCGACTTTTTTGCGCATACCCGGATCAGCGGGTAGCGCCATTCAGATAGGGGTTGGAATAGATTTCTTCCCTTACTGTCGTAGGATCGCCGTGTCCAGGGAACAGAACCATTTCTCCCGGAAGAGGTACGATGTATTTCTGGATGCCTGCGATCAAGGTTTCATGGCTGCCGCCCGGCAAATCGCTGCGGCCGACGCTACCTTTAAAGATGACATCCCCAACGATCGCGAACCCGTTCTCGCGGAAAATGAAGACGGTGCTTCCTGGCGAATGGCCAGGAATATGTTGCATCTCAAAACGGAACTCGCCGATTTGGTAGGGCCCCATCTCCTCAAAGAAGACATCCGCTTCCTTCGCAAGTCGGACATCGGGAACGTTCGGATTGCTTGCGGATCCATTCAGTTGCGGATCCAACAGCCACTCGCGTTCGATTGGATTTTGGTAAACGGGAACATCGTATTTTTCCCGGATCGTTTCGAGGGCTCCGATATGATCGTAGTGCGCATGGGTCAACACGATCGCTATCGGATGCAACTCATTCTCTTCGATAGCTGCGATGATGTCCTCCGCTTGCTCACCTGGGTCAAAGATGATCGTGTCATTTTCATGGTCTCCAATCAAAAAATAACAGTTTTCTTGGATCGGACCGACTGTAATTGCGTACATTTCCATATATTATTTCCTCCCTCTTTTTGGATTACCTCTCTATTATAAGAGAACGATGAGACATATCCTAGCAAAAAAACAGGAGGCTCTGCTGTCCATCCAGCAAAAGCCCCCGCTCTCCAGTTTTTCTCATATCAATTTTTAACGGATCAAGCCATTTTATCGGCAAAACCGATGATCTTGTTCAGGTATTTCATGAGCGGCGCTGACACAACCAGCACGACCGCCTCACCGAATGCCGCTGTCGCAAAGCTGAACCAGAAAGGCAAATCAAGAACGATGTATAGCTCAATCGCGACAAAAACCATCGTCAAGGTGAAGACGAGCGCGGTCAACATCATGCGTTTCATTTCGGAATCGTTGGGTTTGAACAATTTTTCCAGAATAAGGAAAGAGATCAATGTCTGGCCAAATCCGAAAACCAAGTCCCAGGCACCTAACGTTGAAAAAATCAGATTGGCGATAAAAACTCCCGCCAACACACCGTATTTGTAATCTTTGTGGTAACCCACCAAATGATTCAGCATTTCTGAAACACGGAATTGGATGGCACCGAACGACATAAAAGCAAAAATCCCTGTCAACGCAACATAAAGTGCTGCGATAATTGTATTGATCACCATTTTTCTTGTACTCAATCTAAAAACCTCCTAGTTTTTTTTCGTGGGATGGTAGACGAACCACGCACTCATCTGTGAGCCAAGACAGTTTACCACACATGTTCGCTTTTGAAAACGACTGGCGGCACATTTTCATCTGATTTTCATCACAAAAAAGCTGTCCGCCTTCAGCAGGCACTGGACAGCTTCCCTTATTTTTTCGGTTCTTCTATTTGTAGACGCGCGGGACGCGGGCATTGATTCCCGTCAAAATTTCATATCCGATCGTATCGATTGTTACGGCCATTTCGGATGGGTTATTGACGAGTCCGCCGTTTTCCCCCAGGAGCGTCACTTTGGTCCCGACCGGATATTCTTTTGGAAGGCTGATCATGCATTGATCCATGCAGATGACTCCCCGGATCGGGCAGCGCTGGCCATCGACGATGACCGTCTGATGGCGAAGATCCCGTCTCCATCCGTCGGCATAGCCGATCGGAAGTGTAGCGATCCATTCCCCCTCAAAAGCGCGGTAGCGGGCGCCGTATGCGATCGTGTCGCCTTCATGCATCTGTTTGACATAGCTGATCTGCGTATCCAACTGCACGGATGGCTTCAGTTCATAAGGCAACTCCAACACGGTGTCGGAAGGGTTGTAGCCATACATCGCGATTCCGACACGGACCGCATCCGTCCGGAACGCTTCATGCCAAAGCGAAATCGCGGAATTCGCCAGATGCACAATCGGCGGTCGTTGGGCCAATGCCTCCAAGATGTCCTCAAACAAATTCAGCTGCTGCTCCACCAATGTCGGATCTTCACCATCGGCCGTTGCGAAGTGCGTAAAGATGCCTTCAAAAACAAAGCCCTCCAGTTCGGCAAGGCGCGCCTCGAAGGCCTTGACCTCCTCGACCGTGCGCAGGCCGATGCGGCCCATCCCAGTATCGATCGCCATATGAACGCGGACCGGCAGATCCGTTTGGCGTTCCTGCAGATACGGCAAGGCCGCTTCCAACCATTCCGTTGCCGTGACGGCCACGCTGATCCCGTTATCCGCTATGAGTGCAGCATCTTCTGCCTCCGTCGGACCCACAACCATGATAAAGTCATCGGACAGCCCATTCTCCCGTAGCTCCATGGCCTCATCCAACAGCGCGACACAGAAACCGTCCACGCCAGCTTCCTTCGCCGCTTTCGCTACCGGTACGGCTCCCAATCCATAGGCATCGGCTTTGACGACCGCGAAAAATTTCTTTCCTGGCGATAGACCCTTTCTGATTTGTTGGATGTTCCACGAAATAGCTTCCAAATCGACAGTTGCTATCGTCGGACGGTGCTTTCCTACTACCATGTAAAAGACCCCTTTACTTTTCTAGTACCACTTGCGCGGCGATGATGTTCCCCGAATGCGTGATGGATACGAACCCATTCCCTTCGAACGGGGATCTGGTTATTTCAGGCTTCCGGTTCTCTCCCGGCAAAATTTCGATATCTTGGAAAGACAGTTTGCCGATGCCTGTTCCGTAAGCCTTCGAGAAAGCTTCTTTTGCGGCATAGCGTCCTGCCAGAAATTCCATTTGGCGTGACCCACTCAAAACCAGGAACAATTTCAGTTCCGCTTCGGTCAAAACCCTTTCCGCAAAACCTGGCCGCCGCTCATAGGCACTTGTGATGCGGTCCAGCTCGGTTACGTCCAATCCTATCCCATAAATCATTCCGATCACCGCCTCCTCCGCATACATTGTTCTCATTTTACCAAAAAAACAAAAAATTTCCAGCATAAGAAAAACCTCTTCCCCTGGCACAGGCCAATTGGAGAAGAGGTTTTATCACTGATTAGTCGTTGTTGTTACGGATAGTGAAGCTATGGCTGCTTTTCTTAGGTGCGCTGGCACTGCTGCCGCCACCACGTTTGTCATCATAGCGTTTGCCGCCGGAGCGTGGTTTACTGTCGCTTGAGCGATTTTTGTTGAAACTGCGCTCACCGCCGCGTTCTCCGCCGCCACGTCTGTCTGATGAACTACGGTTACCTTTGTAGCCGCCGCCACCTTTACCTTTGTAACCACCGCCGCCTTTACCTTTTCTTGAAGGCAATGGACGTTCTGGTGTGATTTTAACAGGAACATCAGTAGCATCTTTAGAAAGGCTCTTCAAGAATGCTGCCACCAAATCTTCAGCAGTGTGCTCTTCAAGCAAGCGAACAGCTGCACGTTTGTATTTGTCTGTTTCTGTTTCTTTAACCAATGTTTCCACTTCATCCATGGCTGTTTTCACTTGGCCGCGGAAAGCTTCTTCATCACTCGGTGGTTGTAATGGAGTGATTGGTTTTTTGGTCAGGTTTTCGATTGTACGCAAGTAATCCATTTCGTTTGGTGTAACGAAAGTCACTGACATACCTTCTTTACCGGCACGACCTGTACGGCCGATACGGTGAACATAGCTCTCTGGATCTTGAGGGATATCGTAGTTGTATACGTGTGTAACACCTGAAATATCCAATCCACGAGCAGCAACGTCAGTCGCTACCAAGATGTCCAAATCGCCTGTCTTGAATGCGTTCAATACGCTCATACGTTTTTGTTGCGTCAAGTCGCCGTGGATTCCTTCTGCACGGTAACCACGCAATTCCAAACCTTTTGACAATTCGTCTACACGACGTTTTGTACGGCCGAATACGATAGCCAATTCAGGATTTTGCACATCGAACAAACGAGTCATTGTATCGAATTTTTCAAAGTCCTTACATTTAACGAAATACTGATCGATTAAGTTAGCTGCAGTGTGTGATGCTTTGATTTTGACATGCTCTGGAGCGTGCATGAATTTGACACCGATTTTTTTGATTGAGTCAGGCATTGTAGCTGAGAACAACAATGTTTGACGTTCAGCCGGTGTTTCGCTCAAGATTGCTTCGATGTCTTCCAAGAAGCCCATGTTCAGCATTTCATCTGCTTCATCCAGAACTAATGTTTCGATGTGATCCAGACGGATTGTTTTGCGTTTGATGTGGTCCAAAAGACGACCAGGCGTTCCGACAATAATTTGCGGTCTGTTTTTCAAAGCACGGATTTGACGGTTGATGTCAGCTCCACCGTAGACAACCTGCACGGACACTTTTTTGTCGCGGCTCAAACGGTACAATTCTTCTTGCGTTTGGATAGCCAACTCACGTGTAGGTGCAATAACGATACCTTGAATAACTTTGTTGTTGTTGTCGATTTTTTGCAGCATAGGCAATCCGAAAGCAGCTGTTTTACCAGTACCGGTTTGTGCTTGCCCAATAACGTCCAACCCTTGCAATGCCAAAGGAATTGTTTGTTCTTGGATCGGTGTTGCTTCCTCAAATCCCATTTGCTCAATCGATTTCAATAACTCCGCGTTTAACCCTAATTCTGAAAATTTCATGTTTCCTCCTAATTTTGAGAAACTAAAATTTAGAGAGTCTTTTCTTTTACCCGTATATCTCATACGGTTCATAATCTTATAAATAAAAGATAAACCTTTTTTACTTAATCCCTTGAATAGAAAGCTTGATAAATCAAACATTCTGCACTTCGCAGAAAAAACCCTCTTATTTCTCTATTCTTACCAACAGCAATAATAACATGTTCCGCAGATTTTTACAAATCATTTTCTCTTAAAATAATGAAATTCCTTACAAAAAAAACCTGTTGTAAGTATATTTTCAATGAAAATGACAAATAAAACTGCAATTTACCGACAATTGACGCGTGTGACCCGAATTGGCTGAAAAGGGGGATTCCATTGCATTTGCGGCGACTCGAACCATCCAAATCCCTTACGCTTTCTATTATACACGTAAAGCTGCCACAACCGCCAATAAATCAGTGCCGAAACTGGATTTGATCAGCACTTGGTCGGCGTATTGCAGTTCGGACTTCAGCTTGTCGATCAATGGTGCCTTTTCCCCAACATAATGATAAAGTGTCCCTTCCGGAAAGGCAGTCCTTAAGTTTTCATAAAGAGCACGCATTTCCGTACCGTAAAGATAGACCTGATCGAACTCCTCAGGGGAAATTTCCGTTGCCAAGGCTGCGTGCATTTCCGCGGAATGTTCACCCAATTCACGGATATCACCGAGCACGATAATCTTCTTGCCCTCGCGCGGAAGATTCGCGAACGAGCGCAGCACCGCCGTCATCGAAGTCGGACTCGCATTGTAGGCATCATTCAGCAGTTGCGAGCCGTTTACGCCATCAAGCCACTGTGTGCGGTTGGCGGTCAGTTGGAAGGTCGCCAACGCTTCCTTCGCCTCAGCGATCGTCATGCCCAGTACCTGGGCGGCGGCTAAAGCAGCCAAAGCATTCCGGACATTGTACACGCCCAATACCGGGATCTCCAGATTGACGCTCGGATCCAGATTCACATGGAAAGTCGTTCTGTTTTTGCCAGGAACGATGTCATAGGCATAGACAGCAGCCGTTTCGTCCGTACCGAAAGTCAGCTGACGGAAGTCGCATCCCTGGGGCAGCTCTTCGGAAATCAATGGTTCGTCGCCGGGACAGATGAACGTCCCTTCCGGCTTCAACCCCTCCAAAATTTCCAATTTGGCTTGGGCGATGCCGCGGCGGCTTCCGAGGAATTCCAGATGGCTGTCCCCGATCAAGGTGATGATGGCGACATCCGGGTTTGCCAACCTGCTCAACAAGCCGATTTCGCCGAAATTGCTCATGCCCATTTCAAGCACCAGCACTTGGGTGTCTTCCGGCATCCCCAGAATGGTCATCGGCATGCCGATTTCATTATTGTAATTCCCCTCCGTCTTGTGGACGCGGAACCGCGCGGACAGGACGGCAGCCGTCATGTCTTTGGTGGTCGTCTTCCCGTTGCTGCCGGTGATCGCGACTACTTTTGGTTGGATCATATTCAGATAGGCTTCCGCCAGTTTTTGTAAAGCTTCCAGCGTGTCATCCACCAGAATGACGGCAATCTCTTCTGGCGCTTCTCCCGCTGCACGGCTCCATAAAGTTGCCGTTGCCCCGTTTTTGATTGCCGATTGGACATAGTCATGCCCATCCGTTTCTCCCTGCAAAGGCACAAACAAACTGTCGGGCGTCGCTTTTCGGGAGTCGAAGACAACGGAATTTATTTCAGCGAAGCGGTTAGCCGATGTGTAATCGATTGCTCCAACAGCTTTCACAACATCGATGATGCGTAATGGTTTCATATTCGGTTCCTCATTTCCGGTTTTTTCGGCAGTTCTTTCGGCTGCTTTAAAAAAAAGACCGTCCTTCCCCTTGGGCCGCAGCAAGCATTCCATGCTTTCGATGCTGCTGGCGATCAGGAAAATCACGGCCTTCCATTCATCATTCTACAAATTGATAGGATACTTTTTCTTCATGGCGTTTCAAAGCCAACTGAATCAACTCTTCCACCAGATCGCTGTATTTCAATCCAGTTTCTTCCCAAAGCAGCGGGTACATGCTGCGGGAAGTGAAGCCAGGCAGAGTGTTGACTTCGTTGATATAGATTTCATTGTTTTTGGTCACAAAGAAATCGCAACGGCTCAAACCGCTGCCGTCAAGCGCCCGGAAAGCGATTGTTGCATAATTCTGCAATTTGGCGGTGATTTCTTCCGGTAACTCAGCCGGGATCTGCAGCAAGACTTCTTCATTGCCGTATTTCTCTTCGTAGTCGTAGAAATCTTTGGTCTTAACGATTTCACCAGGCACGGAGGTATGGACATCGTCATTTCCCAATACCGCGATTTCGATTTCACGGGCTTCGATACCTTGTTCAACGACCACGCGACGGTCGTAGCGGAAAGCCGTCTCGATTGCAGCGGTCAACTCTTCAAGATTCGTAGCTTTGGAGATGCCGACGCTTGAGCCCATATTGGCTGGCTTTACGTACATCGGATAAATCAGGCTGCCTTCGCATTGGATGAAGATTTTCTCGCGGTCATTTTTCCAGTCATTACGGGTAACGGCCACGTAAGGCACTTGCGGCAACCCAGCTTGTTGGAAAAGGTGTTTGCTGACGATTTTGTCCATCCCGCTGGCGCTGGCAAGGACACCGCAGCCGACGTAAGGCATATCCAGGACTTCAAACAGCCCCTGGACCGTACCATCTTCGCCGTTCGGTCCATGCAGTACCGGGAAAATGACAGCATCTTCAGACTGGATATCTGCCGGTGAAATAAGTTTGCCGTAGGATTTCCCTTCCTGTGAATCGGCAAAGCGCTTCTCGGAACCCGGCTCCAAGTAAAGGTTTTCTGAGAATGCCACTGGTTCGGAAAGGGATTGCCCTTGAATCCATGCGCCTGCCTTAGTGATATAGACGGGCACAACTTCATAATAGTTGAAATAAATCGCCTTTATGATCGAATGTGCCGTCAGGATCGAGATATCGTGCTCAGCGCTCTTTCCGCCATAAATCAAATAAATTTTCATCGAGAAATCCTCCGAATTTTTTGATAACTGCTTTAACTCAAGGAACATTGTACCACATTTATTTTTTAGCTAAAACGATTTTTGTGAAAAGTGGATTGGCATTCCTGTTGCCGGTACCCATACAAAAGACTCCGATTCAACGCACACAGAAAAAGCCTAAGTTTCGGCTTAGGCTCATTCGAAGTCTATGTCTATTTTCCATTCATTGCGCTCCATGTCGTAACAGATGGTGCCTACCGCATCCTTTTCGTTGAAACGGCCTCCGATGCTAGCATAACGGTCTTCCGCGATGAACAATGGGATACAGTATGTATTTTCTTCGATGCTCATCTGCCTGAAGGAAATCACGGCTCCTTCTTTGAAGATCGGAATGAATTCCTTCACGCGTTCGATCGGAAATGGCGCAATTTCTTTGCTTTTCTGATAGAAACGCTTCTTCTCATTCACTTTTTCCTTCAATTTGACGGTGATGGCTTCGGCGAACAGCTCATGGAATTGCTCCAGATAGCGATAATACATTTTTATGAAGCCATTCGGCAAAGTGAGATAGATGTAATTGTTTTGTAGTTTATAATAGAACGGCGAATGCAAGTGCGTGTGCGCGTGGGCGATGTAAAGGATCTCGGAAATTTCGATCGGGGTGAGGAGATGCAGCATGTCCACATTCACAAAATCAATCCATTTCCCCATAGCGGCTTGATTGTCCGTCCCTTTTTGGAAGAACGCTTTTACGTTTTCTTGGCCTTTTATCACCTGAAAACCAGTATGATTATCATATGTTCCGATACTTTTTCTTCCATCCACCAACAACAAGTTTTCCGGAAGCTTCCGGGCTAATTTGGTGTAATCCTTCACCGCTATCCCTTTGCTCAAAACATAATTGCTGACTGTTTCATAATGAACATATAACATATCTTCGCTCATGAATGATCCCCCCTTTCCACAATATCCCTTATTATCATTCTACTACTTGCAAAACCGATTAAGGTATCAGTACCATGTTAATATTATTACAAATTCGTATCTTTTACAAAGATAATTTGCCTTTTTCGCCTATTTTTTTTCACAGCAACAAACTGTAAGGGTTTTCACCGCAGAAACCGAACTTTATTTGTACAATTTGAATAAAACGTCCGAAAAAAAGAAGCTATTTACATAGCTTCCAATCTTTTGATTCGGTTTACCGTTGAGGGGTGCGTCGAAAACAATCCATCATTTTCCGCTTCGGCCTCCTTCATCCGTTTGAAAGGATTCACAATATAAAGCGATGCGCTGGCGGCATTTGCTGCCTCCATCGGTTCGCTTGTCGCTATTTTCTTCAAAGCGGATATCAACCCTTCCGGATTGCGCGTGAACTCAACCGCACTCGCATCCGCCAGATACTCCCGGTTGCGGGACAGCGCGAGACGAATGATCGTTGCTACAAAAGGCGATAGGACAAGAATCAGCAAGGAAAGGATCAGTAATATGATCCCGGCTCCACCGCTGTTGTCACTCTTGCGTCTCCGGCCGCCGCCCCCCCAAAACATCATCCGGGTGCTGAATTGAGCCAAAAATGCGATCAATCCTGCAATCGCCAAAGCGACAGTAGCTAAGCGGATGTCATAGTTGCGGATATGCGCAAATTCATGCGCCATCACCCCAGTCAATTCTTCGCGGTTCAATTTCTTCAACAAGCCGGTCGTCACGGCGACGGATGCTTTTTCCGGCGAATTCCCGGCCGCAAACGCATTCGGGCTTTCGTCCTCGATGACGAAGATCCTCGGGAAAGGCAACCGCGTCACGATCGTCATTTCCTCGACGATATTCCAGAGCATCGGGAATTGCGCCTTATCGGTTATTTCCTTTGCGTTGTTCAAGCTCATGACCACTTGGGTGGATTGCGCCACCATGATGGCGACGTAGGCCACCCCGATGATCAAAGCCAACGTAAGCCCGGACAAGGCATTATCCCAATTCAGGTAACCGATCGCCGCACCCAATGCCGCAAACAGGAGAAAGAATAAGAATACAATCAATACGGTGCGCCGTTTATTCTGCTCAATTTGTTGATGGAGCAAGGGTACTCACCAACTTTCCATCTAAATCATAGTTACTCAGAACGATACTTTCGGTACATTCTTTTCTTCTTCCGGGGTAGCCAGAACGACTTCCGGACGGAAACCATGGACGTTTGCCACGATATTGCTCGGGAATGTGCCCAGTTTGATGTTGTACTGCGTGACACTGGAATTGTACAGTTGGCGCGCATAAGCGATTTTATTTTCCGTTGCGGACAGCTCTTCCTGTAAAGCCAGGAAATTCTGGTTCGCCTTCAGATCGGGGTATGCTTCCGCCAAAGCGAAGACGGTCCGCAATTGACTCGACAGCTGATTGGACAGCTCCATCTTTTTGGCCGGATCTTCGGTTCCCATATCGGAAATCATATTCCGCAGATCGATGACTTTCGTCAGCGTTTCCTGCTCATATTTCGCATAACCTTTGACTGTTTCAACGATGTTCGGGATCAGATCATTCCTGCGTTTCAATTGGACATCGATCTGGCTCCAAGCCTCCGTAACCCACAATTTATTTTTCACAAGACTGTTATACAACGAAATCCATACTGCCCCGATGATTGCTGCCACTACAATGATTCCTATTAACCAATCCATTTTGCTCACAGCTCCTTTTCTCTCACGCCGACCTAACGGCTGACCTAGACAACTTTCCGTCTACACCTTTCATTATAGAAGAGTCTACTCATTTTGTAAAAAAATAGACTAAACATCCCTGCGCCAAAAAGTGCTGGCATCTGTGCTATCATGGAGGAAAGTAAATCAGATGAGGTGTACTTATGTATTTTATCCCGCAACACACGTTTAAAAATCTGCCCATCCTCTTCAAAACTGATCTTTTGTACAAAAATGTTACTGTAGCCGATCTGCCTGGGGCTTATCTTGACCTGCTGGCGGAACAGAACGGCGGCTATCTGTTGTGCTCCCGTATCCCGACCAAAGAGCCGACCTCGGACGGCATCGATTATGCAGCCGTCCATGAGATTTTGGGACTTCACGATGATCACCAGAACAGCCTGTACGCCCAGCAAGAAGTTGCCCGTTCAGCGGGGCTGCCGGATTATTTCGTGCTTTTCAGCATCAATGGCAGCCAACTCTTTGCCTTCGACTATTCAAAACTGTCCCCATCCGGAGAGCCGAGCATCCGGCATATCGATATCGAAACGGACAATTGGCAGACTGTCGCTGCTGACTTCGCTGAATTTCTGCGCCTTTTGACTCCCGCGCCCATTGCCGTTCCTGAAGAGATCCGACTGACGCACACGGAAGGCGCGCATGCCTTTTTGCTGGCCGACTCCGCGGGATTGCCCGAGCTGTTTCAGCACTTCGAGGATGACCCGGACAAACAGTGGTACGTCCAATGGATCGCGTATTTTTCCGACCATCCCGATGCGGCCTGCCGAAACATCGCTTGCGAAGCGCTGGAAACGCAGATACTCTACTTCCGGAACGAGCTGCCGGATACCGTCCACACAGTGCTGGCTAGGTTCCTTGCCGATTCTGATCCTGCGATCCAGGAATTGGCAAGGATGCTGGAAAAAGAACTGGCGGATGAGTGAACGCAGAATGGCAGAATTAGTCACTGCTCCGGTTAGCGAGTCCTCGCCGGAGTTGGTGCCGCGGAAACATCGTCACTTCCGATGAGGAAAGGCTCGCCGGAGAAGAATCCGTGAAATCTGTCGGAACTCCGGCGAAGCCTCCGTTCACCGGAGAACGGAGACCCACATAAAACTACTGCCAAAAACAAGGGACTGCCGCACGCGGCAGTCCCCTGTTTTTGTGATTATGCTTGTTCCTTCAGCCACTGCTAGTAAAGGTTCTTCGTCTTGTGGCCTTTACTTTTGACAGCATTTTTCATCCCGACAAGCGTGAACGTATCATCCAGCTTGACCAGCCGCGCAAATTTCAAGGTACTGTCGCCGACAGTACCTTTGCCGTCGTCCACACCCAGACTCGGAAAGATGGCATCGCGATGTACCGATGTGTCATAGGTTTTGTTCCCGATTTTCGGATAAGCGATATAAAGGTAGCCTTCCGGATTCAGGCGGTCGTGGTTGATCGTATCCCAGACGCGTGCCTTCAGTTCCTCCAACGTCAGGACGTAGGAAAAAATCAAATCGTATTTTCCGGCATCCAAATCCGTATCATAGGAATCCAACTCAGCAAAATCATCAGCCACGGCGCGCTCTTTCCCCAGAACGGCACGCTTTTTGAATTTTTCGAATCCCAACCGCTTTGCAATGGAAGCAGAAGCAGGAAGTGTTTTGCCAGCTGCCTCTCCTCCGTAAAGTTGGGTTGCATGAGCGATGTCTTCCCGGATCATTTCCTTCAGCACAGCTGTATCAATGTCGGAAAGCTTGTTGACGTACACGCAGCCCTTTCCGATTTTGTGTTTGCCGAGCTTCGCAAGTAACTCCTCACGTTTTCCATCCGGCAGCATAAAATAAAACGTCAGCGCGGTCTTGCGCGGCGAAAAAGCAGCCAGCGGAGCATCGCCTTCATGGCCGCTCGCATACCGGTAATGATATTTGCCGAATCCGATTATGCTCGGCCCCCACATTTTGGCTTCTTCTCCGGTCACTTCCGCAAACAACGCCAACAGCGCGTAAGCATCCTCTTTCTTTTGCGGCTGCTGGATTTCCTCGATGAACTTCTCCACGGACACTTCCGTGGGCTTGGTTTTAGGTTCGTACGCCATCTTCGCTTACCCCCTCATCCTTGGTTAAAGCTATCATAGCAAAACCATCGATCCCCCGTAAAATCCTAGCCCTGACGACAGCCGATTCAGCGGAAATATGCCGTTTAATCCAATTTATTCAAGATTGCACAGCTCTCTCTTTCCACCAATGTGACGGGCACTATATTTACAGAAGGCTTCACATCCTGTTCAATAGAGGCAACAATCGACTTTGTTGCCAGATCTGCCATCTCCACTAACTCCATTTTGATCGAAGTAAGCGGCGGATTGAAATATTTGGATGATTCAATATCATCAAAGCCTATCACAGAAATATCCTCCGGAACTTTGAGTCCTTCTTCTTGGACGGCTTTGATCGCACCAAATGCTATTTTGTCATTACTGGCAAAAATGGCCGAAAATTTGCTTTTTCCGTTGAATAATTTTTTCGTAGCCTCATAGCCGGCATCTTCCACAAATTCACTGTTTATGATCAAGTCCTTGTTGACTTTGATTCCTGCATCGCTCAATGCTTTTTTGTATCCTCTGATTCTGTCTTTTGACGAGAACTTGACCGTACCGCCCGTAATATGCGCTATTTGTTCATGTTTTTTGTCGATGAGGTATTTGGTTGCACGATAGGCCCCGTTGTAGTTGTCAGCATTCACTATCGTGCACTGATTGTATACGGCGTCGTCAGGTCTGACTGATTGATCAACCAATACAACTCTATAGCCTCTGTCGATGATGGTTTTTATCGATTCGTCATCATCATTCTGGCCTATAAAAATCCCTCCAGAAATCATCTTATTGTAGAAACACTCTTTGATTTTTTCATAACCTGCAACAGTGTGGATGATATGAACAAGGACCAAATAGTCCATTTCACTTGCTGTTTCGATGACGGAACTAGTAAACTCCAAATAATACGGACTTTTGGTGATCCTATTTTTCAGCCCTTCTTCTTCATTGATCAGATCGACAATAAAAAGTCCAATCACCTTGTTTTTGCTGCCCGCGAGCATCCTTGCTGAAGCATGTGGCACATAATCATATTCTTTAATTACCCTTAAGACTTTTTCTCTTGTTTCTTCCGGGACATTTGGATAATTATTGATCACTCTGGATACAGTACTGCGGGATACACCTGCAAGTTTTGCAATTTCAGTACTATTCATGTACGCATCCCCTCTCATTCATAAACTCGCGTTCATAATCCAACACTATATCATTTGTCCACTTTTTTCAATCTTTTTGGCGAAAAATAGGGCACCCAGGAGTATATTGTCTCCCGGGTGCCCTAAATGCTCTAAACTATCTCGCTATCAACATCAGTTTCTGTGTCTGAGTGAAGTAAAAATGATGCTCACTGCACTTTTTGTTCTTCCGTGTTGACTTCTTTGTCCTTTAATTGCTTGAACATTCCTATCATTTCTTCAATCAATAATTTTGTTGTCTCAGCCGCCATCATTTGATCTTCTGCATGCATGATGATCAGCGAGAATTCCACTTTTTCCCCGGCGGCTTCTTTTTGGATCAAGGAAGCATGTGCGTGATGTCCGTTCACAAGACATTCCGATGCTTCGGCCATTTTTTGGTCCGCTTCATCGTACTTGCCTTCCCGGGCAACCCTCAAAGCTTCAACAGCAAGTGATTTGGCCATTCCAACATTACTGATTATATTAAAAGCAATCAATTCCATTCCATCCATGTGCAAATCTCCTGTCCTGTTTAGATCGATTCTGCTACTTCTTGTGCCACTATTTTGTTTTCTGCTTCCTCTTCAAGGACTGCGGCTTTATTGGCTGCAATAACAAACGGAGAGTAAATCAACACACTCACTGCAAGACAGATAAATCCGACAAACAATGCAGTGATATTTCCGCCTGTACCTAAGAACGGCATTAATGGCCCTGGAGTTGTCCAAGGAACACCAATCGTTACTGGCGGCATAATCTTAAGAACCATAACAGCGGTATAGCCGATCATGATATTAACCAACGGTGCGATAATAAATGGAATGATATAAATCGGATTCAAAACGATCGGTAATCCAAATATGACCATTTCATTGATATTGAATAATCCTGGTGCCAAAGAAAGTTTCGCGATACTCTTTGATTCCTTATTTTTTGAGAAAATCAGCATAGCAATAATCAGACCTAACGTCGCACCCGAACCACCGTATTCAGAGAAAGCCGTAGCTAAACCACTGTAAGTTATTGGATAAGGCGCTCCCCATGTAGTCCCTTTATCCGCATAGTACAAAAGATTCGCATTTCCGGCTTCAGAAAACATAGTATCTCTGATGGCCGCAATCGTATTTGGTCCATGGATTCCCATTGCCCAGAGCGATTGGGACAACAATGCCAATACAAGCACAGAGAATAGGCTTTGGCTCATTCTGGTCAATGGTGTTTGGATAATGCTGTAAATCAATTCGTGTAATCCGCCTGGTGCGGCCATTTTCACGAAGTAGTTCAGGACAGAGAAGAAGATTGTCGTGATGATGATCGGTATCAGCACTTTAAACGATCTAGCGACAGCCGGTGGCACTTGTTCCGGCATTTTGATTTCCAACTTATCTGATTTTGATAATCTGGACATTAATTCCCCTACCAAAAGCCCTACCAAAATCGCTACGAACAAGCCTTGAGCACCCGTGTATTGTGTCGTAATATAATTAATGCCTTCATTGTTGAAATAATCAGGGTAGATGATGAAATAAACGGAGATTGCCGTCAAACCTGTCAACAGGTCATCCGCATCCATCAGTTTCGCAAGGTTTCTGGCAATCAGAAAGACAATCAGGATCGAGAAAATATCAGCTGAACCTTTAACGACCGGAGCGAAGACGGCTTGGAATTTTACAATACCAGGAAACAGCTTATCGAATTGCAGGATTTTGAACATGAATCCATCTGCCGACAAGAAAACATTGTTCAACAATACCATCAAAGAGCCCGCCATCGTTAACGGGAATGACAAAATGAAGGCATCTCTTACTGCACATATATGTCTTTGCGCATTCAATTTTGTAGCTAGAGGCACTAATAATCTTTCAATAATACTTTGAAATTTGTCCATGAGAGTCATTTTTCCCATCCTCTTTTCCTAGTTCATTTTTTGTAGAGCATCTTCTAAAATCGCTTTTCCGTTCATGGTTCCATAAAGTCGCATATCCATTACTTCTACAGGAATTCTGCCTTTTACAAGTTTTTCGACAGTTGCTTTCTGGAAGCGCACTTGTGGCCCCAGAAGAACGATGTCGACATGATCAACAGCTGTACTCGCTTCCGCAACTGGAAGCGCGTCTATCCCTACTTCCACACCCTTTTGTTTTGCTGCTTCTCTCATTTTGGTCACAAGCAAGCTTGTGGACATCCCTGCTGAACATACTAGTAAAATTTTTTTCATGATTCCTCACTCCTTATTTTTTGTACTTACTGCTTATGGCCGAAATTTATAGCTCTTCTCCGTTGCTGCTGATGACATTCTTGTACCAATAGAAGCTGTTCTTCTTGATGCGTCTCAGATCCTTCTGATCATTTTCGTCCCTGTCTATGTAGACGAATCCGTAACGTTTCTGATAACCATTGAGCCAACTCAACAAATCTGTGAATGACCAGGTGCAGTATCCCAGAAGATCGACACCATCTGTTATGGCTTCCTTACAAGCTTTGACATGTGCGCTGAGATACTTGATTCTGTGCGCATCATCGACAACATCGTTATCTTCGAGCTTATCAAATTCTCCTAGACCATTTTCTGTAATGAGTATCGGAAGATTGTATTTGCTCGTTAATCTTCTTAATCCAACTCTTAATCCTGTAGGATCGATGGCCCAATCCCAATTGGTCGTTTCCAGATGCGGGTTTTTCGCATTTTTGAAGACCCCAGGCAATCCGCTTTCTTTTGCGGTTCCTTTTTTACCTGTATTGTTGATCCCTTCCGATTGCCCCACTCCATCAAGCGGATTGAATGCAACTGTGCTTGTTTGGTAATAGTTGATGCCGATAAAATCCGGTTTTACTCTTTCCAACAGCTCAAGATCCCCTTCTTCGATAACGGGTGCGATTCCAAGTCTTTCATAATATTTGAAGGCGAATGCTGGATATTTTCCTTTGCAGTAGACATCCAGCCACCAGTTGCAATTGAGATCCTCCGCATTCTCTGCAGACAAAACATCTTTCGGATCGCAGCTGAACGGATAGACAGGTCCAAACGCAAAGCTTGGTCCAATCATGCCATCCGGGACATAGGCTTTGAACGACTCGATCACCGTAGCATTGGCTAAGTTTGCAATATGATTCGCCTGCAGCATTCTCTTCTGATTTTTTACAGCTGGTGGGTGCATAGCGGTTACATAACCCAGCGACATAAATATATTTTGTTCATTCAAAGAAACCCAATGCTTGACTTTGCTGCCAAAACGTTTGAACAAGGTTACACAATATCTGTTAAAATCCTGAATGATTTCCCTTGATTCCCATCCGCCGTACAAGTCTTGCAGATGTTGTGGCAAGTCCCAATGGTACAAGGTGATGACTGGTTTGATATCGTTCGCGATGAGTTCGTCAATCAAATTCTCATAGAATTTCAACCCATGTTCATTCACTTCGCCTTTCCCATCCGGAAAAATACGTGTCCATGCAATGGAGAATCTGTACGCTTTCAGCCCCATTTCAGCCATCAAAGCAACGTCTTCTTTGTATCGGTTGTAATGATCTACCGCAACATCCCCATTTGTATTTTTAAAAGTTGTGCCGGGTAATTTCGTGTACACATCCCATACACTCTCACCCTTTCCATCTTTATCCCATGCACCTTCGACTTGATACGCTGCCGATGCCGATCCCCACAGGAAATCCTCTCGGAATTTGTCCAATTTTTCGTAAATCATTGTAGCCTCTCCTCCGCTTTCATCTATAGTTTTTTTCTGATGTTTTTTAAACAAAACTGCCCTGTTTCTAAATGGAAGCATTAATGACAGCACCTAGTATGTTGGCATCATTATTGTACTTACATCTATCAATTTCCGTAGTAATGAAATCCGCTTCAAAATAGTCACTGCAGGTATTCTTATACTGCGCTGTTACTTTGTCGATAAACCAGTCTTCTTCTGAAATGCCTCCGCCTATGCAGATCACTTCCGGGTTGTAGAAAACGGTGATCACAAGCAGCTGTGCTATTATGTTCCTTATCCATTCCGCCACCGATGATGCTGCTATTTTGTCTCCGTTCAAGTATTTTTCAGAGACTTCATATCCATACTGGACTGGATTATCCTGACCGGCTTTTTCGTTGTATAGATTCACAAGACCGGTTATCGAGGCATAATCGCCCATCTTATCAAGGCCGCCTATCTTAGCGTTTACAAAAGGCATGTTATGAAATTCTCCTGCAAAGGCATCTTTCCCATAAATGACACCATTCTCATCGCAGATGCAACCGCCTGTGCCTGTTCCTATGATCAAAAATGCAGAAGACTTATAGCCCTTTGCATTTCCCAATTCAAACTCGCATAATCCCGCGGCTTTCGCATCATTGATTGAGGCTACCTTTTTGTTTGTTCTTTTGCTGATTTCGTTGTTGATGTTTGTGTCGTACATGATAGCTACGTTAGGAGCAGCATACGACTTGACCCATGAGTCTTCAGTGATAAGACCGGGTGCGCTTACACCAATTTTGTCGATTTCATCAATTGATCTTATGTTTGAGCAGATGTAATCATAAAATTCTGCTGCTGTGTCATGCTTAACAGTGTCGATTTTCCACTTGTCTTTAATGCAATAATGCTTATCCATTAATGCATACTTGATGAATGTCCCTCCTATATCAATTCCTAAACTATTTTTTCCCATAACACTTCTCCTTAAATTGCAGGTCTTGCAGATTATTTACTGAATTTGCAACTTGATCCAACTCCATAAACGCGCGTTTATGGAGTTGTAAAAAAAACGGCACGCTCATTTCCAACATTTCCTTTACGAGGGCTCTCTGTGAACGCGCGTTTATGGATATAGCATACACTGAAAACAATTACATTTCAACCTCTTTTTTTATTTTGTTGCGCAAAAAGTAAAAAGAGCCCTCCCGAAACCGGGAAAGCTCTCCTCAAGAAGATTACTCTTGTTCTTCTTTGTTTTTGAAACCATATTTTTTGTTGAAGCGGTCCACACGGCCATCGGCTTGCGTGAATTTTTGACGTCCTGTATAGAATGGATGTGAATCTGAAGAAATTTCTACACGGATCATTGGGTAAGTGTTGCCATCTTCCCATTCAACCTTTTCGCTTGAACCTTTTGTTGAACCTGATAAAAATTTGAATCCTGTAGTTGTATCCATGAATACAACTGGTTGGTAATTTGGATGGATTTCTTGTTTCATGTCTCTTTCGCTCCTTTTGCCCTGGATTATTTACTAAGCCAGAGTTGTCTTTTTGTAATAAAAGGCCTACCGCAAAGTAATCCTTTTTAACGTTAAAATGATACCACGCAAGCAGCGGGATTGCAATGGCAAATTTAAATAATGCGTTTTTCTCCTGTAGCCAACGCCGGGAAAAACGCATCTGCTACGATTTAATATTGTCTAGCTTCACGGGTTAGCCCTTCGGAAATTAGATAAATCAGTCCTATTGCGCTCTACGATGCTCAGTCGGACTGATTTCCTAAATTTCTTTCAGGGCTGAACAAGCCCGTTCAGCTTTTCTTTTCCAGAGCCGCCGTAAGCTGCTCTTCCGAAAAACTGCTGTCGATATTCAAGTTCGTGAATTGATCCGAGCCATCGATTCTTACAAGAGCTGGCACCGTACGGACACCCGTTTTATCGCGCAGACTTTGGATAGCCGGGTCTGTCGGCGTATTCTGGCTGTCCAGATAGTGGATCGTCAGGTTTTTTTCTTTGCGGACATTGTCCAATTTAGGGACAAATTTCCGGCAATACGGGCACGCGGCTTTCCCGAGGTATACAATCGCTTTTTCGCCGGCAGCCAACTTTTCTTCAAACTCTTCGGCCGTGATCTCTATGAATTCTTGCGTATCTTCTTCGTACGTTCCTTTATTGAAGAACATTTAAAAACCTCCAGTTTTGCGTTTTGCTAGTTCCACTATACCGGGAAGCTGTAAAAAATGCTCATGATTTGCTCACATGCCGTGCGGCACGTTTCTATTTCATCAACGAAATCCGTTTCAGCAAGGCTTCATTGTTTTCGGTCGTTTTCATCTGTTTCAGGAAGCTTTCGGTGTATTCCAAAGCATCCCCGCGCATACCATGGCGGACTTTGTAGAGGTTCTCGAGCGTTTTCGCATCCTGCAACAGGTCTTCTCTGCGGGTCCCCGATTTTTTGATGTCGATGGCAGGGAAGATGCGGCGTTCCGCCAACTCACGGGAAAGCACAAGTTCCATGTTCCCTGTTCCCTTGAATTCTTCGTAGATGACTTCATCCATCCGGCTGCCCGTATCGACAAGCGCGGTTGCGATGATCGTCAGACTGCCGCCATCCTCAATATTCCGGGCCGCACCAAAAAAGCGTTTCGGGCGGTAAAAGGCTGCCGGATCGATCCCTCCACTCAAAGTGCGGCCGCTTGGCGGTATGACCAAGTTATAGGCACGAGCCAAACGCGTCAGGCTGTCCATCAGAATGACCACATCGCGTTTGTCTTCGACGAGGCGCATGGCTCTTTCCAGGACAAGTTCGGTAACCCGGACGTGATTTGCCGGTTGCTGATCGAAGGTCGAGGATACGACATCCCCCTTGACACTGCGCTCGATATCCGTCACTTCTTCGGGACGCTCATCGATGAGCAGCATGATCAGTTCGACATCGGGATGATTGGTGGTGATACCGTTCGCGATCTCTTTCAGCAGCGTCGTTTTCCCTGCTTTAGGAGGCGCAACGATCATCCCGCGTTGTCCGAAGCCGATGGGCGAAAATAAATCGATCATCCGCGCGGTTACGTTTGTACGCGTGGTTTCCAACTTCATCTGCTGGTTCGGGTAAATCGGTGTCAAACCCGGGAAATGCGAGCGTTCTTTGGCTTGATCCGGCCGTTTTCCGTTCACTGTGCTGACTTGCATCAGGCCGTAATAACGTTCGGATGCTTTCGGAGGTCTGGCTTTTCCGGCCACTTTGTCCCCATTACGCAAATCGAAGCGCCTGATTTGCGACGTCGATATGTAAATGTCTTCCTGGCTCGGCGAGTAGTTGATTGGCCTTAAAAAACCAAACCCTTCCTGGGAAACGATATCCAAAATGCCCTCGGTCATGAAGAATCCCTGTTTCTCCTCTTGGGCACGGATGACCGCCAAGGATAACTCTTTTTTGTTCATCTGGCTGTAGTACGGGATCTTCAGTTCTCTGGCATAGGTGTATATTTCTTTCAGCGTCTTACTTTCCAACTCATGCAAGGTAAGCATATCTTCCAAACAGCTCCACCTTCCTCTCTTATCATTCTGATGATGCTTATTTTCGGCAAATACAACATATAAGATATTCAAAGCACCTCCAAAGGCGGTTATTGCTTTGAAGGTGCTATCTATTATCATGTGGCGCGAAGAAGTCTATTCTTCGTCTTCGATCATTTTGATGTCTGCGCCCAAAGCGGTCAGTTTTTCGACGATATGATCATATCCGCGCAGGATATTCTCGATACCGGAAATCGTGGTTGTGCCCTCCGCCATCAAGCCGGCGATGACCAAACAGGCACCCGCACGCAAATCGCTGGCCGTAACTTCCGCACCTGTCAATTTGTTGGGCCCTTGCATGAAGATCATGTCACTTTCCACCTTGGCCTTCGCCCCCATCCTGCGGAGTTCCGGGATATGGTTGACGCGTTTCGGATAGATCGTGTCGATGATTGTACCGTCACCGCTCGCTTTCAACAGGAGCGGCGTCAGCGGTTGCTGCAGGTCCGTCGCAAAACCGGGATAAGGCAATGTCTTGATATGGACCATTTTCAGGTTATCGGATTTTTTGACCAGAACACTATCTTCACCGATCTCCATCTCCACGCCCATTTCTTCCATTTTTGCGATCAGACTTTCGATATGCTCTACGATCACATTTTTCACCAACACACGCTCACCCATCGCTGCGGCAGCAGCCAGATAGGTTCCTGCTTCGATGCGATCAGGAATCACGGTGTGTCTGCAGCCATGCAGGCTTTCCACGCCTTCGATGCGGATGATGTCCGTCCCGGCTCCGCGGATTTTCGCTCCCATATTGTTCAACAAGATACAGACATCGATGATTTCCGGCTCTTTGGCCACATTCTCGATGATTGTTTTTCCTTTAGCTTTGACTGCCGCCAAGATGGTGTTGATCGTCGCTCCGATCGAAACCACGTCAAGATAGATGCGCTCGCCTTTCAGCCCCTCTTCCGGTGTAGTCAGATAGATGGCACCCATTTCATTGCGCACCGTCGCGCCCAACGCCTCGAAACCTTTGATGTGCTGATCGATCGGTCTCGGGCCCAAGAAACAGCCTCCAGGCAGCCCGATGACGCCTTCACCAAATTTTGAAAGGATAGCTCCCATAAAATAATACGAAGCACGTAAGCTTTTGATTTTTCCGGTAGGCATCGGAATGGAAATCATGTTGGTCGGATCGATCGTGATGACGCCCTCATCCTCATCAAAAGACACTTCGACATTGAAGTCCTCAAGGATATCAATGAGGGAGTGCACATCCTGAATATTGGGTATACCTTCCAAGATGACTGGGGAGTCCGCCAAAATGGCAGCCGGAATCAGCGCAACCGTACTGTTTTTCGCTCCGCTGATGGTGATTTCACCGTTCAACGGTTTATTCCCCTCTATAACTAATTTTCTCATAAAAAAGCCTCACTTCATGTGTAGTGGCCGAACGAAAAATCGCCCGGAAATAAATGGGATCGCTCACACGGATTGCCTATCACAGGAAAAACGGTGCAACGATACTGAAATATCATTGTTTTTAGTTTCATCCGATTGTTGGTTGATCATCTATAATTCTAACAAAAATACAGGGTCCATTACTAGTTTTTTATACAAACGTCTACTTTCCGCTATATTTCTCAATTTGATACGGCCGAACAGCGTACAAAAAGCAGTAAAAGCCCGCTCTGCATTGAAGAAAACTGACCTTACCTTATGGTCTTATGTTAACACAAACTCAGAAATATATGGAAAATAAGGCAACAAAAAAGGAGATCCGGAACATAGGTCCCAGACCTCCTCGAAGATCGTTTGATTAAATTAAGCTTTGTTGCTTGAACCGAAAACTTGCATTCTTTCTTTAACGACTGCAACGATAGCTTCTTTACCAGGTCCGATAACTTTACGAGGATCGTAAACGTTAGCGTCTGTAGCTAATTTTTCTCTTACAGCAGCTGTAAAGACTTGTTGGCATTCAGTGTTCACGTTGATTTTTGAATGTCCGAACTCGATAGCTTTTTTGATTTGGTGTTCTGGAATTCCTGAACCACCGTGCAATACTAATGGTTTGTGAGTTAATTCAGAGATTTCTTTCATTTCATCGAAACCAAGAACAGGTTCGCCAGAGTAAGGTCCGTGTACAGAACCTAAAGCAGCAGCCAATGCATCGATACCCGCTTCAGTTGTCATGCGTAAGCATTCAGCTGGATTAGCGTATTGGATTCCGCCAGTGATTCCGTCTTCAGTTCCGCCGACAGTTCCAACTTCAGCTTCAACAGAAGCGCCTTTAGACTGTGCGTACTCAACTACTAATTTGGTTTGCGCAATGTTTTCATCAATAGGGAAATGTGATTTGTCGATCATTACAGATGAGTAACCAGCATCGATAGCGGATTTGCAGCTTTCAAAGCTTGTACCGTGGTCAAGATGCAATGCTACAGGAACAGTGATGTCCATAGTTTCTAATAAAGCATTCGTCATAGCTGCAACAACTAAGTGTCCGCCCATGTATTTTGCTGCGCCTTCAGAAACACCCAAAATAACTGGAGATTTTTCTTCTTGTGCAGCTTGCAATACAGCTTGTGTCCACTCAAGGTTGTTGATGTTGAATTGTCCTACGGCATACTTTCCTTCTAACGCTTTGTTTAACATATCTGTCATACTTACTAAACGACTCATTCTTGTTGCCTCCTTGGAATCCATTGGTCTCTTTTGTTTGCAGAAAATTCACATCTTGGAATGTGAACACTTTACAACATTTTCATTTTATCAGAAAATGTAATCTTTTACTACCTTATTAGGAAAATCAGTCAAAATGAAAGCGCAAAATAATTCATTTTCATTGAAAAAAACTCTGATTTACAGGCTTTTTTTCAAGGCCGCTGCAATGAAACCGTCAAAAATCGGCTGCGGTCTGTTCGGGCGTGAGATAAACTCAGGGTGGAACTGGGCAGCAATATAGAACGGATGGTTTTTCAATTCCACAATTTCCACCAAGCGTTGATCAGGAGACACCCCTGAGAAAACCATGCCTTTTTCAGCCAAGGCTTCCCGATAAGCATTGTTGAATTCATAACGGTGACGATGGCGTTCTTGAACCATATCAACATTGTTATAGAGCTTCTTAGCCAACGTGCCTTCTTTCAACTCGCAAGGATACAGACCCAAACGCAGCGTTCCGCCCATCTCGTCGATGTTCTCTTGGTCCGGCATCAGATCGATGATGTTGTTTTTGCATTCCGGATTGGTTTCAGCTGAATCCGCGTCTTCCAAGCCGACAACGTTACGGGCAAACTCCACGCATGCCAATTGCATACCCAGACAGATCCCGAAGAACGGCACATTATTTTCGCGTGCGTATTGGATGGCGGCGATTTTGCCTTCGATGCCGCGGTCTCCGAAACCTCCAGGGATCAAAATGCCGTCTGCGGTAGCCAAATGTGCTTGCGCGTTCGCAGCAGTCACTTCTTCTGCGTTGATCCATTGGATATCGATTTCCGTGTTGTGTGCATACCCGGCATGCTTCAACGCCTCCGCTACAGATAGATAAGCGTCCTGCAGTTCCACATATTTTCCGACAAGTGCGATTTTTGTCGTTTTTTGAAGGCTTTGGACTTTTTCCACCAACGCTTTCCAATCGGTCATGTCGGCTTGCGGCAGATTGGTCAGGCCAAGATAATCGCAGACGATCTGGTCCATGTTCTGTTCCTGCAACAATAACGGGATTTGGTACAAAGTCTCCACGTCACGGGATTCGATGACCGCTTCGGCTTTCACATCACAGAAGGAAGCCAGTTTGTTTTTGATGTGTTGCGGCAGCGGCATTTCTGTACGCACAACCAGGATGTTCGGTTGGATACCCAGACTGCGCAATTCTTTCACGCTGTGCTGCGTTGGCTTTGTCTTCAGTTCGCCGGCTGCACGCAAATAAGGGATCAAGGTTGTGTGGATGTACAGTACGTTTTCAGCGCCGACTTCCATACGCATTTGACGCAAAGCTTCCAGGAAAGGTAAGGATTCGATATCCCCAACAGTCCCTCCGACTTCGGTGATGACGATGTCCGAATCTGTCGTTTCGCCGGCACGCATAATTTTTTCTTTGATTTCATTCGTGATATGCGGGATGACTTGGACAGTGGCTCCTAAATAGTCCCCTTTGCGTTCTTTACGGATGACTTCAGAATAAACTTTTCCGGTCGTCACATTTGAATATTGATTCAGGTTGATGTCTATGAAACGCTCATAATGGCCTAAGTCCAAATCGGTTTCGGTGCCGTCATCCGTGACGAAAACTTCTCCGTGTTGGTAAGGACTCATCGTTCCTGGATCCACATTGATGTAAGGGTCGAATTTTTGGATCGTGATTTTCAATCCACGGTTTTTCAGCAAACGCCCCAAAGACGCCGCAACAATACCTTTCCCGATTGAAGATACTACCCCGCCTGTTACAAAAATATACTTTGTCATTTTTTCTTCCCCCTGTTTTTAAATGTGCAAAATTATGTCTGAAGGAATCTCCAACGCTGCAATAAACAAAATAAAGCTCCCTGTTCTCTAAAGAACAGGGAGCCGTAAAAATTCAACGTATGCTTTCCAAAAAGAATTGCTTTTTGGGAGCCCAATGAAGATGATACCCCCAATTGCATAAGGTGTCAAGAAAGAATTGGATACGGGGAAATGATTATTCCTCTTCGTCCGTTTCTTCCGCAACGAACTCTTCTTCCTCTTCGAACTCTTCTTCTTCATCAAGATCTTCATCTTCGATGATCAAGGTCAAGTCTTCTTCAATGCCGCTCGTGATGTCATCATCGTCATCCGTGATGTCCACAGCGTCGACATCATCGACTTCATCCTCATCCACATCGATTTCTTCATCTTCGTCAGCAACATCGATGTCTTCCGGATCATCGTCATTGTAGTCGATCACATCGTCATCATCTTCCGATGTGGCGAATGCATTCAGCTTCTTGCGTTTCTTGCGGCGGACTTTCACTTCGTCCTCATCGATGCTGGAAAGAATCTCTTCATCAATTGAATCAATCGGATACCACGAACGCAATCCCCAACGATTTTCTCCTAAAGAAATAAAGCTGCCATCAATGTTCAAATCCGTGTAGAAACGTGTCATCTTGCTTTCCAATTCTTCTTCCGACATTTCAAGATAGTCCTGTATCTGAACCAATAATTGGTTAAAGTCCAGTACGTCACCGTTTTCTTCGAAAATTGCGTGTGCAACTTCTATCATTGACAATTCGTTTTTGCTAGTACCATCTAATTGCTTCAATTCCAATGGTGTCACGTCCTTTCAAAAGTTTACTCTTAATCATACAATACTCAGGTGGTAAATTGCAATTCAATTCGATAATCCCCCAATATTTGTTCGTTCATTTGGAGTTCGTAATGCAAGGTCACTTTTCCGGCAAACGGCTTTTCCTTGAACTCCAGCAGCATCTCATGGGTAATCGTTTCGATTTCCATCAATCCGGCCGGCGTCGGAACCATAGCCATGCCTTTTCCTGCTGCATCAAAGGTCATGCGGCTCGTCTGTTCCATTCTGCGGATAATCGTCATTTTCCCTTCACGGGACAGTTTGAACGTGACCGGGACAGCCGTTTCCGCTTCGATATAGCGCAGATAAAGCCAATTGCCCATTTCCACAATTTGGCCCATTCCTTCATATAGGAAGCTTTCCTGCTCCCCTTCTTGCTTCACCAGCGTTTCCAATCGGAACTCGATGGGCATTCCTTCTTTTAAAGACAAGCTTTTCCACCTCATTGACCATCGTGCTGAAGCCTTGCGGCCGCACGTGTTTTTCAAATACAGTATAGCGGTACAAATGAGCGCTGGTCAATCATTTGCGGGCTGATTTTCCAAAATGCGAAGAAATCCTGCCTTTTCTCTGTAATTCGCTCTCAAATCTTTCCTGAACTTTGCTATAATGGGAGCAGAAACAGCCCTAAAGATAAGGAAACGAATATGACAAACCATTTAAAAAACAACATTTATCATATCTACGATACGTCACATGGATCATTCGGCAACGATCCCCTCTCGCACTTCGCGATGGGTGATGCGTTGATACGCTTGGTCGGGAACGCTGAAGCTCCGGCAGCCTTGCATTTTTGGCCGATGGAAAAGCTGGTCATCCTGGGCATGATGGACACCCGCCTGCCCCATCTGAAGGACGGTCTGCGTTACTTGAGGAACGTCCCGACCGATATCGTCGTCCGCAACGCCGGCGGATTGGCCGTCGTTGCAGATGAGGGTATCCTGAATTTCTCCTTGGTGCTTCCGGAAACCGAAAAAGCCAAACTCACCATCCATGACGGTTATGTGCTTATGAAAGAACTGGTTGAGCAGACTTTTTCTGATTCCGAACAGGTGATTGAGGCCTTCGAAATCAGCGACTCCTATTGTCCGGGCGATTTCGACCTGAGCATCAACGGTAAAAAATTCGCCGGCATCGCGCAGCGCCGTTTCAAAAACGGCGTGGCCATCATGATCTACATGAGCGTGACCGGCAACCAGCAGCAACGCGGAGAAATGATCCGCCGCTTCTACGAAGAAAGCCTGCAAGGCGAAGAAACCCGCTGGCATTTTCCGGCCGTCGATCCCGCTTCCATGGCAAACTTGTCGGAACTGCTGGACAAACCATTGACCGTAGCTGATGTAAAAGAACGGATCCTGTCCGTCTTCACGAAGAACGGCAACACGCTCCTGCCCGGAGAATACAATGAGCGTTTGATGGCCGAGTATGCAACAGCCTATGCGAAAATGAAAAAACGCAATGAACAAGTCAATCAGGAACAGCATCCAAACTCGGACTGACAGAAAGAGGCGATGGGATTTGAGTACACACTACACCGCGGAATTATTACCGAAAGAAAAAGTATTCCGGGACCCTGTCCATGACTACATCCACATCCAGTACCGGATCATCATGGATCTGATCAATGCACCTGAATTCCAACGCTTGCGCCGGATCAAGCAATTGGGGACTTCTTCCTATACTTTCCACGGCGCCGAACACTCCCGCTTCAACCATTCTTTGGGAGTCTACGAAATCGCCCGCCGGATCTGCGATAAATTCGTCCGGAATTACCCCAGCAAAGAGCCCGGGGATGGCCTTTGGGACGACCGGGAGCGGCTCGTGACGCTGTGCGCCGCTTTGTTGCACGACATCGGCCATGGCCCGTTCTCGCATACCTTCGAAAAGATATTCGATACAGACCATGAAGCCATCACAATCGAGATCATCACTTCACCGGATACCGAAATCAATCGGATTCTGCAGCGAATCGGTCCCGATTTCCCGAACCAAGTTGCCGCCGTCATCGCCAAAACCTACGATAACCCGCAAGTAGTGCAACTGATTTCCAGCCAAATCGATGCGGACCGGATGGATTACCTGCTGCGCGACGCCTATTATTCCGGTGTCACTTACGGCAATTTCGACCTGACGAGGATCCTGCGTGTCATCAGGCCTTACGAAAACGGGATCGCCTTTGACATTTCAGGCATGCATGCGGTGGAGGACTATATCGTCAGCCGCTATCAGATGTACATGCAGATCTATTTCCATCCGGTTTCCCGTGGCATGGAGGTCGTTCTCAGCCATCTGTTGAAGCGGGCGAAGGATGTCTATTTGGATGAACAGGCCGAATTCCGCCATACCGCCACTTTCCTGACGCCGTTCTTCAAACAGACCTGGGCGCTGAAGGACTATCTGCGCTTGGATGATGGCGTCCTGACGACCTACTTCAACCATTGGCTTGACGAAAAGGATCCGATTCTGAACGACTTGGCCTATCGATTCGTCAACCGCCATCCTTTCAAATCGGTCCGCTACACAAAAGGGCGCGATGATGCTACACTGGAACGGATGAGTGCACTCATTGAGCGCATGGGTTTCAATAGGAACTACTATACTGCAGTAAACAACAGTTATGACCTGCCGTATGATCTGTACCGGCCGCACCAGGCCACCACTAGGACCCAGATTGAGCTTGTCCAGAAAAACGGCAGTTTCCTGGAGCTTTCGCAAGCAAGTTCGATCGTTTCAGCTTTGACGGGCAAGGTCCGCGGGGATGAACGTTTCTACTTCCCGCGTGAAATTACCCACGGCGATGAGGATGCGGGCATCAATCTGTTCGAGTCCCTCTCGCAGGAGTTTTCAACTTTTTTCGAGAATGATGAAATTTTACCAACCCAACAAACAGGAGGCACACTATGAGCATCAAATTAATCGCCATCGACATCGACGGCACATTGGTAGACCCGGAGTTCAAAATTACCCCGGAAGTAAAAGCAGCCATCACGGAAGCACGCAAACAAGGCGTTAAAATCGTACTCTGCACCGGCAGACCTTTCCCGGGCGTCAAACGCTACATCAAAGAATTGGAATTGGATCAGGATGAGGATTACGTCATCACCTACAACGGCTCTTTGGTGCTGTCCACCGCAACCAATGAAGTACTCGTTTCGCATACGCTGGATTACAACGACTTCGTCAGAATCAACGAATTGGCTGATAAATTCAATGTGCACACGCACGGAATCGACAGCGAAGCCATCTATACCGCAAACAAAGACATCAGCATCTTCACGACACGCGAGTCTTTCATCACGACGATGCCGATCCGCTATCGCTCGTTGGCTGAATTGCCGGAAGATAAATTGTTCACGAAAATCATGTTCATCGATCAGCCTGAATTGTTGGAAAAATTGATCCCAGCGATTCCAGCGCAGTTCCATGAGGACTATGTGATTGTCCGCAGCGAACCGCATTTCCTGGAAGTGCTGAACAAAGATGCCGGTAAAGCCAGCGCTTTGGTCGAATTGGCTGCGTTGTTGAATATTGATTCCGAAAATATCATGGCCATCGGCGATAACGAGAACGACCTGAGCATGATCGAATACGCAGGCGTCGGCGTCGCGATGGGCAACGCCGTCGATAAAGTGAAGGAAGCTGCGGATTTCATCACCAAATCCAACGCCGAAAGCGGCGTGGCGCACGCAATCCGGACCTACTTGAGTAAGTAAACCTAAAAAAGGTATGCATAGGGCTGTCTCATCGAGACAGCCCCATTTTAATCACGCGTGAAGCAGGTGCATGATATGGACAATCATTCTGCGGGGTTCGGCAAGACCCTCCTAAGGATAAGAAAAAACAAACAGTATTCCCAACAATACATGGCCGAAAATAAGATCCATCAATCTACCTATTCCAAGATGGAAAGGGATCTGATCGAGCCGACGCTGGGCAACTATCGGCATCTTTTGAGCAGGCTGGACATGTCCGATGAAGAGCTCCAGTACATCATGAACGATTACAATCATTCCGAAAAGGAACAACTGCTGACGGCTTTCATGAATCTGTCCTTCAACGATGTCCCTCTCTTGCAAGAAATTCGGGAGAAAGCCCTGAAGTATCTGGACGTGCATACTGATTACATCATCACCGACATCATCCATCTGACGGATGCGCTGATCATTCTGGCAATAACCGGAGACATTGCAGACGCCCGCAAAGAAGTTCAGCCTGTATGGAAAAGGCTCGAGAAGCTTGATGGCTGGTATCTGGTGGAATTAAGGATGATCAACGCAATGCTGTTCCTGTTCCCTATCGACGAAGCCATCCTGATTTCCGGGACCGCATTGGCTCAGATTCAAAAATACGTCAATCATCCCTTCGCAGGCAAAATCGCCGTCTCGTTGCGCCACAACTTGTGCTTATTGCTGTTGAAGAATGGGCGTTACGCAGAGACGATCATGCGCATCGATGAACTGATCCCGGCGGCAAAGGAAGCTGGCTCCTACCGGCACTTGTCCGTCTGCTACCTCAGAAAAGGCCTTGCCTTAGCGAAGACGGGAAATCCCGAAGGCCGACTGCTGATTGACCAAGCATTCCGCTTAATCGAAGCAGCGGATGATCAGGATTTCAAAGCCAACCTCGAAAATGAATATAACCTCCTGAAAGAGCAATCAAACAGTTGATTGCTCTTTTATGCGTATAGGAATATTTCGTAAAGAGGTGAACCATCTGTATTAAAATGAGAGCAACTATGGGAATACAGTCCTGATAATTCCCAAAATGACCATTTCTTGAAAGGAAGGAAGGGAGAGTCCATGAATCCAAAAAGATGCAACTTATGTGCTTATATATTGAGTTCCGTTTGCCTGATCGGAATGGTCCGGTATCCTGAAGTGTCAGAATCCTGGTGGCTCACAATCGGCATATGCAGCGGCCTCTTGTTCATTTCCAGCAACTGCATGGAATCCTCGCAACACTGGACCTTCCTTGGCATCGATGCCCTGAACCTGATTGTGCTCGCCTTGCTTATCCAAGTCCTTCCGCCAAGTTTGGGGATGGCACTGAATATCGTGGTCCTCCTGGCAATCTTCCTGCTTCTCTATATCAAAAGTACCTTTCACGAAAAATAGCTGTTTTGTAGTCATTGTATCCGGTCGCAAGCTTGCCTGTACTGTGAAAGGAGGCCCCACCCATGAATTGGATCCGTCTGATCATCGGCGATATATGGTTTCTATAGCAAATGGATTACAAAAAAAATAAGCCAAGGCCGGATATTTCATCCCGTCCTTGGCTTATTTTACGGTATCCTTAAGCTTTTTCGCCTATGAATTCGCCGTTTTTGGTCAAATGTTGTTTCGAGATCTCATTCAGGATCACGTGTACACTCTCTGGCGATACATTAGCGTTTTTTACGACGGCATCCACGACATCGCGCATCAAGCCTTGTTTCTGCTCGTCGGTTCTGCCTTCCAACAATTCGATGTGAACGTATGGCATCTGCATTTCCCTCTTTTCGATTTATGGTTTCAACTCAGTTATATTTTAGCAATTATCTTTATCGATTGCACCTCTATTTGGAGGCGATGTAGGCCTTCAGGCGTTCAGCCGCCTCGGCGACCATCTCCGTGCTCAGTGCGTAGCTCATGCGGACATAGCCCTCTCCGCCGGGTCCGAAGATCGATCCCGGCAGCATGCCCACTTTGGCGTTCATGCCGATTTCGCGGCAGAAGGCCTTATCATCCGTACCGAACTTCGCCGGAATCTTCGCAAAAGCATAGAAGGCCCCTTTCAGTGCGGGAACCTCAAAGCCGACCTCCTGTAAAGCGGGAACGAGGATGTTTCTTCTCTTTTCATATTCGGAACGCATCTTTTCGACATCCGGTGCGCTGTTGCGGAATGCCTCCTCGGCCGCACGGTTGGAAACCGTTACGCCGGTCGTCACCAATTGCTGATGGGCCAAGAACAGGGTCTTCATCCATTTCGCATCCGCTGCGAGCACGCCGACACGCCAGCCCGTCATCGCAAAGGCTTTCGAAGCCCCTTGGAACAAAATCGTGCGGTCGCGCAGCAAAGTCGCGATCGACGTATGCTTTTCCCCGTAAGTGATCTCGCTGTAGATTTCATCGCTCAGCACAAAGATGTCGTACTGCTTGATCGCATCGGCCAAAGCGATCAGTTCATCTTTTGTATAGGTGGCGCCTGTCGGATTGCTCGGGTAGTTCAAAAAGAGCGCTTTGACATTTTTGTTTTCGGCCATCGTCTTATGCAGCAGCTCCGGCGTCATCAAAAAGCCGGTTTCGGAAGTATCGACAAGAATGCATTCTCCGCGGTTCAGTTCCACCGCATAGCTATATAATGGAAAGTACGGCGACGGGATGATGACCTGATCGCCCGGGTTCAACAGGCCGAAAGCCGCGGCGAAGAGCCCTTCAGTGGCACCCACCGTCATCACGATCTCCGTTTCGGGATCATAGTGCAGATTGTATTGCTTTTCCAAGAATTCACTGACGGCTTTGCGGACACCGATTTCGCCGGAAGTGTGGGCATAATGGGAGGCGTTGTCCTCGATCGCCTTGATGGCGGCTCGCTTGACGTTTTCGGGCATATCAAAATCCGGTTCGCCGATCGTCATCGGAATGCAGCCTTCCACGCTGCGGAATAATTCATCAAATTCGCGGATCTGCGAAGGTTTGATGCGGGAAAATAGTTCATTCGTTGTCAAAGCCATGTAGTACATCCTCCATCCAAGTGTGCATCACCGCCGGAATCCCCTCGGCATATGCTTTTTTATAGGAATACATCCTTTTTCTCACATAATTTTAATATTAATCAGAATACGACTATTCTGCCCATAAGTCAAGCGCACCATGGCATCGCTCGTTTAATGACAGCGTTTTCCTTTTCGGAAAATGAGAAGAACTGAAATTTTTACGTTTATTTTTAATCCTATCTGTTGACAAAGAAAGCGGGATTGGGTATATTAATCACATCAAAAACACAGCGAAGAGAAGAGTAAATCATTCCACTCCTTCATTAGAGAGCTTGGTCAGGTGAAAGCAAGCAAGGAAGTGTTGGTTGAAGATGGTCTCAGAGTGGCTTGTCCGAGGAGTAATTTCTTAAGACAGGACGGGAACGCCCGTTACAGTGTCACAGTCTGACTTGCAGCAATTTGCAGGCGTACTGGCTAAGGCGGATGCAGCGATGCTTCCGTGAACTAAGGTGGTAACACGAGATCGAACTTTGACCTCTCGTCCTTATCTTGCGCATATTTTGTGTAGCAGATAAGGCGAGAGTTTTTTGATTTTTATGATAGAATAGAAACGCATGGAAGAGGAAAGTAAACACCGCAACGTATCACAGCGAGCCTGGTTGGATGAGAACAGGCATACGGAACGGTTTTGAAGATGGCCTCGGAGCGGGAAAGATGAGCTGCGCAAGCAGTGAGTCCTTCAAGGGCGCACCCTTTATCGTGCACGAGTGAAGCAAGCCTTCACTCATGGAGGAATCCTGCCGCGAGGGGGATTCGAACAAAGGTGGTAACACGAAGCATCCGCATTCGTCCTTAACGTCATATTTTTTTGATGTAGGATGGATGTTTTTTTTATTAGAGGAGGAAAGATACATGATCAGTCTACAAGATATCTCAGTGACTTTTAAAACTGACAAAAACAAAGCCGTCCATGCCGTGCAGCATGTCTCGCTGGAAGTCGATAAAGGCGACGTCTACGGCATCGTCGGATACAGTGGCGCCGGCAAAAGTACCTTAGTAAGGACCATCAATCTTCTGCAGCGCCCGACTGAAGGAAAAGTCATCGTGAGCGGCAAGGACATGATGGCATTGAACGACAAGGATCTGCGCGAGTCCCGCAAAAAAATCGGGATGATTTTCCAGCATTTCAACCTGATGCGCTCCCGCACCATTTACGACAACGTCGCGTTTCCCTTGAAGAATTCTTCCTTGAGCAAACAGGAAATCCACGACAAGGTAACGGAACTTCTTTCATTAGTAGGGTTGTCCGAAAAAGCCAAGGCTTACCCTTCCCAATTGTCAGGCGGGCAAAAGCAGCGCGTGGCTATCGCCCGCGCTTTGGCGAATGATCCGGAAGTGCTGCTTTGCGACGAAGCGACCAGTGCTTTGGATCCGAAAACGACTTCTTCGATACTGACTTTATTGAAAGAACTGAACAAGAGATTGAACCTGACGATCGTCATCATCACCCATGAGATGCAGGTCGTGAAGGAAATCTGCAACAAAGTGGCTGTGATGGAAAACGGCGGTGTGATTGAATACGGTTCGATCCTTGACATCTTCACAAAGCCGCAGAACCAATTGACGAAAGACTTCATCGATACGGCAACCCATGTCGAACACGGCATCGAAACGGTCATCACTCACCCGACGATCCTCAACCTGAACGAACATGATGTGCTGACAAAGCTCTCATTCGTGGGAGGTTCCACAGGCGAGCCGCTCATCGCAAAACTGGCTAATACATTCAATGTCCAAGGCAATATCCTCTTCGGAAACGTAGAAATCCTCCAGGACACACCAGTCGGCACTTTGCTGCTCGTCCTGAGCGGGACACCGGAAGCGATCGCGGAAGCCGTCCGCTACTTGCAGGATAATGGCGTAACGGTGGAAATCATCACCGAAGAAATCATCGCCGAAAAGAAAAATAAAGGAGGAGACGAAGAATGAACACATTCATCACAACATTTCTCCCTAACGTCTCTGAAATCTGGGATGAAGTGCTTCTGAGCACATGGGAGACCTTATACATGACGCTCGTGGCCGGTCTGATCGCAGGTGTGCTGGGAGTCATCCTTGGCGTCATTCTGGTTGTCACCGAAGACGGGGGCATCTTGGAGAGCAAACACCTGTACAACGTGCTGGACAAGCTCGTCAATATCTTCCGCTCACTGCCCTTCATCATCCTGATGGCGCTGATCGTACCATTCACACGTTTCGTGGTCGGTACCTCGATCGGAACGACCGCATCGATCGTACCGCTGGTTGTAGCGACAGTTCCTTTCTATGCCCGTCAAATCCAAAATGCACTGGTGGAAGTCGATGCCGGTGTCATCGAGGCGGCCCAGTCAATGGGTGCCAGCCCTTGGGAAATCATCTTCCGAGTCTACCTGAAGGAAGGCTTGGCCGGCATCATCCGCGTATCATCCGTAACGATCATCAACCTGATCGGTTTGACGGCAATGGCTGGAGCCATCGGCGGAGGCGGCTTGGGTAACCTGGCCATCACCCGCGGATACAACCGATTCCAGAACGACGTGACCTTGGTCGCAACCATCATCATCCTTATCATCGTATTCATCAGCCAAGCCATCGGAAATGCCTTGGTGAAGAAAGTCAGTCATTAAAAAAAGAAAAGCGGAACGGGTTCGTTCAGCCCTGAAAGAATTTTAGGAAATCGTGCCGACTGAGCATCGAAGAGCGCAATATGCTAAGAGACTTCCTGCGTCAGCAGGTTAGTCGAATAGTATCCTTGGCTCGTAGAGACAAGGGGTTCCTTTATCCTTTCCGAAGGGCTAACCCGTGAAGCTAGCCAACTTTGTTGGAGTTACAAACTATTATTGAAAACTAATATAAAAAAACGGAGGAAACAAATCATGAAAAAGAAAAACGTATTATTCTCAGGTGTTGCAGCACTTACTTTATTTTTAGCAGCTTGCGGAAGCAGCGACTCGAACACGGACTCAGCCGCGGATACGGCCGCTTCAGAAGCTGAAGCAGTGAAAATCGGCGTAGTCAGCGAAGTTGAAGTCGAAGTCTGGGAAGATGTTGCCAGCCGCTTGGAAGCCAAAGGAATCGAATTGGAAATCGTCCAATTCACCGACTACGTACAGCCTAACGTCGCATTGGAAAATGGTGACATCGACCTGAATGCTTTCCAGCACGTGGCTTATCTTGAAGACTTCAATGCCAACAACGAATCGGATCTGACTCCGATCGGCTTCACTTATGTTTCTCCACTTGGTCTGTACTCCGAAAAAGTGACCGACTATGCCGACATCGCCGAGGGTGCCAGAATCTCCATCCCTAACGATGTGACCAACGGCGGACGCGCCCTGTTGCTGTTGCAAGCAATCGGCCTGATCAAATTGGACGAAGCCAAAGGAACGACCCCTACAGTCAATGACATCACCGACAATCCTAAGAACATCAGCTTTGAAGAATTGGATGCTGCACAAGTCGCACGCTCCCTTCCGGATGTGGACGCTGCAATCATCAACACCAACTATGCTACCGATTCCGGTCTGAACCCTAAAGAAGATGCACTTTTCTTGGATACCGACAAAATCGCAAGCGTTGCGGATGTCTACAAGAACATCGTAGCGGCACGCGCTGAAGACGTCGACAATGAAACCTACAAACAAGTCGTTGCGGAATACCAAACATCCGAAACGGCAGCTCTTCTGGACGATGTCACAGCAGGCAATGACGTACCCGCTTGGGAACAGTAAGACCCATTCACTTGTTTACAAAAATCACGTTTGCAGACGTGATGTAAAAATATAAAAAACAAATCGGAGGAAATACATATGAAAAAGAGTAAATTATTCAGTGGCCTAGTCCTTACAGCTTCATTATTCCTGGCAGCATGCGGAAACGGCGGAACAACCGCTGATTCATCCGCTGCGGAGTCAAGCTCTACAGCAGAGCCAACTACAGTCAAAATCGGCCTGGTCAGCGAATCCGCTGTCGAAATCTGGGAAGCTGTCGCAGAACGCCTGGAAGACGAAAACATCGATCTTGAAATCGTCAAATTCACTGACTACAACCAACCGAACATCGCGTTGGATAACGGCGAACTCGACTTGAACGCCTTCCAGCACGTAGCCTTCCTGGAAAACTACAACGCAAACAACGATGCAGACTTGACGCCAATCGGATTCACTTTTGTTTCTCCATTGGGGATCTACTCTGACAAATATGCAGATTACAGCGAAATCCAAGACGGCGACACGATCGCTATCCCGAATGACGTAACCAATGGCGGACGTGCTTTGTTGCTGCTGCAAGCCATCGACTTGATCACTTTGGACAACGCAACAGGAACATCCCCAACTGTAGGTGACATCATCGAAAATCCTAAGAACCTGAACATCGAAGAATTGGATGCCGCTCAATTGCCGCGTTCGCTTGAAGATGCAGGCGCTGCAGTCATCAACACCAACTTCGCAGTCGATGCCGGACTTGTACCAACTGAAGATGCCCTTTACTTGGATACAGACAACATCCAAGAAGTCTTGGACATCTACAAAAACGTCGTGGCTGCCCGTGCAGAAGACGTCGACAATGAAGTCTACAAAAAAATTGTAGCAGCCTATCAAACAGAAGAAACAAAAGCTTTGATTGCAGAAACAACTGCCGACACAGATATCCCTGCTTGGGACTAAGCGAAAGCCTTTCTTTATCTTCAACACCCTGAAAACATACTAAATTTAAGAGTAGCATCAAGTCGGCATTTCTTTCATGCCGCTCTTGATGCTATTTTTATAAACAAAGGCACCTTTTACAGATCCAAGGAGGAATCATCCATGACCACCAACCAACAACAGATCCACGAAGAAGTTACCGCTATTTACGACTACATCATCGCCCTGCGCCGCCATTTCCACCGTCATCCGGAGCCGAGCCTGAAGGAATTCGAAACGATCCAACGCATCAAGGAAGAGGTCGAAGAAATCGGCGTGCCTTACACCAATGTCGGCAAGACCGGCATCTTGGCCACCTTGGAGGGCGGAAAAGGAGCAGGCAAGACCATTCTGCTGCGCGCCGATATCGATGCGCTGCCGCTGCCGGATGAAACCGGCAAACCCTACGCTTCCGTCAATCCCGGTTTCAACCACGCCTGCGGGCACGACGGGCATACCGCTTCCCTGTTGGGCGCACTGAAAATACTGAAGGAGCATCAGAATGAATTTGCCGGGACGATCCAGTTCGCCTTCCAACCTGCGGAAGAAATCGGTGCCGGAGCGCGCCAATTCGTGCGCGGCGGCTATATCGACGGCATCGACCATGTCTTCGGCATCCATCTCCAATCAGGAACGCAAGTGGGCAAAATCATCGCGACACCGGGCCCTTCCAACGCGTCATGCGACATCTTCAAGATCAAAGTTTCCGGCAAGAGCGGACATGTCTCGCGTCCGGACTTGGGTCGCGATGCCTTGGTCAGCGCAGCCGCAATCGTCACCGAACTCCAGACCATCGTCGCGCGGGAAGTCAGCCCCACCGATGAAGTCGTCGTCGGCATCGGGGTGTTGCGTGCCGGAACGAACTACAACATCATCGCCAACGAAGCCGAAATTGAAGGGACCGTGCGTACCTTCAGTCATGAAGTGCGCGACCAGGTATTGGCGGCTGTGGAAAGAATTGCCCGGAATGTTTCGGATGCACACCGCACAACCATCGAATTCTCCAACTACGATGCCGCGGCACCGCTGATCAATGATATCCAGGCAGCCAACCATGCCATCCGGGTCGCCTCGGACATCGTCGGCATCGACAACGTCATCACCGATAGCCCGAAAAGCATGGGCGCTGATGACTTTGCGGATTACTTGGCGGTCGCGCCTGGAGTCTACTGCTTCATCGGCACGCAAAGCAGCGAAGAAACAGCCTACGGACATCATCACGAAAAATTCGACATCGACGAAAAAGGCTTGGCCATTGCGACGGAACTGCATATTTCTTATGCACTGTCCTACTTGAAAAAGCCTTTCTGATGAACAAAATGCGCCGTTCCTTGGGACTTCCCAAAAGAGCGACGCATTTTTATATATTTCGGAAAATCTTGTCAGAACTGAATCGTGCCTTCCGCATTGTAGAATTCGCGCCAATCGACGAAACCGGCATCCAGCCCGCGGAGAAGCACTTCTGCTGTGCCGATATTGGTGGCCAACGGGATTTCATAGACATCGCTCAAACGAATCAAAGCGGTTACATCCGGTTCATGCGGCATAGCAGCCAACGGATCCCTTAGGAAGATGACCACATCCATCTCGTTTTGCGAAATCATGGCTCCGATCTGCTGATCCCCGCCGAGTGGGCCTGACTTGAAGCGGTGAACATCCAGACCGGTCGCTTCCATGATGCGGGTTCCGGTCGTTCCTGTCGCGAACAATTCGTGTTCTTGCAGAATTGCTTTATAGGCGGTACATAACTGGATCATCAAATCTTTTTTACGGTCATGCGCAATTAATGCTACTTTCATCTGATTTCCTCCCTACCATTTTATAAGAACAGTATATCATTTCATGTGTTTTATGGTCGAACCGGTCGCAATATTTTTCTTTTTATTGCTAAAATAACCAAAATAAAGTAGGATTTCTTCATATTTTCTTCACAATTCAGGACTATTATACAGATAGGCCAATCACAACAATCTTTTACTCTTCTTTACTCCTCCAAAGTAAAGAACAACTCCTTTATGCCACCGCTTTATGAGCGGTGGTTTTTTTGTTCATTCTGCGTAGACCGATGTGTAATCGGCATCCAAGGCGCGCCAACTCCGGTTAGCGGTTGGTCCACCGGAGTTGAGGTAGCATTTTAGCCTCGACCTCCGATGAGCCCTTCCTCGGCGTAGTTAGGCGGAATAATCTACCTCCAGCTCCGGCGAGCCTCGCTTGGCCGGAGCTGGAGAGCCCTCAGCAACGTGCGCGGGTGGATGTGGACAATCCGGCCACATTACCGAACCAAAAAAAGCTCAGCGGAATCCCCGCTGAGCTTTTTCATGCATAAATTTAAACCAACTCTTCCCCATTGGAAGCGATAACCTGCTTGTACCAGTCGAAGGAATCTTTTTTGCTTCTTTCCAGTGTTCCGTTGCCTTCGTTGTCGCGGTCGACATAGATGAAGCCGTAGCGCTTCTTCATTTCGCCGGTCGTGAACGAGACGCAGTCGATGCAGCCCCAAGGTGTGTAGCCCATCAGATCGACGCCATCCTCTTCGACAGCTTTTTTCATTTCTTCGATATGCGATCTCAGGTAGTCGATGCGGTAAGGGTCATGGCAGCTGCCATCCTCTTCCTTGACATCGATTGCGCCAAAGCCGTTTTCGACGATGAACAATGGTTTTTCATAGCGTTCATAGAACTGATTCAAGGTGTAGCGCAAGCCTTCCGGATCGATCGCCCAGCCCCAGTCGGACTCTTCGATGAATGGATTTTTCACAGAATGTGCGCTGGAACCGTCCAGAGATTTCGATACATCCTTATTGACGGTCGAATCGACAGTGTTGCTCATGTAGTACGAGAAGCCGATATAATCCACTGTGCCTTCCGCCAAAGCTTTTTTGTCTGCTTCGGTGATGTCCAGATTGAAACCTTTGCGTTCGAACATCTTCAAGGCGTAAGCCGGATAGTGGCCACGGCATTGCACATCACAGAAGAACCAACGGTCGTGCATCATCTGGTTCGACAACACCATGTCAGCCGGACGGCAGGAATACGGATAGATCGGCACCATCGCGATCATGTTCCCGATCTGGAAATCCGGGTTGATCTCTTTGCCGATTTTGACGGCCAAAGCGCTGGCGACCAATTCATAGTGCCCACATTGGTACATCGCTTCTTCCGGATTCGGATAATCGCCAAAGTGCGCACCTGAGTTGGTCCAGCCGAAGATGTCGTTCTTGTAGTTCATTTGGTTATTGATTTCATTGAAAGTCATCCAATATTTTACTTTATCCTTGTAGCGCTTGAAGCAGACTTCCGCGAAGTTGACGAAGAAATCGATAGTCTTGCGGTTCATGAAGCCGCCGTATTCTTTGGCCAAATGATAAGGCATCTCGAAGTGGGAAAGCGTGATGACCGGTTCGATTCCGTATTTCAACAATTCATCGAAAACATCATCATAGAACTGCAGGCCTTCTTCGTTCGGCTCGGATTCATCGCCGTTCGGGAAGATACGCGACCAAGCGATCGAGGTACGGAAGCATTTGAAGCCCATTTCCGCAAACAAGGCAATATCTTCTTTATAACGTCCATAAAAGTCGATGCCGACGTGGTTCGGGTAATAATTGCCTTCGACCACACCGTCCGTGATGACGCGTGGAACCCCGTGCGCTCCGGCTGTCATGACGTCCGCCACACTTAAGCCTTTGGAAGTGTTCAGAACCCCTCCTTCAAACTGATGCGCCGCCAATGCGCCGCCCCACAAAAAATCTTTATCCAATGCCATAATGATCTCTCCTCTTATTTATATTTGATTTTATAAGCCAAGATGATTGATGCCAGTACAAAGGTGATGCCGTTCGCTGCAATGATGGCGACATCCCGGATATTGATTCCGTGGATCATCCATAGAAAAACCCCAGCCACAAACATGGCGTACATGCCCAGTGAAATACCGGATGTATCCTTTGTTTTGATAACCTGCCATGCTTGCGGGATGAACGATAGCGTTGTTAAAAATGCTGCTATGATGCCTATCATTATTTCTCCTCCTAATTGATATAGCTGTGCGACTCAGAAAACGGCTACAATCTTTTACAACTCGATTATAATGGATAGCGGAACAGAAACAATACCTTCCAGGCACTCCGTAACAACGTTTACAAATTCTCCATTTTTTTGCTTAGGATTATCAAATAACATTCACAAATATGATAGGATGGTCTTGAGGTCCATAAGAAACACGTAAGGGGGATAAGGATGCTTATCAGAGAACGGCTGGAGAATTTTGATTTCTCGAACAGCGAACAAAAGATAGTAGCCTATATATTGGAGAAAAAAGCAGCCATCAAGGAAATGACCACCAAGGAGATTGCCGAAGCGACATACACTTCTCCTTCCACATTGGTAAGGATTGCCCATAAAATGAACTTCAGCGGATGGAGCGATTTGAAGGAAGCCTTCTTGAAGGAAGAAGAATATCTGCAGAAGCACTTCAGTGAAATAAACGCTAATCTGCCTTTTCAACGTAATGATACCATCCTATCGATTGCAAGTAAAATTGCTGCTCTGGAAAAGGAATCCATCGATGATACCTTGTCGCTGATCACCCATGACGACCTGCAGCAGGCCGTCCAGATTATCCGGAAGTCTTCCTATATCAGCCTTTTTGCCGTCAGCAACAACCTGTTGATCACACAGGAATTCCAGCACAATATGTCGCGGATCAAAAAGCGGGTGGACATCTGCTTGCTGCAGGGTGAAACAATCTTCAAGGCGCACCTGGCGGATCCTTCCTCTTGCGCAATCATCGTCTCCTATTCCGGGGAAACTTCAATATTGAACGAAACGATCCAATATTTGAAAGCGAACAAAATCCCCATCATCGCCATCACCAACATCGGTGACAACACGACCGCCCGGCTTGCGGATTGCGTGCTCCGGATCTGCACAAGGGAGAAGCTCTATTCAAAAATCGCCACTTTCTCCACCGACAGCGCCATCGTTTACCTGCTGGACGTGCTCTATTCCTGCATCTTCGCGCTCGATTACGACGCCAACCTGCAGCTGCGGATCAGCACTTCCAAGATGATCGAAGCCGGCCGATCCTCAACGGTTGCTATCATCAAGGAAGAAGATCCCGGTTCTGATTAACTACCCGTTGTGTCCGTGAAAAAGCCATCGCCTACTTGTGAAGCGGCGATGGCTTTTTATCTTTTTAATGCAACTTCTTCGTCATGATAAAGTCAGTCTGCTCATCGTCGCCCATAAAGAACGAATGTGCACCGGTACGGACGAAGCCCATTTTTTTGTAAAACGCGATGGCATTCACGTTATGCTCCCAGACGCCTAGCCAGATCAGCTTTTTCTCTTGCGTGCGGGCGATTTCGATTGCTTTGTCGATCAGATATTTCCCGAGCCCTCTGCGCTTGAAGGCCGGGCGGATGTAGATACGTTCCACTTCCAATGAATCGGCTCCCATCTCTTCGGTCAGGGCGGCCTCGACATTGATCTTCATATAGCCCGCAAGTTCCGCCTCGTCATACAGAAAGTAGAAAGTTGAACCTTCAGTCAAAAGTTCCGCTTTCAGCTTTTCCGGATCGTAGGCTTTATCCAGGTAAGCCTGCAGATCTTCCGGCGTGTTGTGGGCCGCGAACGTATCCGTGAACGTTTCGATACCGATTGCTTGAAGATCCGCCAAATCTTCTCTGCCGCATTTTTTCAATGTGATTGCCATAAATGATGCACTCCTTGTCTTTGCTTCAGTAGTTTCGTTTGTTGCCTTTTTTCACGTATTCCCAGTCGCCTTCTACGTTTTTCCTGACCTTTTGGAGCAGTCGGATGAGAACCGCCGCTTCCGCTTCCGATAGCCCCTGCAGCGCCACTCGTTCCGAGTGTTCGTTTTCCCTGCTGATGTTCGGTGAGATTGCTTTTCCTTTTTCCGTCGGGAAGATCCGTTTGATTTTTCTGTTGGCGGCGTCGGCTTGCTTCTCGATGAACCCGCTCGCTTCCAGCTTTTTGATGGCGCGCGAAGCCGTCGTGCGATCGACTTTGATCATTTCCGCCAGTTTTTCCTGGATGATTCCCGGATTTTCGCAGATCCGGATGAGGTACAGATATTGCCCTCTCGTCAGTTCGAACTCCTTGAACTCGATATTCGCGATCGAATCCAAAGCTCTGGAAATCATGCCGATTTCGCGGAGAATGTCCGCCATACAACCCACCTGCTTTCTTCGGGAAATTTAGCTCAATCATAACGGTTTTTTGTTGCATTTGCAACAAAAAATAAATAAAAAGAGTTGTGGCGCTCCAAATGTCGGATATTTCCAAGTTATCCGACAAATAGAATAGGCACCCCGGATGCAGCTGGCACAAGCAGCTGCAGAAAAACACTTTTCAATATCTTTTGTTCGTCAGAAAACGCTTGTCTTGGAGTTTACTCCAACCCTTACAATAGGGGTATAATTAAAACAAAACATTTGGAGGCGCTGTTATGGAATATGTTAGATTAGGCAATACCGGTATGGAAGTTTCAAAACTGTGTCTGGGCTGCATGGGCTTCGGGGAGCCGGAACGAGGCCGGGAGAAATGGTCGATCGGCGAAACGGAAAGCCGCGAAATCATCAAAAAAGCTTTGGACTCCGGAATCAATTTCTTCGACACTGCGAACCTGTATTCAGCTGGATCCAGCGAAGAGATCGTCGGCAAGGCTTTGAAGGATTTCGCCAACCGCGATGAAATCGTCCTGGCTTCCAAGTTATATTTCCCAATGTTCGAGGGGCCGAATGCGAAAGGCTTGTCGCGCAAAAGCATTTTCGCCGAAATCGATCAGTCTTTGAAAAGATTGCAAACCGCTTATCTGGACCTGTACATCATCCACCGCTGGGATTACGGTACGCCTATCGAAGAGACGATGGAGGCCCTGCACGACTTGGTGAAAATGGGGAAAGTGCGTTATATCGGAGCCTCTTCCATGCATGCTTGGCAATTTGCGAAAGCCCAATTCATCGCCGAAAAGAACGGCTGGACGAAATTTATTTCCATGCAGAACCTTTACAATCTGCTCTACCGGGAAGAAGAACGCGAAATGATCCCTTTGCTGCAGGACCAAAAAGTGGCGATGACGCCTTGGAGTCCCTTGGCGGGAGGACGATTGACGCGGGATATCGGCGCCGTCACAGCTCGTGCCAGCCAAGCCGTAAAAGCCGATCTGCCTGGATACATTGTGGCTTCCGACAATGAAGTCATCTCGAGGGTCCATAAATTGGCCGACGAACGCGGCATCACCCGCGGACAAGTCGCGACCGCCTGGATGCTGAGCAAAGACTACGTCACTTCCCCACTGATCGGCGCGACAAAAGTGAAGTATCTGGATGATGCCCTGGGCGCATTCGAGGTCGCATTGAGCGCGGAAGAGATCAACTATCTGGAAGAAGCCTATGTTCCGAGAAATATCACAGGGTACAGATAGGAACGAGGAAGGTCTGCGGATGGATGGCTCAAGATAGCTTAGGCTGGGGGCGGCCCTCACCTCCGATGAGGGGTGATTCGCCGGAGGTAAGGAAACAGTCCAGGCGCTCAGTTCCGGTTAAGAGGCGCTCACCGGAACTGATTGAAAAAAAGACATCTGAACTCCTGCGAACACTCGCTTCGCCGGAGTCCAGATGTTCTATGGTGAGAAGCAAGCTGTCGTTCTCTTTCGGTATGGACGCCCTCTTAACCGCTTGAGGTTTACAGGTACCCTATGATCCATAAAAATGATTGAATAGTTCTTATTTCCAAGTGGATTTTATAGAATGGATCTCAAGCGAATTTATTGTGACTTCACCATCTTCGACATAAAATTCCAACCCTCTGCTATCGTCTCGTGGAAAAATTAAATCTGTTATTGCATATTCTCCATTTTGTAAAAAAACTTCAACAGAATTTTTGTCAACCAAAATTTTTAGGTTGATCACTTTACTGTCATTGATTGAAACTGCGTGGCGCCCATTAAAATAAGGACTGAAATACAATTCTTCTGACTGACTACGCTCAACAAACAGTTCATTTTTTGACTCAGAAAAGCCGATCACCGTTTCATCCTGATTTTCTTCAGACATTCTGACTTTGATTCCAAAATCTACCGGTTGATCTAATTGAATTTCAGCATTCAGTTCAAATACATCGGCTTCAATCCCATCTAATAAATCAGCAGCTTCTATGGAATCAACTACCTGATTTTCAACCCTGAATAATTCCTCATCTCTAAGTGCGGTTAACTCTTCGACTGGTTGCTGAAATAACTTTATGCTTCCATTTTCTGTAGTTTTCAATTCTAGCGACCTTGGAACGGACATTGAACCACGCCATTCCTCTGTAGGCACCCGGTTGGCATACAGCCAATTACTCATCCACGCGACCATGATTCTACGCCCATCTTCATCAGGAATATCCGAAAAAGATTGTCCTGCATAAAAGTCTGCGCCATAATCGAGCCAGTTGATATGGTCTGGTTCGTCTATGCTTGTAAATGCAGTTCCATCAAAGTCCCCTATGAAATATTGCGCACCGGAACCACCAGCAATGGCACCATCGCCTATGTCCACTTGTAATACCCACTTTGTATCATCAGAATTTCCATCAACCGGCAGTTCAAATAAATCAGGGCACTCCCATACGCCTCCTTGTGCACCTGCGCCCTCTCCAAACTCACTCATGAAATTCCAGTCAATTAAATTTGGGGAATCATAAAACATTACCTTTTTTCCTGCTGCAAGTGACATCACCCATTTTTCTGTTCCCTCATGCCAAAACACTTTTGGATCCCGAAAATCCTTTATCTCTGGATCGACAGGTATCACTGGATTTCCATCGTATTTCTCCCAGCTGCGACCCTTATCTTTGCTGTAAGCGATACTTTGCTTTTGACCTTCGCCGTTTTGTGTGTAAATCGCAACCAAGCCTTCTCCACCGTCGAAAAATCCAGATGTGTCGTTCCAGTCAACTACCGCACTACCTGAAAAAATCGTTCCTAAATCATCGGGTTCTAAAGCAATGGGCTTATGATCCCAATTGATCATATCTTTACTTATCGCGTGTCCCCAGTACATTGGTCCCCATTCATTGCCACCTGGATTATGCTGATAAAACAGATGATATTCACCATCATAATAAACCATGCCATTCGGGTCATTCAGCCAATTTTCTTCGGGTGAAAAATGAAACTGAGGGCGATGTTCTTCAGCATAATAGTTTCTTGAAGTTATCAAATTAAAGATGACAAGTACTAAACTGGCTAATGCAATTAAACCGGAAAATAGAAAAACGTGTTTCTTTCTCATTTTAATCTCTCCTATATTCTCTTATGATTCTATCTTTAATTGCCCTTCAATAGCCATGATTGCCCAATCACTATCCTTAGCTTGGTACATCCGATTTGAGAGAACAATTTCATCATCCAGATAGAGAACAACAATATCATCTTCTAAGACCAGTTTAATAGTTACACTTGATCGACCAGAAAAGTCAAAAGGCATTTCAGTTTGTGGAGCATAATTTTCCAGCCTATCTAAAGAATGATTATAGTATGCGACTGTATTTAGTTCTGTATCAAAAATAACATTTAGATCCGATTGGTTTTCTTTACTATTAAATTGAAAGGCCCATTTTTTTGTTTGTTCATCTAACACGACTTTTCCAGAATACAGAACGGTTTCCTCATTAGCATCAAAAGTGATGGATTGGCCTTCAGGAATTGTCTGGTTTGTGAAAGCTACCGTATTCACCTGTTCTTTAACGCTTTCAGGCAACGTCGGCAATAGTTGATCATCCTTAGCTATCAATTCATGGACAGCAAGATTACCTGCCCAATTATAGTTTTGATTGTCACGATGTTGTTCTTTGGTTGGAATCCAACCCACTACATAAAGTTTTTCTCCATCTGTTTCTAATCTTCCCGCATAAAATCCGGAACCATCCCAATGATCTAAGTTGGTTGGTTTGACGAAAGGCCCATTGACACTATCCGCAATACGGTAATGAACGACACGTTTATCCCATTGATCAGAAAAAGCCAAATACCATTTCCCTTCAAAATAAACAAGTGATGGGCACTCTAAGTTGGAATCGTTTCCAAAATCATTTACAAAAAAAGTACCCTGATCTTCCCAGGTTATCAAATCCGTTGAAGTATATCTAGCAATAACACCGGTCCCATTTTGACAGGCTGTAATAAGCATCCAATACTCTTGAGATTCTTCTTCGTAAAACACAAAAGGATCTCTGAAATCATCCGCTTCATACTGTGCATCAGCGAAGAACGTGTGCTCTGGCTGCTTATTCCACTTGACTCCATTTTTACTGGTGGCATGCATAATTGCTTCCTTGGGTGACAATGATCCATTATGGCCGGTATAAAATGCATGATACAATCCATCTGAATCAATTATGACAGAACCAGTCCCTAAAGCTAACTCCTGATCGTTCTGATCATTTACAAATGGAATCACTTCACCATGATCTGTGTAATTAATAAAGTCAGTCGTAGTCATTAAACTGATCGGATGAAATCCAGTCTGATCATCTCGTAAGTCTTCTAAATAATAAATCATAAATTCCTCACCATTAAAATAAGGCATCGGATCTCCAGCGAAGCTCTCATTCGAGCGCGGATAAACTTGTTGGATCGTCGTCTTATTAGAGAAAAAATCTGTTTTACTTATCAAGATCAACCCTCCAATGAAGATAGTGCCTAGACCAATACTTAGCCATTTTTTCAATTTAGCCCCTCCTATTACTTTTTTGGAAACGTTTCCGTTTTCAAATATAACATTTTAAATTTAAATTGACAAGATTAATCCATTTGTTTTCACTATAATACCTTTTATTTTTTTGTTATAACTGAATGCTGATACATAGCCAAAGAAAGCCCAGAAGGATGGAAACCATCTCTCTGGACTTGTTTTTGTCTGATACCGGCGGCCTAGGTCGAACCATAATCAAAGACCACTGCGATTGTTCATCCTATCTTACCCCATGTTTCAGTAATTGTAAGAGTGAATGCCGTACACCTTCTTCCTCATTGGTTTTGGTGACGTAATCAGCATTTTCCTTGATTGGTTCCTCGGCATTGCCCATCGCCACACCGATACCGGCAAACTCCAGCATTGAAAGATCATTTTCATTATCGCCGATTGCCAAGATTTCAGACGGATGAATGTCCAAGCGTTCGGCAAGCCGCTGCAGGGTTTGGCCTTTACTGGCTTGTGGATGCAAGAATTCGAAAAAGCAGTCCAGACTCTGCATCATATTGAAGCGCTGTGCATATATGTCTGGAATCTGTTTGATTGCCCGCTTCAGTTTTTCCTCAGTGCCCACAAACATCATCTTGTAAATCGGAATTTGCTGGAAATACCTATCCGGAACACAATGGATCGGTGCGCGGTTGAGATAGCTGTCATAGGCTGTATAGGGATCGATTGTCGTGTTGCTCGTATACATTCCTTTTTGACTTTGTACATGGTGTCCCAGTTGCAACTGCTCACTCAATGCTCTAATCGCTTGATAGCCCTCATAGGAAAGTGGCTGTTCAAAAAGGGCCTGCCCGCCCTGTGCATCTGAAAGCAACGCACCATTGAAGCTGATGACATACTCCTCTGCTCCGGTCAGCTCCAACTGTGAGAGCAAGGGAGCTAGACTATAAAATGGACGCCCCGTGCATAGTACGACTTTAACGCCACGTCTTCTTACCTGTTGAATCGTCTGACGGGTTGCATCGGAAATCAAGCCTTGCCGATCAAGCAACGTGCCGTCAAGGTCCAAAGCGACTAGCCGAATCATACCTTCACCACTTCGATTGCATTCAAGACTTGATAGGCTGCACCATACACCCCGGCATCATTGCCCAAAGCTGCTTTGCGCAATTGAATGTGTCCGCTAATCTGCGGAAAGGTGTATTGATCCAACGCCGTTTTCAACGGTGTCAGAAACGCCTCGCCCGCCTCAGAGACGCCACCACCAATCACCAATTCCTCTGGATCAAGTGTATTCAAAATTCCAGCTATTGCTCGGGCTAAATAATCAATCGTGATTGTCAGCGCTTCTTGCGCACGTGAATCTCCTTGTGTAATCAATGCGAAGATTTCTTTCGTGTTGCTGACCACTTCTTCCCCTGCCAGCTGATTCATCGTCTTGACCATCCCGTTGGCCGATCCGTAGCATTCCAAGCAATTGGTGTTCCCACAGCCGCATATGCGCATTTCTTCCGACTGCACCGGAATATGCCCGATCTCACCACCGGATGCGTGCTTGCCATTCAAAATCTTCCCATCCACGATAATGCCGCCGCCAACCCCAGTTCCTAGTGTCACAAACACAATATCACGCAGTTGGTCGGCAGATCCTTGCCACAACTCACCGAGAGCGGCTGCGTTGGCATCATTCAATAAGACAACCGGAATATTCAGCCTTTTCTCCATCCATTGCTTTAAAGGAAAGTCCGACCAGCCCAGATTGACCGCGCGCTTCACGACTAAATCATCCACCGGTCCCGGTACACCGATGCCGATTCCCAGCAATTCACTGCTGTTTTGTTTCTTATCCGCCAGCCTTTTGTTTATGCTGGCAACCATTTCATCGGGAATAAATATCCCATTTTCTTCTGTATTCGTAGGAATTTGCCACTTATCAAGCATGATCCCTGCCGCATCGAAAAGCGCCATCTTGATTGTGGTTCCGCCGATATCGATGCCGATTAGTTTTTTTTGCATGATATATCCTTCCTTTTTGCATATTCATGAAGTTGTATCTGTTTTTTCTTGAAGACGATTTACTTTCACGTCGTCTTTCACCGTAAATAATCTCGCCAAGAGTACGATTTCGATCGCAAATAATGCTACGAGAAAAATCAAACCCATTCTGGAGCCGTTGATTGTTGACTGCGCAATACCGACAGACTGATCCGACTGGCTCTGTGAGATAATCGCAGCGATGATTGCGGTTCCTGAAGCTCCGGCAAATTGTTGAAAGGTCATGATGATTGCATTCCCGTTGGCTTGTTGCGCCTGTTCAAGCTGAGCCAGACCATTTGTCATCAAATTACCGAAGGAAAATCCGATTCCTACGGTAAAAATAAAGTACAGTACGCCAATCATCAGATTGCTTAACGATCCACATAAAAAGGTGAACATCAATAACGAGAGGAGGATTACCAAGCTCCCCATCATTATCGGTTTTTTGGCCCCAAATCGATCCAGAATCCGGCCGCCCAGCGGTGTAAACAAGGCACCCAATGTCGCCCCAGGAAAGACGACAAATCCTGAGACTTGAGCAGTGCTGCCATTTACCAACTGAATGTAATTTGGCAAGATGAAAACCAAGCCCATCAGTACTAACTGCATGATGAAAAAGCAAATGACGTGGATGCGGTAGACTCTGTTTTTAAGTAGCTCAAACTGCAAAATCGGATTTTTGATTGTCCGCGAACGCAGGACCAGCCCGATCAATCCGGCTATCCCTACTACAAAAGCCCCGCCAACTTGTAGGGTAAGTAAAGCGCTGCTGCCCATATTACTGAATCCGAAAATCGTCCCAATAAACATGATCGCAATTGCAAATAAACTCGGGAAGTCAAAATGAGTACGTTGAACCTCACTTTTTTGTTCAATCGTTAAGAGTCCGATCACCAAAGCGATGACCATTACCGGAACCAATAGGATAAAAATATAGCGCCAACCTAAACTGGTTACCACAATTCCGCCAAAGGTAGGACCGATCGCAGGTGCAATCGCCGGAATCATCGTCCCCACGCCCATCATCATACCAATTTTGGTTGGGGGCACTTGTTCCAAAATGATATTGAACATTAAGGGTAAACCAATCCCGGTCCCAATCCCTTGGACCACGCGACCGACTAATAATATTGAGAAGCTCGGCGCTACTGCATCAATCAAAATACCAAGAGTGAAAAAACAAATCCCTGCCAAAAACAATTGCTTGTTTTTGAAGGTTCGCTTCAGAAAACCGGACAGTGGGATAATAATCGCCAGAACTAATAAGTAAATCGTTATCAACCATTGAACAGTTGCAGTGTTTACCTGAAAATCGGCACTCAATGTAGGAAAGGTCACGTTCATTGCGGTTTCTACCAGAACGCCACAAAAAGATAAGATTCCTGTTGAAATGATTGCTCCTATTACTTTTGGTGAGATAGATTCTTGTTTCATTGTATTTCTCCATTTCTAAAGGATGATAAGCCCTCAAGCTGAATGCTTATCAGGGTGTTGCCTTTGACCTAAGCAGATTCTGATAAAAATTTTGATAAAAACGGCGACTATACTAGTCGCCGTTTTGGTTTTTCCATTATATTACTCTGCTGGTGATCATTCAGCAATCGCTACTTCCAATTCCATTTCTTCTTGTTTTGCTAGCATTGCTTCTTGCTCACGTTTGTATTCACGTTTATCGGCCACTTTGAAGAATGGGAAGTAAATGGCTGTCGCAACGATTACACAGACAAGCTGAGCCAGCATCATCCGCCAACCACCTGCGATGATCGCATTGACAAAAGTTGGTGTGCCTGTCGGAAGCTGTGCCCCCACCATACGCGGCACCAATCCAGAAGTGATCGAGAAATATCCAATCAGACCTGTAATCAATGGTGTCACAACCGTCGGAAGCAAGAATAATGGATTCAAACAAATTGGTGTCCCAAAGGTAATCGGTTCATTGATGCCAAAGAATGTTGGAATACCGGTTATCCGACCGATATTTTTGTATTGATCACTTTTCGCAAAGAACAGGAAGCAAATCGCCAAGCCCAGAACGTTACCGCCACCACCAATTTCCAAAAAGACAGAGGTAAAACCAAAATCCACCAAGTTGGGAGGCGTAGCTCCCGTCGCTGCTGCATTCATATTTTCAATTGTCATTGTTTGAATGATTGGTGCATATACACCGAAGATGATTGCTTTCCCATGGATCCCGAACCACCAGAACAAACCAATCAGCGCATACGCGACCATCACACCGCCTACCGAGCCACCGATTTTTTGAATCGGTACTTGCAGAACTGTATAGACCAGATTGTGAGCGCTGCCAAAACTCGTGAAGGTAAAGCCCCATGATACCAACGCCATCAAAAAGGTGATCGAGAAAAACGGAATGATCGAACTAAAGGATTTCTCCACAAAACTCGGTACGCTTTCTGGCATATGGATAGTAATATTATTTTTGACAAACCAGCTGTATAATTTCGCAACAACCAAGCCCACAATAATTCCTACAAACATTCCCTTCGAGCCGATGTAATCAAAGCTGATAAAAGGAACCGGCCGAACGGTATCGTGAACCTGTTGCTCGATGGTCGTAAGCGGCGTCAAAATCAAAAATGAAACAATCGCCAGAAAACCCGGGAACATGCCATCTATCTTGTATGATTTCGCCAGATTGAACGCGATAAAATACACTACGATCAAACCCATGATATTGCTTGTGAAGATACCTGGTAATAATAACAACGACTTCAAACCATTTCCTTGTATGAAGTTTTGATAGCCGCCAAATGGTAAATTGGCGATCAAAGTACACATGGCACCTGTGATGCTGGCTGGGATCGTCATGACCATCCCCTTGCTGACTGCTTTCAAATAGCGATTATCTGAAATTTTTTCTGCGGCAAACTGCATTTTTTCAAGATTATCAACAAAACTCATAATGAAATCCCCTTTTTCAATTTAGTTTGAGCTATACGAATCGTTCGATTGCTTTACCAACACCATCTGCATCATTTGTATCTGTGATATATTTTGCCTGTTGCTTGACCTCATCAATGGCATTGCCCATCGCGACTGTGTACCCAAACATATCGCCCAACATCCCAAGGTCGTTGTAACTGTCCCCGATCGTCATGATCGCAGCAGTCGGGATACCTCTTCCGGCTGCATAATGCTTGATCGCCTCTCCTTTATCCGCTAAAGGATTGGTGATTTCCAAATTAATGGCGAAAGAGCCTGTAACATTGACTGGATATTTTTGCGGAAGAGTCGCTCTCAGTTCCGCTATCTTATCCCTTCGATGAGAAAAACTGATGATTTTCCCAACTTCGTACCCGTTCTCAAAAATCCTTTCAAGTGAATCAATGCAGTTGATTCCTTTGTACAAGAAGTGATCTTCTGCACTTTGATAGGCTTCATCAATTGATATCAACGGATGAAAATTATTAATTTTCGTTGCTACCGCCCATTTGCGTGACTCGGCATCACTTGGTGAAAACGTCCCCCCCGTGGTATAAAGCTCCACATACATCCCGGCCTGCGTCAATTCTGCTACGGTTTGCTCAACCAGAGTCCTTGTTAAATAAAGACTCTGGATGATTTCTCCTTTTGGATTCCGCAGCTCACTACCATTCATCACGAGGTAGTTGCATTCGATTCCCGCTGCAACTACCTGTGGATATGCGTCTTCATAGCTTCTACCAGTGGTGATGATAAATTCAATCCCTTTATTCTGAGCCCTTTTAATAGCGCTGGCATTGGCTTCAGAAATAGCGTGATCGGTGCTGACTAAGGTGCCGTCCATATCAGATGCAATCAGTTTGATCATCCCATCACCCACTATCCGATGACATTTTCTAACAAGGCTTGATGACGACGCACTTGTTCGATACTGTCCACTTCCATGTAATCTTGGATATGTCTATTTCCTTCGTACTCACTACAAATGTATCCATCGTAGCCTGCTTCTTTCAGCATGGCGATGACATCGGGATACGGAATGCTCGTTTCCTGCAATTCTTCTGTGATATCGTAAAATTTACCGTGAATATGAACGATGTAAGGCATGTTTTCGACTAAAATTTGAGGATCCGTGTAGACGAAATGACGGCAGAACTCTGCAAACGCCTTGTCTGTTTCCGTAGCATTCGGCATTTGTGATACCTTCTCAAATGTTTCGTCACGGTTTATGCCGTTTTCGTAGTTGTCACTGATCATTTTGATGATTTCCGGCGTGCCGCCCTTGCGGATGTAGCTGTCCTGGAAAATGGACCCGATTCGCTTGGTGAAAATTCCAAAGTCGGGCATGATGCCAAACCATTTCGTGCCGCTTTCTTTGATATAGTCCAAACGTTCTTCAAACCAAGGTGTTCCAAAAGTAAACGGTGCATGAACTTCCAATGCAATTTTGACATTGACTTCTTCAGCATAGGCCAAGCTTTGTTTGATCACTTCTAAGGGTGTCGACACCAAGGTCCGTAAAACCTTACAACCCAACCGGCTGGCGATTGTTAAATCTCTCTTCATCATGGCAACATTTTCAGAAGTAGTCAACATCCGATTGGCAAATAATTTATTATCCAAGAACGCATCGTATGCAATAGGTTCAACATTGTATTTTTCAAGCCATCCATGCCATTGAGTAACAAACTCTTCCGATATATTCGGGAAAGTCGGCAACATCTGCTCAGGTAAAAATTCGATCCCGGTTGCGCCCGCTCTCGCGGCTTCACGAATGCAATCTTCCAGGTTCATCTTCCCTGTATAAAATTCTTCTTGATAGCTGTATAGGGATACACCACGTTTAATTTTACTCATGCTTTCATCTCCTTTATGCTTCTAACACCAATACTTTTTCATCATCCCCGACATTATTGAAAGGTAAATATGAGATTCGCAAACTAATAAAGGCATGGACTTTATGCTCACCTTCACTTAAGCCATTTGGCTTTTTCACAAATACTGTGATTGTCTCGATCATCTCCCAGCGGTGATTGATCACCGTCGGCAGTTCAGAAAAGGAAAAGGTTTCTCCTTTTACGGTAATCAGCATATCATCGTTGCTTACTTTCTCATCGTCGACAGTTAAATCCAAAACCTCCACGCAGCTCATTGGAATCCCGCGATAGTAAGGAATACGCAATTGAACTTCATAGCCGGTCACTTCATTATTTTCACGGACATTACGAAACCCTTTTGGATTGACTAAATATTTTTCAAACATAAGACAGCCCCCTTCATTTTCTCCGCTGCGCTGAATTTCCATTCAGCGCAGCGGCATGTTCTTATAGTTTCACTTCGTTACCAGTTTTTGCTGCTTTGTAGATTGCATCCAAGATTTGTGTCACCTTGAAGGCTTGCTCTGGTTTCACCAATGGTTCGGTATCATTGATCACAGCTTCCAGCCATTGCTTCGCTTCGAGGCGTTCTGGTGCAGAATCGCCACCTTCAAAGAAAGCAATATTGCCGGCTGCACTAATACTTTCTTCTGTCAGCAAGCCATTTTTTGAACGATTGTAAGTCAATTGGTTGACTGGGTAGCTCATCCCCGCATCGATTTGCGCACCCGCTTTGGTTCCGCATAAAGTTGTCGCCGCTTCTTTTGATTCCAACACATTCAGTGCCCAAGAGGCTTCCAGGAAAATAGTCGATCCGTCCTTCATCTTAATGAAGCCAAATGCCGAATCCTCCACTTCAAAGCTCTCGGTATCCCATGGACCGAAGAGATTGCCCGCTTCTGCACCTGGCAGATTGCCCAGCTTATTGAAGACAGAGCCTGTTACAGAGTCGACTTCATAGTTGTCCATCATCCACAAGGTGATATCCAATGCGTGTGTCCCAATGTCAATCAACGGGCCCCCGCCTTGCTGTGCTTTATCAGGGAATACGCCCCAAGTCGGTACTGCTTTCCGGCGGATCGCATGCGCTTTCGCAAAATAAATCTCACCCAGGTCCCCGTTGGCACAGGCTTCCTGCAAGGCAGTCACTTCTTTTCGGAAACGATTTTGATAGCCGATCGTAAATTTCTTACCTGATTTTTGCCATGCATCCATCATCAATTTTGCTGCTTCAGGCGTGTGCGCCATCGGCTTTTCACACAAAACATGTTTGTCGGCTTCAAAGGCTGCTACAGCAATTGGACTGTGACTCACATTTGGTGTACAGATATGAACCACGTCAATGGATTTATCCGCCAGCAGCTCATGGTAATCCTCATAGTATTTCGCATCTTTTGTTCCAAAGGCTTCCGCAGCTTCTTTCGCACGTTCAATTTTGATGTCGCAAAATGCAACCAGTTCACATTTGTCGCTTTGACTCGTTAATGCCGGAAAATGTTTGTTGTTCGCAATTCCTCCGCAGCCGATAATACCGATTCTTACTTTTGTCATTTATAATCTCCCTTTCTTTTATCCTCACTGATTCCTCAGCAATTAATATTCAAAATTGATACTCTGGTGATATTTTGCAGAAGTACGGATGGCTTCCACCACTTGCATCAAGCGTAAAATTTGAGCCGGTTGGATCACCAATTCCTCTGTTCCTTGGGTATAGGCATAGTAGTTATCGAAAAACATTTGGTGATTTACCGTCACTTCAGGCAATGCCTCGGTAAGAATGCGTCCTTCCGGTGCCGGACCAAAGCTGCGGGTCGGACCTGCGTGAGTCATCGTGATTTGCCCTGGAACATTGCCCAATAATTCAGAAGTTCTTGTAATTTCACCTTTCGGATTAAAGCCATCGATTTTTGCACTTCCTTGATTTCCCCCAACAAACCAATGCCGTTCAAACCAATTTTCGGAACTGTTCAGGAAATACGTCCCCAATTCGATTTGGGCATTCACCCCGTTATCAAAGTACAGTTGGATATTGAAATAGTCGTCGACATTTTCGTTGATGACATTGCGGACATCCGCATAAATCGTTTTCAATTTCCCCGGAATCATCCACAACATTTGATCGATCAAATGAACGCCCCAGTCATATAGCATCCCGCCGCCCAATTCCGGATAGATGTGCCAGTCATGCATGTTGCCGTTAAAGCCATACAGGGCACTCTTGAGGGTATAAACGTCACCTACCAGGCCTTGGTCATACACGGCTTTCACCACGCGGTAATCATGATCCCATCGCCGTTGATGATGGACGGTAAAGCGCACTGCTTCTTCCGTCGTCACCTGAATCATTTGCTCTACCTCAGCCGCATTCATGGCTAACGGTTTTTCACAAATGATGTCCTTATGCGCCCTCGCTGCCTTGACGACCATTTCCAAGTGCAGTTGATTCGGAACTGCAATAATAATCGTATCGATCGCCGGATCTGCCAACAGTTCAGCTGCTGAAAGGTAGGTTGCCACGCCCGCTGGCGCAAATTCAAACTGCGCCTCGTTGATATCGCAAACTGCAACAAGTTGTGCATGATCAAGCTTTTGGATGGTTTCGGCATGGGTCTGGCCCATAAAGCCAAAACCGATGATGCCGTATTTCAGTTGTTTCATCATCTTCTATTTCCTCCTGTCAAAATAATCCCAATGTTCGACGAATTGACCGTCCGCAATCCGATAAAGATCGACAACATGGGCTTTGGTTTGCTGCTGCTCATCAACACTCCGTAAAAAAACAGCGGCATAATCTTTCTCCAACACGACACGATCCACTTCCAAACGAAAGTATTCAGTCGAAGCAAACTTCTGCTGGAAAGCCCGCACCAAGCCTGCACGACCTTGTTCCACCCCTGAATTGTGCTGGATATAGTCTTCCGCAATCAATGGGTCGGCTCTCATTACTTGCTGCTGATTGAAAAACGCTTCGTAAAAATCAAGAACTTTCTGTTTGGTGATTTCCATGTCCCTCACCTCGTCTACAGCATTCCCAGTAATTGCTTTTCCATCATGATTTGACGTTTGGTGAACTCCGCACCGCCGCAATAAAGCTCGTCCTCGTACTCACAGATCAGGTAGCCTTCGAAATCAGAATCTTTCACGACAGCCAGAATTTCCTTGTACGGAATACTCGGCTCGACCAAATCTTCTCCCAAGTAATGGAATTTCCCATGCAGCTCGACACTGTATGGCAAAATCTCTTTGAGCTCCTCGAGCATTCTTGGCAGCTCTTCTTTCGGCTTGAATTGAACAAATCCGTACATACCTTGCAAGGCAGCGTTTATGGCAGGATGTGCGCCCATGTTCATCAATTTTTCTCGCGCTTTCTCTAACGGCTCGCCTTGGTATCGCATATCGGCAGCCAGCTGCAAATGTTCTTCCTTGACGCCCGCTTCCAATGCTTTGATCCAATGTGCCTTGTTGGGAGCAATCGCAAAGCAGCCAAAATCGGGAACAAAGCCAAGATGTTCCGAATTTGTTTTCTTGATGACCTCCAGATAACGTGTCATCAAAGGAGACAGCGGAGATTCCGGATTATGGATCTCGATTCCGACTTTGATATCGTATAGTTCAGCGTACGGAGCCAAGCGTTCAAATGCTTCGGGAGAAAGCATGTATTGCGAGCGCATCACCTTACAACCTAATTTGTGGGCTGTTTTTAGATCAATAATCGTATCCGCCAGCATTTCGTCGTCCGTCAGATTGCGGTCATGCATCAGACCTTTGTCATTATTTGCGCCATAACCAACCGGTCCGATTCCGTATTCAGCTTTCAACTCCTGCACCAAGCCCAGAAATTCCTTGCTGACATTCGGATAGCCGGGGATCATTTGTGTGCCCACAATCTCGTATCCCGTTGCACCAGCGAGCGCAGCTTGTTTCACGCACTCTGCAAAGTCAAATTCGTATCTGGCATACTCTGTTCCGTAGCAAAAGAGTGTTGCGCCTAGTTTTATTGTGCTCATCTTATTCTCCCTCCAGGCTGATTGTGATTTTATCGCCCGAATCAAGCGGCATAAAATCATGGGCCGGGCCGATTTGCATGTAAGGAATACGCAGCATCAGCTTCAACTCCACTTCATGCTCGCCAGTCAGTCCCCCTGGCTGCAGCACGCGAATCTTGGCCAGACTCACTTGACTCCAAAATTCAGTCACCGCGTATTTCAGTTTGTACAAAGGCAGTTCTTTTCCGTTCAACTCAAATGTTACTGCCTCTGTCGATATTTTTTCACCGTCTACATAGACTTCCAGCAAGTCAATATCCGATAAATAGTGCCCTCGGTAATAAGCCAACTGCACATCAAAGGCAAAACCATTTTTTTGTCCATTGATATAAAGCGACTCAAAGGATTCTTTTTTGATAATTTGCTCATTCAGCTTCATTCGCATTGCAAACACGTTTTGTTGCCTCCTTTAGATCACAAAATTCCGCAAATAATTGGTGCTTAATGTGACTGATTTTTTCACATCGTCGTAGTTTTTCTCAAAAGACTTATCTTCCACTTCGATACAGCTGTAACCGTCAAAGCCGATGTCGGTCAACGCGGAAACGTAACGTCCCCAATCGACATCCCCCAAACCAGGCAGCTTCGGGCTCATAAATTGCAGCGGTGTGGCCATGACTCCGACATCTTTCAAATTTTCAGGGTAGAGTTTGATATCCTTGTAGTGCACATGAAAGATTTTATCCTTGAACTCGTACAGCGGTGCGATATAATCGATCTGCTGCCAAACAAAATGCGACGGATCATAATTCAAACCAATGGCATCACTATCCAAGCGAGTAAAGACTTGGCGCCAAATCGCCGGTGTGGTCATCAAATTTTGCCCTCCTGGCCATTCATCTTGCGTGAACAGCATCGGACAATTTTCGATGCCGATTTTTACGCCTGCTTTTTCTGCGTGTTCAAGAATTGGTTTCCAAACGATTTCCATCTCATCCAAATTTTCACCAATCGACTTCGTCTGCATTCTGCCAATAAACGTTGTCACCAGATTGACATTCAACAGCTTGGCTGCATCAATCAAACGGTGCAAATGGTCGATGGCCGCTTGGCGCTTCGCTAAATTTTCATCCAGTGGATTGGGATAGTAAGCCAACGCAGAAATTTCAACCTGCTTATCAGCTGCATAGTTCAGTATTTTTTGCGCATTCGCTTCGTTTAAATTGGCCACATCTATATGTGAAACGCCCGCATATCGTCGGGCAGCTTTTTCGTTCGGCCAACAAGCAACTTCAACACATTCCAGTCCGTTGGCCGCCACAATGTCAATCATCTCTTCAAAACTGCTTTGATCAAAAATGGCACTTACGATTCCTAGCTTCATGATTGCACCTCTGCTTCTTTTTTCTATATTTGCAGTATAAAGCGTTTTCCAAAGTCAAGAATCCATATTTTTGTGTTGTTGTATGTGACTTTTTGTTTCATTGCATTTAGGCGCACAAAAAAAGACAAGAATTATAAGATTATTCTTGTCTTTTTTATGAGGTTTATTTATTTGGAACAGGAAACACAAATTATTGTTTTCTTTTGATATTAATTTCGTAAAATTCATTGGTCGTCAATCTTTTTTTAATGACTAAACGCCGTTGCGTCACTTGAACTTCCTCCAAAGTCTGCAAATGAGTGTTCTTGGCATCCAGGTAACTCAAGTCTGACGAGCGAAGATCTCTCGTAAACTTGAATTTAGCCCATTGTCCAAACAGATCGCCGTGGTCCTTCAAGCAAGAAAAGACTCTTAATTCATACTTTCCATTCGGAATATTTGAGAGCACCAATTCTTCTTCGTACGCGTTCTCTTCAAAAAAGTGATCCAGTTCAGTCAACTGCAGATGCGCCTCATCCTTCAGAAAATACAGGCTATTGGGATGGGTGTATTGGTGCCCCAATACAAAAAATTCATCCCCATCAGCACTGCAGATCAAATGCTGTTCGTCTTTGTATACGAGCTTAAGGCCTCGTAATTGTTCAAAGAATTTCAGTGCATTCATGGCAGGCTTGAATAGGCTATTTTTATTCAGCAACCCATTTCCTCCGGTCAATAAGCCCGCGAGCTTAGGACTTTTCTGCGCAAGATCCGTTCCCAGCCAGTAGCCCATACCGTCGACTTGATCAAAAATATCGATCACACTCTTGATGACAAACGCCCCTTTGTACAAACTATCATTCAGTAAGTTACTGCGGGAAACAGTGTTGCTCCATTCCGAAATGTATAGCGGCTTTGTCAACTCTAGTTCTTTTAGTGATTTAACTTGATTCCGTAAGAAATCGGGGTCGGTGATACGCTGGAAATTGCGTTTTTCCCGCACCAAGCGATTGGAGTAAGGAAAGAGCGCAAACGAATAAAAGTCGAAGGTGCAATCCGCCAGTTCATCATTTAATAACTTCTCCAACTCGAGGCTATTCGTCATGATGAACGTAGCCCCGCCAATAGGCAGCTCCGGAATCATTTCTTTGCAAATTTTATATGTTGTTTGATAAAAGATGCAATATTTAGCAATCGAATCGGGATTTTCCTGAGCAGTTGCAACAATTTCAAATTTCCAGTTCGCAACCTTTTGCCGCCCGTAGCGGTTCAAAATATGCAGACAAAAGCTGCGGATCGCTTCCTGCCAAACTTCAGCAGGGTATTCGCTCTCTTTAAACGCATCCGCTATCTTATTGATGCTTAACCAAGGCAGCAATCCCAACTCCAGCATGGAATCCAGAATTTCATCCATTATTTCGTATTCATGAAGTGATTCGCCTAAAAGCTTTTCGGTAAAAACAGCCCAAATCCTTCCATATCTGAATCTGATATTTTGCTGGAGAATGGACAGATGTTGCCTGATATTGCTGTTCAAAACAAGCTCCGCTTCTCCAATATTCAGAATTTCGGACCAAGTCTCTCTGATTGGGACAGCCTCTTGGCGCCCCAGTTCTAATTGAAGGCAGGATTTTTTCACTATATCATCACTGTCTTTCGTGTCTTTGTAGTCACTGAAGGATGCCTTCAACTCAGCTTCAGATTTTATCACAGGCTGTTGTTTTTCAACTGTATGCTGCTTCCGATAATCCGACGGCGTTTGCTGGTAAAGTTCTTTAAATTTTTTATTGAAGCCATTCACACTAAAAAAGCCATTATCTATCGCAATGCGCGTGATCGCTTTATCAGATTCCATCAAATCATGAATCGCATGCTTCATCCGAATTTTACTAAGATAATCCTTAAAGTTGACTCCCAATGTTTTTTTGAAGAATCTGGAAAAGTAAGCAGTATCCATATGAACAAGTCCTGCCATTTCGGACAAAGTTATGTTTTCATAATACCGCTCTTTGATTGTTCTTGTTATTTGTTTAATCCGTTCATCTTGTTCGATTACGTTCGATTGTTGCTCAAGGAACAAGCTGCTCAATTCATTCAATAAATGATACACTTTACTTAACTGCAGGAAATTTGTCTTATCGTTCTCAAACAGCAACAAATCAATGATCTCAATTATTATTTTCCGGATCAAATCGTAATTCTTACTGAAATTTTCAATCGAATTACAGTTAAAACTTACAGACTCAACGGAGAGCGCTTGCGATAATAAGAAGTCTGAAATCGAAAAATAAAAAACCAAACTCCCCTCGTCACAATCCAAGTTATAGCTCTCATATTTATTAACCACGACTATATCATCAGCTTTCATCATATAACATTTTTCATCTATCTTCAGCTCAGCGGTTCCTTTTAATAAGAACAATAAATCGGTGGTTCGTAGATCATCCTGTGCTATATTCGCATCCGTTAACAGCCGAATATCACTCTGATTATCTAAATAACTAATAATTTTACTCATAAACTGACTCCTCTATATTAACCTATGCAACATTTACTCTTGATACTAACATATCTAAGATTGTTTTTTGCAATTAAAACTACTCAATACGAATTAGGAGAGATTAGATTCAATACATCAAATATAAAAATTCTTTCCAAGCTATAATTAACATTAAAACGCAGGAATCATATTCTATAGCAACAATGAGAAAGATAAAATATCAGCGCTTGATACTAAATTAAGTTTTTTGACATATTGAAGGATAAATAGCCAAAAAAAAAAGATATAGCTAACGAATCGTGTAGAATCGTTAGCTATATCAAGGATACCGGCGGCCGGGGTCGAACCGGCACGCCCTCGCGGGCACTGGATTTTGAGTCCAGCGCGTCTGCCAATTCCGCCACGCCGGCATGATTATGAAGAATGCAATGTTCCATCTTAGTTATGGAAAGGCGGTAACCGGATTTGAACCGGTGATAGAGGTTTTGCAGACCTGTGCCTTACCACTTGGCTATACCGCCGAGATGTTGCTATTTGAAAAAACTGGGCTAGCTGGATTCGAACCAACGAATGACAGAGTCAAAGTCTGTTGCCTTACCGCTTGGCGATAGCCCAATAAGAGGGCGACTGATGGGAATTGAACCCACGAATGCCGGATCCACAAACCGGTGCGTTAACCACTTCGCCACAATCGCCATAATATAATGTTGAGACAGGGGTAGTAGGAATTGAACCCACACCGACGGTTTTGGAGACCGTTGTTCTACCTTTAAACTATACCCCTATTCAGAGGATGCTTTTTAAAGAAATGGAGGGAGGCAGATTCGAACTGCCGAACCCGAAGGAGCGGATTTACAGTCCGCCGCGTTTAGCCACTTCGCTATCCCTCCATCATATAAAAAATGGTCCGAGACGGATTCGAACCGCCGACACCTTGAGCTTCAATCAAGTGCTCTACCAACTGAGCTATCAGACCAAAATATTAAGAAAAGCAGAACGGGTGAGCCCGTGAAGCTAGACATCTTGTAAGAAGTATAGCACACTTTCCAGAAAGTAAAACGGCTCCGACGGGATTTGAACCCGCGATCTCCTGCGTGACAGGCAGGCATGTTGACCCCTACACCACGGAACCAATGGAGGTTGACGGGATCGAACCGCCGACATCCTGCTTGTAAGGCAGACGCTCTCCCAGCTGAGCTAAACCTCCAGGGATTTAAAATAGAAGAGCCGAGGCTCCGGTGTATCCTGTCTGTAAAACAGCTGAAGCTGTAACAGCCATGATAATGATCCGTACGGGAATCGAACCCGTGTTACCGCCGTGAAAGGGCGGTGTCTTAACCGCTTGACCAACGGACCGTAAATTTGAAAATTATTTAAATAGGAATGATTGGATGGAACTAACATCCATTCGTATCCTGTCTGGAAAGCAACTAAAGCTGCAACAGCTAGGATAATGATCCGTACGGGAATCGAACCCGTGTTACCGCCGTGAAAGGGCGGTGTCTTAACCGCTTGACCAACGGACCATAAATTTGAAAATTATTTAAATAGGAATGATTGGATAGAACTAACATCCATTCGTATCCTGTCTGGAAAGCAACTAAAGCTGCAACAGCTAGGATAATGATCCGTACGGGAATCGAACCCGTGTTACCGCCGTGAAAGGGCGGTGTCTTAACCGCTTGACCAACGGACCATAAGATTAAAAATATTGCAATGGAGGTTGACGGGATCGAACCGCCGACATCCTGCTTGTAAGGCAGACGCTCTCCCAGCTGAGCTAAACCTCCATAATGCTGGTAACACTATGAGCTAACGCTCAAGTGTATCCTGTCTGTAAAACAGCTGAAGCTGTAACAGCCATGATAATGATCCGTACGGGAATCGAACCCGTGTTACCGCCGTGAAAGGGCGGTGTCTTAACCGCTTGACCAACGGACCATGATTTTTTATTCTTCTGATAAAGCTACGGAGAAGGAGGGATTTGAACCCTCGCGCCGCGTTAACGACCTACACCCTTAGCAGGGGCGCCTCTTCAGCCACTTGAGTACTTCCCCTAAAAAAGAGAACTCCACTATCTGTATGCTTTACCAATGGGCCTAAATGGACTCGAACCATCGACCTCACGCTTATCAGGCGTGCGCTCTAACCAGCTGAGCTATAGGCCCTTCTTAAAAAAAGCGGGTGAGGAGAATCGAACTCCCGACATCAGCTTGGAAGGCTGGGGTTTTACCACTAAACTACACCCGCATGGCGGCTCCGACGGGATTTGAACCCGCGATCTCCTGCGTGACAGGCAGGCATGTTGACCCCTACACCACGGAACCATGCGTAAAACTTTTTATAAGGTTACACTGTGGGCTTGCGCCCAAGTGTATCATGCCTGTAAGCTGCTGAAGCAGCAACACTCATGACAATTGCGGGGACAGGACTTGAACCTGTGACCTCCGGGTTATGAGCCCGGCGAGCTGCCAACTGCTCCACCCCGCGATAATAATACTAGTAATGATACAATGGCCTGAGGCCACTAAAGGAGGATAAGGGATTCGAACCCTTGCGCGCTTTTACACACCTGACGGTTTTCAAGACCGTTCCCTTCAGCCGGACTTGGGTAATCCTCCATAAGCTGATATTTTTTTCATGGACCTTGCAGGACTCGAACCTGCGACCGGACGGTTATGAGCCGTCTGCTCTAACCAACTGAGCTAAAGGTCCGAAGCAAGGCATTATAGCGGCGAAGGGGGTCGAACCCATGACCTCCCGGGTATGAACCGGACGCTCTAGCCATCTGAGCTACACCGCCAAAAATGAAAAAATGGAGCCTAGCGGGATCGAACCGCTGACCTCCTGCGTGCAAGGCAGGCGCTCTCCCAGCTGAGCTAAGGCCCCGTGAAAATTGTTGAATCGGGAAGACAGGATTCGAACCTGCGACCCCTTGGTCCCAAACCAAGTGCTCTACCAAGCTGAGCTACTTCCCGGTGACAATCATGTAAAAAATGCACCCAACAGGAGTCGAACCTGTAACCGCTTGATTCGTAGTCAAGTACTCTATCCAATTGAGCTATGGGTGCCTAAATGCCGAGAATCGGAATCGAACCGATACGGTGATCACTCACCGCAGGATTTTAAGTCCTGTGCGTCTGCCAGTTCCGCCACCCCGGCATGTACCTATTTGTTGCTTTCATAAGGTCTGGCATAGTCCTTATGAAAGCGGAAGACGGGGTTCGAACCCGCGACCCCCACCTTGGCAAGGTGATGTTCTACCACTGAACTACTTCCGCGAATGGTGCCGGCTAAAGGATTCGAACCCTCGACCCTCTGATTACAAATCAGATGCTCTACCAACTGAGCTAAGCCGGCGTATTCAATTATGCGGGTGAAGGGACTTGAACCCCCACGCCTTGCGGCGCTAGATCCTAAATCTAGTGCGTCTGCCAATTCCGCCACACCCGCAAATGAGTTATGCAGGGCTCGAACCTGCGACCCTCTGATTAAAAGTCAGATGCTCTACCAACTGAGCTAATAACTCATCTTAAGAAAAAAACTCCGCAAGTAGGACTCGAACCTACGACATCATGATTAACAGTCATGCGCTACTACCAACTGAGCTATTGCGGAATAATTAACTATACAAAAAAAGCGCGGCAACGTCCTACTCTCACAAAGGGAAACCCTTCACTACAATCGGCGCTAAGAAGCTTAACTTCTGTGTTCGAGATGGGAACAGGTGTGACCTTCTTGCCATCGTCACCGCACATTTTTAATTAGAGAACGTTGTTCTCTCAAAACTGAATCTACAAAAGTAAAGGGAAGCCGAAAACACCGCTTGAGTTTTCTTCTTTTTAAAAATTGGTTAAGTCCTCGACCGATTAGTATTGGTCCGCTCCATACATCGCTGTACTTCCACTCCCAACCTATCTACCTGATCATCTCTCAGGGGTCTTACTCACTTAAAGTGATGGGAAATCTCATCTTGAGGGGGGCTTCACGCTTAGATGCTTTCAGCGTTTATCCCGTCCACACATAGCTACCCAGCGATGCTCTTGGCAGAACAACTGGTACACCAGCGGTGTGTCCATCCCGGTCCTCTCGTACTAAGGACAGCTCCTCTCAAATTTCCAACGCCCGCGACGGATAGGGACCGAACTGTCTCACGACGTTCTGAACCCAGCTCGCGTACCGCTTTAATGGGCGAACAGCCCAACCCTTGGGACCGACTACAGCCCCAGGATGCGATGAGCCGACATCGAGGTGCCAAACCTCCCCGTCGATGTGAACTCTTGGGGGAGATAAGCCTGTTATCCCCAGGGTAGCTTTTATCCGTTGAGCGATGGCCCTTCCATGCGGAACCACCGGATCACTAAGCCCGACTTTCGTCCCTGCTCGACTTGTAGGTCTCGCAGTCAAGCTCCCTTCTGCCTTTACACTCTACGAATGATTTCCAACCATTCTGAGGGAACCTTTGGGCGCCTCCGTTACATTTTTGGAGGCGACCGCCCCAGTCAAACTGCCCGTCTGACACTGTCTCCCTGCTCGCTAAGAGCAGCGGGTTAGAGTGGTCATATCACAAGGGTAGTATCCCACCGTTGCCTCCTCCGAGACTGGCGTCCCGGTATCTTCGGCTCCTACCTATCCTGTACATGTGATACAAACACGCAATATCAAACTGCAGTAAAGCTCCATGGGGTCTTTCCGTCCTGTCGCGGGTAACCAGCATCTTCACTGGTACTATAATTTCACCGAGTCTCTCGTTGAGACAGTGCCCAAATCGTTACGCCTTTCGTGCGGGTCGGAACTTACCCGACAAGGAATTTCGCTACCTTAGGACCGTTATAGTTACGGCCGCCGTTTACTGGGGCTTCAATTCAAAGCTTCGCTTGCGCTAACCTCTCCTCTTAACCTTCCAGCACCGGGCAGGCGTCAGCCCCTATACGTCATCTTTCGATTTTGCAGAGACCTGTGTTTTTGATAAACAGTCGCTTGGGCCTATTCACTGCGGCTGACCTTGCGGTCAGCACCCCTTCTCCCGAAGTTACGGGGTCATTTTGCCGAGTTCCTTAACGAGAGTTCTCTCGCACACCTTAGGATTCTCTCCTCAACTACCTGTGTCGGTTTGCGGTACGGGCAGTTACTTTCTCACTAGAAGCTTTTCTTGGCAGTGTGACATCAGGAACTTCGCTACTAAATTTCGCTCCCCATCACAGCTTGTCCTTGAGAGAAAAAGCATTTCACTCGTTCTCAGACTTGCTGCTTGGACACACATTTCCGATCGTGTGCATTCCTTAGCCTCCTGCGTCCCTCCATCGCTCAAACAAAAGCAACTGGTACAGGAATATCAACCTGTTGTCCATCGCCTACGCCTATCGGCCTCAGCTTAGGTCCCGACTAACCCTGGGAGGACGAGCCTTCCCCAGGAAACCTTAGTTATTCGGTGGACGGGATTCTCACCCGTCTTGCGCTACTCATACCGGCATTCTCACTTCTAAGCGCTCCACCAGTCCTCACGATCTGGCTTCGATGCCCTTAGAACGCTCTCCTACCACGGAACCCGAAGGTTCCATCCACAGCTTCGGTGATCTGTTTAGCCCCGGTAAATTTTCGGCGCAGGGTCACTCGACTAGTGAGCTATTACGCACTCTTTAAATGATGGCTGCTTCTGAGCCAACATCCTAGTTGTCTGTGCAACCCCACATCCTTTTCCACTTAACAGATACTTTGGGACCTTAGCTGGTGGTCTGGGCTGTTTCCCTTTTGACTACGGATCTTATCACTCGCAGTCTGACTCCCGGATCTAAATCAATGGCATTCGGAGTTTATCTGAATTCGGTAACCCGAGAAGGGCCCCTAGTCCAAACAGTGCTCTACCTCCATGATTCGCATATCCGAGGCTAGCCCTAAAGCTATTTCGGAGAGAACCAGCTATCTCCAAGTTCGATTGGAATTTCTCCGCTACCCACACCTCATCCCCGCACTTTTCAACGTGCGTGGGTTCGGTCCTCCAGTGCGTATTACCGCACCTTCAACCTGGACATGGGTAGGTCACTTGGTTTCGGGTCTACGACCTCATACTTATTCGCCCTATTCAGACTCGCTTTCGCTGCGGCTCCGTCTTTTCAACTTAACCTTGCATGAAATCGTAACTCGCCGGTCCATTCTACAAAAGGTACGCCATCACCCATTAACGGGCTTTGACTACTTGTAGGCACACGGTTTCAGGTACTGTTTCACTCCCCTTCCGGGGTGCTTTTCACCTTTCCCTCACGGTACTGGTTCACTATCGGTCACTAGGGAGTATTTAGCCTTGGGAGATGGTCCTCCCGGATTCCGACGGAATTTCTCGTGTTCCGCCGTACTCAGGATACTGGTAGAGCTGATTTGGATTTCGCATACGGGGCTATTACCCTATGTTGCGCAACTTTCCAGTTGGCTTCTGCTATCCATTGCAGTCTCATGTCCCAGTCCTACAACCCCAAAGAGCAAGCTCTTTGGTTTGGGCTTTTCCCGTTTCGCTCGCCGCTACTAAGGGAATCGAATTTTCTTTCTCTTCCTGCAGGTAATGAGATGTTTCAGTTCCCTGCGTGTTCCTCGATACACCTATGTATTCAGTGTAACGTAATATCCTATCAAAGATATTGGGTTGCCCCATTCGGAAATCTCCGGATCAAAGCTTACTTACAGCTCCCCGGAGCATATCGGTGTTAGTCCCGTCCTTCATCGGCTCCTAGTGCCTAGGCATCCACCGTGCGCCCTTATTCACTTAACCTATGGTTAAGCTCGCCATTGCTGGCTTGCTAACTTATTTCGTTAAAAACTCATTTAAGTCAACTTAAAACGCGGTAAAATGTTTAGGTTTCTTACTTTATTTTTGTAGTATTCAGTTTTCAAAGAACAAATTTTTCTTGCTTGAGAGATTGATCTCTCAAAACTGAACAAAGAATGATTGAACCAAGCAAGGATTCCATTATATTCCTTAGAAAGGAGGTGATCCAGCCGCACCTTCCGATACGGCTACCTTGTTACGACTTCACCCCAATCATCTGTCCCACCTTAGGCGGCTGGCTCCATAAAGGTTACCTCACCGACTTCGGGTGTTACAAACTCTCGTGGTGTGACGGGCGGTGTGTACAAGACCCGGGAACGTATTCACCGCGGCGTGCTGATCCGCGATTACTAGCGATTCCGGCTTCATGCAGGCGAGTTGCAGCCTGCAATCCGAACTGAGAATGGCTTTAAGAGATTCGCTTGACCTCGCGGTCTTGCTGCTCGTTGTACCATCCATTGTAGCACGTGTGTAGCCCAGGTCATAAGGGGCATGATGATTTGACGTCATCCCCACCTTCCTCCGGTTTGTCACCGGCAGTCTCATTAGAGTGCCCAACTGAATGCTGGCAACTAACAATAGGGGTTGCGCTCGTTGCGGGACTTAACCCAACATCTCACGACACGAGCTGACGACAACCATGCACCACCTGTCACTTTGTCCCCGAAGGGAAAGTCCTATCTCTAGGATTGTCAAAGGATGTCAAGACCTGGTAAGGTTCTTCGCGTTGCTTCGAATTAAACCACATGCTCCACCGCTTGTGCGGGTCCCCGTCAATTCCTTTGAGTTTCAGCCTTGCGGCCGTACTCCCCAGGCGGAGTGCTTAATGCGTTAGCTGCAGCACTGAAGGGTGGAAACCCTCCAACACTTAGCACTCATCGTTTACGGCGTGGACTACCAGGGTATCTAATCCTGTTTGCTCCCCACGCTTTCGAGCCTCAGCGTCAGTTACAGACCAGAGAGTCGCCTTCGCCACTGGTGTTCCTCCATATATCTACGCATTTCACCGCTACACATGGAATTCCACTCTCCTCTTCTGCACTCAAGTTCCCCAGTTTCCAATGACCTTCCACGGTTGAGCCGTGGGCTTTCACATCAGACTTAAGGAACCGCCTGCGCTCGCTTTACGCCCAATAAATCCGGACAACGCTTGCCACCTACGTATTACCGCGGCTGCTGGCACGTAGTTAGCCGTGGCTTTCTGGTCAGATACCGTCAAGGCCGGAGCAGTTACTCTCCGACTTGTTCTTCTCTGACAACAGAGTTTTACGATCCGAAAACCTTCTTCACTCACGCGGCGTTGCTCCGTCAGACTTTCGTCCATTGCGGAAGATTCCCTACTGCTGCCTCCCGTAGGAGTTTGGGCCGTGTCTCAGTCCCAATGTGGCCGATCACCCTCTCAGGTCGGCTACGTATCATCGTCTTGGTGAGCCATTACCTCACCAACTAACTAATACGCCGCGGGTCCATCCATAAGCGACAGCACAAAGGCCGTCTTTCCTTTCTCAATCATGCGATCAAGAAAACTATGCGGTATTAGCACCCGTTTCCGGATGTTATCCCCCTCTTATGGGCAGGTTACCCACGTGTTACTCACCCGTCCGCCACTACCTTCTCAGTGGAAGCAAGCTTCCATAGAAAAGACCGTTCGACTTGCATGTATTAGGCACGCCGCCAGCGTTCGTCCTGAGCCAGGATCAAACTCTCATGTAATGTGGGCTCTTGTACAGAAACCCTCATGAAAAGCTGAATAGCTCTTAATTTCTTGCTGACTTTATGTTTGCGATACTACGTATCGCCTTCGTTTGCCTCGACCGAATTCGAAGCTCCCTGCACATTTGGTTCGTTCATTCTTTGTTCAGTTTTCAAAGGTCAATCGCGCATCACGTGTTACGTGATTGCTTATTCATAATATCACGGCTCCGACTCTCCGTCAAGCCTTTTCTGAAAGTTTTTCAGAAGCATTATCGGCTTGCAGATGCGTGGATCAGCAACTTTTATATAATATCACGCTCTAAATCGTCTGTCAACAATTTTTTCAAATCATTTCAAAGCCGATTCTGGCGGACAACTTCTATATACTATCATCGCAGCCGCATACTGTCAACGACTTTTTTAAGTTTCTTATAAAATTGCCGTTTTCACGTCAGCACACGGTTCTTCTGGCTAGCATTTTCAGGTATTCCATTATATAGTAGAAATGAAAAACGGAGAGCCCTATTGGAGGGCAGAAAGCGAGAATTATAATTGGATAAAAAAATCATTTTTTTGGATATTGATGGTACCTTGGTGACGGATGATGGCTGGGTTCCCGCCTCCGCTGCGGACGCATGCAGACAGGCTCGCTTGAATGGGCACGAAATTTATTTGTGCACTGGCCGATCAAAACCGGAAATCTATGATTTCATCATGGAGATCGGCTTTGACGGCATCATCGGCGCTGGCGGCGGTTTCGTTGAGCTGAATGACGGAATGTTGTACCATAAGACTGTCCCAGCCAGCGAGGTCAGGCGGATGGTGGATTTCTTCAATCAGCACGGCGTTGACTTTTACTTGGAATCAAACGGTGGGCTGTTCGCCAGCAAGAATTTCCTGCCGCATGTGGAACGCTGTATTTACGGTGATATCGACAACAATCCGGATGCCCGCAGACGCAAAGAAGAACAGCCTCATCCTTTCATTGAGGGCTTGATCTACGGCGAAGAGGATCTGTATAAGGCTGATGTCAATAAAGCCTGTTTCCTTCAGAGCGACAAACTTTCATTCGCACAGATCAAGGCGGAATTCGAAAATTCCTTTGAAACGATTCAATGTACCGTACCACAGTTTGGGGATGAAAGCGGCGAGTTGATGGTTCCGGGCATACACAAAGCGACTGCAATTGAAGCATTGCTGACACACCTCGGTCTTCCCAAAGAACGGACGATCGCGATCGGCGATGGCTTGAATGATTTGGAGATGTTCGACTATTGTGCGGTTGGAATCGCCATGGGGAATGCCAAGGATGAATTGAAGGCTGTCGCGGATCATGTCACGCGTTCGGTGGACGAGGATGGCTTATACCACGCATTCCGTACTTTCGGGCTGATCTGACAGCAGCAGCCAAAAATCTTATTCATTTCATAAAATATTCTTCATAGTTTCTTCATATTTGAGATTTACTATGACGATAGGCCAATCACAAACAATCTTTTTCAATTTCTTTACTCCTCCAAAGTAAAGAGCAACTCCTTTAGGGCTGCCTGATAACTTCAGGCAGCTTTTTTTTGCTATTTCTTAATTTTTTAGGCATTCCATGATACTATATGAAGTAACCCCTCGCTACACGTGGGCTCAGCAACATATAAAAAAACTACTCTCTTATAGATGAAAAAAATCAAATCGTAAACGGGGATGTGCACATGGAATCTATTCGTAATAAAGTACTGGACTGCAAAAGAATCGTCATCAAAATCGGCACAAGTTCTTTGATGCTGGCGGACGGATCCGTAAACTACCAGACAATCGACCGGCTCGCCTATGTCTTGACCGTTCTGCGCAATCAGGGAAAGGAAATCGTCTTGGTGTCATCCGGCGCGATCGGCGTCGGGCTCAACCACCTGAATCTGCCGCATCGTCCGAGATCCATACCTGAACAACAGGCAGTCGCTTCCGTCGGCCAGGCCGAGTTGATGAACCTCTACACCCGCTTCTTCTCGCACTATAACCAGATCGTGGGGCAAATACTCATGACCCTGGATATCGTGCAGTTCCCGGAAAGCCGCAGGAATGCTGTTAATGCCTTCGAGCAGTTGTTGAAGATGGGCATCATCCCGATCGTAAACGAAAATGACGCCGTCTCGGTTGAGGAGTTGGATCACCTGACAAAGTTCGGGGATAACGATCGCCTTTCCGCAACGGTAGCAGAGATCATCTCTGCCGACCTACTTATCATGCTGTCCGATGTCCCGGGTTTTTATGATAAAAATCCGACGACGCATCCGGATGCCGTGCTCTTCCATACCATCCATGCCGTCACTTCAAAGGAAATGGCTTTGGCCGGAGGGAACGGTTCGAAGTTCGGGACCGGCGGAATGGCAACCAAATTGAAGGCCGCCAAACAAATCCTGAAGAACAAGCAGCAGATGATATTGACGCAAGCCACAGACCCGACCGTATTGTTCGATATACTGGCCGGCAAAGAAATCGGGACCTATTTTGTGAGGGAAGACAAATAGAGGAGGAAATTCGATGAACAGTTTATTGCAAGAAATGGGCATTGCCGCGAAAGCCGCAGCCAACAGCCTGAGGAAAGCATCAACCAAACAAAAGAATGAGGGGCTCTTGGCCATGGAAGCCGCCCTTTACACGCATCAAGATGCCATCCTGGCCGCCAACGCGAAGGACATCGCCGCAGCCGAGGCCAATGGCTTGCCGACGCCGATGATCGAACGCTTGACTTTGAATCCGCAACGGATCAAAGGGATGGCGGACAGTTTCAAGGAAATCGCCCAACTGGCCGATCCGGTCGGCTACTTCGAGGAAATGACGAAATCAGCCGATGGATTGATGATCGGCAAGCAGCGTGTTCCGCTTGGTGTCATCGGAATCATCTACGAATCGCGTCCTAACGTCACAGCGGACGCTAGCGCCCTATGCTTCAAATCAGGCAATGCCGTCATCCTGCGCGGCGGAAAAGAGGCTTTGGAATCCAACAAGGCCATCATGACTGCGCTGCAGGCCGGTCTTGTGAACGCTGGTTTTGCCAAGGATACGCTGCAGCTGATTCCTGATCCGTCGCGCGAATTGGCCAGTGAGTTCATGAAACTGAATGACTATCTGGATTGCCTGATCCCTCGCGGAGGAGCCGGCCTGATCCAGAACGTGTTGAAAAACGCGACAGTGCCGGTCATCGAAACCGGCGTCGGAAATTGTCACTTGTACATCGATAAGGCTGCCGAACTGGAGATGGCAACACGCATTCTGGTGAATGCGAAATGTTCCCGCCCTTCCGTCTGCAACGCCATCGAGACGCTCGTTGTCCACGAAGCAGTCGCGGATGCCTTTCTTCCTGTTTTCGCGGAAGCCTTAGCGCCTTATAAAGTGGAATTGCGCGGCGATGCGAAGACCTGCAGCATCCTTCCCGAAGCCGTTCCAGCTACAGAGGAAGACTTCGCTACGGAATTCCTGGACTTCATTTTGGCAGTCAAAGTGGTCTCCTCCTATGACGAAGCCATCGCGCATATCCAAAAATACAGCACCGGCCATTCCGAAGTGATCGTCACCGATCATTATCAAACGGCACAGAACTTCCTGAACGATATCGATGCAGCAGCGGTCTACATCAACGCCTCTTCCCGCTTCACGGACGGCGGATGCTTCGGCTTCGGCGGAGAAATCGGCATCAGCACGCAAAAACTCCATGCCCGCGGACCGATGGGATTGAAGGAATTGACTTCCTACAAATACATCATCTACGGCGAAGGCCAAATCAGATCCTAAGAGGGATCCACATTCAAAATGTTTAGAGCCGGGACACCGTTCCCGGCTTTTTCTGTCCACACTGACACAACCGACTCCCGGAGAAAGAAGGATTCCAATAATGCAAAAGAAAATCGCAGTCATCGGTGGCGGCATCGTCGGCGCCACCGCAAGTTACTACTTGGCAAAAGCAGGCCACAGCGTCAGCGTGTTCGACAGCGGCAACGGGCAAGCTACGGCCGCCGCGGCTGGAATCATTTGTCCTTGGCTATCCAGACGCCGCAACAAAAAATGGTACCGCCTCGTCTCCGAAGGCGCGGCTTTTTACGATAAACTGCTGGCGGACTTGGCTTCCGACGGGTTTAAGACGGATGCCTACGCACGCTGCGGCGCCCTGATCCTGGGACAATCCCCCGACTATATCCAGGAAGTACATGACCGCGCCCTGGAACGCCGTGAACAGGCGCCGCTGATCGGAAGCATCGCTATCCTGAAGAAAAAAGAATTGCAGGAGATGTTCCCGCACCTCGCCAACGTTGAGCAAGCCCTATACGTAGGTGGCGGCGCCCGCGTGGATGGTCGGGCACTTACCGAGACGTTACTCCAGGCAACAACCCAATTCGGAGGCTGCGTCCACAAAGGAACTGTCTCGCTCTCCGGAAACGAAGACGGCACCTTATCCATCCTGACGCCGGACGGACCTCCACAAAAGTTCGATGCAACCATACTGGCGGCCGGCGCTTGGCTGCCCCAGCTACTCCAGCCGCTCGGGTACACGGTCGATGTCCGCGGTCAGAAAGGGCAGCTGATCGTCCTCCAAAGCGAAGACGACGATCCGAAAAACTATCCGGTCATCATGCCCCAAGGCGAAATCGACCTGCTTCCGTTCGGCAACGGAAAAACAGCCATCGGCGCAAGCCACGAGAACGGCAAAGGTTACGACCTGCAGCCTGATGCTTCCATCACGGATCCGATGCTGGAACAAGCCTATACTTGGCTCCCCCACTTGAAAGAAGCGGCACTCGCGGATATCAGGGTCGGTACAAGGGCCTACACTTCCGATTTCAGCCCCTTCTTCGGCAGCGTACCGGGTCTGGACAACTGCTTCGCGGCAAGCGGACTCGGTTCATCCGGATTGACTTCCGGTCCGCTGATCGGTTATTTGTTGGCCGAGTTGGCGCAAGGGCTCGAAACTAATTTACCGGTCGAGGATTATCCGGTCGACACCTATATCAAAGCAAGTTATCTATAGAAACTCATAAGAATAGCATCCACTACCGCGCCTATTTTTTGCTATATAATAAAAGTTAAACTATAATTATCTTAAACGGAGGTGGAAAATATGTGGAAAGAGTTTAAAACATTCATCATGCGCGGGAACGTGCTTGACCTTGCAGTCGGGGTTGTCATCGGGGGTGCATTTACCGCAATCGTCAATTCATTAGTCAAAGATATCATCACACCGATCATCGTGGCCGTAACCGGCAACGCAGACTTGACCGGCCTTTCCTTCAAAATCGGACAGGCAGACTTCACGTACGGCAATTTCCTTCAAGCCGTAATGAACTTCCTGCTGATCGCACTTGTCCTTTTCCTGATGATCAAAGTCATCAACAAAATGAAACGCAAAATGCCTGAGGAAGAACCAGTTGAAGTTGAAGCCGAAGTACCGGTTGTTGAACTTTACCTGAAAGAGATCCGTGATTTGATGGCGAATCAGAACAAAAAAGCCGAATAGTTGCACACTTGCATCTTTGGCATCCAGAAACTACTGGACAGCACAAAAAAAGCCGAATACTCCGCGATTCAGTTCGCGTGTATTCGGCTTTTTTGCGTTGCCCACCTGTTGCTTCTAGGCTCTGATTTTGTCCACCAGTGTTTTCAGTATTTTATCGGCTGTCTTTCCATCATCTTTTTTGATGACCGCTTCAGAGATGATGAACGATCCTCCTACCGCAACGATATGGTCGTTTTGGACATATTCCATATAGTTTTCTTCATTGATCCCGCCGGTCGGCAAAAACTTGACATCGTAGAAGGGACCGCTCAAAGCGTTGATCGCCTTCAGCCCACCGTAAATATCTGCGGGGAAAAATTTCACTACTTTTATTCCATATTCCGTCGCCCTTTGGATATCTCCAGGCGTCGCTGTCCCAGGGAATACAGGGATGTCCCGTTCGATGCAGTACGCGATTACATCGGGAACGATTGCCGGTGAGACAATGAACTTGGCACCATTCTCAACCGCATCTTTCGCTTCTTTCAATGTGCGCACCGTGCCCGCACCGACAATCAGCTCACCTGACTGGGCTAACTTCTTGATGGCCTCCAAAGCTAAGTCGCTTCGGAATGTCACTTCGATAAAGCGCACTTCATTCCTGATAAGAATCTCTTCCAGACGATCCAGACAAGAAAGATCCGTCGCTGTATAAAGAGGCAACAATTTTGTTTCTTCGATTTGTCGATAGATTTCGTGTTCCATATTTGCTGGCATATTCAACTCTCACTTTCTGACATCACGGAAATTTATTCTTTTGCCTTCATAATTGCTTCATGCAATCCTTGCAGATACGCAATGCCCATCGCGCGGTCATACAATCCATAACCAGGCATTGCGACTTCGCCAAAAACAGTACGTCCGTGATCGGGACGGATAACTCCATCAAACCCGACATCCACTAAAGCTTTCATGATTGCATACATATCCAATGAACCATCCGTGGTCAAATGTGCGGATTCCCTGAATTTACGTTCTCCCAAGAATTCGACATTGCGGAAGTGAACAAAGTTGATTTTGTTCCCGACTTCATGAATGATTTCAACCATATCATTGTTTGGTTCAGCTCCAAGGGACCCTGTGCAGAGCGTAAGTCCGTTGTATGGAGAATCAACAATGCTAAGGATCTTTTTCAGATCGTGCAAATTCTTCGTGATACGAGGGAAGCCGAACAGTTCAAATGGTGGATCATCCGGGTGAATAGCCATCTTGACATCCATTTCCTCACAGACCGGAATGATCTTTTTCAAGAAATAGCTCAAGTTTTCAAATAAGATTTCTTCTGTAACACCTTCGTACATTTCTACTAATTTGCCGAATTTATTCAGGCGTTCTTCTTCCCAACCAGGCAGGCTGAAACCTTTTGATTGGCTGTGGATCAGTTTGTACATATCAGCCGGTTCCATCTTGTCCACGACAGCTTGATCGTATACAAGCGAGAAGCTGCCATCTTTGTTTTCATAGAATAAGTCTGTCTTTGCCCAACCAAAAATCGGCTTGAAGCTGTAACAAATCATGCGAACATCGCATGCGGACAGGTTCTTGATTGTCGTAATGTAATTCTCGATGTATTGATCGCGTTCAGGCGTTCCTGCTTTGATCGCATCATGGATTGCAACACTCTCGATCCCCAATAATTCCAGACCGCCTTTTTCAACGGACTCTTTCAATTCTTGGATTTCAGAAACTTCCCATACATCCCCAGGCAGCTTGTTCAACAAAGTTCCCACAACACCGTTGATTCCAGCGATTTGGCGAACATGATCCAATGGAATCGTGTCGCCCTTTTCTCCGTACCATCTAAATCCCCACTTCATTCAGCATTCCCCTTTTCTATTTCTTTTTCTTAAAAAGTATCGTCATCTTCATCATCTTCTGTAACCATGGATACATGCCAATCACTGACGCTGCTCTTTCCTTGTGCAATAACTGCTTTAGCAGCTTGATCAACCGGTGTTCCGATCAATTGATGGTTGATTGCTTCCAACAGCATCGGAAGGTTTACTCCGCCAATGATGTGCACAGAATCTTGCAGTGGTTTCTCCAGACTATTCGTCACAAGCACCGATTGGTTATATGGGCTGGCGCTCACCAGATCCACCAACACAATGATCCCATCCCCTTGATCTACTTCATGGATGGCTTCCTTAATTTTTGCGCCTAACGCCTGCACGTCATCTCCCAGATTCAAGTTCGCTGTTTTGATATTATTGGTCGGCCCAAAAATCACTTCCGCCGAATTTTTAAGTCCATCGCTTAACGTTCCATGTGTCGCAACGATAATCCCTAACATTAATAATCCTCCTTTGTTTTGGAGAATGCACAGCATTTATCTGCACAATTCCATAACTTTTGTGATATTTTCCATATTTAAATTCTTTTTGTTCAACTCCGATTTATCCAGATGAAATTGCGTTTTTTGCTCTTTTTCCGATATTTTTGCACTGAAGATATAATTGATTTTTTCGTCCGATGACTGATGATCAATACTCATTTCCGATAATTTCGCCTTAGAAATATCATTTCCGATGACATGCAGCGGTGCATCCGCACCTACGCAATCCAGATAAAATATCTTTGCTTTCTTATTTTTGGGCGTAAGCATTGCTTCGAGACCACTTTCACCAAAACTACCTTCATCCACAAAAGCAAAAGCTGTCTTCTCGTCTTTTACTTTTGTATCATTGATCATCGCCAACAAAGCCAAAACTGACGATGTATTCCGGACCACAGTTCTTCGATCAGGTAGTCCCTTAGTGATTTTTCCGAACAAGTAAAAATAGACGCCATATGCAAGAGCAATAAGTGCGGTACGAACAGAAATCAAGTCAGCCGTACCTGAAGCGTACCGCATATAAAGGAGCGTTCCTGCTATACCTGCCAGAAGCAATAACACGGAAGTGGCAACGATGAAACTGGTCGTCCGTTTTTCCTGTTCTTTTCGGTCAAATAAAACATAAGGACCAAAATGCTGAATCGGCGTATCATAATACGTGCAAATGATCTGATCCGCTTTTTCGATATCGCCAACGTAAACGTTCCTTGAAGCATACTTTTCGTGTCGATTGTACTCGATCACCTGCACATCTTCCCGCATCTCTGAAATATCCGCCACCAATGCCGAGAGAAACCGCCGTTTGCTTTTATCCGTGCGACGCACACGATAAAAGGACTGATATCGAAATAGCCAATCTTTAAATTTTTCATTTTGCTGCATAGTATTTGCCACCTATCATCTTGCTCACTATTTTCATATTTGAGAAAAGCAGCTATTGCTGTTACTCAATAACTGCTTCCTCGCTCAGATTTATTTTATAACCCGAATTGCTTCAATACATCCGCTAAACTGGAGCTTGAAGAAGAGGGCGTTGCTTGGAAGTAGATGTTTTCGACACCATATTCTTCATTTAATTCTTTCAATTTCAGCGCATCTGCTTTGTTCAGATAAACCGATTTTGTAACCAGAATATCGTCATCGCCTTTTTTAGCGATTCCGCCGATATTCAGGTCCTTGATCGGAACACCATGTTTGACCAAGTTGTAGATGCCTGTCACTGTTTTTGTGATCAGGATAGCACTGTACTCTTTAAACTTGAACTCATCCCAATAAAATTTGCACTTTTCTTCCGTCATGACAATCGTTTTTTGTCCGGTACGGCTTCCCGCACTCTTGTATAAATCTTTCATGAATTTATCTTTGGCAACAACATCATCAACTACAAAGATCGAATTGACCCCGTCTCGTTGGGATAATGTCAACATGACTTGACCATGGATCAATCTTTCATCTACACGCGCTAAATTTACTGCTCCCATTTTTCACACTTCCCTTTCTTAATGAACCTTTTATAGAATACCTATGCCTGCCAGAACAATCAGAATCAGCGTCAACCCTACTAACGCACGAGTTACTTTCAGACCTTTTTTGATGTAGTAGAAGTACACACCCAGAACAACAGCCAACGGCAACATCCCCGGCATGATCTTATCAAGCATTTCTTGAAGGACAAATGGTCTTCCCGATATCGCAAATTCTAAACTTGACGAAACTTTAACGTAATTCCCTGCTAAAATCCCCATCATGAACATACCCAGGATGGACAACATTTCGATGACAGTCTGAATCCCAGCACTGTGCATCACACCCGTTGCATTTTTACCTGTCTTGAATGCGCTTCGTGCAAAGAAAACACCTAAAAATACTTGGTACAGAGCAAACGCGATGAATGGGAACAAGGCACCGATCGGGCTACCCATTTGCGCCCAAGGAACAGCGATAGCGATGAAAATGTATTGTACCGTTCCTGAGTCGATCGAGTCACCGATACCTGCCAAAGCGCCCATCAAACCTGCTTTTGTATTGTACATCAGGTCATCCGTCATGGTGACTTCTTCGCCGTTCACAACTTCTTTGGCGCGTTCTTGTTCCATCGAAGACATCAACCCTGTGATGACCCCGCCGCCCCATGACAGTTGCGTGTTGAAGAACAGCAATTGACGTTTGTAGGCAGCTCTTAATTGATCCTCATCTTTGTAAAGTTTGCGCAGAATCGGCATCATCGCATAAAGGAGCGAAGGCGCCAGATAACGTTCGAATGAGTGAGGAATTTCGTTTGCAAAGTGCCAGCGTAAATAGGTTTTCGTAACATCTTTAGCGGTTATTTCTTCTGGTGCTAACATGTTTTTTTCTTTAGCATCTAGATTAGCGTTTATCATTTTTTCATCTTCCTTTCAATTTGCCTGCTTTTTAGAAATCGTCATCATCGTCATCATCAAGCATTGTACCGCCAGCAGAAGCAGGAGCTGCTTTTGCACCCTGTCCTTTAGCCAGTACGAAAATGGCTGCAAATAAAGCACCGATGATGGCATAGGTTACCATTGTGATTGATAAGGAAGCCAACACAACACTCATCAAGTACGCAAGCAGGAAGAAAACCATATAGTCTTTACGACCGATAACATAAATCGTTGTTGCAATACCGATAGCCGCTAGACCACCACCGACAACAGTAAGAATATGGAACACAACCGTACCTTCAAGTGCAGTAATGACATCCGCAATGACGGGCGCTCCGTAGAACAACGCAATGAATACCAATGGCACAAATAAAAGGAAAGAAGCGATTGTCGGATAAAGGATGATCGATCTTACGATTCCGCCGTCATTCAAGTCTTCTACGGCTTTATCGGTGTATTTACCCAAAAACGTGTTGATGAAAAATCTGAATTGGTACAGATAAGCACCCAATAAACCTACCGGCACAGCTACAGCTATCGCTGCTTCAGGCTGCAGGTTACCCATCAAAGCAACCGGCACTGCGATCGCTGCCGCAATGGCTGGTTCAGAAGGCATCGTTCCCCCAGGAGAGAAAACACCCATATAAATCAGTTGGATCGCTGCTGTGATGATCATCGCTTGTTGAACATCCCCCATTACGATACCTGCGATCAACCCCGTCATCAACGGTGAAAAACGTAACGTTAATGTCGCTCCACCTAAAAATGCACGTGACATGACTGCCCCTACCCAAAGTGCAATCAGCAAACTTTGTATTGCGGTAATATTTTCCATTGCCTATACCTCCGTATTTATGTATTTTTCTAAATCTATTATTGCTTTTTTCAAGACTGTTTCATTGATCGGAATCGGCAGCAAATGTACTTTTTCTTTTTTGTTGATCAATGCTACTATGCTGTCCAACGCTTCTTCCGCTAACGGGTACTCGCCCATTTCCGTCAAAGACTTTGGCAGATGCAAGCTCTCGTACATCGGGATCAGCTCATCAATCACTTGCCATTTCCCTTCCAAGGCCAATTGATAAAAAATGCCATAAGCCACTTTTTCGCCATGCAAATAGTTATGGACTCCCGGCAAGTAGGCCGAAATCGCATCATGGATGGCATGAGCGGCAGTATTACGGGCATATTTGTCACCGAAGCCGCCGACCAACCCTGCAACACCGAAGATGATTTCAGATACTTTGATAAACTCTGCCGATGCAACGCCATTACGCATGTCTTCGATTGCCTTTATCCCGTCTTCAGCAATGACATCTTTGCAAATCCTTGCCGAATGCCGGGCAAGCATCAAGAAATTATTCGCTTCAAACTGCGGCTGTTCCAATATCATGTCGGATTCGTACCACTTCGCTAAGGTATCGGCAAGCCCGGCGATAAAGAATTTGATCGGGGCATCGACAACCAGCGCAGGATCAGTGATCAGAAAGGCTGCTTGTCTTTTATAATGTTCTGTTTTGCCTTCAGCAAGCCCGTTGTCTTTGTACATGACAGATAACGGTGCCCATGGCGCACAATTGCTCGCCAATGTCGGAACGACCCCAAAAGGTTTTTTCGCAAGCGCTCCAACGTAGTACACTAAATCGCATAACTTTCCTCCACCGACACCGATTATGAAATCAAAGTTCCCCTCTTCGACTATCTTTGCCAACCTGTTTGCTTCATTGTAGCTGCATTCCCCGTTGTATTTTTCGTATTGGATTGTAAACTCCTCATCCAAAAAATCCAGATACGGTCTTGCCTTCTCCCATGAAACCGTTCCGTGGACCAACAACACCCGTTTCACACCATATTCATTCAGTATGTCCGGGATCACTTCCATGGCACCCTGCCCGTATTTATAAAATTGCGGGCCGACTTTGACATTTACTGCTGTATTCATCTATCGTTCCACCCTCTCATTTTGTGATGTAAGGACTGATCGGTTGCACTGCTCGTTGCGGCATCCTCCCTTCCACGATGGCTTCACAATCGGAAACACATTTGTCGCCCATCCCCTCCAAGCATTCCATCGTATAAGCAGATGTATGCGGTGTCACAATGATGTTCGCAAAATCCAGGAACGGATGGTCACTACGGCCCGGCTCCACCTCCAGAACATCGGTCGCGTATCCGCGCAGTTTTCCGCTCTCGATCGCTTCGATGATGTCCGATTCTTCAACAAGCGCCCCGCGAGCTGAGTTGGAGATGTAGATACCGTCCTTCATTTTCGCGATGGTTTCTTTTGAAATAAGGTGGTAATTCGTGTCATTCAGGCTTGCACAGAGGCAAATGACCTCGGCCCGCTCCAGCAGTTCATCCAACTCGACTTTCTTACCGCCGAAAATGTCGATTTCCAACGCGGTCTTGTTCGGATCGACTCCCAGCACTTCACATCTGAATCCATAATGTAGAATTTCAACTACTCGGCTACCGATATTACCGACACCGATTACGCCGACCGTTTTGCCGCAAAGACCGTTGCCGATGAACTTAGCCCGGTTTTCCCAGCGGTCTTTCTTGACTTCCGCTGCCGACTCGATCGTTCGCCGCATCAGTGCCAGCAAGTTGGTGACATTGTTTTCGGCTACAGCATCGCGCTCTATCAATGCCGGAACGATCGTCACTACGGTTCCATGCTCTTTGGCAGCTTCCAGATCGACATTGTTGAACCCGATTCCGTGACGCGCAATCAGCTTCAGCTCATCTTTATGTTCGAAAAATTCCCTTGTGAAGAATGGCGTCACACTCGCGATGATGATGTTGTATCCTTGCAGAGCCTCCGCCAGTTCCTTTCCCGGTATCTCGCCGTCGAAATCGAAACGATCGACCGGTCCCAATTTTCCCACCCTTGCCAGATGCGCGTCAAACATTTTCCCGAAGCTGCTTGAATTTACGATTGCGATTTTGTTTTTTTCAGTCATCCTTTTTTGCTCCTCCACTCGCAAGACTTTATGTCCAACAAATCCATTCCGGATCGAAGTACCCACACAATATTAAGACTCATCTTACCAACCTCAAATACCGATGCTCAGTTCAAACCCTCGACTGTAATCGTTTTCTTTCTTTACACTCTGATTATAGTAAATAATTTTTACTTTGTAAAGGCTTAAAAAATAATATTTATTTATTTATTTTTGTATTTATGCTATTCTATAGAAAAAGGAGGTGCTCATCATGGCAGAAAATTATATCCAAAAACTCTTAAAGCCGCATTATCCGGGTTTTTCAGCGACCGAAACAAAAATTGCCGACTATTTTGTGAGTTTGGGCATGAACATAGTGAACAAAACATTAGCCAACCTTTCCGAGGAAACAAAATTTTCCGAAGCGACAATTTTTAAATTCGTAAAAAAAATCGGCTTCAAAGGATTTCAGGATTTCAAAATCAGTGTTGCTTCAAACTACCGTACGGCTGAAGAGCGCACCCGTCAATTGGCAGTTTTTACGGATATCAAGCCTTCGGATACGCCAACGGATATTTCTAAAAAAGTGATTCATTCCTCTCAGATCATGCTGCAAAGTCTTATGAGCACACTGTCTGGCGAAACTCTGCAACAAGCGCTTGATATCATCATCCATTCAAAAGCACTCCACTTTTTTGGCCTGGGCGCCTCTGCCGTCACTGCTTTGGATGCCTATCACAAATTCTTGCGGACGGCTATCCCTGTAAATTATGTTTCAGATTATCACATGCAACTGATGCACACTTCCAAATTGACGGAGAATGATTGCGTCTTCCTTTTTTCACACTCGGGCAAGACAGCCGAAACAATCAGGCTGGCCGAAGTGGCTGCCCAAAACAACGCGAAAATAATTTGTCTGACCGGGAATCCGCCAGGCATTTTGAATCAATTGAGTGATGTCAGCATCGTAGTGGAAACGGAAGAATCCATTTTTCAGTCCGAAGCTCTTTCAGCTCGGTTGCTTTACCTCACGATTGTTGATATCATTTACCTGTCCTATATCTATCATGACGAGCACACAAATCTCCGCTCCATTGATACGATACGCCAGGTTCTTTCGACAACAAAAAAGGAAGTGGATAGATAATGCCCATCAAAGCAATCGTTTGCGATATGGACGGCACCTTATTGACTGCTGCCCATGACATCAGCCCCAAAACCCAAGAACTCCTTCTGACACTCCAGCAAAAAGGCATCACGCTGGTATTGGCAAGCGGGAGAAGTTACTTGCGTTTGATGCCGGATGCCCTGAAACTGAAGATGGATTCCCATCAAGGTTACTTGATCGACGTAAACGGCAGCTCCATTTATGATTGCACCTCTAAAGTCCGGGAAAGATTAGGGATAATGGATTCGGAGGACATCCGAAAAGTCACATCTGTCTTCCGTACATTCAATGTTGAGATCCAATTCTCCCAAGATGCCGGCCTGTACACCTACTTGCCGGATTCACTGTATGACCTGAAAAAGAGGATCCGCGGGGAAATGAGATTACCCGATGATTACCCTTGGGCCAGCGGCATGTACGGTTGGTTGTGCGATATGCGCGACGGCTATCCGGAACAAAAACTAATCCTTGATCTGAAGGAAGCACCAACTTCCTGCAACAAAATTTCGATCAGCCAGGACCCCCATTTTATGGAGGCTGTGACGCAATCCTTGCCTCACTTAGGTCTGCATGACGATTACGAGCTGGTCTTTTCTGATGAGAGGAAACTTGAGATCACCAAAAAAGGCATCAACAAAGGCACAGCCTTGGATACCTTACTGAAAAAACTTGGTATTTCCAACGAAGAAGTCGCCGTTTTCGGCGATAGCGAAAACGATCTGTCCATGCTTTCCGGCAGACCCTATTCCTTCGCGATGGCGAACGCACTGCCGAAAGCCAAGGGCGTGGCAAACTATACAACGCCTTCCAATGATGAAGAAGGCGTCTATCATGGCTTGAATCAATTGATGACAGAAGGTTTACTGTAAACTAAAGCAAATTAAAAGCCGCATACTCGCGAAAATATCGCAGGGTATACGGCTTTTTTGGCATAAAAAAAATTATTTACTATTAGAAATAGATCCGCCACAATCCAAACAGCAATACAAGCGCCAGCAACAACGTATGCCATTTGATCTGCATGAATACAACCGCGATGAATTCACGCAGAAAAGCATAAGGCAGAAAATAAAGCGGCGTCCAGGCACCCAAACCGTCCGTCTCCAATCCCACTCGGCGGGCGTAGAGACCGCTACGGACAACATGGAAGTTGTTCGTGATGAAGAGGCACTTGTAGCCTTCTTTGTGCGCATCCATCATCCCCTTGGAATAGAGAAAATTTTGGTACGTATTGACGGACTTGTCTTCCTCAAGGATCATTTCTTCCGGAATGCCTTTCTCCACCAGATAGCGTTTCATGGCATACGCTTCGGAAAAGGGCTCGTCCACCCCTTTTCCACCACTCACAATCAGACGGCAGGACCGCTTTTGCGCACGCTCTGTCTGATGCCTAAAAAATCGGATCGCTCTGTCCAACCGTTTCTGCAGCAGCGGGCTGATGCCTCCATCCGGCAGCAGCCCCGCTCCTAGGACAATGACGAAATCTTTGTCTAAAGAAACCGGAATGAGTCCGTAAAAGGCGGTCGCGATAAAAAACAAGATCAGCACCACACCGAAATAGATGATGAAGTAGCCCATCAAGCGCATGAAGCGCCAGATCAGGTAATGGTGGAACACGAAATAATTCAGCAGGAACAGCAAATCCATCAACAAAACGAAGGTTCCCACCGCAAACAGAAGCGCATAACGCTTGGCCCATCCTTCTTTTTTGATCAACAGCACGCCATTGAAGACCAGTGCCAGCCCAAAAAACAGGAAAGCAACCGGCGAAATCAAACCAAACAGGACGCGAAAGAGCATCACCGCATAACGGATCCACGCCACTTGGGGTGATTCATTGCCCTGCAGCATTCCCATGAACAGGAGTAACAGTGCTGAAACCAGCAAGTAACTCTGGAATTGTCGGCTTTTTCCCATCGACCGGAGCGTGATGCCCCCGCCTAACGAGAATAGACTCAATAAATAGAACAGCAACGGTCATCCCTCCTGTCTAGAAGCCGTGGAAAGCTTGGTACACTTCCTGTTTCTTCAGATTCCTGATTTTTGCGGTCTCTTTGATCGCATCTTTGGAAGAAAGTCCTTGTTCCGACATCAGTTTTTCTACCAATTCAGAGACACTGAGATCATCGAATGTCTGTTCAACAGGCATTTCCGGATCCTCGTTACCGGCTATCATCAGGCAGATTTCCCCTTTGATTTCCGTTTCTTCGGCCCAAACAGACAACTCTTCAGCCGAACCCCTGATAAACTCCTCAAAACGTTTCGTCAATTCGCGGCAGATGACGACTTGGCGCCCTCCACCCATCACGGTTGCGATATTTTTGAGCAACTCCTTCAGCCGGTAAGGCGACTCATAAAAGATCATTGTTTCTTCCCTGTTCTTCAACGACTCCAACTGGGCCATTTGATCTTTCTTCTTGCGCTCCAGGAAACCGAAAAAGTAAAACGGCTGCGGCGCCAATCCGGAAGCGATCAATGCCGTCACACCCGCATTGGCACCAGGCAATGGCACAACCGGCACGTTTGCATGGATGCAGGCGCGCACCAAATCATGGCCCGGGTCGCTGATCGAAGGCATCCCCGCATCGCTCACTTGGGCGATCGATTGACCAGCTAGTAGTTTATCCACCAATTGTGGAATCCGCTCCTGCGTATTATGCTCGTGAAAGCTGATCTGGGGCGTATCCACTTCGAAATGCGTCAGCAGTTTGCGCGTGTTGCGCGTGTCCTCCGCTGCGATCAAGTCCACTTCGCGCAGTATTTTTATGGCACGGAAAGTCATATCTTCCAGATTACCGATCGGTGTCGGCACTAAATAAAGTGTTCCGCTCTCGTGCTGTTCATAACTTTTTTGCAGTTGCATCTTTGTTCTCCTCTGATTTCGATTCATTTTGTTGACTCTGGCGACCCGCTAAACCCCGTTCGATTCAGAGCTGCATACACCGATAGCGCGCCCCTTCAAAAAATTCTCTTTCTGCTTGCGGCTCAGTTTCTTGAATGCCGCCTCCGCTTTGGTCGCTTCCGTTCTGGAACCGAAGACTTCTTTGTAGATCATTTGGACAGGGCGGCGGGCCTTGGTATATTTACTGCCGATGCCTTTGTTGTGCTCCCGTTCGCGCCGAAGCGTGTCCGTCGTGTAGCCGGCATAAAAAGAGTCATCTGCGCAAAGCAGCACATAAAAGTAGTGCTCACTGCTCGCCATAGAGGACGTCCTTTACCTTCTGGCTGTATTCCCCTTCTTCATTGTACACAACGAGCGGCGGCAGCACACGGAAACCGTCTTCTTTACCGTCCTTGATGCCTTCGATCAGGATCATGTTCGCTTCCTTGTTCTGTTTCGGGTAAATGAACTGCAGTTTCTTGGGCGCAATCCGGTTGTTGCGCATCGTTTCCAGGATCTCCATCAGACGATCCGGGCGATGGACGAAATAAGCCTTGCCTTTCATTTTCAGCAGATGGCTCGTCTGTTTCATCAATTGGTCCAGCGTCAAATGGATTTCGTGCCGCGCGATCGCAAAAGCATCCAATTCATTCGTGAAACTGGATTCGCTCAGCTTGAAATAGGGCGGATTGCAGGTGATGACATCGACGGAATCCGGTTTGATGAAGCGGGTCACGTCGTTCACATCCGCGTGCAGAAAGGAAACCTTCTCCTCCAGCTGATTCAACTGGACTGTTCTGCGGGCCATATCCACTAACCGGTCCTGCAGTTCCACCCCGATGATCGGATTCTTGGTCTTTCCTGTCAACAGAAACGAGACTGCCCCGTTCCCGGCACAAAGATCGACTATCTTTGCCGGCTTCACGCGCGGCAATTCCGCGAAATCAGCCAACAAGACCGCATCCAGCGAAAAAGAGAACACGGCTGAACTTTGAATGATCTGGATATTTTCCCTCTTCAGCACATCAAGTCGTTCGCCTTCTCTTAACATGTTTTCCATTCATTAACCCCTTTGCTTACTTTTTTAAACATTATAATGGTATTGTTACCGATAATACAAGCGCATCCGTCAAGAAATTAAATCATTTGAGCTGCTGTAGCTTTTGGTATTGCAATACTTTGAGGCTATTGGCACCCTTACTTGATACTGGTAAAAGCGTTGAAGAAGAATCACTCCAATCAAAAGAAGCCATTACCCGGCGAAGGTAATGGCTTCCTTTAGATTTTATCGACTGAAACTGTATTCTTCTAATTGCATTTGTTCATGCGACTTCCGTGTGTATTTTTGCTTAAAATATTTCACATTCACGGCTCTGAGCATACTAACAAAATTGTTTATCAACCGCATCTTCAATCTGCTTTGATAAAAAAGTTAACCCAAATCCAAAATCCAGTATATCTCCTTCTGAAGTTTCGTAACATTCCAAATCAAGTGCTACATCTTCATTTTGAGTTTCTACAGTATCCATATCCTTAGGTAGCTGGTATGGTAATTTCCCTGACGGCGAAAACAATCCATTGATGAGTTCGAGCACCACCTCTTTGCTAGCTCCAAAATTACAAACAATTCCTTCTACATTTTTCTCAAATTCAGAAATAATTGTCGGTTTTTTCATATTCATTACTACTATAACCGGTTTATTCGCCATCATTTTTTTAGTAGCCAGAATTGCATCCAATTCATAATAGTTTTGAGTATAGCTTTTTTTATCCAAATATGATCGATTAGAGGAATCTTCGAGAGGATCTCCCCCAGCTATGCTTATTTGCCTAGAGGTCATTGCAGTATATTCACCATACTGCAATGAAATAGGAATATATCCTTTTTGCGGATCGTAGCCTGAAGATCTTGGAGAGTCCACAAACACAATAGAAAAATCAGCTTCTGCAGAATCTTCAACCGGCTCAAAATAGTTATCTACGATTGTATTATCCACTGCAGTTATTTTCCCGCCCGGGACTACATTGCCAAACCAATCAACACTAGATTCCATATGAATTTTAGGGATATACACTTTTTGCCGATGCCGAATTGGGAGAACCGTATTTTCATTCTTTACGATAACCAATGCCCTTTCCTGAGCATCCTTTCCTAATTTTTTAAATTCTTTATTGCCGATTATCTTTTCGGCATCTTTAACTTTTACATATGGAGAATCAAACAAACCAAGACGGAACATATTTAATAAAATACGATACCCACAACTTCTGATCAGCATCGTCATTTCATCGGTGCCCACAAGTTCATATCCCTTTTCAAAAGCTTCCAGAACCGGGTTTATGTCGTTGTTACCGCCGAATTGGTCCACTCCAGCCAGTAAAATTTTTAAATGACGTTCGGCTACAGATTCCTTTTCAACCCCCCAACACTTCCCAGAAAAGGTTTCAACCTCAGGACCTTCATCTGCGGTAATCATCCAATCTGAGCAAACAAGCCCATCAAATTTATATTTCTCCCGCAACAGGTATTTGACTATATATCTGCTAAATGAATTACCTACATTACTGTTGCTAGGATCTTGTCCATATGAAATCGTATAATAGGGCATCACACCCGAAGCAGTTTTAGTCTTTCCATTCAATTTGAAAGCTCCCTTTAAAAAAGGTTTCAAATGCTCATCAAAATTATTGCCTGGATATACAGCATATTTTCCATAGTTGTAATGAGCATCTCGTCCGCCTTCCCCTGTCCCTCCTCCTGGCCAATGCTTTACAATTGTAGCGACACTTTTTAGTCCCCAGCCAACATCTTCGCCATTATCAGTAAACGTGGACTGACATCCATCGATAAAGGCTTTCGTCAAGCAACTTGATAATTCCGCTGATTCTCCAAAAGTGCCTGCAATTCTGCTCCATCTTGGATCAGTCGCTATATCAATCTGAGGGCCTAAAAATACAGAAATCCCCATGGCCCTGAACTCTTCAGACATAATTTTCCCAAAGTTGAATGCAACTTCTTCGCTTCGGCCAGTGGCTATTCCAATATTATCCGGCCATTTTGAGACATCGCTGCCGGATCCTAAGTTGTACTCAGCGTCTCCTTTCAAAGTGTGCCGAGGATCTGAGCTTACGCAAATGGGCAATCCCCATTCTTGTTTTGCTGCTAATTCCTGCATAGAATTGCACCATTTTGCTGCATCAGTTGAACTTTTTACAGATGAGAGTAAAATGTGCCGTACTTTATTATTGATGACTAATTCTCTCTGTTGATCCGTTATCTCATAGGCTTGATTAACTCCAGTTCGGAATGAGCGGCCGTTATAAGTATTTTTTCCAAATAGCTTCTCATACTTTGTCTCACCTTCAAGAACGGTTTGATGATGAGAGTGGAGCATTAATCCTGCGATATATTCAATGGGTAGTTTTGATGATAGGTCTTTTGCTCTCTCCTCACTGCTGTTTCTCCAGTCTTTAAAGGCCTCAAGTTTGCCGTTTCCGTTTAAATCCCTGAATACCAATCCGGAAGCTTCAATGATGCTTTCATTTGCGTTATAACTAACAACTGTTCCATCATCAAATTTGATCCATGTGATATCCCCTTCAGCACTTCTTGTCATAACGAATCTTTCCAATCTGCATTTAGATACTCTCCATTTGATTCGATAACTTTCTTCATCCAATAGAAGCTATTCTTTTTATATCGTTTCAACGTTCCATTTCCTTGATCATCTCTATCTACGTAAATATAACCATATCGTTTTGACATTTCACCGGTTCCTGCTGCAACTAAGTCAATGGGTGCCCACGAGCAATAGCCCATAACTTCGACACCGTCCTCAATTGCGTCCAGCATATTACTTAAATGAGCATTCAAATAAGCAATTCTGTATTCATCTTTGACTTGCCCGTTTTCCAAAACATCCTTCGCACCAAAACCATTTTCCGCAATCAATAACGGTAAGCGATACTTATCATAAATTGTGTTGAGCGATAGGCGTAGCCCTAACGGATCAATCTCCCAACCCCACTCAGAGGCTTTCACATATGGATTTTTCACTCCACTGAACACATTGCCTGATCCCTCAGCATATTTTTCAGGATTTGCTGCAGTCACAATGCTCATGTAATAACTGAACGCAATAAAATCAATTTTATTTTTTTTGATTGAATCTAAGTCGGCAGGTTCGATATCCACATGAATATTTTCTTTCTCAAAGTATTTTTTCATGTAGTTTGGATACTCGCCTGAAGTTAGGACATCCAGGAAGTACAAACTCTTCAAGCGTTCTTTAGTGTAATTAGCTAAAACGTCTTCCGGATCGCAAGTGCGCGGATAGCCAGAAAAATAAACGACCATAGCGCCAATTTTTGATTCAGGCGATAATTCCTTTGCCAACTCTTTAGTCTTCGATATGGCTACGAACTGGTTATGGATAGCTTGGAAGACAAGCGACTTTCTATCATCATCCTTTTTAAAATGAATGCCCAGATGAATACTGTATGGCCAATCACCATTTATATCATTAAATGCACAATTCATCTCATTGAATACAATCCAATGTTTTACATAAACACTGTATTCATTAAACAATACTCTTACATATCTCTCAAATAGTTCGATTGTTTTGCGGTTTGCCCAACCGTTGTAGTTTTTAAGTAACGCTACGGGCATTTCGAAATGAGAAATAGTGACAATCGGTTCAATATTTTGCTCTCTCAATTTTTGAAATACTTTATGATAATATTTAATACCTTCCATATTGGGTTCTGAATCGTCTCCATTAGGAAAAATCCTTGTCCAAGCAATCGACAAACGGAGTGTACTGAATCCCATTTCTCCCAACAATTCAATATCTTCTTCATACCTGTGGTAAAAATCGGAAGCAACATGTCGGGGATAATATTGGGCAGGATTTATTTCCAAACTGAACTCTCCGTTTCTGCTGCTCAAAGTTCCCCCCTTCAACAAATCCGCCACAGATAATCCTTTGCCGCCTTCATCATATGCACCTTCAATTTGATTGGCAGCAATCGCACCGCCGATCAAAAAGTTTTTCGGGAAATATTTTTTTCTATTAGTCATTTACTCAACTTTCGCACTTGAAAAACCTATTTAACCCTTTGATATATCAATGTTTTTAAAGACTTTAATATCAAAAAATGTGCGCAAAAAGACACCTCTCTTTGGTAAAATGTAGTTACCACACTAACACAACCAAGGAGAGATGTCTTATGGCTACTATTTTACCAGAAAATCAAATCAATCAGGAACTTAATTCTTCTGTTCATCAATTTTTTCGCGAACAGAAACTGGGGACGTTACTCAATCAATCCAATATCCGAAAAGAAGCAGGCATCTCACCGGTACTACTGGTCCAATTCATCTTTTCATTGGTCCTTCAAAAGAAAAATTTGTATCGGACATTGGAATCCGGACGGGAGCCAGAGGCTCCTGCCAAGGATGCGGTTTATCGTCTGCTCAACAACGCAACCTATAATTGGCGCAAGTTTCTGTTGTTACTGAGCCAGAATGTCATTACCCAGAAATTGCTCCCGCTTGTCTCGGAAAACCGCGAACGCGTCCTGATTTTGGATGATTCCTTATACAGCCGTGCCCGTAGTAAATCAGTCGAAATGCTTGCGCTCGTTCATGACCATACTACCAAGAAGTTCGTCCGTGGCTTTCGCATGCTGACTTTGGGGTGGTCAGATGGGAACACTTTCCTGCCGCTTGCGTTCTCTTTGTTGAGCTCAGAGAAACAATCGAACCGTTTCCAAGAAATCAATCCCGCCATAGATAAGCGCACCGTGGGTTACAAGCGTCGAAAGGAAGCCGTCAAAAAGTCGACGGAAGCGCTGTTCGACTTGCTTGATGATATAAATCCGCTCCAACTCTGCGCTCAGACGTTACTTTTCGATAGTTGGTTTGCATTTCCAAAAGTGATCAAGCGCGTAGTTTCAGAGTATCCACTCGAGGTGATCTGTATGCTAAAACGGATGCACCGCGTGTACTACACGTATGAAGGGCAAAAGTATACTTTGACCCAGTTGTATCAGGTTGTGCGCAAAAAACGTGGTCGTGCCAAGATTCTCGCATCTGTTGTCGTCAGCTTGGGATTGGACGATAATGAAAAAGAGATCCAAGCCCGTATTGTCTTCGTGCGTGACCGAAACCGCTCCAAAAATTGGCTTGCAATTTTGTCCACAGATACGAACCTGCCTGAAGAAGAAGTTGTGCGTCTCTACGGCAAACGCTGGGATATTGAGTGTTTCTTCAAGGTGGCAAAATCACATCTGGCGCTAGGAAAAGAGTTTCAGTGCCGCAGTTACGATGCGATGGTAGCCCACACGACGATTGTCTTCACCCGTTACATCATGCTTGCACTTCGGACGCGCGAAGCGCAAGATCCAAGGACCATCGGTCAGCTGTTCTTTTTGTGTTGTGATGAATTGGAAGACATCCGATTTGCAGAAGCAATTCTATTGGTATTGGACTGTCTGAAGGCGTCTCTCACGGAAGAACCTATCTTGTCTGAAGAAATGGTGCAGTCTGTTCTGGACAGAGTTTTCGACAACTTTCCTGCTTTCTTAAAACGAGCATTTCATCAACCTGAAAAGCAGTTCCCAAGCGTTTTAGCGGCATAACATTATAGCTAGAATTATTGATATATCAAGCCTTTAGGGTCTTTTTCGGTGTGCGAAAGTTGAGTCATTTATTAAACCTCCATCTCATTTTCTTCAATTAACTTCAAATCTTCTTCAATAACTTGTTTGTCATACATCTTGATAAACGGATAGAAAATACCCAAGTTTAGAGCAAACAATAAGAACCACATAGCAGGCGCTTTCCAGTCCATCGTTGCAAGAAATGCGTTAATCGGAGCCGGGAAGGTTGGTAAAAAGTATATATAAATTTTCCCTACAACATTAAAGTTCATTGCTAAATATGAAACAGTTGTATTTAATACGGTAGTAAGCATAATAGGAATCATTAAAATGACATTCATCACAATAGGGAGACCAAAAATCAAGGGTTCATTGATATTGAATAAATTTGGAATAAAAGCAAATTTACACAGGGATTTTAGTCTAGGACTGGAAGCAAACAACAAAATGCCAATTAGTAGGGCATTGTACATAATTTGTGTTGCGAAAATTGACTTGAATGAACCGGCGAAAACATGAGGCAATATGTCGTTGGCTGCTTTTGCAGCTGCATTAGCCGTTAGATTCGCGGTCTGTAAAGGACCAATGACTGCAGCCATCAATGCCGCTCCATGAATTCCGAACAGCCAAAATAACATAACAAGCAAGTTGACCAATATCACGGCAGGAAGCGAGCCACTCGCACTTAGAATAGGAGACAGAATTTTTGTTAACAAGTCTACAATCCCAAATCCTACTGCCTTAATCAGCAGGGCATTACCGCCGACTACCACAAAAACATTTACAATTAAGGGAATCAGCAATTCAAATGGCGCACTCACCATTGGAGGGACAGATTCAGGCAGCCTGATGGTAATATTATATTTTTTTAGTAAACGGGCAATTTCCACTGTTATCATAGCTACAAAGATTGCCACAAACATACCGCTTGCATCAAGATAATTAATTGAAACAGAGTTAACTCCCGCTTCATTTTTAGCAACTTGTACCGCTATAGCGAGAAAAACAAACAAAGAAGTCAAACTCGTATAACTTGCTTTCATTTTATATTCTTCTGCTAATGAATAAGAGATCCCAATAACAGTGTATACAGAAATCAACCCTAAGGATAAGCTATAGAGAATTTTCAATACTGGGGAAGTGAGTCCCCATTGTTGCGCAGATAATAAAAATGAGAAAAAGAAATTTGTTGGCTGAAGATCCGATGGTATGGGCAGAAACATCAGGATCATCACAAAACCACCAATAAGCGTAAAAGGAAGCGTGAACATCATTCCAGTTTTTAAAGAATTAATATGCTTCTGTCCGGATAGTTTCGCTGCAAGTTCCCCTAGAGTCCCCTCTAAAAAAGTTTGCACTTTGTTCGCAATAGCAACATTTTGCATAGTAGTCAATCTCCTCATATTCTTTTTTTTGACTCTTAAAAAAATCAGCTAGCTTCTTCGATCGATATATCTTAACTAAATAATAACGTTTGGATAAAGCGTTTTCTATTTTTGTTTTGCACCATAACAGTGCAACCGTTATAATACTCTTATACATGAACGGGGGTAACCAATTTGTTAAGGAGACAGCTTGAAATAATTAACGAGATAGTTGGGGCTTCCCAAGAGATTAGTGGCAATCAATTGGCTAAAACATTCTCAGTATCTCTCCGAACGATAAGATACGACATTAAATTGATCGAAGAAAAAATTTCTGACTCGGGCGCTCATATCCATTCCAATAAGAAAGGATATTATATTTTTCCTGATCAAAAAAAAGCAGTGATAACTTTCCTGTTGGAAGAGTCTCAGGACTATATTCCTCAAACCAAAAATGAACGATCCATTGCACTGCTCATTAACCTTATTTTCAATCCCTTGTCTATCTACGAAGCTAGTGATTTGCTATTGTTATCTGAATCCTCCACTGAGATGACTCTGAAAGAAATAAAAGCGTTACTTGACCAAAGGTTTCCAAATGTAGCCCTGAAGAAAAATCAAAATGGAGAATTTTATTTATGTGGTCATGATTTTGCTAAATGTAATCTTTTATCAAGCCTTTTATCACACAATAGTAATTATGATGTATTCGTAAACTATTTGAGATATGCACAATTAAAGAATGACCTGATAGCAGAACATAAGGAGGTATGCAATTATTTCCTCCATTTTTTCAAAGAAAATGAAATTACTTTGTCAGGAAACAGCCTATACTCCTTGGCAATGGATTTCGTTTCATTAAAATTACTTAAAATGAACACATTAGACGGCATTTATTTACCTGAAGCAAATGTATTAGCTAAAAACATTTTCACCTTAATCTCAACAGAAACAAGCAAGCTGATTCATTATGACTCAACTTTCGCACACCGAAAAAGACCCTAAAGGCTTGATATATCAATAATTCTAGCTATAATGTTATGCCGCTAAAACGCTTGGGAACTGCTTTTCAGGTTGATGAAATGCTCGTTTTAAGAAAGCAGGAAAGTTGTCGAAAACTCTGTCCAGAACAGACTGCACCATTTCTTCAGACAAGATAGGTTCTTCCGTGAGAGACGCCTTCAGACAGTCCAATACCAATAGAATTGCTTCTGCAAATCGGATGTCTTCCAATTCATCACAACACAAAAAGAACAGCTGACCGATGGTCCTTGGATCTTGCGCTTCGCGCGTCCGAAGTGCAAGCATGATGTAACGGGTGAAGACAATCGTCGTGTGGGCTACCATCGCATCGTAACTGCGGCACTGAAACTCTTTTCCTAGCGCCAGATGTGATTTTGCCACCTTGAAGAAACACTCAATATCCCAGCGTTTGCCGTAGAGACGCACAACTTCTTCTTCAGGCAGGTTCGTATCTGTGGACAAAATTGCAAGCCAATTTTTGGAGCGGTTTCGGTCACGCACGAAGACAATACGGGCTTGGATCTCTTTTTCATTATCGTCCAATCCCAAGCTGACGACAACAGATGCGAGAATCTTGGCACGACCACGTTTTTTGCGCACAACCTGATACAACTGGGTCAAAGTATACTTTTGCCCTTCATACGTGTAGTACACGCGGTGCATCCGTTTTAGCATACAGATCACCTCGAGTGGATACTCTGAAACTACGCGCTTGATCACTTTTGGAAATGCAAACCAACTATCGAAAAGTAACGTCTGAGCGCAGAGTTGGAGCGGATTTATATCATCAAGCAAGTCGAACAGCGCTTCCGTCGACTTTTTGACGGCTTCCTTTCGACGCTTGTAACCCACGGTGCGCTTATCTATGGCGGGATTGATTTCTTGGAAACGGTTCGATTGTTTCTCTGAGCTCAACAAAGAGAACGCAAGCGGCAGGAAAGTGTTCCCATCTGACCACCCCAAAGTCAGCATGCGAAAGCCACGGACGAACTTCTTGGTAGTATGGTCATGAACGAGCGCAAGCATTTCGACTGATTTACTACGGGCACGGCTGTATAAGGAATCATCCAAAATCAGGACGCGTTCGCGGTTTTCCGAGACAAGCGGGAGCAATTTCTGGGTAATGACATTCTGGCTCAGTAACAACAGAAACTTGCGCCAATTATAGGTTGCGTTGTTGAGCAGACGATAAACCGCATCCTTGGCAGGAGCCTCTGGCTCCCGTCCGGATTCCAATGTCCGATACAAATTTTTCTTTTGAAGGACCAATGAAAAGATGAATTGGACCAGTAGTACCGGTGAGATGCCTGCTTCTTTTCGGATATTGGATTGATTGAGTAACGTCCCCAGTTTCTGTTCGCGAAAAAATTGATGAACAGAAGAATTAAGTTCCTGATTGATTTGATTTTCTGGTAAAATAGTAGCCATAAGACATCTCTCCTTGGTTGTGTTAGTGTGGTAACTACATTTTACCAAAGAGAGGTGTCTTTTTGCGCACATTTTTTGATATTAAAGTCTTTAAAAACATTGATATATCAAAGGGTTAAATAGGTTTTTCAAGTGCGAAAGTTGAGTTATGACTATTCAGAGTATGAATTAAAATATCTATATGTATGTTTTTTAAGCAAAAGTTATTCCTCGCAGAATTCGATCTCATTTTTTGCAAGAACTAACTTACCACAGCTAGTAAATAATTTTATATCCAGGATAAAATCCAGCTACGACGAGTTGGATTTGCTTGATGATGTTGCACTGGAAAAAAATTATCAACCTATTTGTACCCTTGCATCGTACGTTTAAAAAATCATTTTTACCTTGAGAACCCATTAAAAAATGATTTGTTAAAAACAATTCCGTATTACTTTCAATTGCTGCACCCACTTTTCAAATCTCTTTTGGATGAGTTTGAAGTATCTTTAACCCAAGTAGAGCTTTCCTACTTAGCATTAATTATCTACAATGCCACCCTTCCGTTGCTGAAAAATGAAGATAGAATTCTGATACTATCTGATTTTGGCGAAGAAGTGCTGGCTATGATAACTAATAAAATTTCGCATACGCTATCTATTGAGCCTTCTCAAATATTTACCATGTCATTGCCCGAATTTAGATTTACTCGCCTCCCTGCGGATATCCGGCTAGTGATTTCTACCTCACAAATCGAGAAAAAATTATTGAGTAAACTAGATATTACCTGTATCTTCATATCCCCAAAATTGAATACAGAAGAGACGACAAGTGTTTTAAACGTATGGAACAACATTAAAGATAGTAACGTCTTATCCATCCAATTTGAACACCATGACGCAGTGAACGTTGACCTAACAACGCATAAAATTGAATTTCAAAATATAATCTATCAAACGCATTCTGAGTATTTGATATGTAATCCTGTTCAATCCAGAAAAAATAAAGTAACCGTTATTAATTCAAAAAAATTTAATAAAACCTATATTCTCCCTGAAATTACTGATAGTTTGGATGCTAGCAATAATGTTTATCTTTTGGTTGATAATATATTAAGGAACAAATAATTGAAGAAAAAAGCTGTGGATTTAGTCTTCATTCAGACTAAATCCACAGCTTTATCACACATTAATAATTTAATGCCAATTCGAATCCTTCTCGACTTGCCACTAATGCATTACTAGTCTTCGTAGCTCCACCTATCACTTGCACTTCATAAGCTGATCCGGCCAGTTCACTCACTAAATTATTTTTTGGAGCGTACCCTAAAGCCAATACCACAGAATCCCCTTTTACCTTCTGGGTCCCTGTTTCATTCTCCAGAACTACACCATCTTCCATAATTTCAACGATTTTACTGCCAGTATATCTGTTAACTTTATACTCGTCTAAAATCAAAGTAAGGTTGAAGGCATTAACACCATCCAGATCAAGTAAAATATCATCTCTCATTTCAACTATTGAGATTTTTTTACTTTGTAAAGCTAGATGTGCGGCAGTTTCGGACCCCACTTCTCCACCGCCTGCTATGATAACATTATTTCCGATCGATACATTACCAAGCAACACATCTTCCGCAAAATAAACATTGTTCCCTTCAATTCCTTTGATTGGGGGTCTCACAGGTGCACCCCCGGTAGCAACCACAACGACATCAGGTTGTAAGCTATCGATATCTTCCTTGGTTATTTCACTATTCAAGTTCACTGATACGTCATACTTCTCTAATTCGCTGATTAACCAAGCTATGTATGTCGATAATTCACCCTTCGCTGGTGGGAAAGCTGCGGATTTGAATTGTCCGCCAAGGAAGTTATTCTTCTCAAAAAGCTGTACTTTGTGCCCTCTCATAGCCAGAACTCGGGAGGCTTCCAGCCCTGCCGGACCCCCACCGATTACTATCATGTTTTTAGGTGCATCAGTTATTGAATAATCAATGCGATATTCCTGCCCCAAAGAAGGGTTTACCAAGCACGTCACTGCCTCACCGGCAGTCAGCTTCATTACGCATCCTTGTAAACAACCTATGCAATATCGGATTGAAGTCAAGTCACCACTCTGCGCTTTTGACGGCAGATACGGATCTGCTAAAGATCCTCTGCCCATGGCAATAAAGTCAGCCTTGTTCATTACGAGAATACTATCAGCCATCCTAGGATCGTTAATCCGATTGGCTGTAATGACTGGGATATCCACCAGTTGCTTAATTTCATTGGCAAAATCCACCGTCCACGCATGGTTGACATACATCGGAGAAACAATCCCTTTATTGTGGTCTCCATATACACCTGATGAAACATGTAAAGCATCTGCTCCCCATTCTTCAAGTAATGTCGCTAGAACTCTGGACTCGGATATATCTCTTCCACCAGGTACACATTCGTCTGCAGAGAAACGGACAAGAATAGGGAAATCAGCCCCAACATTCATACGGACTTCACTGATAATCTCTTTCAAGAACCTAGCCCTGTTATCAAAACACCCACCGTACTCATCGCTACGCTTATTTGCATAAGTCGAAAGAAATTCAGCGATCAGATAACCATGACCCGCATGAATTTCGATGCCATCAAATCCGGCTTTCTTTGCTCTTAAAGCAGAGCGTCCAAATTGAGTAATGATTTCTTTGATCTCATCTTTCGTCAGCTCTTTTGGAACACTTTGCAACCACGGGCAAGCAATTGCCGATGGCGCCACAGGTGTGACTCCGCCATTCACTGAAGGAGCACTTTGACGGCCGGCATGATAAATCTGGCAGAATATCTTACTGGAATATTTGTGGATCCGTTCGGTCAATTCCTTATGACCTGCAATTTGTTCATCTTTCCATAGACCCGCTACATTACTGTATCCCATTGCATGTTCATTAACCGGGTAGTCTTCCGTGATGATTAAACCCCATCCACCTTTTGCTTTTTCTTCATGATAAGCAATATACTGCTCCGTCGCTTCACCATCTTCTGTACAATAATTAGTTACCATCGCCGGAACGACCAGTCTGTTCGTAATTTCACATTCGCCAATTGAAAAAGGTGTAAACAATTTTTTAAACATTTCATTACCCCCTATTTGTTTATCTTATCTTAGGGTCTGTGGTAACTACAGAGTCAACCTTATTTGTTCACTTTTTCTCAATAGGTATAAAAAACTCAATATACCGCAGATATTCCGCATCATTGATCCTTGCAAGCAACCTACCGGAAATGTCTCCATTTATTCTATAGTTACTCTTTTCGATGTGTGAAACTGCAGGCTTTATTAAGTCCTTTGAAAAATTCCCCCGCGCACCTGCATTCACAATAAATCGCAAATAGGTCTGCTCCTCAAAACATTCAATTCTCTCAGACATAGGTAATTTCAAAGCAATACATTCACTTTTATTTATCGAGAATCCCCACTCGAAATTGCTGCTGTCCTGGAATAAATCTTCTTTTCTTATCACTACAGTATTATCAAGTAGGGCATAATACTCCATCCATGGATCAAAAATTTCTCTCAACTGATTAGCTGAGCTGTACTCAAAATTTTCTCGATGGGAGAAGAATAATTTACAAGGAATCGTTTCAATGTGGAATTTAAAATCTAAAAATGTCAGTTTGTTTATCAATTCTTCATTCTTCTTCTCTAACAGTTGATAATATACCGCTTTTTTCTTTATTGACTCCTGATTTTTTTCCAATAATTTCAAGTAGTCAGAAAAATTCGTTTCATGGAGTAGTTTTTTTATCTCTTGCGCAGAAAAGTCCATTTTGCGAAACCGCTTATATTCCAACAAATAATTAATGTCCCAATCATCATATACGCGATAATCCGTTTGTTTATCTTTCTGAGGGGAAATAATCCCTTTTTTTTCGTAAAATCTTATGGAATCAATAGGCATATTCAAAATTTTTGATACTTCACTGATTTTATACTTCATGGTCGATTCCCCTCTTTCAAACACATTATATAGAGTTTGGATTCTCTACTCAAGAATGTTTTTTTATTTTAGTTATTGACAATTAATAACTTATCCATTAATATTGCGTTAAGTATTAAACCGCTTTCGGTTTATGGACTGTTACTGACTCGATCAGGCATGACCATTTTTCCAGTTATTTGTGCTGGAATTGTGGTCTTTTTTCTTTTCTTACTAGGTTAATGGGAGGTGAAAAACAATGAAAGTTACTAAAAAAATAAACAACAACGTTGTACTTGCACTGACTGAGGATGGTTCTGAGGTTTTCGTTGTAGGCAAAGGTTTAGGCTTTCAAAAAACGCCTTTCATTCTGAATAAGTCGGATCCTGTCATCGAGAAAATCTTTGTTCAAAATGATAGCGATACCGAAAGGTATATGGAGATATTTTCCAAAATCCCGCTTCAAACTATCTTAGTAAGCGAAAAGATAATAGAAGAAGGAAAAAAAATGTTAAATTCCCCATTGAATGATATGTTGCTGCTCTCTCTGGCCGATCACATACAAAATGCCATCGAACGAACAAATTCTAACGAAGAGCTGGTAAATACTTTGCATTGGGAACTAAAACATATTTATCCCACTGAAACTAAAATCGGAGAGAAAGCTGTCCTCTTGGTTAACGAAGAACTGTCCGCTTCCCTCCCTAAAGAAGAAGCTAGTTTTATTGCCCTGCATTTTGTTAATGCACAACTGAAACAAGGAACCGAATTTTCTGAAACCGCAAAAGTTACACAAATCATTAAAGACATAGTAACGATTGTGAAGTACAACCTGAAAAGAAACATCAATGAAGACTCAGTAAATTTTGCCCGTTTTATCACACATCTCAGATATTTTATTTTCCGTCAATTCAACAACGAATCATTGAACGAACAAACTGATTTATACGATATCGTCAGTCAAACCGCCACCAATGAATTGGAATGCGTAAAAAGAATTTGCTTATACTTAGATAACAACTACGGATGGCATATAACCGCGGATGAACAATTATATTTATTGTTGCATCTCAAAAGACTATCCAAAAATACTTAACATGGACTGTTACTGATTCGATCAGGCATGACCAATACTAATGGAGACCACTCTATTTAGTATTGGTCATTTTTTTATAAAAAAGGAGGAATTAAAAATGACAAACGAAGAACTGGCACGAAAAATTATTCAAGAAATCGGCGGAGAAAATAATATTCAGAATTTAACACACTGTGCGACACGCTTGCGTTTTAACCTGAAAGACAATAGCAAGGTAAACCTTGATAACATCTCCAATCTCGACGGTGTTCTGAAAGCTCAGCTGCAAAATGGGCAAACGCAGATCATTATCGGCGCAAAAGTACAAAAAATTTACCAAGAAATCAACAAATTAGTAAATATAGACCCGACAGATGAAGCACCTTCAGAAAAAAAGGGGAAGGTTGCTGAAGTCATCGAAGTTATTTCAGGTATCTTTAGCCCGGCAATTCCTATGATTATCGCCGGAGGTATGATAAAAGCTGTTGTATCCTTGTTAGCAACCTACAACCTCGTCAATCCACAGTCTACAGAAGTAGCTATCTTAAGCATGACCGGAGATATGGTATTCTATTTCTTACCTTTTTTCTTAGCATTGAGCGCCGCAAAAAAATTCAAAACGAACGAATTTATTGCACTGGGTCTAGCTGCAGGTTACATGTACCCTACTATTTTAGATGCAGCCAATAAAATTGCGGAAACCGGCATTTCCTCACTAAGTTTCTTCGGTCTTCCAATTCTATTGGTAAATTACAAATCCACAGTAATTCCGATTATTTTATCAGTGTGGCTGCTAAGTTATGTGAATAAAGCTATTGAAAAAGTCATTCCTGATTTCTTAAAAATTATTTTTTCAGCCATGATTGTGTTATTGATTATGGTACCAACCCAATTAATAGTCATTGGGCCGCTTGGTTCCTATATTGGTAAATATTTGGCAGAATTTATCCGTTGGTTCTATACATTCGGCGGAATTTTTTCAGCTTTTGCCTTGGGTGGGACAAGATCACTGCTCACAATGTTGGGAATGCATTATGCGATTGGACCTTTGCAAATTCAAGAGATTGCAGCAACCGGCGGATCTTACATATTGGTGAGCGCGCTGACAGCAAATATGTCACAAGCTGGTGCTGCTTTGGGGGTTTTCTTAAGAAGCAAAGACAAATCTGTTAAGTCGTTGGCAGCAACATCTTCCATTTCGGCTTTCCTAGGCATTACAGAACCTGCTATGTTTGGTGTTAACTTAAGATATAAACGTCCATTCGCATTTGCGCTTTTGTCTTCGGCCATCGGGGCAGCGTTCTTATCCTTATTCAACACCCAAGCTACAGCTTATGTGCCACCAAGCCTATTGACATTACCGGTGTTCCGTGCAGATAACTTCCTCGTTCTTGTTATAGGAGTGGTCATTTCTGCAGGGTTGGCTTGTGTATTAACTTACCTATTCGGTATCCCTTCTGAGGAAATTTCAGGCAAAAAGGTACAACCTGTTCCTGAAGCAACAGCTATCCCTACAGAGGAAACAGCGATTGTGGACAGTCCAATTACTGGAAAGGTAATTCCGTTATCCGAAGTAAATGATGAAGTATTCAGTCAATCATTGATCGGCATCGGTAACGCCATTATCCCTGTTGAAGGAAGGGTCATTGCACCATTTGACGGTGAAATTACAGTCTTCTTTGATTCTAAGCATGCACTCGGACTTATTTCTGAATCCGGTATTGAGTTGCTTATTCACGTCGGAATCGACACGGTTAACCTAGAAGGTAAATATTTCAAAAGTGATTTTAAACAGGGAGATCATTTCAAAAAAGGAGATACTCTTCTGCAATTTGACATTGAAAAGATAAAGGAAGCAGGATACGAAATCACTACACCTGTCGTAGTCACAAATATCCATTCATACAGTTCAGTAATATCAAGTCCTGAAGGTTCAATAAAAGAAGGACAACCCTTGTTGGAACTTGACTTAAAATAATCGATTAGAAAGGGAGTATTATTTCAATGGAATACAAATTACCAAAAGACTTTTTATGGGGCGGAGCTATCGCAGCCTGCCAAGCAGAGGGCGCGTACGATGAAGGAGGCCGAGGGCTTTCAGTATCTGATGTAGCAATTTTCAGTACAGCTATGGATCGTAAAAATTTAGAAGCTCACAGAAGTATGACCACGGAAAAAATTACTGCAGCTATGAACTATACTGGAACTGATATTTATCCGAAACGCCATGGCATTGATTTTTTTAACAGGTACAAGGAAGACATTGCTCTGTGCGCTGAAATGGGGTTCAAGGTTTTCCGATTCTCAATAGCATGGAGCAGAGTATTTCCGACGGGAGAAGAAGCAGTAGCTTCGGAAGATGCCCTTGAATTTTACGATGATGTAATCAACGAAATCATGAAGCAGGGTATGCAACCTTTAGTCACAATTTCTCATTTCGAAATGCCTCTTGCATTAGTAAATAAATATAATGGTTGGGCTGATCACAGACTGATTGATTATTATATTCGATTCGCTGAAACTTTATTTGTCAGATACGGGCAAAAAGTCAAATATTGGATTACTTTCAACGAAATAAACGCAGGACGTTTCTCTACTTTCAAGTCAACGGGTGTTGTTGAAGATAAGTCTGAAAATTTCCAACAAGATTGTTACCAAGCCGTCCATCACCAATTCATCGCAGCAGCGCTGGCCACAAAAATTTGCCATACGCACAATCCGGATAATCAAGTAGGCTGCATGATCGCTCGATTCACTACCTACCCAGCCACTAGCCATCCGGATGATGTGATGAAAATGCACATCGATGAACAATTGGATAATTATTTTTATACCGATGTTATGATCAAAGGGAAGTATCCAAGATATATGACGAGATATTTTCAGAAAGAAAATATTAATTTGATCTTGGCTGACAACGATCTGGAAATTCTAAAAGACAACACCGCTGATTTCCTTGCATTCAGCTACTACATGTCAATGGTTACAGCTGCACATCAAGGGGAACTGGAAGAAACAGAATCCAACTTAAAGCGTTCCATAAAAAACCCATATCTCGAGTCTTCTGAATGGGGTTGGCAAATTGATCCTGTAGGATTGCGTTATTCACTGAACACATTTTATGATCGTTACGAAATCCCACTATTCATTGTAGAGAACGGATTAGGCGCGGAAGATATTTTAACTGAAGATAACCAGGTCCATGATACTTATCGAATTGATTATTTAAGCCGGCATATTGAACAAATGATTGAGGCTGTTAAAGACGGTGTAGAAATTTTGGGATACACCACTTGGTCATCAATAGATATCGTTTCTTCGGGAACTTCAGAAATGTCCAAAAGATACGGATTCATTTATGTGGATTTAGATGATTTCGGTAAGGGCAGCTTGAACAGATATAAAAAGGACAGTTATGATTGGTACAAAAATGTGATTGCAACGAACGGTGCCGAACTCGATTACACCCTTTAAAAATCTAAAAGTTAAAAGGAGATTATCTCAAATGAGGTAACCTCCTTTTTTGATTCATCATTTTTCAGTTTATAGTATTCTATGGATTTTAAAAAAAAGAAGCTGTTTAAGAAACTAGAGTGAAACACGCTAGTTCTGAACAGCTTCTGCATATTGTACAGCAACAATCTTTCCGAACAATTCCCACAATTGATAGCAGGACACTTCTCAGTTTTTCCGATCTCTTTCGCCGTAGATGACATCGATACAGAAAACACAGGGCTCATCATTCACACGGCGGGAACCATAATAAACATTGCAGACATGAAAACCGTCCTCGTACAGCTTCTGTAAGTTCAGACGGGACTTCGACATTTCTGGCTCTTGCTTCTGCGCATCTTCTTTTTCCTTCGTAAGGAAATCGATCCGATCGCGCAGATGCTGGTTCTCGATTTGAAGATTTGCGTTCTCTTCTATCAGGTCATCCATCTTCTCTTGAATCTCTTTAACATCTGCTCCCATCGATGAAATACGGCTTTCCACCCGATGAAATTGGTCATACAAGGCACGTTTATCCATTTTATCCACTCGCATTTTCCATACTTATTTTTCAATCTTGTCGTGCAGATTTTTATATCCTATAATTCTGAAATTGCAAACTCAACTGTTTTATTGTGCTCGAACAGACGCACTTTGACGACTTGACTAAGCACATTCAATTCCACAACTTTCCCCTTGCCCTCAGGCGTCATCACTTCCTGCCCATAGTCAGGCATCGCTTTTCTGAGCGAGACATACGTATCGTTTTCATAATTCAGGCAACACATCAAACGCCCGCATAAACCGGATATTTTCGTAGGATTCAGGGACAAACCCTGATCCTTCGCCATCTTGATCGAAACCGGCACAAAGTCACCCAGGAAACTCGAACAGCAGAGCGTCCTTCCGCAAGGTCCGATCCCTCCGAGGATCTTGGCCTCGTCACGGACGCCAATCTGGTGCAGTTCGATCCTCGTACGGAAAACCGCTGCCAACTCGCGGACCAACTCTCGGAAATCGATTCGGCCTTCCGAACTGAAATGGAAAGTCAGACGACTGCGGTCGAAAGTGTATTCCGCTTTGATCAGCTTCATATCCAATTTCAACTGTTTCATTTTCGTCTTGCACACGGCAAAGGCTTCTTTAGCCTCCACGCGATTTTTTTCATCCTGCGCCAGATCCTTTTCGGTCGCAACGCGGATGATGTGTTTATGAGAAAGGACACTGTCGCCTTCATTGCACTGTTTATCGACAATGACGACTTGGCCAATATCGACAGCATTCCCATTATTTATGATCAATTTTTCATCCATTCTGTACTTTGTCTGGCCCGCTTCATAATAAGAGATGGGCCCGACAGGCATAAAACGAACACCAATGACGTTTTTCATTATCTTTCTCCTCCAGAAGCTTTATCTATAGGCTATTCCCGAGCGCGATTTCTTCCAGTACCCCTTGGAGCTGAACATTTGCTTCCAGATGTTTCTTTCCATTGAGGATATTTTCCATATGCCTGGTGATTTCCTGAGGATGCAGTTTTTCGGCAATGCGCTCGTACTCTTTTCCGTGATTTTTGTTGACGATAGCTTGCCTATTACTGTACTTGGTATACAGTAAATCACGGTAATAGAATAATAGCAAGTCCAAAAAGAAGTGCCCATCATTTTTGTCTTTCAGCCCATCCATCAAGTCGGTCTGCACAAACACAAATGACTGGGGGTTTTTATCGGTCATCAACTGAAACCAAGCCCACGTCCGCTTCTTCGATTCGTGAAAGCTCTCCTCTTGGTTCAACAACAGGGCTTCCTCTTGGTTATTGGTGATGGCTGCCAACAACGCCGCATTTTCAGGCTGTATCCCCTGCGCCTCCAAGGTTTCCCCTAATGCCTGCTTATTGACGACCTGGAAATGGACGATTTGGCACCGCGAGCGGATGGTCGGCAGGATATTCTCCTTCGCCGTCGTCATCAGAATCAGGTAGGTATCGTTCTGCGGCTCCTCCAAGAACGTAAGCAGACTGTTTGAAGCGCTGACCGTCATTTTTTCGGCGTCATAAATCAGATAGACCTTGCGGCTGCCTTCCATCCCGCTTTTGGAAAGTTCCGCCTTCAGTTCACGGACTTGGTTGACTTTGATGGTGTTGCCATCCGGACTGATTTCCGCCACATCGGGAAATTCGCCTGCCGCAATCCGCAGGCAATGATTGCAGTGCCCGCAAGGCTGGCCAGCCTGCAACTCCTCGCAAAAGAGCGTCTGGGCTATCCAACGCGCCAATTCTTCTTTGCCGGTTCCTCGTGCTCCTTCAAACAAGTAGGCATGGACCAGTCGTTTTTCCTGAATCGTTCGTTGGAACCTTTCGAGCATTTCCGGCTGTTGCTTCATCAAAAGCTGTGTCACACCATCCATCCTTTCCTTCGTCATCAGAATCTGTGAAAACTATCTACCGGTAAAACAAACACGGTCGCTCCACCTACATGCACTTCCATCGGATAGGCGATCGCGTTATCCAACGGCACATCCATGCTGACTGGGGTCGCCACGAACTGTTCGCGCGCTTCGCAGTTGGTTTTGATGATCCGCAATACTTCATCGACCCGTTCGTCTTCCACCCCGATCATGAAGGTGGTATTACCGGCGCGCAGAAAACCGCCTGTAGAAGGCAATTTCGTAGCGCGGACATTCGCTTCCACCAACTCATCGGATAGGATAGCACTGTCTTTATCTTGAATTATAGCCACAACTAATTTCATTATGAATCCCCCACTTTCTGTATGTTGAAAAGGCTGATCAATGATGCTTGAAAAATGATCTTGCTCTAAAAATAGCTTGGGTACCTGTTTTTGATGATCTGATAGCACGCTTCCGCTACCTCTTCACGGCTCATCGTCCCATCGACGACCACTATCCGTTCCGGATTGGCCTTCGCCAATTGCTGATAGCCTGCTCGGACTTTTTCGTGGAAAGCGAGCTTTTCCTGGTCCAAACGATTATATTCCCGTTCATCCAGATTCGCATGGATCCTTTGAATGCCTACTTCCGCCGGGACATCGATATACAACGTCAGATCCGGCTCGATGCCTTCTGTTGCGAATTCGTTTATTTCACGGATACCCTCTTCACCGATGCCTCTTGCGTAGCCTTGATAAGCGATTGAACTATCGACAAAACGATCACAAAAAATGACGTCTCCACTTTCCAAAACGGGCAACACCTTTTCGATCAGATGCTGGCGGCGGCTTGCCGCATACAATAACGCTTCTGTCCTAGAATCCATATCCGTATGCGAAGGATCCAGTATCAACGAGCGGATCTTTTCCGCGATTGGGCTTCCGCCCGGCTCTCTCGTCGCTACCACTTTTCGGTTCATCTCTTGTTGCAGACGCGGCACTACTTGCTGCAACGCGGTTGTCTTGCCTGAGCCATCCGGCCCTTCGATTGTGATGAAAATCCCTCTCACTTTGCACACTCCTACGATTCTAATACTTCCATTATACGCTAAATGAAAGTTTTTTTATACAGATGAATCCGATATAGCTTTGTCAATTTTGCAACAATTAATTGCCGTTGTCGGCTTTTTCCGAAAACAGAACCCGAAAAAGGCAACTCCTTTCTACACGGGATGCCCTCTGCATCCTGCTAGGTTTGCTTCATCTGCGTATTATACAGCGTCGTGTAGATCCCGCCTTTTTTGACGAGCGTCTCGTGGTCGCCTCGTTCAACGATTTTGCCTTTCTCAAGCACCAGGATTTCATCAGCCGACAGGATCGTCGAAAGACGGTGGGCGATGATCAAGCTTGTGCTCTTGGCAAGGATTGGCTCGATCGCTTCCTGGATGGCGTGCTCGGAAATCGAGTCCAGCGAGGATGTGGCTTCGTCGAAAATGATCAGGCCCGGTTTCCGGAGGATGATCCGAGCGATCGAAAGCCGCTGCTTTTCGCCGCCGGAAAGCTTCATGCCGCGGTTGCCCACGACGGTGTCGTAGCCTTTCGGCAGCCCACTGATGAATGCGTGGATATTGGCTTCACTGCAAGCCTTCTCGATTTCGGCCTGCGTGGCATCGGGTTTGGCGTAGAGCAGATTCTCTCTGATTGTTCCATTGAACAGGTACGTATCCTGCGTCACCACGCCGATGTGCTGGCGCAGATAGGCCAAATCGAGTTTGCGGATGTCGATGCCGTCCAACAGGATCCTTCCGCCCGTCACATCGTAGAGGCGCGGAATCAGGTTGATGATTGTGGACTTGCCGGCTCCCGAAGGTCCAACGATGGCGACGGATGATCCTGGCTTCAGTTCGAAACTGACGTCGTTCAAGATCGGCTGGTCCGGATCATAATGGAAGGAAACATCCTCAAAAACCAACTCACCTGTAAACGATTCGGGCTTGATTGCCTGCGGATTGTTGTCGATTTCCACAGACAGATCGAAATACTCGAAGATGCGATCGAAAAGCGCCATCGAACGTATCACATCGACCTGGATGTTCAACAAGGAATTGACCGGCCCGTACATCCTGCCCAGGAGCGCCACCATGACGGTGATGTCCCCGATCGTCAGATCCGTATTGCCGTATTCGATGATGAGGATCCCGCCGACCAGATAGATCAGCATCGGGCCGATGTTCGTGAAGACATTGATCACGACCCGGAACCATTTTCCCGCCATGCTCTCTTTGATGTTTAGGCGGATCATCTGTTTGTTCGCCTCCTGATAGCGGTCGAACTCGTAGGCTTCCGTGACGAACAGCTTCGAAAGCAATTGGCCGCTGACACTGAGGGTCTCGTTCAGTATCTGGTTGATGTCGTCATTGTGCTTACGTGATTCCAGAGTGATTTCCCAACGCCTTTTGCCTACGCGCTTCGTCGGCAGGATGAACAAAGGCACCACCACGATACCGATTGTCGCCAGCAAAGGACTTTTCGTGTACATCGTGACGAGCGCAACCGTCAACGTCGCAATATTCTGCAGAATGTTCGTCCAAGTACCTGTCAGCACGCTCTGCACGCCGCCGATATCGCTGGTCATGCGGGTGATGATGTCGCCCTGCTTGCTGGTCGTGAAGAACCGGTGCGACATCCGCTGCAGATGGCTGTACATCTTGTTGCGCATATCATAGGTGATGTTTTCCGCCATCCAGACATTGACATAGCTCTCCACGATGCTGATCAGATTGGCGATGATCAGCACTCCGAACGAAAGCCCAATCAGCCGGATCAGCACAGGCAGGTCCTGCTGCAACAGACCTTCGTCGATGATGCGGCCCGTCAGGATCGTCGGAAAGACGCCGAATACAGACGAAGTGATGATCGCCAGCACGGAAACGATGAGTTGTTTCCAATAAGGAATGAGATAGCTGAACATCCGCTTCAGTAACGGTGCCGTGATTTTGGGACTGTTCTGTTTTTCCTCCGCCGTCAGAAAGCCCCCGCGGCCGCCTTTGAACCCATTGCCGCCCATCATTGCTCACCCGCTTGGTTTCTGAAGTCCTCCAAGGATTTTGTCAGTTTTTCGCAGAGCTCAACGAATTGTTCCTGCTCCTCCAGCGTCAAACTTTGATTAATATGCTCCCTTTCCGTTTGGCGCACTGCCTGCATTTTCTTCAATAAAACAGACCCCTTTTCCTGGATAAAAATCCTGTTCCTGCGCTGATCGGCCGGGTCTGGCTGGCGCATCAAGATCCCGTCAGCCTCGAGCCGGTTCAGCATCTCCGTCAAGGAAGCCGGCCGGATCCCCATCCGGTCCGCCAATTCCCGCGAACTAATCCCGTCATTTTCCTGCAATATCCGCAAAAGCTTTCCCGCTCCTCGGGATTCGTGCTTGGCGGGGTTCTCCTTGCGCCGCAACGTACGCATCAGCTTCATCACGCTGCCGATGACATCTTTATTTTGTTCTTCCATGATGATTTCCTCCTTCAGATAGTTAGGTACCTATCAATCCCACTCCATTATAGTAGGTACCTAACTAAAATGCAAAAGAAAAGAATGCGACCGAGACAGTTTGTCTTCGGCCGCATTCTTTTGCATTACATTTGTTCAATTCAATTACTGTTCAGTTGCTGCTTTTTTTGCGTCTCTACGGTCGGCAAGTTCCATTTGGATTTCAACCATACGTTTGTCATCCAATTCGTAGAATTTCATCGCGATCAGGGAAGCAACCCAGCCCAAGATCAGCAGGCCGATGAACAATATCATCGTTACCCAGAAGATTTCTGTAGTGGCCGGTGTATCCACAGAAGGGAATACTTCTTTGAAGCCGATGAACGCCAACATTAGTCCGATGACTGTTTGACCAAGAGAAGAGATCATTTTATCAACGAAGGAGAAGATCGTCCCCATCACACCTGGCGCATAACGGTCATTTTTGTAAACTTCGTAGTCTGCGACATCCGGAATCATCGGAATAACGATACCGCCTGATATATTCCTGACGCCTGTCCCCAAAATGTACAGAGTGACGAATGCCAAGGACATCGCGTTCATATCAGTCATACGGATCTGCGAAGGATCACCCAACCAAAGCAACAGGAACATTCCTGAATAGAGGCCGATACACAACCAAGTGGATACAATCAGCGCTTTTTTCGAACCAAATTTACGAGCATAGCGCGTTCCGATTTGGATCAGGATCAAAACAGGAATCATTGTGATGGCTGAAATGGAACCATAGACACCAAAATCTCCGATGACGACACCGAACAGCATGACCATTACGATCGAGTTCCCCGAAACAGTGGCTGCCAACTTATCGGTTGAAGCTGCTACAATAAGCATCTGTAAAGGACGATTGCCTTTGATGATGTTGAACATATCTTTCAACTTGATGGGTTCTTGTTCGCCACCTGTACCAAAGTTTTCAGTTGTGTCATGTTCCCATAATCCGATTACAGCAAGTGCCGTCATAACGCCGGAAATGATGACCACGGTAATGACAAATTCATGGAAGAAAGATTCCGTAAAGCCGCCATGTTTCGGTACCATATAATTCGATACATACATTGCAGCACCCGCAAACAACAGTGAAGTATAGGACATGTCGAATGTCGAGAACAACGGACGTTGATTAGGATCATTCGTCAAAACCGTTTGTCCGGCTTTTGTGCAGGCCGTCTGGAAAGTATAGCCGACGATATACACAAGATAAAGGAGAATGAAGTAGATCAGACGCATGTTTTGAGGAACCAAGTGCGTCGTGAAGAACATCAATAAGGTGATGATCGTCATGACGGTAAAGCCCAAAATCATGAAGGGTCTGAATTTGCCCATTTTGCCGTCCGTCTTATCGATCCAGAGACCGATAATCGGATCCGTAACTCCGTCCCACATACGGCTCATCGTAATCAACGTGGATACGATGACGGTCCCCAAGCCAACTACTCCGGTAGCGTAGTAGGATACGTACATCATTAAAAACATAAATATGTTTGTTGCAGAGTTGTTCAATGCAAAAGCACCGATTTGCCATGTTTTTGCGCGTCTGTAACGGGACTCTTTTACTGTTCCCACTTCTTTTACTGTCGTTTCCAAATGAATTCCTCCAATTTTGTATTTCTTGTAACTGCAAGCCCTCCAAATAACAGCGTTTACATAATGCGGCATGACAAGCACACCGGTCACATCGGCCTCCCACTCACAACCTTCCCACAAACCAAAAGTATCCAAGTTTTACAAAACAAAATATAATTGCCTTTTATCGATATGAAATATCATATTGTAAAACCCGGACCCGATATACAACATGATATATTAAAAGCGCTACCAAAACAATATAACGCTTTCATTATTTCTGCATGTTTCTTCAAATGTTCAAATTTCTGTAATATACTATTGACTTTAAGTCTTTTGCCCCCGATTCTATTGATTGCGAGTGTGCCGGCGAACATAAAAGGAACACGCGTTGCCAATTATCCATGGCGTGACGGATCGCATTTCTGTATTTTTCACATAAAAAAAACAGACCGGCGGGGGTCTGTTTTTTGTCATTCCGAATGAAAGATGTCTTCTGCGCGGTTCGTGCGCTTGCGCCAACGGAATTGCTTGGCTTTTTTCGGTGCGGAAATATCCGCTTGGATCTGTCTTTCTTTAGCTTCACGCAGCAGGAACAGATATTTCGCTTCTGCTATCTTCTCGAAGATACGCAATTCTTCAGGCAAATCATAGGCATTCTGCTGCAGTTGGACCAAGGTTGTGTAATGTTGATGGACTTCGCTGATCAAGTCGATCAGCTTTTCGTCGTATTTTTGCTTTAAGTGTCCCTGCTTCTTGTTGGCGATGTTCAAATGGAATGCCATTTTGTTTTCCGTTCCCCCCGTTGTTCCTTCCCTTTGTTACAGTTCTCGGCGCCCATCGATGGCACGGAAGAGGGTCATCTCATCCGCATATTCGATGTCGCTGCCGACCGCCAATCCATAAGCCAGACGCGTCACTTTGATACCCGCCGGCTTGATCAGGCGCGAAAGGTACATGGCTGTCGCTTCCCCTTCGGCTGTCGCATTCGTCGCGATGATGATTTCCTTGACGGTCTCGTCCTGCAGTCGTTTGATCAGGCTGGCGATGTTCAGATCTTCCGGCCCGGTCCCTTCCATCGGTGAAAGGACCCCGTTCAACACATGGTACAAACCATGGTATTCGCGGATTTTTTCCATCGACATGATGTCGCGGGGATTTTCGACCACCAGGATAATGGACTTGTCCCGGGTATTGTCCGAACAAATGTTGCATGGATCTGATTCGGTAATATTACCGCAGATGGCGCACTGGTGTAAATCCCTTTTTGAGCGGATCAGCGCATCCGCGAATCCCAGCACAGCCTCCTCGTCCATATCCAGACAGAAAAAGGCCAATCGGGCTGCCGTTTTTTGCCCGATGCCCGGCAATTTCATGAAGCTCTCGATTAATTTCGCTATCGGTTCTGGGTATTGCATTTCGATAAAATCCCCTTTTCTTCGTTCAAAAGAAAGGAGGCTGGGACTAAAGCCACTACTGCCCGACTTGTCTCACCCTCACTCCCCTCATTCATTTCGCTTATTGACTTTAGCCCGGCTTAGAAGCCCGGAATCGCACTGGCAAACTTGCCCAATTTCGCTTTCGTTGCTTCATCGATCTTGCTTAGTACATCATTGGTCGCCATCAGGATCAGATCCTGCAGCATTTCCACATCTTCCGGATCGACCGCTTCAGGCGCGATGACAACATCCGTCACCTTCTTGTTCCCGGTCATCGTGATTTTGACCAGATCATTTGAAGCTGCACCGACAAACTCCGTCATATTGAGTTCTGCTTGTGTCTTCTCCATTTCTTTCTGCATTTTTTGCATTTGTTTCATCATGCCTTGCATATTTCCCATTCCGCCTCGCATTGTATGACTCCCTCTCTGTTTGTGTATTTTAGTTTAGTTTATTGAACTTATTTCCTTTGATTGCTTGGTTGCTTCCGTCAGTCATTGACGACGGTCACGACTTCATCCCCGAAAAGACTCAGCGCCTGATCAATGACTTCCTGTTCTTTTTGTTCCTCGATCACGATCGGATCGGTCTCGACCGAAAAATCATCGGCGAAACTCCCGGGGTGATAGTCGCCTCGGTAACCGTCTTCCATTTCCGGCATCGGCGGTTCCGGCGGCAGATCCAGATCGACCGGCTTGGCCTCATCGACTTTTGCGGGAGCCTGCTGTTTAGGGGCAGCCGATTGTGCTGCCGCCTGTTTTGGCGCGGCTTGCTTCGGATCGCCTTCGGACTCGGCAGCCGGGCTGCCGTTCCGATTCTGGATATAGTTGCGCCGCACCGATGTCCATTGTTCTTCCGTCAAGCACACCAATTCGCCGGGACGCTGCAGCATCCGCTCCGTTGCTGCATCAACCGCCGCCTGCAGTTCAGCATCTTCCGTCGCTTTTTGGCAAAGGATATCATACTGGAATGACAGAATAAAACTGGTCGGACTCGCCGCCACCGGATTGGCCTGCTTCAGCACGGCACGTTGGGTGACCGAAAGCACGTCCAGGATATCCGTCCAGAAATCGCGGAAACGGGCAAGATCCTGCTTCGTCGCCTCACCCAAAATCTGGTAAGTCCGGCCCATGTTGGGTTTGAATCCGGCAGACGTGTTCGACTGGCGGGCCGTTTCTTTCTTGGCAGGCGCCGCTTTGGCCCCCTCCTGGGAAACGGTAAGATTCCCGGAGGCGATCAGTTCCTGCAGCTTCGCAAGTTCCTTTTTGACGAGCTCCAATTCGTGCGCCAGCCGCTGGACTTCACCGCTCGGCGCTGCTTGTGCGCTCGGGACTGCCGCAGGTGCATGCGCCCTGGATTGGGACAGCTTCACCGCCAACACTTCCAGATAGATGTCCGGTTGCGTCGAGAAGCGCATCTCCCTTTGGGTCTCGTTGAAGGCCTCTATCATCTCGTAGAGGAACGTTGCTGGCGACTCCTGCGAGAAAGTCTGAAAAGCTTCGCTGTATTGCTGCGTATTGTCGGCAAAGGCCTTGCCTTTTGTCTGTTGATAGACCAGTACATCCCGCGCAAATAGGATCATCTCCTCAAGGAAACGGCCGGCCTCTTTGCCTGAACTCAGTATTTCCTGCAGCAGTTGCAGCGCTGCTTCCGTTTCTTCATGCAGCAACGCGCTCGAGAAGGAAATCATCATTTCCTCCGTCAGACTGCCTGACACCTTCACCGCATTATCGAAAGTGACCGATTCCGACCCATAGGAAATGATCTGATCGAGCAAGCTGAGCGCATCCCGCATCCCGCCGTTCGCGGAGCGCGCGATGACATGCAGCGCCTGCTCATCATAGCCGATCTTTTCCTCTTGCAGGATATAGGCCATCCGGTTGATGATGTCCTGATAGGAAATCCGTTTAAAGTCGAACCGCTGCGTCCTGGAAATGATCGTCAACGGAATCTTGTGCGGCTCCGTCGTCGCCAAAATGAAGATGACATTTTCCGGCGGCTCCTCCAGCGTCTTCAGGAGCGCATTGAAGGCCCCGGTCGAGAGCATGTGCACCTCATCGATGATGTAGACTTTGTAGTCGGCTTGGGTCGGTGCATAACGCGCTTTGTCGCGGATATCCCGGATTTCCTCCACGCCGTTGTTACTGGCGGCATCGATTTCGATGACGTCGTTCAAGCGTCCTTCGGTGATGGCCCGGCAGGTTTCGCATTCGTTGCACGGCTCCCCGTCGACGCGATGATGACAGTTGATGGCTTTCGCAAAAATCTTGGCTGCACTCGTCTTACCTGTTCCGCGCGGTCCGGTAAAAAGGTAAGCATGGCTCGTTTTCCCCTGTATTAAGGCATTCTTCAACGTCTGCGTGACCGCTTCCTGACCTGCGATGTCTCCGAACCGCTGCGGGCGCCAAACCCGATATAGTGCTTGATAGCTCATCCTTTTCCCTCTTTCACTTTTGCTTCGTCCATCTATTATAAGGGAAAAACAGGAAAATAGAAAGGCATCGCTCTATGGCTTTCCTGTGTAATATAAGCTTGGATTTTGCTTGATTTCGGGGGAATACAGCCCCTTTAAAACCAGGAAATAATATTAATTGACAAAAAGTAAGTCGTGCCTTATAGTGAATCTATTGAATAGTTCGAATTCGTATTAATTAAATTTGTGATACTATTCCGGCAAGAATGAAGTTTAAATAAAAACGATAATAAAGGGGAAAATAAACATGACAGCATTTTGGGATTTGGGCAAGGTTGCCTTGAAAGTCAATGATCTGCAGAAAATGACGCAATTCTACCAAGAAGCGCTAGGCTTGGATTTGATGGAAGAAAAGGAAAATTCGGTTGTGTTGGGGGTCGCCGCGGACAACACGCCTTTGGTGGAATTGATTCAACTCGCCGCACCATCCGATCGCAAAAGAACGACCGGACTTTTCCACTTGGCGATCCTTTTGCCGACCCGCGCGGACTTGGGATCCATCCTCTATCATTTACTCACTAAGAGATATGATATTGATGGAGCGAGTGACCACGGATACAGCGAAGCCATCTACCTTCAAGATCCGGAAGGCAACGGGATCGAAATCTACCGCGACAAAGCGCTTTCGGCTTGGGATATCCGTCCGGACGGGAAAATCGAAGGTGTGACGGAAGCAATGGATGCGGATGGCGTAATCGGTGCGATGGTCAAAATTTATGATGGCATCCCTTCCGGCTCCATAATGGGACACGTCCATTTGACCGTTCACGATCTGGTCGAAACGCAACAATTTTACCAAAACGTACTCGGTATTTCATTGAAGTCAGACTTCTTCGGGCAAGCAAAATTCTTCGCCGCCGGGAACTACCATCACCACATCGGTTCGAATATGTGGGCTGGAAAACAGTTACCCGCCGCTGAAGAGAACCAATCAGGTTTGGCCTACTTCACTTGGGTAGTTGCCGACAACACTGCCTATGAAGCGCTGAAAAGCAGACTGGTTCAGGCAGAAGTTTCGTTTGAAGAAACGGACAACACCCTTATCTTCAAAGACAACAGCGGCATCGAGATCCATGCGGTCATTCATCAATAATAGTCATTTATTTATCATCCAAAAAAGCGCGACCGGCGGATATTCCTGCCGGTTGCGCTTTTTTTGGATATAGTCGAAAAAAATACCAAATCAAAAAGTTTTTCGAGTATACCCTAGGTTACGGGAAGTGTGAGAGGTACGCATTGAGATTCATCAAACAATTTTTTCGTTTTTTTGAAAGATTACTTTTACTTTCATCAGCAATTCATCGATTAGTTTTTCTGGTACGGTTTCAACATAGCTATACTTCCTCGCGTTGTAATCGATTGTTACTAGTTGATCCAGCAAAACTTTTCCTGAAGACTCTGTGCCTCTTAATGGCACATACAAAGGATAATTGCGTTCTGTATTTGAAATGGGAGCGAATACAGCCACATTAGCATAGTCACTGACCCCATGATAGCTCAAACAGATATACGGTCTGTATCCTTGCTGCTCGTGCCCTTGTTTTGGGTCTAAATTAATTTTAACAATATCTCCTTGTTTTACCATTTCTCATTCCCCACTGGCGAAAGGTTTTGTAATTCTGAAGTGAATTTTTCTCCGTCGTACCCTTTGAACAGTTCTTGAAAAGTCAGGTCCTTTTCGGCTTTGGTCAACACAATCGAATGATTGACAATTTCTACATTCAGTTCATCATCTTTCTCTACTTCCAGTGCTTCCAATACACTTTTTGGCAAGCGTATTGCGTGACTGTTCCCCCATTGTTTGACAGGTAATTGCAGCATCATAAATCCCCCTTTCTTTGAGTTCATCTTACCACCAAAGTATCTACTTTGTATACACATCTACTTGCCTTTTTTAATTACGAGCAATGGAAAAAGTTTATACAGAAGCGGTAGACGACGAGCTACAATTTATTCAGCAGTAATTTCAGCAACATGGAGAGGAATCGATTGAGCAGCAGCTTTATCAGTTCTTAACGGAACATAAGGAACGCTTTCTGACGAATCCGAACACAAAACTGATGCTGACTATTTCTTATCTTGTACCGGATGAGATGCATGAAGATGTTATGCAAAAAATCTATAAATATATAGAGATATTGACTGCAACGTTAGGATCTCGCTTTGCAAAACAACCATTTCGTATCAGAGCGAAAGAGTGTGCGCTAGCTTTTGTCACATTGTTGGATGGCCTGGACGTTCAATTAGTCTATGAAGATAGCCAAAGGTATGAAGAATTACAAGCAATAGTCTGGGATATCTTCTGGAAAGGTATCAGTCTGTGATACTGGGGAAAACAGCCACTCCAATCAGCAGATATTCCACTGATACTCCTAAGCTATGAACGCGATCATCTAAAAAAACTAAGACGCTAACCCTGCCCTACAGGATTAGCGTCTTAATTTTTTTCGATTTCAGATACGAAGACTTTTGTCCCAGCTCCGTTCGGATTTATTCAGCAAGATAGCTTTCATATGAAGAGCCGGTAATCTCTCAAAGGATTACTTATAAGTGTCTTCCAATTTCCCCATCCACAAGCCAAGTGCTAAGCCGGCAAAGAAGAGCAAGAGAACGACAGCATAATTAAGGAAGGTGAAGCCGCTGTATAGTTCCAATGAGGGAGCAATGATGGTGGTGGAGGCAATCACCACGCCGAACACAAAATGGAAGACCGTCGCATACGCAATGTTCAGTAAGTACCGTACCGCTTTGGCAAAAAGAAAAATACAGAGAACAGCCCCGATGGCCACGGGAATCAAGATCGAAAAATCAAGCAGGCGAATGCCTTCTGTCAGAGGCTGGTACAAATTCAGATAAATTAAAAAGTTTGAGGGGCTCAAGCCAGGGACAATGAAACCAGAAGCAAAAATGGCACCCGCCAGCAACCAGGTGAAGAAATTTTGACCCACATGCAGATTGAGATTCTCATTGGACCAGAACAGAATGAAAAACATGACAATGGCAACCGTTAACGCTAGTATGATATGCCCACGCGTGCGTCCATGCTTGCCCGCTTCCCGGTAAAGCGAAGGAAGCGTTCCGATGATGGCTCCGATGAAAGCCCACAATACATGGACGGGATAATACTGCAGCCCGTAGTCCAAGGGATAGGCCAGTACGAAGACGCCCAAGATTCCCCCTACCCCAACCGGCAAGAAGTACATAACCCGTTTGACAAAATCATTCGTGATATCCGAGAGAAAGACAATCAGTGGTTCGTATAAGCCAAAAACAGCCGCAAGTGCGCCACCGCTGACTCCCGGAAGGATAGCCCCCGACCCGATCATCATCCCTTTCATCATCCTAAGCAACCAGTCTATCACTTGAATCCTACTTTGTTCTTTATGCGTTTTCATGAACCAAATTCCCCTTTATTTTTAAAAGTTTCTATAATTATCCTATTTCATCAACCAGGTGCATCTCTTTAAAAATTCCAGAGGCACGCTGCTCCATCTCCCGTTCCCACCTCTGCTGATCTTTTCATCCTATAAGCGTACAGGGAGAATCAACATAAGTCCAATTATTTTAAAAATAATAGACTTTTCTTAAAGATTTGGGAACTTCTGCTGGAATCTGGATAGCTATTTCATTATACAAGCTTTTCATCCACAACAAAAGCACCATCTGGAGGGTTGCTTTTATTGTGGATGGGATAAGGTAAAGATGGTTGGGTATTAAAGGAAAACCAATAGCAGAACCAGCCCGTTCCCTTCCAAACGGTCGCCACTTTATAGAAACTTGGCGGCACTAACAAAGATTAACCCTCCTCGAACAAAAGCCTAAATGATAATTATATCTATGAATTTCTTCGGTCGCTTTTCCCGGAAATCAGGTTTCTGCTTAGCCGTTTCTTTCCCTTCCTTGCGAATGGTTTTTGCCGGACCATGGAATACCGATAGGGAGCGAATGGATAAATTGCTACTTTCGTAGGTGTTGTGTTTTACAAGACATTCCTACACAATATTGCAATTAAGCTTACAAGTAAGGTTTATGACCTTTGCATAGAAAAGATTGACACATACAATTCCCTCTCATCCTTTGCCATTCCCTATTAATCATGATATACTTTAATTGCGAAACGAAAGTATCTTATTGCAAGCAAAGCACAAAAGCCAATCCTATTGCGAGTAGGATTGGCTTTTTTTGTCACTCGTTGCGACTCCGAGCGTGTGGGCTAGGACAACTTGCATAATCGTCCTCTAATCATCTAACCAATGATCAACCAGTGTTAATACCAGTTCCACAAAAAGTGGTGCGACGACTAACGAAAGTAACTTATCTAGCAAGCGAAACACCCCCTTAAGGGGCAAGTTGCCAACGACAATTATAGCGCACTAAATGATAATTATTTCTTCTATATTAAATGCAAGTAACACAATTTGGAGAAATTCAAGTCTGTACCTATATCTATTGGAACATAACTACCTGCTTCCGTTTGTTACGCGTCAAAGTACTTTTGCTGATGCCAGTCATTTTCTCTACCTCTTTATAGGAATAATTCTTTAATAGATTCATGGCCAGATTGATTTGTTGCTCATTGAATTTCTTTGGTCGCTCTTCCCGGAAATCAGGTTTATACTTAGCCAGTTCTTTCCCTTCCTTGCGAATGTTTTTTTCCGGACGGTGGAATACCGACAGGGGAGCGGATTGATAAGTTGCTACTTTCGCGAGTGTTGGAAAAGGAATAGGAGTGTCCAGAAAATGGTTCATTTCTGGACACTGTATTTTTGGTATTGTTTTTCTTTAAAAGAGCTGAAATACGTGTCCATAAACCCGTTACAAAATCTATGTCCAATTAATCACCCTGGATAAAGTTATGGTACAATGAAATAAAAAAGAAGGTGATTTTTTGAAAATTGGATACGCACGTGTTTCTACTGGATTACAGAATTTGGATCTCCAGGAAGATAGTCTGGAAAAATTTGGCTGTGAGAAAGTTTTTACAGATCACATGAGTGGCGCAAAGAGTAATCGCCCAGGATTAGAAACAGCGATTGAATTTGTTCGTTCAGGGGATACACTCGTTGTTTGGCGATTAGATCGGCTTGGGCGAAATATGGAAGACTTGATTACGATTGTCAATCGTTTGAATAATCGAGGTGTTAGTTTTCACAGTTTACAAGAAAATATCACGATGGATAAATCAAGCTCGACCGGTCAATTAATGTTCCACCTGTTTGCAGCGTTTGCGGAATTTGAGCGGAATTTAATTCTGGAACGATCTGCAGCCGGACGTGCCGCTGCACGGGCACGAGGTAGGTTTGGTGGACGCCCCGAAAAGTTAAGCAAGAGTGACTTGGAACTTATGAAAACGTTAATCGATAATGGAACGCCTATTAAAACGATTGCCGAAAGATGGAATGTTTCCCGTACAACCATTTATCGTTATCTCAATAAATTAGAGGAGATGGATACTGAACAAGTGTGAGTGATTTGAAGCTTTATTCGCGAATCATTGCCCATAACATCAATTGGAATGAAGCTAAAGGAGAGATAAACATGTCAAAACTAGCACTGACTGAAATCCAACACCAAAAAATGAAGAAACTACTAGACGATACCTATCCGATAGGAAAAATCCTGCTGGTAGACACCAGCGCAATTCCTCCTGAACTAGGAAGAGGAATCATGCGTGTGCAAGATAAGCTTGAAGAGTTAAGAGAGGCTGTAAGGAATGCGGAGGATATACTAAAAGAAACGGACACTTTCTAAGGTGACAAAAAATTGATTCAGGCATTTAAGCGGTACCACCTTGAATGCCTGAATACAGGTTATGACACCATAATACCTCTGATTTTCCTGGAACATGAAAATAGGCGCGTACTACTCCTATTTTACAATCATTGACGTAAATCCTAAAAAATGGTATTATTTTCTTGTAGAGATATACCATTGTGAGTCTATCTCAAGACGGTGAAACAATTATTCGGGGTGATTTCGGTAATTGTGGAGTCTCTGAAAGGGTTGTAGGTGCTGCCTCAAATCATCTAGTTTTACGAAAGAAAACCTACTAAAGATAGAGAAGAAGTTTAAATAAAAACTTCTTCTCTATTTTATTATACAGAAAAGTAGGAATATAAATGTCAGATGCACTACTACAATCAGCTTTTATATATCAAGAGATTTCAAAGTATGAATATTACTTTATTTTTGGTGATAAAAAGAGAAATTTGTACTATATTCCAATTAAATTAAAGAATGAAAATTATCCTCATCTTATAGGAATAGATAAACTGACAGATAAAAAAGAACTCATTTTTAAAAAAGGTAAGGATAAAATTATTGAAAGAATTATTAATAATGAAATCACTTTTCAAAATATAGAAGATTCAAAACAAATTGAAAATTGTCTAAATAAATTATCATTCTTTAATGGTTTCTCTTCATTCTTTTCCGATAATATTACACAGTCTAGTGGTTTTAACTTTTTGAAAAAGACAGCATTCTCCAGCATAAACGCTAGTATTCTAATAAAAAATATGAATAGTCATGATCATGTTTTTTTTAAATACGAATGTTTAGACAAAGGCGCTGAGTATTATATTCCTATATCTTTTTTAAACGACCACACACAGAAATATACAGCTAAACAAACAAGGCTGACGTTATTGTATGCTGAAAGAAAAGAAATTTTATCTCAATCTGAGAGAGAAGTTCTTTATAAATTGAAGTCTTTTACTGACGAAATTATTTACTCAGCAACTAAACTTTGAAAGCTACAGAGAAGATAAGCAATTTATTAAATGATTGCTTATCGTCTCTGTTTGAATAAGGTCTTATCGAGAGTTAGTGGAAAAAGAATCTTTCTCTTTCGCCTTGGCTGGCTCCATTTATCGCACTCGCCGGCTCTATCATCCGCATAGGTGGCTCAATCTATTCGCAATACTCAACTACAATGTTAAAGACATCCATTGTTCACGGTAAGATTACTTTAAATTGAGTAAATACAGTAACCAGCCAAGAATTACCCCAGCTATTACTGTTGCTAAAATACCAAACACCCATTTTGAGAACATAGATAGCAAACTATCTTTCTCTTTATAATTATTAAAGTGGCCAATATTGGATTTATTTATTTTATTTTTATTTCCTATTTTTATATTCTCATTTTTTTTAGCCATAATGTAGAGTTCTCCTTTATCAAAAAATAAGCGAGGTAGTTTAGAGTATGAAAAAGAAACGAAGTCAACTATTAAGAGATTTAATCGCTCCAAATCCTGATATAGAAAGTATATTTTTTCGGTTAAAAGTTATACTAAATGATTTACCCGATATTGATAAAACTGTTCAAATAAAAAAATGGATTGATAATGAATTATCAGGATATCCCAATAGTACATTATTACCTGAATATAGAATTATGAAGGGTACACCTCAAGGTACATATATAACTAATTATACACATCAATTTAGCAATGCAACAGTTCCTATAAGATTATCAAATATGCCATTAAAAGATATAGAGCATTGGGAAATAATAAATATAACAAATCCCATAAAAGATATACAAAATATGATTAAGCAAGATAAACCTGTAGGAAGATCTATACCTACAGAGTTATTACATCTTTATTCAACTGATGAGTTTCAAATGCTTGGAGTGACAATGCAATTAGCACCTAGTCAATTATTTACAATAGAAACTACGGTTAAAAGAAAACTAACAGAAATTATTTTAGAATTAGAAAAAGAGTTTGTTGATATAGACGAACTTGATATTTCTGAAGAAATATCAATGAATCCACAAAAAACAGAACAAGTAATTCAAAACTTATTCACTACTATAACAGACCAAAGTATTAATATCGGAGATAATAATGAAATAAAAAAAAGTAGGCTAGGATTTTTCAAAAAGTAAGGTACTAAGTTTTAAGAAGGAAGTCAAATATATAATTAAATTTACGGATTATTTTATCTGAATAGTTTCTTATGTTAAAAATTCTATATCTTTATAGAAGTAGTCAATTCATGACTCAGTGGTCTAATGAATGAAATCATAAATCTATTTTGCGAGGCTATTTTTTACGTTATCAATAAATATATGATACTTTTAAAGTACGTATTGGAGAAAAAGACTAGAAACTAGTCTTTTTTATTTTATTCTCCAACATACCCTCATTATCTCTATCATTCATATATTGGTACAACCAATGATCAATTGCAATGGCATAGAACAGCTGTGACCTTTCCATTCGTATCTACAAAGGAAATGTTACCTCTCGCAGGAGCAATTGGTGCTGTTTTTAAGTTACACGCTATGCCTCAATATTCAACCGTATTTTTCTTTTGTTCCGTGTCAAAGCGCTCTTGCTGATTCTGGTCTTTTTTCACCCTCACTTTTGAACGTATGTTATGACACCTTTGTACCCTTTAATTTTACTGGACCGGGGAATCATATTCAGTACTTTTGAGTTATGACTATTTTATTCTCGACTTCAAATTATCAACCCGTAAAAAATAAGTATGTGCTCATCAATTGAAGATGGCACATACTTATTCTAGTTGCTTGTGGAATTATATTACTATCCTATTATCTTATTTTAGTTTGAAGATTTACTACCTGTCTAGACCTGTAAATTGAAATCAATTCATCGTAACTTTGATTTTTACCAAATAGCGCAGACGTACCAAGAACAAAGCCTTTCACGCCTAAAGCCCTCCACTTTTGAATCTTATCTGGGGTTATTGCACCATCAACAACTAATTCAAAATGATGATCAGTTTTGAGTGTTAGTAGTTGATGGATTTTATCATCAACAAAGTCTAAATATTTTTGGCCCGAAAAACCTACATAAACCGTCATTACCAAAACATAATCTACAAGAGGTAATAGTTCTTGTATCTCAGAAATTGATGTGCCTGGATTTAGGACGATACCCGCCTTTTTTCCGTAACTTTTTATTTTATATAACGTTGATTCAGGTAGGTTCTCAGAGTTAGGATGGATATATATGATATCCGCTCCTAATTCAGCGAACATTTGGACATAGGCACTTGGTTTTTCTACCATTAAGTGAACATCTAGCATTAAATCAGTCGTTTCTCGAATGACCTTAAAATCTTGTAACCCCATACCAATTGTAGGAACATATTTTCCGTCCATAATATCAATGTGGAATATATCTGCACCGGCCTTTTCTAAGCTGGTTACTTCATTTTTCAAGTTACCAAAGTCTGCGCACATCATTGACGGACATAAGTATATATCAGCCATTGAATCCTCCGTTTCATCCTAAATTTATCATTTACTCAGAAAAAAATATCTGATAAAACTTGACTAACTCCACTACTGTTATTATCTGGACAAATTATATCTGCCATTTCTTTAACTAATGGTGAAGCATTATGCATTGCAATAGCTAAACCAGATAAATTCAACATTTGTATGTCATTCTGTTGGTCACCTATAGCAATTACATTTTCTCGATCAATCTCTAACGAGCGCATAATTTTCTTTAAACCAGATGCTTTATCAACATTTTCTTTCAAAATCTCAAAATACATTTCATCACTACGTACGCAGTTATATTTTTCGACAAACCACTGAGGGAGTAGCTGAGTTTTATGATTCAACATTTCGCTATCAGCTGTGAATAAAGCTTTATGGATATGCTCATGATTAGCAAGGGCTGACGGAGTTTTCGTAAAGATATCCATATCAGATAAATAAGCGTCTAAAATAATGTACTTGTTGATTGGATTGTTATGGGTAATCAATTGATTGCTATCTAAGAAATGCAAGCTTATTTCTAAGTCATCAGCCATTTGGATTATCTCTTCGATTTCACTCCGCTTAAAATGCTCTTCATGAATGATTTTGTCTTGAATCACGTTATACACGACTGCACCATTGTTGCAGACCAAAAAATCAATGTCCCCGTGCTCAAACATATTTAGATACGGCTTTACTCCAGAAATTGGTCTACCTGTACTTATGACAGTAAAGATACCTTTTTCTTTGACTTGTTTAATTGCTTTTATGTTTTCCTCAGTCAATTTCTTTTCATCATTAAGCAATGTCCCGTCCATATCCATCGCTATTAGTTTGTACAAATTATACACCTACTTAAAATATAGTTTTGGGGTTGCAATGACTACTTCCTCCGCAGCTTGAGAGATACTTATCGCTTCGTCCGGTAAAACAAGGATGCTCATCCCAGCCAGTATGCTATGACCATCAACACACATACTTCCTTTGGAAACGGTGATAGCTACCGCCACGTCTGTAGTATTGTGATATACATTCTCTAAAGTTTTTCTTACCATAGTATATGGCTGTTCTGATACCAGAGTGTCTTTTGGAAATGCGCTGCTTTTAACACGGTTTTCGGTATTCAAGGTCTCTATTGCATCGTCTAAATGTAGGTCTCGAAGTTTTCCGTCATTGTCTAAACGATTATAGTCAAAAAAACGATATGTGATATCTGTCGATTGTTGGATTTCATAAACAAGGGATCCACGTGTCAAAGCGTGAAGAGTACCCGAAGGGATATACACTACATCATCTTTCGAAACAATGATTTTACCAACTACACTTTCATAGTCTCCGTTCAGAATACTCCGCTTGATTTCCCTTTTATCCTCTATCAGTGAATCAGCATATATCCAGCCTTCGCTAGGCGGCTCAATAAAATACCATGATTCACTCTTACCATATAAGGCATTTTCATGAGTTATAGCATACTCATCGGTTGGGTGAACTTGTATACTTAGATTTTCATCTGCGCTAGTGAACGAAATAATGATTGGATAATCAAAACCTGCTGTGATTCCGAATTTTTCAGGGGCTGCTTTTACAGCTTCATAAAGGGTACGGTGCTCATCCCCTGCCACAATTTCATTGCTCAGCGCTTCAATGCCGGATACAGAATAGACCGATCCTATTCTATCAATATGGGAATCTCCTGAGTATTGGTGCAGCCGAGGGGTTCCCCAAATTCTTTCCTTTGAAACTGGCTTAAGTACTATCATTTTTCGATCTCCCTTACATCATTACTTATTGATTTTGTAGTTTAAAATACTCCTAGCAATACACCCACAGTAACAATTGCTGTCAAAATAAGTATAACTTTGGTAGCACTCATTCTTTTTTTACCAATTAGCCACCACGATAATATGACCATCAATAATGGTAGCAATCGCGGGAAAATTCCATCCATGACTGACTGGAGCTCCTGTACCTCAGTCCCCATCGGTATCGTTAATGCAGTTGATAAATAGATATTAGAAGCTGCTAGTCCTCCAACTACCATAATCCCTAAGATATTAAAAGCATCTGTGATTCTCTGGGCATTTTCTCCAACAATAACATCGATTGCATTGACACCTAATTTATAGCCATAATTAAAGGATAAGTAGCTTATCAATGGACCTGCGATACCAAATGAAATCATGTAGAATAATGGTCCGATGGCACTTCCGTTAACAGCCATTCCCATGGCGATGGAAAGTAGTAACGGAACAATGATACCTTGAATGATTGAATCGCCAATTCCTGCTAGAGGGCCCATTAAAGTAGCTTTGATATTGACAGGCATATCTTCACTTACTTCTTCACCTAAAGCAATCTGTTCTTCTAAGGACGTCACAATTCCATTAATTAATTGTCCGGTTTGTGGTTCTGTATTGTAAAACATAGAGTGTCTAGTCATCAATCGGCGTTGCGCTTCGAGATCATCTTTATAAAATTTCTTTGCGAATGGAATAAATGCATATGCCCAGGCATGAGCTTGTAACTTTTCATAACTCATGGATGACAGATGAGTAAAACCCCAACGAGCCCAAATTTGTCTACGATCTTTAACTGTTAATTTTTCTTGCATTGCTGTTCACCTCTCCGCTCTTTAAAATAATTCGTCATCTTCGAATACTGCTGCACTAGATCCTCCGCTCTCAGTGACAACACCGCGGCGCTCTGAAGCAAGGTATACAACATAAGCAACAAGTGCTGCGATAAAGACTAAAGCAATCATACTTAGTCCAGCGAATGCCATGAGTACAAATCCAGCAAAGAAGAATATAAAATGACTACTTTCTTTAATAACAATATTCATTAACATTGCGATACCTAATGCAGGAAGTACGCCACCTAGGACTGAAATAATATGTGTAACTACTTCTGGAATGGTATTCAGCAACCCATCAACTAGAGGTTGTCCATAATAAACGGCTAGAAATACAGGTACTGCACGAAGTAAAAAGGTGGTAATTTGTGGTCCAATTACATGATTGAATGTGATACCGTTGTAATCAAGTTCTTCTGCAGCCTTTTGTGCTTTCGTATTCCAGAAAGAATACGCTGCCATTCTACTATTATAGAAAATCAACCCGAAGGTTTGTCCGATTAAAATTGCAAGAGTGACTGCAATTGCGGGATTCCCTCCAGTTGCCATTGCTAAACCAATTCCGCCATAAGAGGCATAAGTGATTTCGCTATTGGTAGCCCCACCAGTTGACAAATTTGCGATGAACACCCCTTGGACAGCGACACCACAGAGAACGCCTGCCGTAACATCGCCAAACGCTAAACCGACAAGTAATCCAGCAACTAACGGTCTCCCTAAGATATAAAACCCACCAGTGATACCGAACAACCACGGTGTTTCAATCGCACCGAGATAGCAGAAAATCCCTGTTAATAATGCTGATAGCAACAAACTAGTTTCCATTTATATAACCTCCCTCATTAACTCATAGAATCATATTTTTTCTTCATTGTTGGCCAATTTTTAATGTCATCATCCGGTAATAATTGGAATTGAACATCTACCCCCTGATTATAAATATAATCGAATGCTTCATAATCTTCCTGATCAAGAGCTACAGTTCGACCTAAAACTTTTGTACCTGGCCTTGTATTCATTGGGCCAACATTCAATGTTTTACCAAAGTCAACACCAGCACGTAATAAGCTAGCAAATGTCTTTGGGGAATCACTAATCAAAAAATAGTCCTTAGGGCCTTCTATAGCTTTAGCAATTTTTTCAGGAGCAACTTCTTCGGAATAGACTCCTAACTTTAGATTACCAGCTGCCGCTCTCAACACTTTCTTACGTAATTCATCACTTGCAATATTATCCCCCACAACCAGTACCCCAAAGACATTTCTTGCTTTAGTCCAACGTGTTGTAGTTTGTCCGTGAATGACGCGATCATCGATTCTTACTAAGGTAATAGACATAAATATTCCTCCAATTTAGATTAATAAAACTGTTATTTTATAGTCCCAAGTCGTCTTCCGAATCAGATTCTTCCAATGAAATTGATTCTTTACCAGTATCAACGGCTAACTGTGCTAGCTGATCTAAGTCATTAATAGATGAAAGTGATAACCCAAGCTCAACTAGCATAGGTAAATTCATTCCAGCTATTAAACGTACTTTATCTTCATGCATTAACTTATAACTATAGCTCTCGTTATGGGGCGTTCCTCCTTTGATATCTGTCAGAATTAACACATTATCGTTAGATGTCAGTTCATCTAACAATTCATTGAGCTTATTCCTAAATGTGCCAATTCCACTATCATCTAAACTGATAGCATGAATGTCTTTATTTTTTCCCGCGATCATCGTATAGCTCTCGAATAAACCGTGGCAAAAATTCCCATGTGACGCTAAAACAATTTTCATAATATCCTCCCTATATGTAATGTCATATTACTTGTTAACGATTTCATTCTATATCAGTTAAACGCCCATGTCAACGCATTTGTGTTATTATTTTAACATTTAAGTGTTGACATATAGTTAAAAGGTGTTTTATAATCCGAATATGTAATAACATAAAAAAAGAAATGGGAGATGATCACCAATGACAAAGAAGTACACTATTGATGAATTAAGCCGTTTTATAGACCATACCAATCTTGCCGCCTATGCAACTGCAGAAGATATGAGGCTGCTGTGCGACGAAGCTAAAGAATATCATTTTAAAATGGTAGCGATTAATCAAGTTCAATCAAAGATATGCGCTCAATTTTTAAAAGATACTGATGTCAACGTCGGTGCAGCGATCTCTTTTCCATTAGGACAAACGTCGATAGAATCAAAAGTTTACGAAACTGAAGATGCAATTAAAAATGGCGCCACCGAGATTGACTATGTCATTAATTTAACCGAAGTAAAAAATGGTAATTTTGATTACATCAAAGATGAGATGGAGAGAATTGTTAGCGTATGCACTGATCATAACGTAATATCAAAAGTGATTTTTGAGAATGCGTATTTAAGTAAAGAAGAAATCGTTACGCTTTCAAAAATTGCGAAAGAAGTAAAGCCAGATTTCATCAAAACTTCTACCGGGATGGCACCAACTGGCGCTACCCTAGAGGATGTTAAATTAATGAAAGACGTTGTAGGTAATGAAGTGAAAGTTAAAGCCGCTGGAGGAGTTCGTGATGTTGACACATTCATTAAAATGGTTCAAAATGGAGCTGAGCGAATCGGAACTAGTTCTGGGATCAAGATAATCGAAGATTTTAAGAACCAGCTACTAGCTTCCGGGAAAGAATTTATGGAATTTTAAATAAATTTAAACTCTCTTATTATTTGATAATACTAAGAGAGTTTTTTTTGGAAGGATAATTTATCTAATGGACAATAAAAAATTACACGAAGGAATAAGAGAGGATTTACTTGAGAAAATACTCAACAACACATATAAATTGCATGAAAAAATCCCCAAAGAGCTCGATTTAGCCGAACAATATGGAGTGAGTCGCCCAACCGTAAGACAAGCAATACAAAGTCTTGTAAATGAGGGGTATTTAGAGAGAATCAAAAGAAGTGGGACTTTTGTTCGTCAAAAGAAAATTAATCAAGAATTCACCCATATGATTAGAAGTTATGAAGATGAAATACAGCAAAAAGGGCTACATCCGGTAACTAAAATCATTTCCTTCACCAAAGAAAATGCATCCCAAGATGTAGCACATAACTTAAATATCAACGAGAGTGATAAAGTATTCAAATTAACGAGATTAAGATATGCAGGAAATGAACCTGTTGTATTAGTTACAACATATTTCCCATATAAAGGATTAGAGAAACTGGAAAACGTAGACTTTGCACATAGGAGCCTATATAAAGAATTAGAATCGTTAGGCTATCCCGTTGTTTCTATACAGCGGAAACTAGAGGTAATAAAAGCTGATGAACTTTCTGGAGTCATGCTTAACATTCCGATTAATGATCCAGTATTCTATTTCCATTCTGTTGGGAGTACAGTTGATGCAACTCCAGTTGAATATTCTGTTTCTTGGTATCGAGGGGACGTAAACTCGTTTGTATTTAACATCAACATCACGTAATCAGCTAAGGAAATAAATCCTATTCCATTAGACAAAGAATTCTTCACCACTTATCGTAAAAAATATCGGAGTAACAATTTAATAGGTTTATTTGAATCATACAGGAGATATGAGGAGGACACGCCAAGATGGAAATGCTATTAAAATGGGCGATAGTAGGAACTGGAGGTGTTGCCCATGAATTTGCCAATCAGTTTCAATCAGACAATGCTGTTATAGAGGCTGTAGTATCCAGAAATCAAAACGCGGCTGATACTTTTGCAAATAAATTTCATATTAATAAGGCATACAGCGATTACGAAAGCGCTCTATCAGACAGTGAAATAGACATAATTTATATTGCGATTCCGCATAATATGCATTACGAGTATATCTATCGGGCATTAGAAGCCCACAAACATGTGGTCTGCGAGAAAGTTATTGTGTTGAATAGCAGACAATTACGTGTATTGAGAGAACTTGCCGATAAGAACGGTTTGTACCTATTTGAAGCTATGACAATTCACTTTATGCCTGTTTATAAAGATGTAAAAGAGTGGATCAAAACAAACGATTTAGGTCCTTTAAAAATGATTCAGGTCAATTTCGGGAGCTATAAAAACATCGAAGATCGCTATTTCTTTAAAAAAGAACTAGCTGGCGGTGCACTTTTTGATATAGGGGTCTATGCCCTAAATTTCGCCCGGTTCTTCTTGTCGGAACAGCCTAACAGCGTCCTCACACAAGTCGTTATGAATAAATCGGGTGTTGATGAAAGCTCTACTATAAGTTTAAAAAACGAGAAAGAAGAATTGGCTAATATATCTCTAACATTCAGAGCAAAGATGCCAAAAGTAGGGATAATTGCTTTTGAGAATGGTTATTTTACAGTTGATAATTATCCGAGCGCAAATAATATCTTATTCACATCTCATTCAGGAGATAGCGTATCATTTGAATCCGGATATTCTACCAAAAGGCTTAATTATGAAGTGAAAGAAATATCTCAAATTGTTTTAAGTAAAACATCTAATCCATACATAGATTTAACCTCAGATGTCCTTGAAATAATGGATAAAGTACGGAAGGAATGGAACTTAACATATGATGGTTTCGAAACTATTTGAATGTACAGCAACAGCCAGCCACACAACTATTATCTGTTAATCTGAATTAATATAGTTAACTAAACATAGCAGGCAGATTATATCGCACCTTACTTCAACCGGATGGAAAATTTGAATATCGACGCAAAAGAAGTGATTACAGAATTGCGAAGAGTCATCGACCGAGACAACAGCAAAACAAAAATCTTAGCTGCCAGCTTCAAGAATGTTGGACAGGTCAATGCAGCTTATGAGTGTGGCGCACATGCGGCTACCATGGGTGTGGACATCTTGGATAGCGCCTTCGATATGCCTTCAATCAACAAAGCCGTAGCGGATTTCTCTTCAGATTGGCAGTCTGTTTATGGTACGACTTCGCTGGATGTCCAACCAGAGCTTTTGGTTTAAACTAAGCAAGCGCAAACTGATCAACAAACACGCGGTGCATCTTTGTTGATCCTTGTTTGCTGTAGTTGATTTTTTTATCTTTTATTATTTGTGAATCAAATCGCTTTTTGAGCGATAAAAAATAGCAGAGGAAGCTTTCGTTTCCAGACATTTGAGGAGACGATTCTTCAAGGAGGAAATCAAATGGAAAAAATTTTTGCAAGCCCATCCCGTTATATTCAAGGAAAAGATGTATTGAAAACTGGTCTAAGTCATATCGCTGAATTAGGGAATAAAGCCCTATTGTTATCGGATGATATCGTCTGGAAGCTGGTCGGCGAAGAATTGAAGGGCAATCTTGAAGCAGAGGGCATCGCAGTCGTCCTTGTCCCATTCAATGGAGAAGCATCTGTCAATGAAATCACCCGCGTCACAGCAATCGGTACAGAAAACGGAGTAGATGTAGTCATTGCGCTTGGAGGCGGAAAAACGATCGATTCCGGTAAAGCAATCTGCGATAATTTGCAGGTTCCGATTGCTGTCCTACCGACTATCGCTTCGACCGATGCGCCGACTTCGGCGTTATCCGTCATCTATAATGACGCAGGGGCCTTTGAGAAATACTTATTCTACAAGAAAAATCCGGAGCTCGTAATGGTGGATACTGCAGTCGTCAGCAAAGCCCCAACACGACTGCTTGCTTCAGGGATAGCCGACGCGCTGGCGACTTATGTGGAAGCGCGCGCTGTCAAACAAAAACACGGGAATACCATGGCTGGCGGAAAACAAACCTTAGCAGCCATCGCGATTGCCGAAAAATGCGAAGCGACCCTATTTGAATATGGCCTTCAAGCAATGGCTGATAACCAAGCCAAATGCGTGACCGAGGCTTTGGAAGCTGTTGTTGAAGCCAACACCTTATTGAGCGGTGTCGGTTTTGAGAGCGCGGGCTTGGCTGCAGCGCATGCTATCCACAATGGTTTCACCGCGATAGAGGGGGACATCCATCACTTGACCCATGGGGAAAAAGTTGCTTATGGGACTTTGACGCAATTGTATCTGGAAAATCGACCAAAAGCTGAATTGGATAAATATATCGGTTTCTATCAAGCTCTGGGTTTGCCGACTACGCTTGCAGAACTGCATTTGGCGGGAGTATCTGAGGAAGAACTATTAAAAATCGGCACACAGGCTACCATTGAAGGTGAAACGATCCATCAAATGCCATTTGCAATCACGGCCTCAGATGTCGCGGATGCCCTCAAGGGATTGGATGCCTACGTAAAGATGGTTTTCCCGAAATAGGAAAAGTGAAAATGGAATGCGCAGTGAGATGACTGTTGTGCACTCCGATTGGAATAATTGGATGACCTTTACAAGGCATTTCCAGAATAGAAAATCATGGCATTCTGTCTTCAGGATGTCATGAGTTTTTTTGCTTTTTTCAATGGACTTCGAATCCTAGTATTTTGATTGTGCTATCATTTCGAAAAGCAGTCATTTAAAATGGAGGTGAGCGATGGTTTCGGAAGAGAAAAGGAATAGATGGGAAGCAGGTGTTGGGATTGAAAGACGATAAAAAGAATATACTGGCGAAGGTAGCTTATCTGTACTATTTTGAGGAAAAAACACAGAATGAAATCGCTGAGGAATTAAAAATATACCGAACAACCGTCAGCAGAATGATCAAGCAGGCAAAGGACGAGGGCATCGTCAAGATCGAGATCCAGGAATTCAATACACAAATATATGCATTGGAACGGCATATGAAAAGTAAATACAAACTGAAGGACATCGAAATCGTTCCGGTCGTGGAATCGGATTCCAATGAAAAGAAAAATCAAAAATTATCGAAAGCAGCGGCTGCCTACATAAAAAGAAAAATAGAAATGGACAGCATTGTGGGCGTATCCTGGGGAGAAACGCTAGGCGATACGATAGCGGAGATCGAAAGCAAGAAAAAAACGAATGCCATGTTTGTTCCTATTGCCGGAGGACCCAGCCATATTAATTCCAAGTATCATGTGAATACCCTCGTTTACGAAATGGCCAGGAAATTCAGTGGGCAGAATATTTTTGTGAACGCTACAGTCATTCAAGAGACGCCGCAATTAAAAAAGGGTATAATGGACTCCAAATATTTCAAGGAATTGAAGGATTATTGGGAAAGATTGGATATCGCCATCGTCGGAATCGGCGGCCCTTTGAGGATAAGGGAAAGCCAATGGCGGGACTTGCTGACGAAGGAGGATTATGAAGATTTGGAACTCCGTGAAGCCGTAGGTGACTGCTGCTGCCGCTTTTTTGATCACGAAGGAAAGATGCTGAAGGGCAATCTGTATGAAAGAACAATCGGTTTGGATCTGTACCATCTAAAAAAAGTTCCATTATCGGTTGGCATAGCAAGATCTAAAGTGAAGAGCAAATCCATCTTAGCGATGCTGAAGAAGAGCTACATCAATTGCCTGATTACGGATGAAGAAACCGTCCTGGAAATATTAAGGCTGGAAAAAGACCCATACTTGGATACTTATCAATAGAAGGAAATCTGAAAAAGATAAAGAAACCTGAATTATTCATACCACCCCAAATCTTGATATGAACAACTCTATTTCATCTGCAATATTGGATTTTTGGCAGAGCTATTATTTTTTCCCTTTCAAAACGTCTCTTAGAGACGAAAAGAAGCACGGAATGCGATTGTTATTGTGTTTTTGGGCATACTAATCCCTTTGTTCGAACGTTTTTTTTAAATTTACGGGGTCTCCTCACCAAGACAAGGATTGAATTTGCCGTAGGATATGAAAAAATTCATCTTGGTAGACATGATGGGTGCTGAGTTTTAGCATCATGCGTCTTCCGCTGTGGATCAGTTTCCCAGCGATCTTGAAAAACCGAAGACGAATACTTTGTATCTGTAGGCCTTTGGCCTTTTCCGGGAAAGCTAGTGTGCGTATAAAATTGTTGATGTTATAGGAAAGGACGCTGACCATCATGCGGACGGCATTCTCCAAGAAATGAGAACTGTCCGTCTTGTCGAAGAAGAAGCCATTCTTGGCTTCCTTGATGAAATTCTCCATCGTACCTCTCTTCCAATACGTTTGGTAGACTTGTTCAGTCGAGACAACATCGGATAGATTGGTGATAATGAATTCATGGTGGAAAATCAGTTCATTTGCTTCCCTGACAGAACGAATGCAAACTCTACGATCATGCTTCCAAGTGCCGGCTTGGTAGCGAATGGAGTAGAAATGCTCTTCCTTCTGACTCCATTCGGTCTCATCCCCAACTTGAACAAACTGTTCCGCGAACTTATGCAAGCGGGCATTCCGTTTGAGCCGAATGACGTACTGATGCTCTTTTTCTTCACAGAGGTCATACAGTTCCGGCGCTGCAAAGCCACTATCTGCGCGGACAAGAATGGTGCTGACTGGAACGGTCTGATTATAGTGTTCAAGAAGCGGATTCAAAAAATCGGCTGCCCCGGTTGAGCAGTATGTGTTTCCGGAACGCAGTTCCGCCTTCAGAAAGTCCTTGGTCAGACCATCAAAGGCAACGAGCGGATGATAACCGGTTGTTTGATAATGTGTGTTAAAGGCCGTTTCTTCTTGATCGCCGTAGGTGTCACTATATGTGGAATCCAAATCAAAAACCAGTTCTGTTGCATTACGTTGTATGCGTACCTTATCCAGAATCGCTTGATTGAGCGCTTGTAGCTGCAAAAGCGCATCGGGACTCTCACTAATGCGATCCCAAAAACGCGAAAGCGAAGGTTGTGAAGCCAATGTACTTTTTTCAAGCATCTGCTGGAAGAAAGGATCATGACGTAAGATGTTGGCAGATGCATCGGTATCATAGCCTGCAATTAATTGGAAAATCAGTTGTTCAAGGATGGTTTCATTTGAATGTGTAGGTAAAAGACGGGAGTCTTGAAAATGAAGCTCTTTCTCCATCAACTGTTCGAATCCGATTGAATAAAGGAATTCTTTAACTAAAACGAGACCAGCATCCGTGGAGAGATTACCTCCAGTATTTGTAACCGTCATTTTTTTGTTGAAGTTTAGCGTATTTTCGTGTAAAGTTGCCATTGAGAGAACCCCTTTCTTTGGTTGTTGGTCGTACATTAACCATAACAGATTGGGGTTCTTTTTTCACACCTTTTGGGTGTGAACTGGAAAGACAAAATATGTTGGAAGACTAACGTTTCAAGACGTTTTCTGAAAATCTATGAATAATTCAGGAATTTCTTCAATTATTAAGGCTACTTATATAGACGTAGTTTTGAATCTTTTTTGAGCAAAAGCATAGATACCGATTCACAAATTAATTTTTAGGAGATGATAAAATGGAATATAACTGCTACGGGCAACCTATCGGACCAAGTTTAAAAGAAAGTTGTTTTAGAGAACTGAATGCAACAATAATAGAAGGAAACACTTGCGATTTAATCCATGCATCAGAGGGCCATGCACACGTATTCTATACCGATATTTTCAAAAAAGGACTTACGCCGCCAGCTTGGACGTATCTGCCCTTCTCATCCTTTCCATCAGAAGAAGCGTTTGCTGATATCTTCAACAAGACTTTTTTGTCCGAAGACCCTTACTTTTTTGGAATTTGGGATAAAGAACATTCAAAAGTGCTGGGCACGCTTGCGCTAATGCGTAACGATCGACAAAATGGCGTTATCGAAGTAGGTTATGTAATATACAGCCAGCAATTGAAAAAAAGCATTCAAGCTACCGAAGCCCAGTATTTGTTGGCAAAGTATGTTTTTGAGATTTTAGGGTACAGAAGATACGAATGGAAATGCGATAGTCTAAATGAGCCTTCTAAATTAGCTGCACAGAGGTTAGGATTTGAATATGAAGGCACATTCCGGCAGGCAGTTGTGTACAAAAATAGAAACCGCGATACATCGTGGTTCTCAATGCTTGATTGTGAATGGGAACGGAACAAAAAAAGGCTTGAAAAATGGTTATCGCCGGGTAATTTTGATCAAGACGGAAAACAGCTGCTTTCTTTAAACGACCTAAAATAAGCACCTTTCAGATGCACAAGAAGAATCCCTTCTTATGGTCAGATTAGTGCACCGAAACCATAGCAAGGGATTCTCTTCATGTCTGCATTACGTAAAAATGATAATATTGCGAGCATACTCTCGAGTTATGACCATGACTATCTAACTTATGCACCTAGCCAAAACAAAAACTGATTATGAGTCCCGTAATCAGTTTTTTGTTTGTATTGAATCTAATATCTTCTATATAATACGGTTATTTTTAACTTCATCGACTACTTAAGTTACTTTGAATTGCAAGCTGTTCTTCCAAATAAATTAGGAAAGAGCTATGAAAATCCGCCGTCAAAACTCTGAAAATCTCAAGTCTTGCTTGGCACATTCACTGCAAATCATCGGTGCGTTCTCATAGCGTAGCGCCAACGAAGGCATTGTTTGAGTATGAAAGTGGCTAGGGGGAAGACTCCATTTCATCCAGCATTTCTCTCCCGTCTCGATCACCTTATTGCAGTTGTTGCAGTGGAATTTCTTATCCGATTCACTGTACATAACTTTTCCTCCTTCAATTTCAAGTTTCTATAAGTCCATTCACTGTTTAAAATCCTTCATCCCCGTGTGATTTATAACTAGGAATAAATGCTAATAGTATAAATAGTCGGATACGTGCGAAAAAATCAACCAGTATTTCTAAGTGTCCTTACAAAAACCTTGTCCATACGAGGTTTGCAGGGCAATAGATAGTAAAACTGTCTTCAGGTATATGCAATTCCTGGCTTATAACTTCCCTGAATTGCTCTACAGACATCCCAAGCCACAATCGATAACTATTTTTTCCATATTTATTCCAGATAGCTAGTTCCGCTAACTGAGGGTAATCTTCTATTTCAGGCCGAGGAATTTTTTTAAAAGTTACGATGTAGTCGAAGCTGGTTTTCTCTATTGGAAATACTTTGACTTTGAAATTTTCCAAAGGAACCTCAAACTCCTTGTGAATCAAATGAATGATGTCTTCAGCATTCACAGCTATATTTCCTTTGAAGGAGTAAGCTCCAAATTTTTCCCAGTGCGTCAGCTTTCGAAAGACTTCAAACCACCGTATATCTGTATAATGTTCCGGGTCAAACGTGATAATGGCATTGAAACTGGACGTTGGAGATAAATACTTTTTTGATTGTTGCCAGGAATAGCCCAATATCCCTACGACGACCACCAATATTACAATCTTATCCAATTTATTTCCTCCCTTTTGTCATCCTGCAACAATTGTCTACGCTCGCAACTATAACGCTCTCATGAATGTCGTAAATCCAGCTAGATAGTCTTACGATTCTGGTAAACCGCGGCCACTAACCCATTTTCTTCCGCCAACTGATTGTAATGCTTTTCAAGGTACTCCTTAACAGCTTGGGCTCCCTTTTGATAACTTAACTGGATTTCCCACTTTTTTTATTTTTCCCGCTTTTCCACATCAAAATAACAATCAGTGCGATATATCCGATTGAAATACAATAAAATAGTGACTCATTCAGTCTATCTCTTATACCAATCAGTACTAGCATGCTACCAGCCAACAAGGGAATGTATCTATAAAAGTCTCTTTTCATTTTTTTCTCCTATTCATAATAATCCTAAGAAGTGGTTGTTTAATGGTTAATTGGAGCCGTAAAATGATTGCTTCTGTAGGATCACTCGGATATTCGGCAGCTCCTATCAGTGAAGTACAAGCTAATACGTATACATTAAGTTTGTGCTTTTTCACAATCAGGGAAAGCCTCATTTGCGCACTCGTATAAATATGTTTTTTTTTAAACATTTTTTATGTTACTATTGTAACAAATAATTTATTTTTTCTATAGTTAGAGCTTCAGAAAAGGGGTACTGGCATGAATTTTCTCAGAAAAATGTGGCGATTTTTAGATCGCTGGAATACAATAACCGGTTATTTAATAGGCGGCGTTTGGCTTTTATTTAATGGACATTTCTACAACAATGGCATGGTAGACATTAGATATGTTTACTTCTTTAATATCAGTGGCATACTAATGCTTGTTTTAGTGGCTCTAAAGATTTTAGAAAAGGTCTTGAAAAAAAAGAAAGAAAATGCGTAATAATAGGGACCTACTAAACTACGCCATTGGAAATTACCATCCAAGCCAACCCAAACAATTCGACAAAAAGTACACGTCAGCAACATAAAATGTTTTTAAGTTACTTGCATAATAACTATAGAGATAAGGGCCGAAGCGATATGGACGATAATATACCACCCTACGTTGATTTTCCTGAGTATAACGAATTCTCCCAAAGTTACTTGTGGCCTGTTACCGTGAAGTACAAAGGACAGCCGGAGATTCATTTTTCTGTTTCAAAGTCGGACACGATCAATGCTTTTCACTCAATCGAAAACGGTTCCGAAGAACCTATTCTGATCGGCGCCCGTTCTTTTGAAAGAAAAAATTTAGACTTTATGGCGTTTGAAGGCCGCACTTATGCTTTTTCCAACTGATGGACTTTATATAAGTGTTTGTGAATTTAATAACAACAATGAAAAGAAAGAAGAGAGAAAATGGATCATAATCAGCAATTCTCAATATTCAGTTTTCAAAGCTCCCTTTCATTTTTGCTTCTTCCTCTTATCAGCGGAATTTTTTCTTACCCCTACCTGCCTAACCGGATTGCCATCCACATTAACGAACTGGGACAAGCGGATAACTATCTCTCGAAGCTGGCATTCTTAATCGGGCTTCCAGTTGCAGGCTTGCTGTTTCAACTTTACAGAGTGGTGCGCTGCAAGAAAAAAGACCCTACAATGAATGGTTTCGGCTGGAACAGAACCAGCTCTAGCATCCTGTTATTCCCGATTTTCTTTGACTTCGCTTATTTCTCTGCACTTCTTTACAATTTGAATGTTTGATTGGATAGGTGAAATGGAGTAATATCTTTACGTTTGAATACAACATTTTGCCAATTACAGGAGGCTATTTTATGTATACATATGCATTTGTAGGTTATTTAGACCATGAAACAGAAGTGAATTTCCGAAGATTATGGCAGGATTTAAGTGAACAGAATATTAGTCACTATGGTGTGGAAACTAAAGGAAAAAGACCTCATATCACTATTGCTGATTATGATGCTTTAGATAAGAATAGGTTTATACAATTAGCAGATGGGTTCTATGAGGATAAGAAAAAGGTAGATTTGACTTTGAATACAATAGGAACTTTTATCGATACAGGCACTTTATTCTTTGCTCCGACTTTATCAACTGAATTACTTGATTTTCATAGTAGCCATCACGACTACTTCAGAACATTCAACGAGAATGAAACGTCATTTTATCTTCCTAGTAAATGGAGTCCTCATTGCACCATTGCGAGTAGATTAGATGAAGATAAAATGGTGCAAGCATTTAGCTATTGTAAAAAAAATATAGATAGAATCCACGGTACATTATGTGAAATTGCTCTAATAGAACTTAAACTTAACAATGATGGTGTGGTAATAGAAGATACCGTTATTTTTTCCAAGGAACTAAAATAATTCAAAACAAATTTTCTCAGATGTGTTTAAAGGAACATTTTACGGTATCCCTAGTCACTCCTGTCTCATCTGCAATCAATGAATGCCAAAAGAGTTACTACAAAGGAGTTGGTACTGAAAGGAGTGACGAGGTATGGAGAAGGTAGTTAACTTTAGATTTGTAAAGAAATGAGGACTATAAATGAAAATAATAGAAAGTATCCCCTGGGTATATTATTTAGCAGAAACTAACGAATTTGAATACGATAAAGTCGGTAAGTGGATGTATTTTTTTAAGGACAAAAAAGTTGCAGCGGAAAAATGTGAGAACGCCGTAAAGGATAGAATTGTTACACAAGCCAAACATAGTAATGCCGAAACAGGTGTAGCCTGCTTTTATCTCAATTGTGATGATATAGATGCACATAAAAAGGTCATATCATATTTCATCAAAAATAATATGATAACTAAAACAGCTAAAGATCGATTTTATAATATACCTTTTAAATTAGATCAACAGACTCGTAGAGGTGAATATGGGGAAACCTTTAAATCTGAAATAACGTTAGATAAATTTATAGATTTAGACTCGGGAGAATGGCTGATTTGATAGCAGCTGCCCAATAATTTATGAAAGAGATAAATTTTAATCGATGATTGATACGAATACGTAACCTGCCTTACCTTCTCTCTTATTAGTTAATATTTAACCAACATTTCTCGTTTTCATTAAAAAAGTAATAAAAACAACATTTCACAGGTGACGATTTTGGTTACACTCTAAACAGACAAAAAGAAAAGAGTCATATCCCAATTGAAACGGAAATATGACTAACAGAAAAGTATACTTTATTTTCCTGTAGTCTTTGCTTTTAAGTTATAACCGCATGAGTGCTGTCTAACTTATGCACCCAGACAAAATAAAAAACTGATTATGGGGCGCGTAATCAGTTTTGCTATTTGCATTGAATTTAATATCTTCTATTTTTATTACCGCATACCACCCTCATTTTTTAAGACTTATGCGATAAAATTCCACACTCACTTTAGCATACTATAAATACACTCCAGCAATGAAGCTGCCAGAATAATATTGATGAGCCTAAAATGTTTTTGATACATCCTTTGTATCATCATACCCATTCCAATCCAAGTGATTGTGGCAATGGTTCCGATTGTGGCAACAATCAGTTCAAACAATATTAGATCAAAAAAAGAAGTGTAGTAATCCGTTATATATCCGGTCAGAGCGGTTATACCAAACAAATAGATTTTCACATTCACAAATTGGAGCAAGAATCCTTTAAAAAAAGAGGCCGATTTTTCAGTACTTTCTGACTCAGGTTTGCTTACCGTGATATGAATGGCGAGCCATAGAATATACGCAGCACCAATATATTTCATTATGCCAAGGATATTCGGCATAAAAGCACTCACACCATAGACAAACAGTGCACAGATAATTTGAACTACATAATACCCTGCGAAGATGCCAAAAAATAAAGAGCGACCTTTTTTGTATCCATAATTTGTGACTGTATTCAATGCTAAAATATTCCCCGGCCCCGGAGTAAACGCGTTAATTATCGCATAAATAAAGAAATTCCCTAATACATATCCAGGCATTATTTTCTTCCTTTCTGTTTTTTTAGACTATAACATAAACCCTGTTTGTATAGGTTATTCCGATATTTTATGTTTTTCCATAGTTTAAAACTATGATAAAAATATAAAAATTATACTCTGTATTGTCGCAAAGCCTCAGTATATGTTACCCCCAATTCTGATAGTGCTTGCCCTTTGTTTAAAATGTACCCAATACGCATTTGTTCATTCTCTGCAAGTGGAAGTGCCACGATAGAATCGCCATGCAGATATTTCGGGAAAATTCCGCTGGAAATCGTATAACCATCCAAACCAATCATGAGGTTCACGATTGCCGCACGATCACTGACTTTGATACTCTTTTCTGCAGGTTCCATACTGAAAAGTTCTTCTGCAAAATAAGTGGAATTGTAATTGCCTTGAAGAAAACTTAAGCGAGGGTAAGGCTCTAAATCTTTAAGGGTGACAACACCCCTTTTTGCCAAGGGATGATCCGTTCTCAAAAATACATGGGGGCTGACGCTAAATAACTCATAAAAGTCCAAATTATTTTTCTCTAACACTTTTCGCATGATGGTTTCATTGCTGTTGCTTATGAAGAGTATGCCTACATCGCTAAAACGATTCTTCACATCATCAATGATTTGAAATGTCTGTGCTTCATTTAAGATAAATTCAAAACGTTCCTGTCCGAACTGTTGCACCATTTCCACAAACGCATTAGCCGTGAACGTGTAGTGCTGTGTTGAAACACAAAACCGCTGTTTTACGGGTACATTAAAAACATATTTTGATTCCAGCAAATCCATCTGTTGCACTACTTGTCTTGCATAGCTTAAAAATTCCATGCCTTCTTTTGTCAAGGCAATTCCCGTCCGACTTCGCGTAAAAATACTGAACCCGATTTCTTTCTCCACCTCTTTAATCGCATTTGAAAGACTCGGTTGTGAAATGAATAATCCCTTTGCCGCTTCTGTAATTGACCCTTTCTCTGCAACTGTGAGTAAATATTTCAAATGTTGAAATGTCATACTGTTCCCAACTTCTTTCATTAGCTTTTCTGACCTTATAATATTCTATTCTAGCACATACGACTGCGCTTACTGATCAAACGATGAGAACTGACATAGAGTCGTTATTTTTCGGCTGTAGCCGATGAAATTCAACATTGGCTATCATAAGAAAAGCTGAACGGGTTCGTTCAGACCTGAAAGAAATTTAGGAAATCTGTCCGACTGAGCATCGAAGAGCGCAATAGGACAGATTTATCTAATTTCCGAAGGGCTTACCCGTGAAGCTGGACATCATTTTAGATGCATGAAACATTTTGCAAGCTTGTGAAACTCCTACGGTGATGCACTTTTGAGTTGAAAAAATTTTACAAATTCCTATCACTAAAAACGAAATTTTTGAACCGGTGCGGACAATTGATTGCGGCATTCTTTTTTAAAGAGTAAAAATGATATAACCGAGTCTTTAATAGTCTTCTTTTATAACGAAGGGTAAGCGAATATAAAATACCACTGGCGTAGCATGAAAATTTTGATCATTCCATAGCATAAAAAAATCCTTTATAATGAGGGTGAATGACCTATCTAAGACCCTTACAAAATGGCTAACGACATGACTGTGTATTAAACAAAAATAATCCTATGATTTATGGGAAAGAACGTGTCCATTCTGAACAATTCTAGATACCAATGTGTTAACGCCGGTAGTAAAATGTAGGAAAACAACGGTTTGAAAAATGTCGGAAATCATACATTTTTTTGAATATACTTATTTCATCTCATCTACACAAGGAGGTAATGAGCATGAGAAAAGATATTCGAGAAGGAGTGAGGTTCTACATTATGAACGACATCAAACCAAATTTTGCACAGATGGCACGTCAATACGACAGTGATCCACGTACCATTAAAAAACACTTTGAGGAACAACAGAATCCTGAGTTGATTAAGCCCAGGAAACCCGTGCCGGAGAAAGCCAGTAAATTGGATCCTTATCGGACCCTGATTGACGAAAAGGTTTCGGAAGGCTGTTCCGCTACGGCGATTTATTCGCTCCTTAAACGGCGAGGATACGAAGGAAAAATCACGATTCTTCGGGACTATTGCCGAACACTGAAACAAACAAAAACCAAGAAGGCAACAATTCGAATTGAAACGAACCCTGGTCTGTCGGCGCAAGTGGATTGGAAGGAGAATATGACCCTTTACACGAGTTCCGGGCGGCCCGTCACATTCAATATCTTCTTGTACGTGCTGGGTTATTCACGCATGAAATATTTGGAACTGACTTTTGAGAAAAAGCAAGATACGTTATTCATGTGCTTAAACGATGCCTTTTATTTAACCGGCGGTGTACCCAGGGAAATCTGGTTCGACAATATGAAAACAGTGGTCAATCATGCCAAATCCCAATACAAAAAGGTCGTCTTCCACGACACCTTCTACGCCTTCAGTAAGGATGCCAGTTTTCAGCCTATCGCTTGTCGTCCGTTCCGGCCTCAGACAAAAGGAAAAGTGGAGGCTTTGGCAAGAACCTGCGAACGGTTGCGCGTTATGAATGGCGAATTTGATGATGAGCTCGAGTTATGTCACTACGTCCATGATTTAGCCGAAGAGCTCAATTATGAGGTTTCCCAAGCGACAGGCCAACGGCCAATCGACTTATGGGAACACGAAAAAGAGCACCTACAGGCATTCGATTTTGAACTGTTGGCTGAATACAGTTGTGACGATATTCGCCGTATCGTCAGCACAGAATCCATGGTCCAATTTCGAACGAGTAAGTACTCCGTTCCCATTAAATATATCGGCGAGGAAGTCGAAATTCGACTCACTACCGCATTCATACACATTTATTATAATGGAGAATTGATTCAAACGCATCCGATTAGTGAAAAAAAGCGATCCTATACGTACGACACTCATGACGCCTACGAGATTTTGAAGTCTGATGTGTTTAAGCATAAAGAGGACGAAGAAATCTATGCGTTCATTGAAAATTCTTTGGCGCAGTATGATGATGTGTAGGAGGTGCTGCAATGAGTAACCATGTCCAACTCCTCAATAATTTTGAAAAACTCGGTCTGCTTCGGATGCGGGAATACTTCCCCAACTACCAGGAAGTCGTAAACCGCGAAGCGATTCCCTTCACGGAAGCCCTACTGGAATTAACCAATCGAGAGCTGGCGTTTCGGTCCGATCGGAAAGTGGAGCGTGCTGTAGAAAACGCGCGGTTTCCGGTCATTCGTGCACTCAAAGACTTCGATTTCTACTTTCAGCCAAGCATCAACCGGCATGAAATTCTGGATCTGCAGCACATGGGCTTTCTTGAAAAAGCCGAAAATATTATATTCATCGGTAATTCAGGTGTCGGGAAAACGCATTTGGCGACTGCCCTCGGCGTGGAAGCCTGCCATCAAGGCGTTAAGGCCATATTCATCAACTGTCATGAGCTGATCCAAAAGCTCCAATCAGCTTATGAAAAAGGAACACTCGAACGGGTTTTAAAACGTTATTCGAACTACGAGCTCCTAATCATCGATGAAATCGGCTACCTGCCTATTGCCAAACAAGAGGCCAGTCTCCTCTTCCAACTGATCCGGTTGAGGCACGAGGTGCATTCCACCATCCTGACGACTAACATTCCCTTTTCCAAATGGGGAGACGTTTTTCAGGACAGCGCCGTGACAGCAGCCATTCTTGACCGCCTGATCCACCATTCCAGAGTATTCCAGATCACCGGAAACTCATATCGCATGAAAGACTACAAGCTGGAACGCGAGCAGCGTTCCAAGAAAAAAACACCGGACGATCCTCCGTGATCGACCGGTGAAAAAAGACAGTCCCCCGTTGTTTTTCGGCAGAAGCCGGTGAAAAGCAACATCGTCTGACCGCTGAAAAACGACATTTTTTAAACCGGTGAAAAACAACATTTTTGAACCGGTGTTGACAACCAATGCTTACCATCACGATTACGGTTCCCTTGATGTTGTTTTTGAATAAGCCCTTAGTCACTTCATTGAGCTATTTATTCTCTCTGTTTTAACTTCACATTATAAAGGACTGATATAATTGATAATGGATAAACTAAATGATGTGACAAATTCCTATAAAAAAAATTCAACTTTCTATATATTGAGTTTATTTTTTCAAGAACATATTCATGAGATTCCTTATATTACAATGGATGAGGTTGCTATTAGAACGTTTGTATCAAAAAGTCAAATTTCTAAATATGTCAGATATTTAGACTATAAAACGTACATTGACTTTAAAGATGCTTGCTTAGAATACCTTGAATCCTTAGAGAGACGCCGTCACGATTTTGATGTATATGATAATATGAAAGATAATATTTTAAATTTTACAAATACTATGATTTATTTTCTTAACTCTCTAACAAATTCTTTAGATTATAATCGCCTGGAGTTATTAATTAAACAGCTTACCTCAGCAAATACTATATATGTGTTTGCTCAAGGCGATGCTCGTTACCTCTGCCATCAGATCCAAACAGAACTACAAGTGATCAACAAGAATGTTATTATTTGCGATGTTGATTTTAATCATTCCTACGATATTAACGACAATGATTTATTATTAGTACTCAGTATAGACGGCAATACTTTCAAGTACAACAAACGCGTAGTGAAGAGACTTGAGGAAACAAATGGAACAAAATGGCTCATAAGTTGTCAGAGTAATATAAGATTCAAAGGGAAACAGTTACATGTTCCCATACAATATGAAAAATTCAATGCCTACTTTTTTAAATATGTTATTGACTTATTAATCCTCAATTTAAAGCAAACCTATTAAGCTTGTTCGTCAAGGAAGTTTCTTTTAAAGAAACTTCCTTTTTGATTACCGACATACCCCTTATACTTTGTGATAAGAACAAGGAGGAATATATATGTCATTTCCAAACAATTTTTTATGGGGCGGAGCAACTGCTGCGAATCAAACAGAAGGAGCTTACACTATTGATGGACGAGGCCTTTCAAATTTAGATTATATGCCTTACGGGGAATCACGTTTCCAAGTAGGTACAGGAAATTTGGATCCTAAATCTTTACCAGAGGATACTTTCTTTCCATCAAGAGTCGCCATTGACCATTATCACCATTACAAAGAGGATATTGCACTGATGGCCCAAATGGGATTCAAAGTCTACCGATTATCCCTCTCTTGGTCAAGAATTTATCCTAAGGGAAATGAATCCAAACCTAACCAGTTAGGCCTGGATTACTATCTGAATGTCTTTAAAGAGTGTCGAAAATATAATATTGAACCCTTAGTAACCATCAATCATTTTGATATCCCTATGTATTTAGTTGACGAATATGGTGGATGGAAGAATCGTCAAACTATTGATTTTTATTTAAAATTCACTGAAACAGTGTTTACTCATTATAAAGATTATGTCAAATATTGGCTTACTTTTAATGAAATCAATATGGTCTTACATTTCCCTTTTGTAGCAACAGGCTTAACTTTTAAACCAGAGGATAATAGAAAGCAGATTACAACTGATGTGATCCATCATCAATTAGTCGCCAGCTCTAAAGCAACTCAGCTTGCTAAAAAAATAAACCCTGATTTTCAAATTGGATGTATGTTGGCTGCTGGAAGTTATTATGCTCAGACGCCGCGTCCAGAAGATGTATGGAAATCCATCCAAGATTCACGTGAAAGCTATATGTTTTCAGATGTCCAAGTAAGAGGAAGCTACCCTAATTATTATTTAAAACAAATCGAACAACAAAATCTCACTCTTCCTATTAAAGATGGTGATATCGAAGTTTTAAGAGACCACACTGTAGATTTTATTAGCTTTTCTTATTATTCTTCAAGAGTAAGCAGCGCCCAACCTGATGCTGCGAATCAAACCGAAAGCAATATTTTTGCTTCAGAAATCAATCCTTATTTAGAAACTAGCGAATGGGGTTGGCAAATTGATCCATTAGGATTTCGAATTACAATCAATGAAATTTATGATCGTTACAACAAACCTATGTTTGTTGTAGAGAATGGTTTAGGGGCTGTCGATAATTTAACAGAAACTGATGAGATTCATGATGATTATAGAATTGAATACCATAAAGAACATATCAAAGCCATGTCTGACGCAATCACTCTAGATGGTGTCGAATTAATCGGCTATACCTCATGGGCATGTATTGATTCTATTTCTAATGGAACTGGTGAAATGGCTAAGCGCTATGGTTTTATTTATGTTGACCGAGATAATTTCGGTAAGGGAACATTCAGACGTATTCCGAAAAAATCTTTTTATTGGTATCAAGAAGTAATTAAAAGTAACGGTGAAAATTTAAATGAAAAATAAATTTAATCTAACCTCATTATTTCGTTTCTTTCTTCTTTTATTCGGATCTTTAGTCATGGGCTTCGGAGTTTCATTATCCATATCAACAGGTTATGGGAGCGATTCTCTTTCTTGGGTCTGGCAAGGGATTTCACTTCATACTAATTTAACTTTAAATCAATCCAATATGATCATCACTTTACTAATGCTGATTCCACCTTTACTTTATGACCGCGCTCAATTAGGTATTGGGAGTATTCTCCAACCTTATATTGTTGGAGCAACTGCCGAATATACATTAAACCAAGGACTCAGTAATCCGGGCAACTTTCTTTTCTTAATTATGGGTATTTTATTACTTGGGATTGGAGCCGGTATATATACTAGTGCAAATCTAGGTAAAGTACCTTATGATGCATGTGTTTTTTGGATTAGTAAGGTCACTAAGAACTCAATTGGGTTGATTAGAAGTTTAGGCGATCTGTGTCTCTTTATTATTGCTTGGTTGCTTAATCAGCATCTTATTATTGGTCCTTTAATCTCCGTATTTCTGATTGGTTACATTCTAAACACTACGTATAATTTAATTAATAAGTTTTTACAAAAGAGTAAATAAACGGCATTTGAACCCTAGTGTTGCATTAAATCGATAGATTGATTGACATTCCGTTAGGTCTGAAAACAGCAAGAAAATAGTGACTCTTTTATAATTTTATCAACAAAAGATACCCTTTTTATTCACCATACCCCTGCGTAGGAAGAAAAAAAATAGACGTAACCTTACCTAACTTAGGTAAGCTCGCGTCTATTTTTCTATTTAGTTGGGATTTTATCGCAGCCGCTTTGGTCGTGATTGTATGTGATAAAGAGTAGTTCAGTTAGAAGTTCATCCTTACTGTTCACTTTTTTTAATTTGGGATAGTTTCTTGTTGAGGGTGTACAGCATTTTTTCGCTAAATTGATCGGATGCAATTTGAGACATGGCATCGATTGTAAAACCTTGCATCATATCGAACATCGGATGTTCTTCCACGTTACCTAAGTATGTCGTTACGATCGCTTTTGTTTCTTCGTTTTTAAAAAGTTCCCCCACTGTGCAACGGGTAGAGTAGACATCATCCGTTATAACAAGTTCTTCCATTTCCACATCGCCTAATTCCGGCATATCGAACCAGTTGGCGACGAATCCCCCTTCTTCTTCAGGGGTAAAATAACTTTCGTTCGGGTTGTCCACTTTATTGAACATCGCTATATCTTGCAGGCTAGTGTTCCCATCCTTGGCGAATACCTTGACTTCATTTACGCCCTCTTTCAGGGAAATGTTTTCAAAGACAAAGATTTTATCCTCACTTGTAAGGGTAGTCGTTTCCCCTCCATTTACAGATAGGTTCACTTCATTACAGTTAGAATAGACTTTGATATCGATCGTATCATCCGTCCGATCGACAAAACGTTTGCCTGTAATATGCACAAATTTTTCATCACTCCAATGTGCCTTATACAGATAAAAAGCATCCTTCTTAATCTTTCTATCATAGGTGATGAGCCCTTTGTTGTTTCTTCCCTGTACACCGCCCTCATCTCTGATGTTCGCACCGAAGTCAAACATGTTCCATGCATACGTTGCCCAAAGGAAAGGACGTTTTTCAAAAATCTTCCACACGGTTTCATGGTAAAGCGCATGGTATTCCTCAGAATAGTCTTTTATTTTTGGTTCACTGCTATGGTATTGTAAAATTCCTTCTGCACCATATTCTGAAATCGCCAGTTTTACAGTCGGATTTTTCTTATGGAAACCATCTAACCAGCCCGCAAAGTCCCCTGCTTCACCGTTATACCAACCAAAATATTTATTGTATCCAATCGTATCCGTCACATAATTATAGTCATCTTCATCTTCAACGAACATGACGTTTGCCATTGTAGTCAATCGGGTAGGGTCTTCCTTTTTCGTTAACTCATTCAATTCATTCACGAGTTTCCTTAGCTCAGGTCTTTCCCCACTAATTTGAATTTCATTCTGGATTCCCCAGAACAGGATAGACGGATGATTAAAGTTTTGTCTAATCAGTTCAACCATCTGTTGTTTGGCATTAATGCCTTCTAACTCTGTTTTAGACATCAAAGAGATATTGGATTAATCAGCGATATTGTTGCGAAAAACAACGCACCTATAAGCGAACGAAAATCACTCGAAGAATTTTATCACTCTTTATCCGTTGTCAGCAGAAAAAACGCCCAAAGCATCGGTGAATTACTCGTAAATTTATTTGCACATGCTTATATTGAAACGCAATCGCTAGGGGCAGAACGGGTTGTCTCCACTCTCAATAGAGAAGAATTAAAACTAGCAATAGCTGAGAGTAACGATCAGATAGAGGAGCGTTTTCGATTAGAAAAAGAGATTGTCGATGCTATCGCCCAAGGAAATAAAGATAAAATTACCCGTATTTTAAACGACTCCAACAAAGATATTTTATTGATTTTTTTAAATCGAATACCTGAAAGCCCTATTCGATCTGCAAAGAATATCGTATTGGTTATGAATACAATTTCTAGAACCGCAGCTGAAAGAGGCGGTGTTCATCCTCTTTACATTCATCATATTTCCGAAAAATTTGCGATTTTGATTGAAAGAGCCTCCAGTCTTTCCGTCTTAAAACAGTTGGGGGAAGCGATGGTTTATGAATACTGTGCAGCTGTAAGAGATTTTTCTACCCGTCATTATAGTCTTCTTGTTAAAAAGGCCGTGGATTACATCCATATGCATCTAGAAGAGGATTTATCATTATCTATCATTGCTGATGAACTTTACGTGAATGCCTCACATCTTTCACGTAAATTCAAAGCAGAAACGAACAAGAGCATCGTTGACTATATTAATCAAAAGAGAATAGAAGAGGCGAAACGCTACTTGGAACGGGGAAATGTATCGATTACAGAGGTTGCGCTCATGGTAGGATTCAATGATTTAAATTATTTTAGTAGGGTATTTAAAAAAACGACTTCGCTTTCTCCTTCGCAATATAGTAAGCACTACTTTACGGAGACTTAACAAGGCATAAGCGATTTAACCTGGAGACTTTATTTTACATTTGAGTTAATATTTGAACATTTATTGTCGTGTGGGTTATACTTGGATTATCTGAACAACAAGGAGGAATTTGTTTGAAAAAGTTAATCTTATGCTTTCTCACTACGGCTCTGCTGAGTGGCTGTGGTGCTGCGAGTTCACAGGCGAGCATAAATAGTGAGGTTGCGGAAAATGAAGAAGCAACTGTACTGTATACAGGAACGGTTATCGACAGCGGCGAAACGCATGAAGGTGGTTTATTCGTGTCTGACTTAGTTCCTGTAGAATCTTCGGAAGCTGCTTCTTTCGATGAAGTCATCCTGTTGATGGAAGGTGTTCCCTTGACCGACTTATCCTCCGGTGAAAATATACCGCTGTCAGCATTGGAAAACGGAGACAGCGTGACCGTCACCTTAGTCGAGCATGCACCCACCACGATGTCCATCCCTCCGCAGATTCCCGGCATGGGGATTATAAAAGTCGAAAAATCAAAATGATCCAAAGTAAGAAATGCTGAACGGGTTCGTTCAGCCCTTGTTAAGGAAACACTGTGACCTAATCGGTTAAGTGCATCATGTTTCTAAGTCATCAAAGATAGCAAGAACCATGACAAGTCGAATAGTATCCTTGGCTCGTAGAGACAAAGGGTTCCTTTATCCTTTCCGAAGAGCTAACCCGTGAAGCTAGAGTTGCGAAAATCAATCTAGTAAAAGGAGGATTCTCAGTTGAGTACCAAGAAAAATTTTCTTACTTTAGTAATAATTGATATTCTATTTCTGGGCACATATTTTCTATACTTGGTGAGTCCTGTTTATTTAGGATACTTTCCAATAGGAATTGCCCAGCTATTCCTACTAGTCCTATGTTTAATTGTTTTAGTATTTTACGCAAAAAAAATATTTTTTGTGAATTTAAGAAGAATAAAAAGAATAGATATACTTCTTCTTATGGGATACATTGCTTCTATTATTGGAATGTTTTATAGCGTATTTGTTTGGTATGCTTTTAAGCCTTAAAGTTTGATTCAAGAGAAGTTGAAAAAGGCTATCGGATCCCCATCGAGCAGGTCAACATGATGCAAAACACTTGGTTCGAAGGCCTATTCCGCAGTGTGCCGGATGAAGTGGTATACTTTCCTTACGCTCAACACTATCTGTCAGACAGTCCTGGATATTACAGCGAAATCAAAAATGTAGACGATATGATGGAACAATACAACCAGTTAGATTTAGAAAGTATTCCCAACTATTCAGCAGCTTCACACAGAAAATTACTTAAAGTCGGGCTAGTGGCCAATGCGCTATTTACGTTTCTCCTAGTCATCACAGTTCTTTCCTTACTCTTTTAATAGCGGATTTTGGTACTTTATCATTCATGGAATAGCTCCAATCGAACGAAAGAGACAGTTGGAAATGGAGAGGCACTCCGTTCCAACTGTCTCTTATTGGGCACTACTCTTAAGCTAATTTGTTTTGATCCAAAGCACTCGGCATAACCATATACTTGTTTTTGTAGAATTGAATCGCTGATAAGCCGATCAAAAGAACGATTCCTATTAAAGCCACATTTGGCAACAAAGTATATTTCCCTTGGAAACCTTCTGGCGCTGATAAAAAATTATAGATCCCAAAATATGCCCAAGCAATCGGAATTGGGAATAGTGCATTTTTTGTTTTTAGCAGAACCAGTAGCGTCAAGCCAACTGCAACAAGAAGAATGACCGAACTCCAGATTTCTTCAGAGATTCCAAATCTCCCCCATTCTGCTTTTACAAGCCCAGCTGCTATATTTACCACTGTTGCTATAAAAAGCCACCCTGAATACAATCCAAAAGTAATCGGCAGCAAGAACCGTCCACTTGTCTGAATTTTACCAACGCGCTCTACGATTAAAACCATGACGATCAAGAATGCAAATATGAAAATTGTTGACAATCCGATTAAATTATAAGAAAAACTAACAATCCACACTATATTTAAAGCACAGGATAGCCAGAACAAAAAACTGATCTCATCAACTGCTCGCTCATAGTAAGAATCTTGATTCTTGAAAATCATGACAACAATAGAAATGATTAAGAAAGTGTATATAACGCTCCAAATACTAAAAGTTGAAGGTGCGGGTGTGATGAGCGTTTGATACATATCAGAAACTTCTTTTTGTGAAAGACCGTTGATGATACCAAAAGCACCCATGCCATTTACGATTAATGTGACAATCAAAAAAATTGCGTTGATCCATGATTTTGTTTTAAGTTTCATTTTCTTTCCCTCCATTTGTCATCATGATGATTCAGCTATTGCGCACTATTCTTTTGCTGCTTTCAAGATTTGCTTTAGTTATGCCTCTTATGGAATATCGGATTTTTGAACAAAGGCAAGAATAGGTTCAATGTGTTTTTTGTCGACATAATTAGTCGGATGATAAAATCCTTCAAGAATAGCTTTCTGCTCTTCCGTTTTGTTTTTTTTCATCTCCAGGACTTTTCTGAACACGTTTAACATGCTTTTAAATAGTCCTTGCACTTTTGAAAAATCAACACCTCCAGGCAGATAAAAAAAATTGTGGAATGCCAACTGTTCTTCCGTAAAATTATTCCGCTTGATCACCTCAATATCTTCTCGTACATTGTTGTTACCGGCACAGGCAAAAATAATAATGGGCTTGTCTTCAAACCATTTCAGCACTTTTTTGATTTGATTCATTTTGCCCATGTATACACCCGTTCCAAAAATGATGTTCTGATATTCGTTGATCTCCTCCTTTTTGAACTCCGAAAAATCTCTGATTTCCCAATGGAGTGCTTCAGCAATCCAAGTCACATACTGAAAAGTATTCCCATATCTGCTTTTGTATAAAACGATATTCTTCATTTTTTCAGCCCTCTCATTACTTATTTTATCTACTGTATAAGTCGTGAAGTAAAGCTAGATTCTATGCTAATATTATAGCGCATCTTGTTAGATACAAATGTGTATAACGACTGGATTCCGTTAACTTAGGCTAGCCGATAATTATTTTGCAGTCATTGCACAGTCTAAGTAGTCCGCTAAAATTAAAAACAGCCGGATACTCCGCGAAAAATCGCGGAGTATCCGGCTATTTTTTTAAGCTATTGGAGGTGTTCCTTCGGCGTTTGATACAACTGCATCGATCTGGACTAAAGCATCCAGCGGCAGCGCTGAAACTGCAAATGTTGTCCGTGCAGGAATACCGCTTGGGAAAAAGGTTGTATAAACTTCATCTACAGCAGCCATATCAGCATAATTTTTAAGAAGCACAGTTACTTTGACCACATCGTCCATTGCGTGATCGATACTCTCAACAATCGCCTTGATGTTTTTCAAGCATTGTTCAGCCTGCTCTTTCACGCCACCGGCTACCATTTTGCCAGTTTTTGGATCCAGCGGTAATTGAGCGGATAGATGATTGTAATGAGAGAAAGCTACCGTTTGTGTAGACAGTGCGTCTTTAGGCGCATCTTCCGTATTTCTGGCTTCTATGATGAGCCCGTGTCTGTCTTCTACTGCTTGCGGAGGTGTACCATCTCCGTGTGATACCACCGCTTCGATTTGTACCAAAGCATCCAGCGGTAATCCTGAAGCCGCAATAATTGTCCGGGCTGGGACATAGGCTACGGCTCTAGCGATAGCTGAGTCCGGGAAAAAGGTTGTATAAACTTCATTTACAACTTCCATATCCGAGAGATCGTTAAGGAAGATATTTACTTTAACAATGTCGTCAAAAGGAACATCCATACTTTCTAAAATTGCCTTTATGTTCTTCAAGCACTGTCCAGCCTGTTCTTTCACGCCACCGGCTACCATTTTGCCTGTTGCTGGATCCAGTGGTAACTGAGCGGATAGATGATTGTAATGAGAAAAAGCTACCGATTGCGCAGATAACGGACTTACTGGCGCATGCGACGTATTATTTGTAACCTTTACGAGATCGCCTGCTTGCGGCGCATTTGGAATGGTACCTTCCCCGTTTGACACAAGTGCCTCCATTTGCACCAAAGCATCCATAGGCAGCGCTGAAACTGCGAGCGTTGTCCGTGCAGGAACACCGTTTTGGAAAAAGGTTGTGTAAACTTCATCTACAGCCGCCATATCAGCGCTGTCTTTAAGGAATACAGTGACTGCGACCACATCATCCATAACATGGGCAACACTTTCGACGATTGCTTTCATATTTTTCAGGCATTGTTCCGCCTGCTCTTTCACGCCACCGGCTACCATTTTGCCTGTCTTTGGATCCAGCGGTAACTGAGCGGATAGATGATTGTAATGGGAAAAAGCTACCGATTGTGTAGATAGCGAACTTTTTGGTGCGTTTTCTGTATTTCTTGCTAATACTGTGTTGTAGCCACTCATTATATTTGTATCCCCTTTTAGATAATTTTTTAGCTTACGGCAGCAACCCATTAAAGCGGTTACTATAGCATTCACTATAGCAAGCTGACTGTTTTTTGAGTATGTGTACCTTGCACGTTTTTACACCGACTCTGTGCAATGGGCACAAAAACAGATAATGCTAGCCAACCATAAGTACGGCTGACCAGCATTATCTGTTTTTGAATTCATTCTGACATCGCGCGTCTGGTTGATGTGCAGAACAAACTTATTTTTTCATCGTTTTAAGGATAAGGGAAAGAACGAATATCAAGATGATGGCTCCTATTAGTGCAGGTGCGATATAAAATCCTCCGATTGCAGGTCCCCAAGCTCCGAACAATGTTACACCTAACCAGGAACCAACAAAACCTGCAATGATATTTCCGATAATGCCACCGGGAACATCTTTACCCAGAAAAGCTCCAGCGAGTGCGCCTAAAATACCACCGACAATTAATGACCAAAGAAAGTCCATTTTTTACTCCTCCTTCTTATATAGAAGCCTACAGTAACCATGTGTCCAAACCTTGCTCGTTACACTGCCATTATATAAGGAATAACCCCTATTATAAAGTATTTACACTTGAAGCGAGTCGGCTTCCGAAAAGAGAAACTTGGATGTATCAAATAACTTTCTCACAATGATATAAATTTAGTTGGACACAACTGAACCCATAAGAGGAAAATCACTATCTACAGCAGGCATTATTTACCTGTTCGGCTGTTTTGTTCTTGATTATAACGATCTCCTACAATTTCTAATTGATCCACTGCACGGTTGATGTCGTTCAGCTCTTGCTTGCTGAAATGAATAGCCGTTGCACCCGTATTTTCGTCTATTCTACTCAATTTTGTTGTTCCTGGGATGGGTACAATCCAATCTTTTTGTGCCAATAACCAAGCCAGCGATACTTGCGCAATCGTCGCTTCTTTTTCATTGGCAATCTTTTGCAACAGGTCCAGAACTACTTGATTAGCTTTGAAAGCTTCTTCAGTAAAACGTGGAAGTTCTGCACGATTATCGTTTTCGCTAGCTATAGCATCTCTTGTCAATTTTCCGGTAAGAAATCCTCTACCCAAAGGACTGTAGGCAACTAAACCAATTTTCAAGTCTTCCAAAGTCGGGATCACTTCTTTTTCCAATTCTCTCCACCAAATAGAATATTCGCTTTGGACAGCTGCTAAAGGTTCGACGTGATGTGCACGACGAATTGTTTCTGCACTCGCCTCAGATAATCCCCACTGCAGTATTTTCCCTTCCTTCTTAAATTCCTGTATAGTCTGGGCCACTTCTTCAATCGGAATATTAGGATCCACTCGATGAATATAGTACAAATCAATATAATCCGTTCCCAAACGTTTTAAAGAGCCTTCTAGAGAATTTCTCAACGTTTCTTTCTTGCTCTCTGGGTAGTAGGAATTTCCCTTAATGTTAAAGCCGCCTTTTGTCGCTAATTGAATCTCTTTACGAAATGTTTGAATAGCTTCACCGACTAATTCTTCATTGGTGTAGGGACCATATACTTCTGCGGTGTCAAACATCGTCACGCCGGCATCAAATGCATGCCGCACAACTTTCATCATTTCATTTCGATCTTTCACTGGCCCTCTGTGATGATTCAAACCCATACAACCAAAACCTAATTCCGATGTCACTAATCCTTGACTGCCTAAAGTACGTTTATTCATATCGTTACTCCCCTTCTATTTTTATGTAAGAAAAGCTGAACGGGTTCGTTCAGCCCTGAAAGAAATTTAGGAAATCTGGCCCTGAATGAGCATCGTAGAGCGCAATGGGTCAGATTTATCTAATTTCCGAAGGGCTTACCCGTGAAGCTGGACATCATTTTAGGTGCATGAAACATTTTGCAAACTTGTGAAACACCCACGGTGATGCACTTTCACTCTGGAAAATTGTATAAATTCCTATATTTGAACAAAAGAATGAAGCTGAATACCATTGTCCTGTTGTTCATTATTAGTTTACTTGTTAAAGTCCACTTCAAGGCAAGCGTTTTCTTTATTTCTTCACCTTTTACTTGTCTTTCTTTCTGCAACTGTATCTCTTATCATCCCTCCCCTCTGTACTAAGTCTGTATAAATGTTAAAATAATGAAGTGATTGAATTCAATTGAAGAGGTGGGAAATGTGGAAACATTGATTTATAATCTTTTAGCTTACATAAACAATTCTCTTGATAAAGATATTAACTACCACATAGCGAAAACATTGCTCGAAAATTCTCATAAAATCGAGGGATTTTCATTAGAAACAGTCGCAGAGGTATGTAATGTAGCGCCTTCTACAATTAATCGTTTCTGCAAAAGAATTGGTTTCAGAAATTTTTCAAGCTTAAGAAATTCTGTAATGAAGTATGGGGCATCTCTTGAAAAAAACGATACTGCCCTAAGTGGCGATAGCTTTATAGCGCAATTAAAAGAAAACGTGGAAATAATTGAAAATATCCCAAAAGAACAGATCGAGCGGATCGTAAAACAGATCAGCAAATCCCGCAGAGTTGTCATACTAGGTTTTGAAAAGAATCAAATCCAAGCTTTGGAGTTGCAAAAAAAAATACTTCTGGCAGGGAAATTTTGTGAATGCAATACAAACATTTTTAAACAAATGGATGCTCTGGATATATTGACAGAGGAAGATATGATCATCACTATTTCTATCCAGGTATACTTACTCTCAGAGGAATTCCTCTTATTTGAAAAACTTAAAAAGACAAAGGGAAAGAAATTACTCATTACCTTCTCGGAGCCACATCAACATCTGGAATTGTTTGATGAAATTTTACAATGCGGAAAAATTGAAAATAGTGCTGTCAGTAGTCAAACCTTATTAAGATTGTTTGATGTATTGTTCCATTGATTCCAATAGCACCATCCTTCTCAGCCTTAAACTGGTCTCCTTTTGACCAGTTTTTTTTGCATCACTAAATTATAATGAAATCAGAAACAAAAAAAGTCGAAAGAAGGAATAGCATATGACATTTCCAAAAGGTTTTTTATGGGGTGGAGCTACGGCTGCAAACCAATTAGAAGGAGCTTACAACGAGGGTGGTAAAGGACTTTCCATTTTTGATATGGTTCAATTTGTACCAAAAGAAGAGCGTGGAAATGAAATTGAAATGGATGTCAGAAGCAAAAAAGAATTAGAAGATCTTTTAGCAGGAAAAGGTGGCGACAATTTCCCGAAACGCCGTGGTATCGACTTCTATCACCGTTATGAAGAAGATATTGCACTGTTTGCAGAAATGGGTTTTAAAACATTCCGTATGTCCATCTCTTGGCCTCGTATTTTTCCAAATGGTGACGAGACAGAGCCAAATGAAGAAGGGCTAGCTTTCTATGACAAAGTCTTCGATGAATTATTGAAATATGGCATTGAGCCACTTGTGACGTTATCACACTATGAAATTCCACTTACATTAGTTCAAAAATACAATGGCTGGGCAGATCGACGCGTAGTTGAATTCTTTGTTCATTATGCAGAAACGGTATTTGATCGTTACAAAGGAAAAGTAAAATACTGGTTAACGTTCAATGAAATAAATGTTTCAACGATGTCTCCATATATTGGTAGTGGTATTCTGATAGATGAGGTAGAACACAAGGAGCAAGCGGTTTATCAAGCTTTACATCATCAGTTTGTAGCCAGCGCCAGAGCGGTCAAGGCCTGTCATGAAATGATCCCTGATGCCATGATTGGTTGTATGCTGGCTCGCATGGAAGTCTATCCGGAAACTTGCAGTCCAGATGATGTATTAGAAGCACTGAAAGAGGATCAAATGAATCTGTTCTTCACTGACGTTCAGGTTCGTGGGTATTATCCAAGCTTCATGTTGAGTTATTTTGAAGAAAATGATATTAAGATTGACATGCTTCCTGGCGATGAAGAAATATTACTGCAACATACAGTGGATTACTTATCCTTTAGTTACTACATGTCAATGGTTGCCAGCGGAGCACCTGATAAGAAGAAGGAAAAAGGGAACTTCTTCAGTGGTGTGAAAAACCCTTATTTAGAGTCATCTGATTGGGGATGGCAAATCGATCCTAAAGGATTGCGTATTACCTTAAAGAAAATGTATGATCGCTACCAAGTACCGTTGTTTATCGTAGAAAATGGACTTGGAGCCTATGATAAAGTAGAGGCAGACGGCTCAATCAACGACGATTATCGTATCGATTACATGCGTGCACATATTGAGCAAATGAATGAAGCGATCAAAGAGGGTGTAGATCTTATGGGGTACACAAGCTGGGGTTGTATCGATTTAATCAGCGCAAGTACCTCTGAAATGTCCAAACGTTACGGCTTCATCTACGTTGACCAAGACGATTATGGCAATGGCACTTTAGAGAGAAGCAAGAAAAAATCATTTGATTGGTATAAGCAGGTAATTACTACAAATGGAGAAAAACTATAGATAGAACTTAAGAAAATACCTCCACTATAATGTTTTGTGCACAATCGTGTGCCTCTTCATTATAGTGGAGGTATTGTTGATTTAACGATTTCGCGAAGAAGAAACCATAGAACAGATCCTTGGTCGGCATTTATTGATTATTTTTTACAGGACCTCATTGTGTATGATCAAGAAAACGATACCAATCATACCCTGTCGTTACAGTTGGCTTTAAAGCTATATGCAAAATAGACATAGTCCGCTGCACCAACTATGCAATCTATTCATATAAAAAATGTTATAATGAAGCAGATACTGTCAATATAACTAAACCCAAAGGAGACTCTTGAGGAGGTGGCAGAATGGTACCTGACCCCGCTAGGTGGATGAGACGATTCAACTTAACAAAACGGGAAGGCTCGCTACCTTCTCAAGAGGAGGATTATAATGAAAAAAAATGTATTCAAACACGAGTCCTATTACAATAACATTTTCGCGGTTCTAAAAGAGAATGACCGCGAGCAATTCCGCACCCTTTTGCTGACGCTTCACGAGCGAGACCAGGCGGAGGTGCTGCGCCGCTTATATCCTGAAAATAAGAAGAAAATCGAAATTTTTTTAACAGCAAAAGAATTCGCTGATGTACTGGGCTGGATGGATGTGGATGAGCAAGCAAACTTGCTGAAGGATTTTAAACCCGAATATGTGCGGGAAATTCTCCAGAGGATGTCACGCGACGATGCAGCGAGTATGTTGGCTAAAACAGGATCTGAAGGCAAAGCCATTCTGAATCAACTGAGCGACCAGGATCGAGCCGACTTAGAAGAGTTGCTGGCTTACCCGTCACAAAGCGCTGGCTCGATTATGACAAAAGAATTTGTGAGCGTTTCTCCCAATTCCACTGTCCATCAAGCCTTTAATCAAGTGCGTGCACAAGCTCCAACTGCAGAAATCATCCAATATCTGTATGTCTTGGATGCGCACGGTATCTTACTCGGGATTTTGTCCATACGTGATTTATTCCTTCTCCCTGCAGAAGTGATGATCGGAGATAGGATGTCCTCACACTTCATCCACGCGCGACTCGAGGATGATCAAGAAAAAGTAGCCCGGCTGATACAAGATTACGACTTAGTGGCGCTGCCTATCCTGGACGACAAAAATATCCTCAGAGGGATTGTAACGGTGGATGATATCATGGACATCATGGAAGACGAAGTAACTGAAGACTTTAACGAGTTCTCAGCCATTACGACCACTTTTGACCGGCCAGAAACCGTCTGGGAAATTGCTCGTGCACGCTCACCATGGATCATCATCTTACTCTTTATGGGAATGCTTAGCGCAAGTCTAATCAGCTCATTTGAAGAAACGCTCAATCAAGTAGTCGTTTTAGCCGCCTTTATTCCTATCATCATGGACTCCGCGGGTAACGTAGGAACCCAGTCGCTAGCAGTGGCCGTTCGAGGCTTGATTTTGAAAGAACAGGATGAGCGCATCGGACGTACCATTTGGAAAGAATTTATGGTGGGGATGTGTATCGGTCTTTTGGCAGGAATTGTTTTATCGCTTGTCATTCTCATCTTTTACAGAAATGCTGTCCTCGCGCTCATACTGGGGATAACCATTTTCATCACCCTGAGTCTTTCTACCATCAGCGGGACAGTTGTTCCTATCCTTATCAATACGTTAAAATTCGATCCAGCCATCGCATCCGGACCATTCATTACCACCATCAATGATATTTTAGGACTCTATATTTACTTTTCTATCGCTTCATTCCTGCTCCATCTTATTTAACGTTAGAAATAGTATTGTTCTTCATGGAGTAATTGATAAAAAAGCAAAAAACACCTCGACTATAATGAACAAGCCCGCTCGTGGGCTTATTCACTATAGTCGAGGTGTTGTTGATGGAATCGTCTGTTTTACCGAGTGAGAATTTTGGTTAGTGCATCAATTGATTTTCAAACTTAATTTTTCCAACGCTTCTTTGCTGACAATGAAATATTGTCGGCCTCTTTTTTCCAATAATCCTTCTTCACGGAATTTGTTGAGCGTGTATAACAAATGTCGGTAGCTTACTCCCACATACTCCGCTGTCTCTGTCAGTTTTTCTTGAAAATAGCCATTATTCTCAATTTGAAGAATATACTTTGCTAATCTATTTTTGAGTTCATAATCTTGCATAGCTGTGTAATGCTCTGTTCTTTTAAGCAATTTATCACCTAAATATTTTGATAAATGAAGAAGAAAAGCATTATCCTCCAGCAGCTGTTTTTTCGCTGATGCTAACGGGATCGCCAGACACGTACAGTCATTTATAGCTACAACATCTTTTGAATGTTCTTCTGCCTCGATTAAAGATAATTCACCAATAAAATCATTTTTCCCTAGAAACTGAATGAGTGCGCGCTTTCCGTTCTCATGCACTAAATAGATCTTTGCCCTCCCATCCAACAATAAGAATAAGCAGCGAATATCTTCGTCAAAACGCACAATATATTCATTGCAGGAAAATTTGCAAATGTAGGCTTGATGTAACAGTGCTTCCGGAAAAATTGCTTGCATGCTTCTATATCTATCGACAGATTGTGCAGCATACTCTTTTAGACGAATCTTCTCCAAATTGTCACCTCACTATGATATATCTCCTATTATTATATTCTGATATAGGATATATTACAAAGAAGAGGTGGATAAGAATGAATAAATATAAACATATCATTTTTGATTTAGATGATACACTACTTGATTTTCAAGATACAGAAGAACAGGCTTTAAAAGAAATTATTACATTGTATAATTTGCCCTACAATAAACAGACTATTGCGTGTTATAAAGGCATTAACGATGGCTTGTGGTCTCAATTGGAAGAGGGCTTGATTTCTCGCGAGAAAGTTTTAAAAACACGCTTCTCCTTATTTTTGAAAGAATTTCAGATAGATGAGAGTGGATCAAAAGTAGAGGCGATGTACCGTGAGCATTTAAACCAAGGCCATTCGACCATTACCCACGCAACTGAATTATTGGACACATTAAGTGGGCAAGGATACAAATTATATATTGGCACAAACGGCGTAGGCAATACGCAAAGAAAAAGATTAGCAGATTCCAAGCTGCAAGGCTATTTTGAAGATATTTTCATATCCGAAGAAATCGGGCATGAGAAACCGAATGCCCTCTTCTTTCAACATATTTTGGATACTTTGAACGCAAGCCATAAAGAAGAATTTTTAATGATCGGGGATCGCTTGTCCTCAGATATCAAAGGCGCTCTCAACATAGGAATGGACTGCGTCTGGTTTGACCGGAAGAAAAGTCAACCTGATCCATTCGCCCCGCAAAGCACATACACTGTATCAAACTTAATGGAAATAGCCGCATTATTGGAAGGTTAGTTGACAGAAATGAGCAGGCAAACACCCGATACCAATCCGACCAGATGTTGGTCAGGCTAGTATCGGGTGCATTTTGTTATAGGATCCAACTTTGTGCGGTTGCTTGTTGCGGAAATTGCCTGGTGGTCAAACAATGCCTTTTATGTCAGATCTTGTCTTCATCTCCCGGAACATATGTTGTTTCTTGTTCCAAAACATCTTCCATTGCCTCGACATCGGGATGAGAATCCTTTTCCGGCGCATCTTCAAGGATATCTTTGGCTACGCCTGGATCTGGGTTCATCGGTTCCAAGTTCAACGCACTTTCCTTATTCAACAAGTCATCCACAATCACAATGATTTCGCCATCATCCAATTGTTTCTGGTACCCATCCAACAAAGTGTCCTCTTCCGCTTCAGAGTCGGGGTTTTCGGTGTTGGTCACGTAATCATCACTCGTGAAAATGGGGAACATATTCAGGATTTTTTCCCAAAGCGAAAAATGTTCGGCATAATGCTCCTCCAATTTGATCTGTGCATCTGTGGAATCATCCAATTCCTTGTATGTGTTATCTTTATTTGTGACAAGCGTAATGTCTGATTCCGCGTACCCTTCCTTACGCAAATCCTCTAGAACAGCATGAACTTCTGAAATGGTGCGGTAGGAGCCTTTTACAAACTTAGCCATAATCATTACCTCCACATTCTTATTCGATACTCTGTTACAACTCTATTTTATAGAAACTTGGCTGCACTATCAAAGATTAACCCTTCAACAACAAAGATGAAGGTAAAAACACCGCCAAAGTCAGCTGATACCTGGCTGACTTTGGCGGTGTTTAGTGCTTATTCCCAAACGGGTATGGACGATTTGTTGGTGACCTCATCTATGATTTTTTCAACTTCAGGAGTTTGATAGTAATCGACGATGATTTGGAAATCAGGGTCTTCGCTTTCATCTTCTCGAGCAGCGATCACGTTGTAATAAGGTTTGGATGAGTCGGCCACGGGTTCAAGGAAAATGGCGTCCTCAGTAGGCACCAAGCCTGCATCAGCAGCCATGTCATTATTGACTACGGAGGCATCGACGTCCGTCATGGCGCGAGCCGTCTGATTGGCAGCCAAGACCGTGAATTTGAGGTTTTTCGGATTTGATGTGATGTCATTTACAGTAGGCAACAAGCCCTTTTCTGCATCCAATTCAATCAATCCGGCAGCCTGCAACAACAGCAAGGCTCTGGATTCGTTCGAAACATCATCCGGTATCGCGATTTCCCCGCCATCCGGTATTTCATCTACAGATGTGTGTTTTTCAGAAAAAAGCCCCATCGGATTCAGTGTCGTATACGCGATTGTTGTGTTGCTGTATCCCGCATCTTCATTCACTTGTTCCATGTAAATTTCAGTCAAAGCCGCGTGCAGATCAATTTCGCCCTCTTCCAAAGCTTGGATCGGTTTCACATATTCCGTGAATTTTACCAGCTCGATTCTTACGGGTTCGTTGTTTTCTTCAAGTTGTTCTTGAACATGTTCCCACACCTCATTCCGTTCACCGACAACGCCAATTTTCACAGTCCGGATATCTTCTTGAGCCGCTTCCTGGCCGCACGCAGCGAGAAACAATGCCGCTGCCCCAACCGTTACTAAACTTTTAAATATTTTTTTCATGTTTGTCCGCCTCTCCCCATACTTCGTTTAAGCGATTTTGCCTGTCTTCTTCCAAAGGGATCATTCGCTCATGATTTCCCTCTTTTTTATAAAAATCCTGATGGTACTCTTCCGCAGGATAAAAGATGCTTGCAGGTGAAATTTGCGTGACGATCGTTGCAGCGATTGCCAGCTTATCTTTCAGCTCCTCTTTTGAGCGTTCCGCAATTTCTTTCTGTGTTTCCGAGTGATAAAAGATTTCCGGACGGTACGACGAGCCGCGGTCCATGAACTGTCCCATGGCATCTGTCGGATCCGTTTGTTGCCAATAAATATCCAGCAACTCCCCATAGGAAATCACACTATTATCAAAAGTGATCTGGATCGCCTCTGTGTGCCCGGTTCCTCCTGCCTTCACTTCCTCATACGTCGGATTTTCTTTGAAACCGCCAGTATAGCCGGAAACAACGGACTCGATTCCAGGTCTTTCATCAAACGGTTCAAGCATGCACCAGAAACATCCTCCGGCAAGCGTTGCAATTTCTTTGGACATAGTCTTATTCTCCCCCAAAAATGGCGTTCCGCCAATTCATAACGTTTTTTCATTATATAGCAGGAAGTTACTTTTAGATAGTGAAACAAAATCGATCACTGATGATCGTTTTTTCCGAACACCACAGAATGTCCCTTCTGAAAATCATTGACTTTTCCTGTAATTAAATTATCCTATAAACATACCAGAAATGAGTGTTATGAAAATCGATGCGTTTTCACCGGAAGCGTATTGATTATTCAGGATAGCGAGGGAAACATGCAAAAGACAAAAAATCAGACACAAATCTATGCCTTTGTTACAGTGCTGCTGTGGGCATCGGCATTTGTTTTCACAAAAATCGCGCTGACTTACTACACGGCAGAAGCGATAGGCGTTCTCCGTTATGTGATCGCTTCGCTATTATTCATTGTAATCGGGGTTTTCCAAAAAATTGGATTGCCGGAGAAAAAAGATATCCCTAAATTCCTGCTGGCCGGTGCTTTAGGGTTTTCGCTCTATATGATCACCTTCAACCAGGCTTCAAAATCGCTGACGACCGCAACAGGCAGTGTTGTCATCGCCTCCGCGCCTATCTTGACAGCCCTGTTTGCTTGGATGATATTCAAGGAACGAATCCGCTCGCTGGGATGGGTCGCAATCATCATTGAATTCATCGGAATACTGATTTTGACATTATGGAATGGTATCCTTTCGGTGAACGCAGGTATTTTCTGGATGTTTGGCGCAGCCGTCTGCATCAGTGGCTATAATCTGCTGCAACGTTCCTTGTTGAAAAAATACTCTGCCTTACAATCAACAGCTTACAGCGTTTTGGCTGGAACCCTGTTTCTGCTGTGGTATTTACCGGATGCGGCGGTCCAATTCGGCAATGCCCCACTTCAGCAGTTGCTGGTGATGATTTTTCTGGGCGTATTCCCCAGTGCACTTGCGTATATGTTGTGGGCAAAAGCGCTGATGCTCGCACAAAAAACAAGCGAGGTAACGAATTACATGTTTGTTACGCCATTGCTGGCCGCTTTGATGGGCTTCCTCATAATGGGAGAGATCCCTGCATTGTCGACATGGTTGGGCGGCCTGATGATCTTTGCCGGCTTGTTGCTGTTCAAAAAAGCCAATACGTGATAGGCACATCGTCAACAACAACGTTATCTTAGAGGATATGTTCGCAAAGATTCGCTATCATTTCGGCGACTGATTCGTTGAATGGATTTTTGTTAAAGCATATGAAAAGCGCCTTCCGATACGGACTTTCGTATCGAGAGGCGCTTTTGCTATCTTCACTTTTGAATCCAAACTTAGCTTCTGCTGACATCCCTTGGAAAAAAGAATGCTAGTGCTTGAAGTTAGTTATTCTATCTTAAAAGCTTTTTCCTTCGCTAAATAGAATGGGCGTAAATACGCGACTGTGTTGGATAATGGCAACACATCCGCACTTAGATTGATATTCAATACATTTGTTAAATAGTCCCTTCTGACAGAAATCCGTTCCCATAATTCCGGATAGGATTTTTGTATTTCATGCTGGAGGTTTTCATCAGCTATAGCAACGCACTCTTCGGCACTCACTCCGGTATACCCAGGTACCGATGGGATGATATCGATCTGCAGAATCATGCCGCTTTTCAGTTTCTCAGAAGAATCTGCATAGATTGGGGAGGACATCCATTCTTCATCCGCTGTCAGATGCCCTGGATTCAAATGCCAATGATATTTGCTTTTAGGGAATACATCCTCAATAAGCTGGTACAATTCATTTCCGGCCATTCCAACTTTTATGTTTTCCAGCCAACTGACTACAGCTGCAAAATACGGTTTTGCTACGGCTTCCAAATAATCTCTTTGCGTATCCGGAAGTTGCTCTGCTTGCTCAACCACAAACCCGGTTCGACTGGATAAACCACCTTTGAATCCGGTGGTCAGGGACATAGGCTCGCCCAACTGAATTTCTTTATGAGTGGGATATATATTGGCAAGTTCAAAGCGCTGCCCTGCTGCCGCAATCGTGACGACTGAATTGTACTGCCCATCGGCGTTCAACAAATTTCCGATTTCTGTTTCTTTGCAGCCCGGTTCAATAGCATTCATGGCACGTAACATACAGCGCGAAGACAGGTTAGCGCCATATTCGTAATGCGCGATTTCGTTGGCGTTATTCGTGGTCCGGACTCCGTTATCCCCAATCATCACATACGCACCATTAACTAACTCACACTCTGTTGGGATGGTATTTTTGAGGGCATCTACAATAAAATACGGTACATCAAACAGTGTGGACGGATCGCTTTGCTTCGTCGTAAACATTTTCCAGCCGATCACACCGACCCGTTTCTTTTTGGCGATACCCAAATCAAGGAATATGGATTCAAGTGTTTTTTCATTCTCCATCGGCTGGTTAGGCAATGAGAACTGTGGGTAATGGATCAAATCGGCCGGAACACGTGCATGCGCACATAGTTTTAAGTTCTCATTGCCAAGAATCAAAGTAAATTTCTCTGGATTTTCGACAACTAGCAGACCTTCTTCAAAACGGGGAATAAAACCGGTTAAATATTCAAAATTGCTTGCATGCTCTTTATCCGCATAAATAATCAAAGCTTCAAAGTTTTCTTCACTCATTCTCTGCAACAGTTTTTGTTTCCGTTCAGCAATCGTTTCAGCATTTAAAAAAGTAGGGGCGACACGCTCGAACACTTGCGGCTCGGGTATACTCTCTAATGTAATTTTTTTGTTCAGCATACTATTCTCCTCTTTCGTCTTTGATAATAGCTTCTGTACCACTTTTAATGCGACTTACGCATTCCCAACAACAGAAGAAATGCCAGTATCCGCAAAGTAACTGTTACTGAGCCGAGAAATTTTCACGCTTACTTCTTATCGTACTGATACCTATCACAGTTTACTATTTGATTTTCAGAAATGAGGAATATAACATGTTCTTTCATCGAATCCTTCTAACCCTGCCATGATGTAAGACCAAATTTTAATCGGTTATGGATAGTGCATAACCTATGCTCTAAGAAAAAGGGTTCTATAATCAATGGCACTACTCTCTACACCCATCGGAAATTGTTTTGCTCTTTCAAATAATACGGTCTCATTTCCTTATTTATTGTTTTTATTCGCTGCTTTTACAGTTGCCTCGACCATATCTCGCAACATTTCGGCCATTTGAAGTTGCGCCCTACAGTGTTAATTATAGGGTGCTAGATTACTAAATGCCAATTCTAACTTCTATATTATAAATGGATATAGTCTATCTCCATCAATGTCTGCAACTAGAAGAGAAAACGGACACTTCTACATCATTTTCTTTAACAATCTGCTTAATTCCTTCTTTATAGGAGAGGGAGATTGTCTCTGCTTGTGCCTGGGCAGGAAAAAGAGACGAGACAAAAGAAAATAGTATTATTGAAAGTATCATTGATATATTCAATATTCTTTTTATATTATTCATGAGTACCTTCACTTTAGTTAGATTTTAATTACCCTTCACCATCCACAAATTGATTTATCTCTTCGAGGCTCTTAACTCCATCTATACGCTTTGTCTCTTCCCCCTTGGAATATTGCCGCAATGAAGGGATCTTTGAAACATCCAATTCACTTAATCGCTCATCCTGTACTTGGACAGCTGATAAATCGACAATATAAACATTTTCGTCTTTATTGAATCGAAAGAAAGAGGCTTCATAAACTGGTTTCATTTTTTGGCAATATACACAGCTATCTGCACTGTAAATTAAATAGTAGCCATCTTTGTTAAAAACTTCACTAATCTCTTCAATATCATTTAATGTGATTTTTTCTATCTCGAGATTAGGCTTAAACATGACAAACATACCAAGAAACAAAGCTAAGGAGATTGTCCAAATAGTGGTTATAGTTCTTATTTTGGGAGACATAGTAATCTTTTGACCCAGAAATAGCCGTAGTAGAAAATAAATTAAAAATAGGGTGACAGTGGGGACCAGAATATAAAGTGTGCTGTTCCAAGTTCTCGGAGCACCAACAAAAAAATAGTAGAATACCAAAGCGATGGATATTGTTACTCCTACTGCTGGCTGAAATGAAAAATAGGTATACATTTTTTGTCTTTCTGACTTATCCATCTCATCATCCTTTCCACTTTCCAAGTGACAAGCTTTTAAAAATACTTGCTGTGGAGAAACCTAGAAACATATTCCATTATTGGTAGCGCTATCTTGTCTTTATCATATCACTTGTCGTATAATTGTCAATATAAATTAAATATTTTGTTAAATTATCTATCATTATCCAGCGAAGTAAATAGACATATAGTTCTTTTTATTCGGTTTTTGTATTACACCACTTTACAACTTTTCACGCCCCTCAGGGCATAAAAATACAAACAACCCCAAATTTTTTGTATGATTGATTTGGGGTTGTTTGCTATGAATCAATTATATCAAAAAGAGAATTTATAAAGCTGAATGAATTTTCACCAGGAGTGACTTGTTTATTCAAGAACGCGAAGGGAAAAATGCAAAAGACAAAAAATCAGGCTCAACTATATGCTTTTATTACAGTGCTTCTATGGGCGTCGGCATTTGTTTTTACAAAAATCGCGCTGACTTACTATACCGCAGAAGCGATAGGCGTTCTTCGTTATGTGATCGCCTCTCTATTATTTATAGCAATCGGAATTTTTTACAAAATTGGATTTCCGGAAAAAAGGATTTCCCTAAATTCCTGCTAGCCGGTGTTTTAGGTTTTGCGCTATATATGATCACCTTCAACCAAGCATCCAAATCGCTGACAGCAGCAACGGGAAGTGTTGTCATCGCATCGGCACCTATCCTGACTGCTCTGTTCGCCCGGATCATTTTCAAGGAAAAAATCAGACCCTTAGGCTGGCTCGCGATTGCAGTGGAGTTCAGCGGCATTCTGGTTTTGATCTTATGGAGCGGCATCCTTTCAGTGAATGCAGGCATATTATGGATGTTTGGAGCAGCTGTCTGCATCAGCAGCTATAATCTTCTGCAACGTTCTTTACTGAAAAAATATTCTCCCTTACAAGCGACGGCTTACAGCGTATTTGCCGGAACGCTATTCCTGTTGGTGTATTTACCGGATGCGGCGATACAATTCGGCAATGCCCCTCTCTATCAGTTGTTGGTGATGGGTTTCATGGGTGTGTTCCCAAGCGCACTCGCGTATATGTTGTGGGCAAAAGCACTAACAATGGCGCAAAAAATAAGCGATGTAACGAATTATATGTTTGTTACCCCATTATTGGCCGCTTTGATGGGCTTCCTGATAATGGGCGAAATCCCTACATTGGCGACATGTGTTGGTGGGTTGATGATATTTGCAGGATTGCTCCTATTTAAAAAATCAAATGCATGATCACGTGCTATCCGCGAGTGTAGATAGCTAAAATGGTATGTAAAAAAGCACAGAAATTAACCTGTGCTTTTTTACATGCAAGTGTTTGTCCTTGTCCCGCAAACGCGCCTATTGGAGTTTCAAAGCTCTTAAAGCGTGGTGATGATCGGGCCTTCCTTCGTCACAATAATCGTATGTTCGTATTGGGCGACCATGCTTTCTTCTGTAAAGAAGGTCCAGTCGTCATCTTCAACTTGGAAAACTTCCTCTTCGAATGTTGAAATGAAGGGCTCGAAGGCGATGACCATGCCCTCTTTCAGAATTTCGTCATCCCAGCGCGAGTAGTAATTGAAGATATGATCCGGTGCTTCGTGGATTGCGCGTCCGACACCGTGTCCGGTCAGGTTTTTGATGACCGTCAAGCCATGGCGTTTCGCCACGTTATGCACCGTTTTTCCGAGATTGCTTGTTTTTGCGCCCGGCTTTACTTTCACAAGTCCCGCGTCGAATGCTTCTTTGGCAACATCACATATTTTCTGCAGAACGACATCGCCCTGCCCAACTACAAAGGAAATGCCGGTGTCCGCAAAATACCCGTTTTTGGAGCCCGAAACATCGATATTCACAAGGTCCCCTTCCTCAATGATCCGATCGCTCGGAATCCCGTGCGCCACTTCTTCATTCACGCTGATGCACGTATATCCAGGGAAATCGTATTCCCCTTTTGGTGCCGATTGCGCTCCTGCTTTTTCAAAAAGCTCCTTCGCGATATCATCAAGCTCTTTAGTGGTGATGCCGGGTTTTGTGGCTTTCACCATTTCATCCCGGATTGCTCCACAAATGCCGCCAATTTCTTTTAATCCGTTAAAATCCTCTTCCGTCTTTGCAATCATTTTGTATCCTCACTTCTTACAGCATTTTTGATTATCATTCCAGTTAGATTCTATCACAAACGGAAGGGATATTTCTTCAGCGATACCAAATAAAGCTATCTCTTTTTGGATGGCAAAAATTTTTTAACAATCCATTTTGCACTGAAAAATCCGATCGCCAACGAGCCGAGTAATAGCAGCAGCGAAGGGAGTAACTTATTGAGTCCCTCGCCATAGAAGTAATCGTGAAAAATCTGCATGCCTGCGAATATTATCGCGGCGGAAATGACACTGCCAACCACGTAATAGATAACCGTAGTCAAGGAGCTGTTCCTAGGGTGCACCTGCTCATCGGGATTGTTCATGCTCCCTCCCGAATGCGTGAGGTTCGGGCCATCAAACTTATTGTTTGCACCCTGACCGATATTGACTCTGGAATAGATGGAACTGTCCACGTTGCTTTTGTCGTCGTACTTTTTCTGATTATCTCGCGTACTCATTCCTGCACCTGCTTTCTCTTAAATACAACGGTCCCGTTTTAGAGATCCGTTTACTTCAAATTCATAAGGCTATTGCGTACTCTGGCAATAAGGGCAGTGGTTACAAAAAGAATAACACCAACCTTGTTGAACAGTAGAAATACATGGAAAATAGCTCCAAAAGAGTTGGTCTTATGATACCCACTCAGCAACAGCAATGGAAAAACCGTAACCAGCATCGTCAAATAATGAACCATAATCTGCTTGCGGAAGCTCCACTGTTTTAACTCATATATGATGCTTGCCAGTCCCAAGAACAAGGCCATGAATCCATAAAAAAGAAAAGCCTTGGCATCGGCTGCTCTTCCCTGAAAATTATTCCATGCATACATCGACAACATAACAGCAAAGGGCAGAGTTCCCCTGATCAATCCTTTTAAGAAAAGCTTCATCTTTATCCCCTTTCGCAAGTACCCTTTGAATCAATTCACTACTATAAAAATGAATACACCGACCTTTAGACCGCTATCTCTTTTTTAAGAAATAACGGATGATCCAACCTAGAATTGCGATAATAGCTAGTGCGCTCACTAACGTCCACCCAGCATCGAAAACTTCAATCATGGCCCTTACTCCTCTCTGAAAATAATTTTATCAGTCGAATAAATCGTCCCTTCAGAAACGTATCCCATTATCCAATCATCAACTTTAAAAGAATAGTCATAACAATAATCTAAGGGACTCTCCTTAACGTTAAAGTAAATTACATAGCCGCTTCGGGCACTCTTGTAATCTTTCCGAATTTTCTGTATCTGAATATCTTCTTCCGCAATCCCTTCTTTTCCCTCCAGCAACTCATAGAGATTTTGTTGCGCGATATAGCTTTTCAAAGGAAATTCATAAACATAGAATCCCGTTATCAATAAACTCAAGACTCCGAGTGCAACCCATCCAGTTTTTAGCTTTTTGATGTCAATCCTCTCCTTTGCATAGGTGCTGCTGCTCTGATGCATTCAGTATTCATTCGCATCAACCAAAAAATCATCATACATATTGGAGCAATAGCGTTGCGAATAGGACGACCGCTGTAAAAACATAGAGATTCCAGCGCCGGCCCTTGTTCTTTTTCGATTCCTCAACACCGAGTACACTCATGAACAAGCCCAAAAAGAATACCGTGATGTTCTGGTAGCTAAAATCTTTTGTCCACAGGCTATACACACTCAGGATAAGCACCACTGCGCCAAAAGTGATCTTCAAAATTTTTGTGTTTTGCATGCAGTTCTCCTCTCTGAGTCCTGTACCCTTCCAGCGCACAGGACTCCATAAAATATTTTATTGCTGCTCTGCCTTCTTCTCGATATAAACGTTCCGGACAACAACCAAAAGAAATAGAAAGGTCAAAAAAAGGATTACTTCAACTATGGAAGTCGGCCAAATTCCAGGAATCCATCTGACTATCAACATGAGAATCATATAGAAGAGTACTGATTTATTATTTTTTGATTTATACTCCGGAATTTTACGTTTGACTGCATACGCCACTAAGTAGGAAATTATTACTCCTGATACAATCAAAATCAAAAACAGGATAGCGTTCTCTTTCCCGTTATCAAAGTTCAAAAAAGTGTTGCATACCAAACTTATAAGAATCAGCCCGATATAGCTGATGAAATCATTAATCAACGCAATCCGATCCATTTTAGCCACCATTCCTCCCCTTTGCTGAAAATTGCAGAATTTAATTTTTACCGAGAACTACCTCTACTTCCTCCCTGACTTCGAGAGAATCTTTTTCGTATACAAATTCAACGTAAATTGTTTTTCCCACCTCAATCTGCTCACTTTTCAGCACAGGCCCAATTAATTCCCCCTCAAGCGGCGATGTCCTAGTGTCGAGGACGCCATACTGATTTTCTCCAACATTAAGGGAGTAAATCAGATTCTTCTTGCTGTCATAGATTCTTATGCCTGCACCACTGACCACTTCCGCTTCGTTGTCCAATGTTTCAATTCCGTAAAGTTGAAAAGTGGGTTGCACATAAGCTTCGGTCCCGTTTGAAACCAAAACAAAATTTTCCAGCGCAACATCTTTGGTACGAGCATCAAATGAAAAAACTTCCAGTTTCTCATTACTTGAGCACGCGGCCAGCAGCGCCATGCTTATGAAAGTTATAAATATTTTCTTCATTATTACCTCCCGGTATCCTGAATGCTTATATGATACTTTGCCTTTTATAATAGGACGTTTTTGCATTTGGTCGTGGTGGATGTGGGATTCTTTTCAAGAACTTGTATCATCTATTTGATAAGAAATGGCACTATTCGTCAGCGCTCCCATTTCCTCTACACTTAAAACATCTTTTGTTTTGTATATTTTCTTGTCTATACAAACAATAGGCAAGATATCCATTCCATGCGTCTCTATTAAATTCCAAACATCTTTATTTTCTTTAAATTCTTTTTGCGAATGTATTAAAGAATACAGAAAATAATTATTGGAATCTTTAAATAAGTCTTTGTACATGCTTAGCGAACGCATTATTTCAATAGCTACTTCCACTTTTTCAGACTGTACGTTCATTTTGTCAAACACATAATATTCAATATCCATAATGAACCTCCCAATGCAACTCTGCCAACACGAATAGTATCCGTCGTTTATTTTCAGATGATGTTATCCAAGCATCGGGAAGAAAATAAATCAATTATAATGCAATAAATGACTATAGAAGCACTACCGATTCTCTTCAACATATCTATGATACCGCTAATTCTTTTTTTTTGTGAGAATTTCATAATATATCAGCCTTCAAAACATAAGCAATTTGTTGATTTTTATTAAATCGTAGTTAGGCGTCCTGGAAATACAGAGTGCTTTTTAAGCTAGATATTAGGTATTATGCTAAGCTATTCACAAACCAAATAAAAAATAGGAGCTGACATAACAATATGGATTATAATAAACAATTAATGCAACCGTTCTACGACTTCCCCGAGTATAACGACCTTACCAAAGGTTATCTGTGGCCCGTTGAAGTAAAGTATTATGACCAATCAACAATTGAATTTTACCTTCCCAAATCGGACATAATAGAAGCTATGTATTCAATCGAACAACGATCAGAAGATGAGTCAAATGAACTATTTAAGATAGGTGACCGTACTATTGCAAAGGAAAATTTAAATTACATCTCTTTTGAAGGTCGAACGTATGCTTTTGCTAAAGAGTAAATAACTGAATAATATATCAGCAATCTATAAACAGAAAAACAAATCCGCTAAAGCAATTTGCTGCTTCTTTGCCTGATCGACTACATCGCCGACCGAAACATTCAGTATTCATAGAAACTTTTTTCCCAATCAGCATAGCAATCCATCGTATGCATAAGGCGAATCGCTTGATAGAGTTCTTTTTGGTCCTGATAAGTGGACTCAGTTGTTCTGAAGAAACAATCGTCGCCATTAGAAAAGCAGAAAAAAGCTTGGATGGTCTCATGCAGTTCCGATCCGGGCAGGATTTCTTGACCGAAGGGATCGGAATGAAGCCGCTCCGCTCCGATCACGACTACCGGTATTTTTCGGGCGATTTTTTGCAAAAGCTCCCGGTACTCCTTTTGAGCCACAATTCGGAACTGAGAGGGATAGATGAATAACGCAGCGGCATCTTTTAAGGTGCTCTGAAACAGCGAATCGTTTATCAACTCTTGTGATCTGATGGATTCATAGTAGAAGAACTCACTTTGAATGTTGTTCGTTTTTCCGAGCGTTGCTACTTTGAATCGCCCTGCTATTTTGGTCATTTTGAATTTTCTTTGAAAAAATAGAGCAGCCAGAAAGAACGCAAGAACAAAAACAGCACACAGAATATAGATCATCATTTCGCCTCCTCGCCTCCTTTCAAGTTTTGATGTGGATACATTCAACTTACGCCAAAACTGATGAATAGACTAGCAACCAGTGGTTTACATGGCCGCACTTTATCAGGTTCTACACCATCCGCAACCAATAAGTGCGGATGTGCAATCATTCGTTTCTAGAAAAAGAAGGCTATCTACGCTATCATGAAGGAAAGCAATCGAAAGGGGTGCAAAATAATGTTATTAGGAGAACGATTGAAAGAAACCCGCCAAAAGAAAGGCGTATCGCAGAGCACAGTTGCTGAACACCTAAATATTAGCCGTCAGTCCATCTCTAAGTGGGAAAACAACAGCAGCTATCCAGACCTGGACAATCTCGTACGATTGAGTGAATATTATGAAGTCACTGTTGATGATCTTTTGAAAGAAAATCAAGGGCTAAAAAAAAAAATAGAGGAAAACAACGAAAAGATTAAAGACTCCCAAAAGAAATTGGCCTATATCCAAATGAATGGTGAGCGGGATGAAGGATTGGTGCTGCTGATGCTTAATCTTCTCAGTTGTTTGATTGCGCCATTAGGTTTGTTTATCACTCCAATTATCCTGAAAAGAAACAAAGCAACAAACACCTTCTATAAACTGGTGTTTGTTGCGGGAGTGGTCAGTCTCTTGGTCAACTCATTCGGTTTGTATGCGCACTTAGGCAATCTATTCCACTGGGGCGGCCCCTCCAGCGTAGAGTATCTAGGAAATCAATAGGTAATGGAGATTGCGTTACTTTTGGTACGCATTCATTGGTTTCATCACCAGCAACGATTGGTTGCGGCTTGATTTAAATAGGCCTTTACCCGGAAGAGCATGGGAGGAGATGATTTCATGGTGGCATTTTGGAGCTTTTTGAACTTAGCAGCACTACTATACTTGATCTATTTACTTGTTAAGATTGTTAAAAAAATAAAGTGAAATTATCTGGTTTAAATGTCTCCTTCAAGAGCTACTCTACTTCATTCTTTGGAATAACTGTATTTGCAATAAAAAATCGATGGTGCCTATTAAGAACAGGAGTGTCAGGATATGAAAAAAATTACATTTCTTGTACTCGGGTTATTGCTGCTGTATGATCAACGGAAGTTATAGAATTTCGGGAAATAAAACTGGCTTATGGGAAGCAAGCTACTTATTACTTAGGTTGGAAAATGGGCATATTGAATTATAATCATTATTTGCGAGCCACAATCAGGAGTGGTTTCTTAAGCGTTACATATTAGCTACCCATATATTCTACTGTGGGAGGTGCTCCCCAATGAAAAATGGTGCTGAGCAGAGCATAACCTCCCCAAAGACTAACTAAAAAGCAAACTACAGAAGCCATAATCACTCCTCTATGGAAAGTGTTTGTTGCTTTGTTTCTTTTTAGCACAATCGGCGCAATCAGGATTCCTAAAGGTGTGACTAAACAGCCAATGAGAGAAATAATTAATAAAGCCAATCCCTCGTCCCGTTCGTAACCAGACCGGATATGGTCGAGCTGTTGTTGGGAAGCCTTAATTTTAAAATTATTCTCGGCTATCTTTGTTTTTAATCCTTGATTTTCCTTCAAGAGGTCATCTATCGAGATTTCATAATACTCACTTAAGCGGACCAGATTATCCAAATCAGGGTAGCTGCTATTATTTTCCCATTTGGATATGGACTGGCGGCTAATATTCAGATGATCAGCTACTGTACTTTGGGAAAGCCCCTTGTTCTGCCGCGTTTCCTTCAATTTTTCTCCTAGTAACATTCCATACGCTCCTTTAAACCCTTTTGCTTCATGATACGGTATATTGCCTCTTTTTACCAGAAATCGATTAGGCACAAGTTAGCAACCAGCAGTTGCTATTGGCGCATGCACCTGAAAAGTGCGAAGATGTAAGCCGCTGGGTGCTTTTAAATTCCTCCCATTTAGCCTAAAGTAAAGACATAGATAAAAAATATCTATAAATCACGTTATTATACGGAAAGTACATTTTTCGTATAATAACTAGAAAAAGAAAGTAAGAGGTCCTATGAAGAATATAAAGATTATAAAAGCTATCCTCTCCATCACAGTTTTCCTTTTAGGCGCTTATAGTTTACTCACTAAGAATTTTGCCTACCAGAATCTCAGTATGTTCTGTGCGGGTTTGCTACTAATCACAATCGGTATTGAAGAAAGCAAGAAAGGTAAAAATCGGGGATGGACTCTCCTTTCTTTTGCCGCAGCCATCATGCTAGGACTGGCACTGATTCACTCTACTATTCTATTTTTTACTTCATAAATTTTGAGACTCCTTCTGGTTTTCTAGATGAAAATACTGTACAGGCATTTGAAGGAATAGATAGACTAAGACTTATCAGTATTCTGATTAGCTATTATTAAAGGAAAAATTCTGTTGAGAGCCCTATGCCTCAAACGGCGAAAAAGAGCGAAAAGTCTATGATAAAATGACTTTTTGCTCTTTTTGAATAGCTGACGGTTTAGTCCGGAAAAATGGACTCATGGACCAGAAGCAAGCTCATCATATAAATATATTATTATTTATACATTTTTTGTGATACTATTGTAACAAATATCTTGTTTTTGCATGGATGCAAGGACTGCTTGCTATACTATTTCTTTTTTTCCACTACACTGAATATGAGGAGCACATTGTGATATGAATAATTTGAATGAAAAATTGAAGCAGCTGCGGATTGATGGTAAATTCACCCAACAATAAATAGCTGATCATTTATTCGTCAGCAGACAAGCTGTTTCCAATTGGGAAAACGGGAAAAATATCCCTGACCTCAGCACCATCATTTTACTCAGCAAATTTTATGATGTGTCCCTCGATACTTTGTTGAAAGGAGAGAAAGAAGTGATAAAGAATATGAAAAAGGAACTGGATTCAATCAATGCAGCGGATTTGACTGGGATCGTGCTTATGATAATTTTGTCTTTTGTTCTTCCTGTATTTGGGTTAGTGGTTGCGGGGTATGTTTTGAAAAAATCAAAGGATCCTGCCTACCCGAAGTGGGCAAAGGTGCTGGCTCTGCTGGCAATCGCATTTCAAATTTGCTTAATCCTCTATGTGGGCTTAGCAATATTCTTTTTCTCGTTCACGACTATGGAGACGACCGGCAGCCAAGAAATACTGTTAAAACATTGATATCCCAACGTGTAAAGCACCGCTTGCTTTACTCAGCGCACACTTTCTGAGATAAAAGAGTATATAAGGCTACATTGCTTATTTACTAATAGGAGGACAATAAAATGAGAATTGCAATTTTTATCATTACCACAGTAAAAAGTATTGTGATTGGTTTGTTGCCGATCCTAATGATTCAAACAATGGGCGAGGAGAACTATTCTGAGAGTTTCTATCTGTCCATTTACATCATGAAGTGTATTTTTTCTTTGATCGCAGTTTGGGGAATAAGCGAAGGCCTTGTGACATTATTGCATTCATTCGATAGCGATGAGTAAATCAGCAATCAACTCAATTGCCACTTGGTATTTTTGAAATGTAACGCCTTATTTAAAATTTTTTTTGAGAGGATGTCAGATTATGCAATTCCCCCGAAAAAAACGAAGTCATGGTGCCATAGACTATCTCAAAAAGAATAAGTACCTTCTCGTCATATTTATTTACTGCATTGTAGCTGCTTTATTTTCTTCCCGACTCATTTTTGAGTACGGCGAAACTAAGTTTTATACGGCCTTTTTCCTGGGTGGTTTCCTGCTGATCGTTTTCCTTAAAGTCGTTTCTTTGGTAACCTCGTCTGAAAAAGAAAAGTAAAGTGAGGATAGCTATGCCCAAAAAAACAAACTTATCCATTGCGGTATTGAACCTATACACGGTCATTCTAATAGGCATGTTTTTACTTTTTCAAGATCAAAGCAGAGCAGTCTTATTTATTTTGTTTTTGATTTTGATTTTTATCAATATTGCCGTATTTACAGTTATGGTACTGTCTAATAAAAAGGAAATTAGAATTAATTTTATAGTAGGCAAATCCCGGAAAAAAGAAATAATCGACAGCTTTATTTTAAATGGGTCGACTCAATTTCTTGCTGTGATTCTATTTGAAATTTTTTCCTGGATTGTGTTAAAAAATCGTGATACTGCTCAGACAATACATTTATGTATGATTGCTGTTGTTTTACTTGCTCTAAAAATAACCACTTTATCCGTATTGTTGAGGAAAATAATATGAAAAAAATAAACAGCTTGATTATGAGGAAAAGGTTTTTTCTGTTTGTATTACTGTTTTTAACAACGTTTTTAATGAATCTCTTTCTTTGGAACGAAACTACTCAGCTGATACGACAAATGCCTTTATTAGTTTCTTTGAAGGAAAAAAGCACAGACGATGTTTATGAGCTTCATTATCAGCCTTCAGCAGATGAGAATAATGTGATTCAGCCGTATTCACAAAGGGAACAGGATCGTATTTTACAGTTTCTGGAAAATAGTTTTTTTGATTCTGATGGAAAACCCAATCTTTATAGTGGTAAACAAAGTTATCTATCTGATTCAAGTGCGAAAATGGACAAAGAGAACTTAACACCTGTCACGAAAGAAATGTTAAATAGCGAAATACGAAAAGATTTTATTGATGCAACGTTCATGAATGACATACTCATTCTCAATATAGAACAATCCGTCATGAATGACATGGAAGAAGCTGCCGAAACGTTAGATTTGCGAATCGGATTAAATTCCTTAAGCGAAAAGTTTCGTGAAGAATTCAATTATTATTTCGGCAACTTTATTTTTGGACTTGTCTTGTCGTTGGTCTTTATGTCGTTTGGACTTTTCATTGTATATTGGATCATCTCTTCCAGCCTTAAAATATTCCAACAGGATATTAGGTTACATCGCGTGATGGGGCTGACAAATAGAAAGATAACGAATAATTTCAAGCTTTTACTGATGCTTCCGGTTACTGTCTCTTTTATGGTATTCCTAGTGTTCGCTTATTCCACAGGTTTCCACATTTTGCCAGTCGATTATCTTTATCTTCTTTTGTTAAACACTAGCTTACTCATTTTTTCAAATCTGATCATCAAAAAGAAGATGGGGAGGATATTAGATGCTTAGCCTAAAGGACATTACAAAAAAATACAAAGATAAACTAATCTTTCAAAACGCTGATTTTGAAGCTGCACCAGGCGAAATAGTATTGCTTATGGGCGAATCAGGGATTGGCAAGTCCACTTTTCTTGATATTATCGCTGGTATAAAAAGATTTGATTCAGGAAAATATTATTATCAAAACCAAGAAGTCTTTCCCAAAAATGACGAACAGATGAGTGCATTCAGAAATCAAACGATAGGCTATATATTGCAGGACTTTGCTTTAATAGATGACTACAGTGTTCTGGAAAACATCATTTTGCCTTCATTTTATAATGCAGCTATGGATACGGAAGCGGCAAAAGAAAGAGCCAGATATTTGTCGGATAAATTTGATTTAACAGAAATCCTCCCTAGCAAAGTAAAGAATATTTCTGGCGGTCAAAAGCAACGGGTTGCGATAGTCCGAAGTCTGATTTTGGACCCACCCATTATCTTAGCTGACGAACCCACTACGAATTTAGATGCGAAAAATTTTGATTTTGTCATGGAAACTTTCAAAGAAGCGGCACATAAAGGGAAAATGATCATCATTGCAACACATGATGAACGTATTCTGAATATAGCGGATAAGGTTTATCAAGTTGAAAACTGTAGATTGATTGTCTGACAGAGGTGAAGTGAGGCTTCCGTTTAGATGGGCGAAACAGAATGAAGAAGATAAAGATTATAAAGACTATCCCTGGTACAATTGGATTTTATGGAGTTCGAAGGCCGGACGTATATTTTTAGCATAGAGAGGTGACCAATAAATGCAAATTAAATTCGTAAATTTCTCAAAGCTGATGTTTATTCTCTTTATGACGTTAGGCTTCGTGCAATATTTTCTTTCATCCCAATCATATCCTTCTTATACATCCAGAGGTGGATACATTTGGGTTGCTACAATAATTTTATTCTTTTTGATACGGACATTAAGAAACAACTCCGGAAATTATTCACAAAAAATACTCGATTATACGGTAATCCTGCTTCTTGCGCTTTATTTAATTATCGGAATATTTTAGATGATTTCTTCATAACACTTACAAAAATGACGGAGGGTACAAATGAAAAATACAAATTTTTCATTAAAGGTTTTCTTTATCATTCTTTTTCTTAGTTCTATCATCCTCAGTTTTTTTTCAGATGATTTTTCCTTCCTGCCCAAAGAATTTAACTTTGATAGTATCCTGTACCTGCTCATCCCCGCTCTAGTTTTAAATAGTAATCTTGATGATCACAGGGTGGACTCCAGCAAGACACTCTCAGCAAAGATAATTGATACTGTTTTTATGTCGCTGTTCAGTCTTGCTTATGTTTCGTATGTGTTGAATTTGTTTATGCTGTATGTTCAAACGCTCTGATTCAGTGGATAAAGGAGAGACCATGAAAAAAATCTACTTGTTTATGTATACGGCAGTATTCCTCCTCTTCCTTCTGTATTTCGTGGTAATACCTCGCCAAGCACTGCCTTTCTCAAATGGAGTCCATCTGCTTCTGATATTCAGTAGCGTAGCCATGACATGGGGGGCAATCAAACAAAATAACCGGATCAGTATGTTTTGTGGTATAAGCGTTTTTGCACTTATATGCATGAGTTGGGTTGTGCAGATCATGGTTCAGCATTTTTAACATATATGACAGGGAAACTTCCTTTTTGGGGAGCTTCCCTGTTTTTTCATATTTCTTTTATCATTTCCCAAAAATATTTTTCGCTGTTCGCTTTACAAAACCAAACACACGTTCGTATAATAGGGACATAGAGATTGGAGACGATTTTTATGTATGAAACGGAATTGGTTTTTGATTATGCGAAGGAACCCAGTCGCGATATCCTCTGCATCGACTGCAAATCCTTCTATGCGAGCGTGGAATGCGTGCGGCGCGGGCTGCATCCGCTCGAAACAAAGTTGGTTGTCATGAGCTATCCCTCGGCCGACCCGAAAGAGCGCGGCAGCGGATTGATCTTGGCTTCCTCCCCGGCCGCCAAGAAGGCTTACGGGATCTCCAACATCAGTAGGGCTCGGGACTTGCCCTTCCCCTATCCGCCAGGACTTGTGATTGCGGCGCCGCAGATGCGGTTGTACATGCAGAAAAACACCGAAATCAATAACATCTACAAGAAGTATGCGGACGAAGCCAACCACCATGTCTATTCGGTTGACGAAAGTTTCGTCGACATCACCGGTGCCCAGAAACTTTTCGGGAAAAACTCGGCTTACGAAATGGCCAAACTCATCCAGGCCGACGTCCTGCAGACGACCGGCATCTACACAACAATCGGCATCGGCGATAATCCGCTGCTGGCTAAGTTGGCGCTCGATAACGCGGCCAAGCATCAGCCGGATATGATCGCTGAATGGCGTTATCCGGATATCCCCGAAACCGTCTGGAAGATCCCGGACATGACCGATTTTTGGGGCATCGGCAAACGTACCAAGCTGCGGCTCAACCGGTTGGGCATCTTCTCGATCTACGACTTGGCGCACACCAATTACTATGACTTGAAGAGCCAGCTCGGCGTCATGGGCGCGCAGCTGTACGCCCACAGTTGGGGCATCGACCGCAGCTTTCTGGGGGAAAAAGTCAAAGTCAGCTCGAAATCCATCGGCAATTCACAGGTGCTTAACAAGGATTACGTGGTGCGATCGGAAATCGAAATCGTCCTGATCGAAATGGCCGACCAGGTGGCGACGCGCCTGCGTAAATCCGGCGCCAAGGCCCAGTTGGTGAGTCTGAGCATCGGCTACAGTATCAACTACATCGATCAGCTGGGCCGGACCGGCTTCCATCAGCAGCTGAAAATCCCGCCCACAAATGCATCCAGTGAGCTCGTGGCCCATATCCTGATGATTTTTGACCAGCATTACAAAGACCAGTCTGTCCGGAACGTCGGCGTGGGTGCCGGAAATCTGATCTACACCGAGTTTCTGCAGCTGGACCTGTTTCAGGATCCTGACGAACAAGTGAATGAGCAAAAGAAGGATCTGATCGTCGATTCGATCCGCAAAAAATACGGGTTCCGCTCACTCGTGCGGGCAGTCAGCCTATTGGAAGGTGGCCGTGCGATCGCGCGCAGCTCGTTGGTGGGCGGACACGCGGGCGGCATGGCCGGATTGGAGGAAGGTGAGGAAAATGCTGAAAGAACCAAGAAAAAGGACGGATAAGGTGTTTGAGGACTACAACGACTACCATGACCGCGGCATGATCAAGTGGGTAACGGCCTACGCGATGGATGAACTTGTGAAGTCCATCTCTGCAGGAAAAGCGGAAGCCATGAAGGACATCCCGACCCTCCCGCAGATGAGCCCTGCCGAAATCGATGAAACCTTGGCGGTAGCCTTGAAAAAAAATCGCCGTGTATCGATCCAACTGAACCAAAAGGATCGCTTCGGGCGCCAAACTGAGTCCATTGAAGGCTTTTTTAAAGGCTATTGCGGCGAGTATGAGATCCTGATCGGCGAATCATGGGTTCCGCTCGAACTCATCCGCAATGTGCACATTTTGCACAAAGAAAAATGGTCCCGAGTGGCGGTATTCAGACAAAATCAGGACTGATCCAAAAGGGAAGCGGCACGCGAACAGCATTGACAGTGCGATTGTTGTCTTTTTTGAGCGAAAGGCTTATACTCAAGAAGAAAGAGAACGCTTTCTTTTCTCTTGAGAAGGGGGACATCATCATGACTTATATTATCCAAACACATGTCGGATCCATTGAAGAATGCAAACGTGCTGTAGAGGAACTGCATAAAAAAGGCTATACGAAAGAGCAGATCACATTGGTGACGAACCATGCTAGCCAAGAAACTATCTTGGAGAATTGGGACCTTCGCGGCGCGGACGGCGCGATTTTTTCCAGCCATTCGTTGCTGGAAAAGGTCAACAATCTGTTCAACCTGAAGCAATACGAACATTTCCAGGAAAAGACCGGGACTTTCCCCGGAGGTACGGACTTTCTTGCCGACCGCATCGCCGCCATCGAGAGCGGTAGTATCGTCATCATCACAAAAGAAGCGGACGAGTAACGTTTTCCTGATCGACTCATCAAACAGCTCTGTAACCCATAGAAAATGAAAGGACTGATGTGATATGCCAAAATTTGTGGCAGGTTCGTACCCGACCGTTGAAGCTGTGGAGGCAACCATTAAAACACTCCTCGAAAAAGGGCACAAACAAACCGATCTCCTGTTGGTCACCAACGCTTTGGACAAAAAAGAGCGGCTGACAAAAGAAACCGGCATTGAAGTCATCACCGAAACCGGACAGGATGAGAATTTCGATTGGAAGGAACTCGCCCCGCTTTATCCGTCCTTCGATGAGGAGGCCCTATACGAACCCTCCCCTCAGCATCCTTATCCGCAGCTGACACCGGAACAGGAAGAAGAGCAAGAACGCAAGATGCAAGGATACTTCTCCGAATTGGAGGAAGGGAATGTTTTGATCATCGTCAGCGAGGGTTAAAATAGATTTGTTCATCACTAAAAATGACCGTACTCTTATTCAGAGTACGGCCATTTTTCATTCTTCAAAAAAAGAGAGGCTCTTTTTTGCAAAGCAAGGGTGCTCACCATACTAGTACCGCTTGCACCACTAGGTAGAGAAATATATGAGCACAGCTATAAGAACAAATACATTAATAGATGAAATAATAGTGAGGTATCCACATGAAATCTTGAATAATATTGCTGGAATCTTCTCTCTCCACTGCATCACAATATACAAAGAAAGAATAGCCGCCAAAGGAATGAACATTGAAATGAAGTTCAGAAAAATAACAAAGAAATTTGTCAATCGATCATTTTTGACTGCTTCATTCTGGATTATTGGGTGCTCATCGGAATGAGGCTCCGGATCGTTTGCATCAAAAATAGTTAACAGATCAGAACCGTAGATATCGGTAAGCAATTTTATGGAATGAATGTCTGGGGTTGTTCTACCAGTTTCCCAGTTTGATATTGTTTGTCTAGAGACGTGAAGCTTTACAGCTAAATCTTCTTGCGTATAATGATGCTCTTTTCTTAATTTTTTCAGAATGTGGTTCATACCCGTAACTACCTCCGTATGCATTGATATACAAGCACTTGCAAAAGAAATTTGACAAGCAAAATTGCGCTTTTGTCAAAGAGTTTTGATAGATAATGAAGCAAAATAGCTTCATACTAATTGTAACAAACAAAAGGAGTGGTAGAAATGGAAATAAAAAAAATAGTAGTATTATCTTCAATACTGTCTTTGTTAGGGACCATGGTTGTCCCTACTGCACAAGCATTCGCTAGCCAAACTCAATCTGAATCTTCATTCCAAGAAAATGAAGGCTACTTTTTGGATGGCAGGAATTGCAGTCGCATTTGGAATTCCCGCTTCATTAGGTTTTGATGACTATATGTACAATAGGTAAGGAGGGATAAAATGGAGTTATTACGCTCTGCTCTTGGCTTTTTCCTAAGTAATTCTGATATTTTAGCAACCATACTTCTTTCGATCGCTGTGATTAGATTAAGCATTGACAGTACCACTCAGGAAAAAGAAATTAAAGATCTAAAGGTACAGATCGAGAATATCAAGAAAACTAAGTAACTCGACTTTCGCACTTGAAAGATCTATCTAATCCATTGATATATCAAGGTTTGTTTTAAAACCCTCAATATCAAAAATATACGCAAAAAGACACCTCTACTTTGTAAAATGCAGTTAGCACACAACACATACGAAAGAGGGATGTCTTATGATGAATATTTTACCAGAAAATCAAATTAATCAGGAATTAAATTCTTTTGTTCATCCATTTTTTCGCGAACAGAAACTGGGAACGTTACCGACTCAATCCAATCTCTGTAAAGAAGCAAGCATCTCACCGGTAATGCTGAGCCAGAATGTCATTACCCAGAATATGCTCCTCAGCATCCAACAGCCACATCGTCACCACTACCTTGTCCCCGCCACCCTTGCCGATTGATTTACGGATTTTGGCATTAACGGACATGATCGCATTTTTATCCCGCAGCGGCATCAGGTTCATCACCCCAAAGTCATAGCCGTCGATGGTGCCTCTGACTTTGATGCTTCCCCATGGTCCACTGATTTGTTTTGTTTCCGGGACTTCAATATGATAGGTCCACGCACCTTTGCCGGATACATATTTGAGTTCAAGTTCTTTGTTGTCCACTATTTTCTCTTCCAAAGTCTTTTTCCCCTTCCATTATGAGCGGTGAAGATTGAACGGAATTTCGAAATGATTCGATTCAAAAAAGAAGCAGGAGAACCGACAAAACGGTTTTTCCTGCTTCTTTGCATAAGTTATATTAACTTACAGCACATGGCGATACCTACTTATAGCTGCTTCCTTCCGGATCTGACTCAATTCATAAGACCGCCATTGCCATAAGGCCTTTCGGCATTACTTATCATACCATAGCCAAAAAGAAAAAGCTAGCCTTTGTTTTCTTCCTGCATATGTTCGCGGAGATGCTTGCGGCTGTTTTCCTTGCGTTCTTTGCGCAGCGCCCGGAAAAAATCCTGCAGCAGTGTCCGGCACTCTTCCTCCAGCACACCCCGCTCGACCTCGCTCTGATGGTTGAAGCGTTCATCCTGGAGCAGGTTCATCAGGGTACCGGCCGTCCCGCCTTTCAGGTCGGATGCGCCATAATAGACTTTCTTGATCCGCGACAACAGGATCGCGCCGCAGCACATCGGGCAAGGCTCCAAGGTCACATATAATTCGGCTTCCTCGAGCCGCCAATTCTTCTTGAACGCATTGGCCTCTCTGATCGCCGTCATTTCCGCATGCGTCGTCGCATCATTCGTCACTTCGCGCTCATTGTGACCGCGCCCGATGATTTCGCCTTTCCAGACGATCACCGCTCCGATCGGCACTTCCCCTATGGCCGCAGCCTTTTCCGCCTCCTTGATGGCTTCCCGCATATACTGTTCCTTCAACTCATCCATCTTCCCATACCTCGTCCCTTTTGATTCCCTAATCATAGCATATTTCCGATTTTTTTCGCAAATGAACGATGATAATGCTAAAATAGATGAAAAGAGAGTGCAACGAAAAGCGTTTAGACTCGAATCACTGGAGCGAATAAGCGGAGGATGGTCACAGATCATCTGAGCGTTATTCGTGAAGTGACGTCGAGTCTGCTTTTTGAAGCACGTTTACATTCCAAGTCCAACAGCCTACAAATGAGGTGAAAGTTTGAATCAAAACGAACTCCAACAACTATTCCCGGAAGCAAAAATTACGACTGCGCCCAGTCTCGGGCCAGCTTACTTCACTCTGCCTTACCAGAATAAATGGGTACATATACCGGAACACACGCTGAGCGGCCGCGAAAAAGCCCTTTTGAAGCAGTTGCTGCTCAACAAGGATCGGACGGTATCCGAAATCCCAAAAAATCCGTGGGCACAGTTTTTGTTGGGCTATAAAACCGACATACCCTCTGGACTGGCGCAGACCCAACTACTTCAATTCAGCCTCTCCTATCGGGAAGAGGACGCAGGATTTTTCGACCAAACACTGTGGCTCGATGCCTTCAGCCAGACATTGCCGCTCGTCCGCGAATGCTTCTTTTTGAATAGCAAAAGCGGCGTATTCATCCTCGACAGCCCAGAGCCTTACTGCATCGATGAAGAGTTGGCGGCGGTGCTCGATATTCTGGATGACGACTTCAGCCTGCGCACAACCCTTTATCTCGGCCAAAGGTGGCCTGTCGATGCCCGCTTGCCGCTCCTTTTCGAAGAGGAGAGGAAAATCTTTGCGGCCAGCCGAACGATCGCTAAAGGCAACAAGATCACAACGCTTGCCGCAATCGCGCTCCCTTACTTCATCTCGGAATCAGGAAGCCAAAATCCGGTGCTGCAAGCCTTGCAGACCACAATCGGGTCCAGCGACGGCACTGACGAACTGATCATGGCCATGTGGCGGAATCAAGGAAACCTGTCGAAAGCGGCTGCTGACCTTTACCTGCATCGCAATACGCTCCAGTACCGGATCGATCGCTTTTTCGATGCGACCGGCCTTTCCCTGAAGAACATGGACGACCTGGCCTTGGCATATCTCGCCATCACTGCGGTCGCGGGGATACCCAACAACTAAAAACGGCTATCCCATATCGGGACAACCGTCAGCATATCACAAAAAAAACAAGGATTGTCTGCAAATGAGACAATCCTTGTTTCAATATTCTTATCTATGCAATTTGTCGCCCACGTTGTCTTTCACATCGCCGGCTTTGTCCTTCAGATCGGAGAACAGATCCAATGCCGATTCTTTCCAATCGCCTGCTCTGTCCACTACACGCAGGAAGCCGTCGATTTCATCATCCGTCAAATCCTCGATTGCCCGCAAAAGCTTTTGGCTGCCCTTCAGATGGTCCTTCACGAAATTCTTCATGCGCTGACGGTTCAAATAGGAGCCGATTTTGTCGACTGCTTCTTCCTCGTATGCCAAGGCTGCTGCAATCGCCGCAATCGCTGCTGTAGCACCCAAACCGATCAACAATGCCTTTTTGGAATTCTTCATCTTGTTTGTTCCCTCCTCTAACTTCTGTACCTGTATTTTAGCACAAACGGTAGCGATAGCCGAACAATAACCCTGTCTGCCAAATGAGGACACGCCGCTCTTAGGAATTTACCGGAATTTTTTTGTCTTTGTTTTCCGGCTTAGCGGGCTTCACAGCAATCCGGATTGTGCCTTTTTGGGCCCCGATCGTAACAGTGTCGCCGAATTTGATCAAGCCGCTCAACATTTCTTCACTCAACTTATCTTCAATCTCTTTTTGGATTGCTCGTCTGATCGGACGTGCACCATATTCCGGATCGAACCCGGCTTTTGCGATGACATCGATGGCTGCAGGCGTGATGCGCACATGGATATCGAGGTCCTTCAGGCGTTTCACGATGCTGTTCGCCATCAATTTAACGATTTCATGCAATTCGTCTTTCTCCAATGAGTGGAAGACGATCGTTTCGTCGATACGGTTCAGGAACTCCGGACGGAAACTGTTCTTCAGCTCTTCACGGATGCGTTTCTCCATCGCCTTATAATCATGCTTGATGTTCTTCGCCGCGAATCCGACCGACTTCTCATCACGTAAAGCTGTCGCCCCCAAGTTTGAGGTCATGATCAAGATCGTATTGCGGAAATCGACCTTCCGACCTTTGGAATCGGTCAGATGACCGTCATCCAACACTTGCAAGAGGATATTGAAGACGTCCGGATGGGCTTTTTCCACCTCATCGAGAAGAATGACCGAGTACGGTTTTTGTCTGATTTTCTCCGTCAACTGACCGCCTTCATCATAGCCGACATAGCCAGGAGGAGAGCCTATCAGACGGCTTGTGCTGTATTTTTCCATGTATTCGGACATATCCAAACGGACCAAGGAGTCTTCTGTACCGAACATTGCTTCCGCCAACGTTTTTGCAAGCTCTGTTTTCCCGACCCCGGTAGGACCCAGGAACAGGAAGGAACCGATTGGACGGTTCGGATCCTTCAAACCGGAACGGGCGCGTCTGATGGCGCGAGCCACCGCACTGACCGCCTCGGATTGCCCGATGACGCGTTCATGCAACACTTTCTCCAACCTCATCAAACGGTCGCTTTCCTTCTGCTCCATCTGGTTGACCGGAATCCCGGTCCACAAAGCCACCACTTCAGCTACATCATTTTCGGTTACTTTCAGATCGTAGTGCGTGATTGTTTGGGCTTGTTGTTCCACCATTTTTTGGAATTTCTGCTTCTTCGTCATTTCACGTTTGCGGATGCGGGCAGCTTTATCAAAGTCCTGGTTCAGGATCGCTTCTTCTTTGTCTTTCGACAACTTCGCAATTTCCATCTCCAGTTTTCCGATCGGTGTATCTCCGTGCGTGACATCCAAACGGACTTTCGCGGCGGATTCGTCAATCAGATCGATAGCTTTGTCAGGCAATCGTCTGGAAGTGATGTAGCGCACAGATAGCTGGACCGCTGCTTTCAGGGCCTCATCAGTGATTTCCACACCATGGTGCTCCTCATAACGGGAACGCAAACCACGCATAATTTCAACCGATTCCTCAGGTGTGGGCTCATCGATATGGATAGGTGCGAAACGTCTTTCCAGCGCCGCATCTTTTTCGATATATTTTTGGTACTCATCTAGGGTGGTTGCACCGATCGTCTGCAGTTCGCCCCTTGCCAATGCCGGTTTCAGGATGTTGGAAGCATCGATCGCCCCTTCCGCTCCGCCTGCACCGATCAAGGTGTGCAACTCATCGATGAAGAGGATGACATTGCCGTCATTGTAGATTTCATCAATGATTTTTTTCATTCTTTCCTCGAATTCACCGCGGTATTTCGTACCGGCCACCAGCGAACCCATATCCAACATCATGATCCGCTTGTTTGCCAATGTATCCGGAACATCGCCGGCTACAATTTTCTGTGCCAAACCTTCCACGATGGCGGTCTTGCCGACACCGGGTTCTCCCACCAACACAGGATTGTTTTTCGTTCTGCGGGAAACGATCTGCATGATACGGCGGACTTCCTTGTCGCGTCCGACAATCGGATCCATCCGGTTTTCACGCGCCAAGTCCGTCAGGTTGCGGGCCAAGGAATCCAAAGTCGGTGTTCCTTCTTCCACTTTATCCGTCTTTTTGGCTGAACGCATATCCGGTTTGGTCGGTTGTTTGATGCCCAGTTTCTCATAAAGGGACTTGCGCAGCAGATTCGGATCGATCTGCAGATTTTTGATGATTTTGACTGCCAGAATTTCTTCTTTCAATAAGCCCAACAAAAGGTGTTCGGTCCCTACCAAAGGAAACCCCAATTTGTGCGCTTCGTTTGTCGCATACATAATGACTTTTTTGGCCCGAGGAGAAAATGGCAACGGCGCGTTGAAGTCTTCCGTATTCATTTGACCGAAACCGGTCAGATGAACAATCTCTTCGCGGACTCCTTCCTCATCAATATCGTAGCCACGCAACACTTTCCCGGCAATGCCTTCTTGTTCCCGGACTAATCCGAGAAGCATGTGCTCCGTTCCGATGGATTGATGCTTAAATTTGTGCGCTTCTTCTGTTGCCAACAACAATACTTGGCTGGCTTTATCTGTAAATAATTCATCCATTTTTAACGCCTCCTCTACGGGCTTTCTATTCAAAGCGCAGGCTGTTCAAGAAATTCCTCAACAGCAAGGCTCGTATTCTTTCTTCATATTCGCCTGTGTATGGGGCAAGTGACTTATCCAATACCGACAACATCAGGTTTCCTTCGCGCTTTGTGATGATCCCGCGACTGTATAGATTTTGGGTTACCGCAAACGCATCTTTCTGGGTGATGCTTTCGCCTACAATAGCGATCAGCTTATCCAGCAATTCCGCTTGATCGAGGATCTTCACTTTCATGATGCGTATATAACCGCCCCCGCCGCGTTTGCTTTCAACCGAGTAGCCTTGCTGCTCCGTAAAACGGGTATTGATGACATAGTTGATCTGTGAAGGCACACAATTGAAACGATCCGCCATTTCATTCCTTCTGATTTCAATCTGCTCTTCTGCATTCAGAACCTTTTTGATATATGCTTCGATGATATCTGACATATTCTGACCATGCATGGAATGGACGCCTCCCTTCCCCTGACTAATTTTGACTATTATATATTTATATTATGCTATTCCTACATAACTGTCAAATAGAACGGGCTATACGAGGCCGTTTGCAGTAAAGTAGTCAAGAAAGCTGATAACCCATCCAAGCTGCCTGTTACTCCCTCCACAACAGCGTATTCCCCAAACATTTCCGACAGGATTATTTGGAATGTCCCTCATTATATACTTAAAGGCAAAAATCGGCAATATATCCAAAAAAATAGATGCAGAAACCATCGGAATGATTTCTGCATCTATTTTATTTATCGGGAAGACAGGATTCGAACCTGCGACCCCTTGGTCCCAAACCAAGTGCTCTACCAAGCTGAGCTACTTCCCGGTAATGATTATCTAAAAATGCACCCAACAGGAGTCGAACCTGTAACCGCTTGATTCGTAGTCAAGTACTCTATCCAATTGAGCTATGGGTGCTTCATGAATGCCGCTAAAATTCATTCAAATAAAAAAAAGCGGAAGACGGGGTTCGAACCCGCGACCCCCACCTTGGCAAGGTGATGTTCTACCACTGAACTACTTCCGCGTTTTTTGGATGCCGGCTAAAGGATTTGAACCCTCGACCCTCTGATTACAAATCAGATGCTCTACCAACTGAGCTAAGCCGGCGTCTCATCATATTTAATTGTTCCACCATTATCGCAAAAATGATGAATGAGTTATGCAGGGCTCGAACCTGCGACCCTCTGATTAAAAGTCAGATGCTCTACCAACTGAGCTAATAACTCATGAATGGAGGTTGACGGGATCGAACCGCCGACATCCTGCTTGTAAGGCAGACGCTCTCCCAGCTGAGCTAAACCTCCATGATATAAATGCGCGGCAACGTCCTACTCTCACAAAGGGAAACCCTTCACTACAATCGGCGCTAAGAAGCTTAACTTCTGTGTTCGAGATGGGAACAGGTGTGACCTTCTTGCCATCGTCACCGCACATTTTTAATTAGAGAACATTGTTCTCTCAAAACTGAATCTACAAAATAAAGGGAAGCCGAAAACACCGCTTGAGTTTTCTTCTTTTTAAAAATTGGTTAAGTCCTCGACCGATTAGTATTGGTCCGCTCCATACATCGCTGTACTTCCACTCCCAACCTATCTACCTGATCATCTCTCAGGGGTCTTACTCACTTAAAGTGATGGGAAATCTCATCTTGAGGGGGGCTTCACGCTTAGATGCTTTCAGCGTTTATCCCGTCCACACATAGCTACCCAGCGATGCTCTTGGCAGAACAACTGGTACACCAGCGGTGTGTCCATCCCGTCCTCTCGTACTAAGGACAGCTCCTCTCAAATTTCCAACGCCCGCGACGGATAGGGACCGAACTGTCTCACGACGTTCTGAACCCAGCTCGCGTACCGCTTTAATGGGCGAACAGCCCAACCCTTGGGACCGACTACAGCCCCAGGATGCGATGAGCCGACATCGAGGTGCCAAACCTCCCCGTCGATGTGAACTCTTGGGGGAGATAAGCCTGTTATCCCCAGGGTAGCTTTTATCCGTTGAGCGATGGCCCTTCCATGCGGAACCACCGGATCACTAAGCCCGACTTTCGTCCCTGCTCGACTTGTAGGTCTCGCAGTCAAGCTCCCTTCTGCCTTTACACTCTACGAATGATTTCCAACCATTCTGAGGGAACCTTTGGGCGCCTCCGTTACATTTTTGGAGGCGACCGCCCCAGTCAAACTGCCCGTCTGACACTGTCTCCCTGCTCGCTAAGAGCAGCGGGTTAGAGTGGTCATATCACAAGGGTAGTATCCCACCGTTGCCTCCTCCGAGACTGGCGTCCCGGTATCTTCGGCTCCTACCTATCCTGTACATGTGATACAAACACGCAATATCAAACTGCAGTAAAGCTCCATGGGGTCTTTCCGTCCTGTCGCGGGTAACCAGCATCTTCACTGGTACTATAATTTCACCGAGTCTCTCGTTGAGACAGTGCCCAAATCGTTACGCCTTTCGTGCGGGTCGGAACTTACCCGACAAGGAATTTCGCTACCTTAGGACCGTTATAGTTACGGCCGCCGTTTACTGGGGCTTCAATTCAAAGCTTCGCTTGCGCTAACCTCTCCTCTTAACCTTCCAGCACCGGGCAGGCGTCAGCCCCTATACGTCATCTTTCGATTTTGCAGAGACCTGTGTTTTTGATAAACAGTCGCTTGGGCCTATTCACTGCGGCTGACCTTGCGGTCAGCACCCCTTCTCCCGAAGTTACGGGGTCATTTTGCCGAGTTCCTTAACGAGAGTTCTCTCGCACACCTTAGGATTCTCTCCTCAACTACCTGTGTCGGTTTGCGGTACGGGCAGTTACTTTCTCACTAGAAGCTTTTCTTGGCAGTGTGACATCAGGAACTTCGCTACTAAATTTCGCTCCCCATCACAGCTTGTCCTTGAGAGAAAAAGCATTTCACTCGTTCTCAGACTTGCTGCTTGGACACACATTTCCGATCGTGTGCATTCCTTAGCCTCCTGCGTCCCTCCATCGCTCAAACAAAAGCAACTGGTACAGGAATATCAACCTGTTGTCCATCGCCTACGCCTATCGGCCTCAGCTTAGGTCCCGACTAACCCTGGGAGGACGAGCCTTCCCCAGGAAACCTTAGTTATTCGGTGGACGGGATTCTCACCCGTCTTGCGCTACTCATACCGGCATTCTCACTTCTAAGCGCTCCACCAGTCCTCACGATCTGGCTTCGATGCCCTTAGAACGCTCTCCTACCACGGAACCCGAAGGTTCCATCCACAGCTTCGGTGATCTGTTTAGCCCCGGTAAATTTTCGGCGCAGGGTCACTCGACTAGTGAGCTATTACGCACTCTTTAAATGATGGCTGCTTCTGAGCCAACATCCTAGTTGTCTGTGCAACCCCACATCCTTTTCCACTTAACAGATACTTTGGGACCTTAGCTGGTGGTCTGGGCTGTTTCCCTTTTGACTACGGATCTTATCACTCGCAGTCTGACTCCCGGATCTAAATCAATGGCATTCGGAGTTTATCTGAATTCGGTAACCCGAGAAGGGCCCCTAGTCCAAACAGTGCTCTACCTCCATGATTCGCATATCCGAGGCTAGCCCTAAAGCTATTTCGGAGAGAACCAGCTATCTCCAAGTTCGATTGGAATTTCTCCGCTACCCACACCTCATCCCCGCACTTTTCAACGTGCGTGGGTTCGGTCCTCCAGTGCGTATTACCGCACCTTCAACCTGGACATGGGTAGGTCACTTGGTTTCGGGTCTACGACCTCATACTTATTCGCCCTATTCAGACTCGCTTTCGCTGCGGCTCCGTCTTTTCAACTTAACCTTGCATGAAATCGTAACTCGCCGGTCCATTCTACAAAAGGTACGCCATCACCCATTAACGGGCTTTGACTACTTGTAGGCACACGGTTTCAGGTACTGTTTCACTCCCCTTCCGGGGTGCTTTTCACCTTTCCCTCACGGTACTGGTTCACTATCGGTCACTAGGGAGTATTTAGCCTTGGGAGATGGTCCTCCCGGATTCCGACGGAATTTCTCGTGTTCCGCCGTACTCAGGATACTGGTAGAGCTGATTTGGATTTCGCATACGGGGCTATTACCCTATGTTGCGCAACTTTCCAGTTGGCTTCTGCTATCCATTGCAGTCTCATGTCCCAGTCCTACAACCCCAAAGAGCAAGCTCTTTGGTTTGGGCTTTTCCCGTTTCGCTCGCCGCTACTAAGGGAATCGAATTTTCTTTCTCTTCCTGCAGGTAATGAGATGTTTCAGTTCCCTGCGTGTTCCTCGATACACCTATGTATTCAGTGTAACGTAATATCCTATCAAAGATATTGGGTTGCCCCATTCGGAAATCTCCGGATCAAAGCTTACTTACAGCTCCCCGGAGCATATCGGTGTTAGTCCCGTCCTTCATCGGCTCCTAGTGCCTAGGCATCCACCGTGCGCCCTTATTCACTTAACCTATGGTTAAGCTCGCCATTGCTGGCTTGCTAACTTATTTCGTTAAAAACTCATTTAAGTCAACTTAAAACGCGGTAAAATGTTTAGGTTTCTTACTTTATTTTTGTAGTATTCAGTTTTCAAAGAACAAATTTTTCTTGCTTGAGAGATTGATCTCTCAAAACTGAACAAAGAATGATTGAACCAAGCAAGGATTCCATTATATTCCTTAGAAAGGAGGTGATCCAGCCGCACCTTCCGATACGGCTACCTTGTTACGACTTCACCCCAATCATCTGTCCCACCTTAGGCGGCTGGCTCCATAAAGGTTACCTCACCGACTTCGGGTGTTACAAACTCTCGTGGTGTGACGGGCGGTGTGTACAAGACCCGGGAACGTATTCACCGCGGCGTGCTGATCCGCGATTACTAGCGATTCCGGCTTCATGCAGGCGAGTTGCAGCCTGCAATCCGAACTGAGAATGGCTTTAAGAGATTCGCTTGACCTCGCGGTCTTGCTGCTCGTTGTACCATCCATTGTAGCACGTGTGTAGCCCAGGTCATAAGGGGCATGATGATTTGACGTCATCCCCACCTTCCTCCGGTTTGTCACCGGCAGTCTCATTAGAGTGCCCAACTGAATGCTGGCAACTAACAATAGGGGTTGCGCTCGTTGCGGGACTTAACCCAACATCTCACGACACGAGCTGACGACAACCATGCACCACCTGTCACTTTGTCCCCGAAGGGAAAGTCCTATCTCTAGGATTGTCAAAGGATGTCAAGACCTGGTAAGGTTCTTCGCGTTGCTTCGAATTAAACCACATGCTCCACCGCTTGTGCGGGTCCCCGTCAATTCCTTTGAGTTTCAGCCTTGCGGCCGTACTCCCCAGGCGGAGTGCTTAATGCGTTAGCTGCAGCACTGAAGGGTGGAAACCCTCCAACACTTAGCACTCATCGTTTACGGCGTGGACTACCAGGGTATCTAATCCTGTTTGCTCCCCACGCTTTCGAGCCTCAGCGTCAGTTACAGACCAGAGAGTCGCCTTCGCCACTGGTGTTCCTCCATATATCTACGCATTTCACCGCTACACATGGAATTCCACTCTCCTCTTCTGCACTCAAGTTCCCCAGTTTCCAATGACCTTCCACGGTTGAGCCGTGGGCTTTCACATCAGACTTAAGGAACCGCCTGCGCTCGCTTTACGCCCAATAAATCCGGACAACGCTTGCCACCTACGTATTACCGCGGCTGCTGGCACGTAGTTAGCCGTGGCTTTCTGGTCAGATACCGTCAAGGCCGGAGCAGTTACTCTCCGACTTGTTCTTCTCTGACAACAGAGTTTTACGATCCGAAAACCTTCTTCACTCACGCGGCGTTGCTCCGTCAGACTTTCGTCCATTGCGGAAGATTCCCTACTGCTGCCTCCCGTAGGAGTTTGGGCCGTGTCTCAGTCCCAATGTGGCCGATCACCCTCTCAGGTCGGCTACGTATCATCGTCTTGGTGAGCCATTACCTCACCAACTAACTAATACGCCGCGGGTCCATCCATAAGCGACAGCACAAAGGCCGTCTTTCCTTTCTCAATCATGCGATCAAGAAAACTATGCGGTATTAGCACCCGTTTCCGGATGTTATCCCCCTCTTATGGGCAGGTTACCCACGTGTTACTCACCCGTCCGCCACTACCTTCTCAGTGGAAGCAAGCTTCCATAGAAAAGACCGTTCGACTTGCATGTATTAGGCACGCCGCCAGCGTTCGTCCTGAGCCAGGATCAAACTCTCATGTAATGTGGGCTCTTGTACAGAAACCCTCATGAAAAGCTGAATAGCTCTTAATTTCTTGCTGACTTTATGTTTGCGATACTACGTATCGCCTTCGTTTGCCTCGACCGAATTCGAAGCTCCCTGCACATTTGGTTCGTTCATTCTTTGTTCAGTTTTCAAAGGTCAATCGCGCATCACGTGTTACGTGATTGCTTATTTATAATACCACTTAGTCAGCTCGGTGTCAACGTCTTTTTGAAATATTTTTTTGAGATATTTCAAACGCATTCGAACTGCAGTAGCAACTCTTATATATTATCAAATACACAACCATCTGTCAACAACTATTTTTAATCGGGACAAAAGATTAATTTGACAACTTAAACAGTCTACCATCTGACAGAGGAACTGTCAACATTAAATGGAATGTTTCTCAAAAAGTTTCTCCCCACTCCATGCAAAAAAAGATTCAATCGATCCGTTGCGGATAGTATAGTCAGTTTGTTCGCCAAGGAGGAATTATTTTGACCATCATCGCTTACCTATCCATCTTTTATTTCGGAACCATTTTCGGATCTTTCTTCACTGTACTCGGAACACGCATCCCCATCAAAGAAAATTTCACCACCACACGTTCCCACTGCGTCCATTGCCAACATACGCTACAGCCCAAAGATCTTTTTCCGATTTTTTCTTATATATATTGTCGCGGGAAATGCGCGTACTGCGCAACAAAAATAGACGCGCTGTACTTCACTTCGGAAATAATCTCTGGTTTCGTGGCATGCCTTCTCTATTATTTCTACGCGACGGATCTGCGGCAGTTGTTTGCTCTCGCCTTTATGTTCTCACTGTTACTGGTCATATCAATTGCCGATTATCTCTATCTGTTGATTCCGGATCGCTTTCAATTCTTGCTGTTTCTTGGTGTTGTGTTTCGCCAAGCAACTCTTCCTGCTGTGGACTGGGCGGCAGCCTTCATCAGTTTTTTGGTGATCTTTTCTTTACTGTTCTTAACCGGACTCGCTCTTCCCGACGGAATCGGGGGCGGCGATGTCAAACTGCTTTCGATCCTGAGCATCGCTTACGGGTTGAAGCCCACTTTGTTCATCATCCTGTCAGCTAGTTTCTCCGCAGGTTCGTATTTTTTGCACAGCAGTCTGACAAAAGACCTCTCCTTGCAGCGCAGATTGCCGTTCGGTCCCTTTCTCGCCGCTTCTGCCGTTGTAGTGCATTTTGCACAAGTGTTATTGATCTGTTGATGCCTCTTTGATTGCCTTTTGGAATTACCTTTATGCTCAAAATTAACCCGTCAAATCCACTTCGGCGGGGAAAAAAGTTCGCGGACAACATGATATTCCCCGCCAAAACCATTTTCGCGGGGAATTCCGCCACTACATTCGAACCCAGACCAGAAAGCTATACCAAACAAACACCAAATCAAAAAAACGCCCCAGAAAAGCAATTTGCTTTTCCGGGACGTTCATCGTTTTACGCTTTGTAATCAGATAGGTCAGAACCCATTTCGGCTGTATCAGTGATGCTATAGACGCTCTCACTTTCGGCTTCGACGGCTTTTGGCTCCATCTTACGGTAGCGGGCCATACCTGTACCAGCAGGGATGATCTTACCGATGATAACATTCTCTTTAAGACCCAACAAGGAGTCTTTCTTGCCGCGGATTGCAGCATCCGTCAGGACACGAGTCGTTTCTTGGAAGGATGCAGCAGACAAGAAGCTGTTTGTTTCCAATGACGCTTTTGTGATCCCCAAAAGAACTGGACGGGCTGTTGCTGGAACTTCCCCAGCGTTGATGACAGCACGGTTGCGGTCTTCGAAATCTGAGATATCCATCAATGTACCTGGCAGGATATCTGTTGAACCCGGATCCATAACGCGAACCTTACGCAACATTTGACGAACCATAACTTCGATATGCTTGTCGCCGATTTCTACCCCTTGCATACGGTATACTTTCTGAACTTCGCGCAGCAAGTACGTCTCAACAGACAATACATCGCGGACGCGCAACAAGCTCTTAGGCTCGATAGACCCTTCAGTCAACGGATCCCCACGGTGAACGATGTCGCCTTCAGCCACTTTCGTACGTGCAGTGTAAGGAATGGTATACGTTCTTGTATCCGTGATCCCTTTGACTGTTACTTCTTTAGAACGATCGGACGCACTCTCATCAATGGAGACAACTTCTCCGGTAACTTCTGTGATGACAGCTTGCCCTTTCGGATTACGCGCTTCAAAGATTTCTTGGATACGCGGCAAACCTTGTGTGATATCGTCTCCGGCAACCCCACCCGTATGGAATGTACGCATGGTCAATTGAGTACCCGGTTCACCGATGGATTGGGCAGCGATCGTACCGACTGCTTCACCGACCTCAACATTTGAACCAGTAGCCAAGTTACGGCCGTAGCAACGTTTGCAGACACCGTGTCTTGTGTTACATGTGAACACGGAACGGATCGTCACTTCTTCGATACCGGCATCAATGATTTCTTTGGCCATATCTTCTGTGATCAATTGGTTATGTACAGCAAGAACTTTGCCGTTCTCAGGATGAACAACTGTTTTTTGAGCATAACGGCCAATCAGACGCTCTTCCAAGGCCTCAATGACTTCATTGCCCTCTTGGATCGAACGGACGATCAGACCACGATCGGTTCCGCAATCGTCTTCACGGATGATGACATCTTGCGCAACGTCAACCAAACGACGAGTCAGGTAACCTGAATCGGCTGTCTTCAAGGCTGTATCGGTCATCCCTTTACGAGCTCCATGGGTAGAGATAAACATTTCCAAAACGCTTAGTCCTTCACGGAAGTTCGAAGTGATCGGCAATTCCATGATCTTACCGTTTGGAGCGGCCATCAGACCACGCATACCGGCAAGTTGCGTAAAGTTGGAGATGTTACCACGGGCTCCGGAATCACTCATCATGAAGATCGGATTTTCTTGTCCCAATGTCTTCATCAGTTCGATCTGGATTTCATCTTTCGCCATGTTCCAGGTTGTGATGACGCTGTTGTATCTTTCATCATCGGTGATCAGACCACGACGGAATTGTTTTGTGATGTTATCGACTTTTTTGTGCGCTCTTTCCAGAATCTCTGCTTTGGACTCCAATACCAAGATATCGGCGATCCCTACAGTGATACCTGCACGAGTCGAGATTTTGTAACCCAGGTCCTTCATTTTGTCCAACATCTTCGAAGTTTCCGTTACTTGGAACTTCTTGAAGACGGCAGCGATGATGTTCCCTAGGTATTTCTTCTTGAACGGTCCGACAATTTCTTGTTTTTTGATGAACGCCTGAACATCTTCGCCGGCTTCGACAAAGTATTTATCAGGAGTCGCAACATCCAAGTTGAATTGGGTCGGTTCGTTCAAATACGGGAATTCATCCGGCATGATTTCGTTGAAGAAAATCTTACCGACTGTCGTTACCAACAGACGACCTCTTTGCCACTCTGTCCATGGTTTCTTAGGCAATGAATCCGTACTGATCGCTACTCTAGTATGCAGATGGACAAAGCCACCTTCATAGGCCAGACCCGCTTCTTCAGCATTGGAGAAGATCATTCCTTCGCCGACTTTATTGATTTCTTCCAGAGTCAGGTAATAGTTACCCAAAACCATATCCTGCGATGGTGTTACGACTGGCTTACCATCTTTCGGATTCAAGATGTTCTGTGCAGCCAGCATCAACAGGCGCGCTTCTGCTTGAGCTTCTTCGCCCAGCGGTACGTGGACGGCCATTTGGTCACCATCGAAATCGGCATTGTAGGCTTCACAGACCAACGGGTGAAGACGGATCGCTTTACCTTCGACAAGTACCGGTTCAAACGCTTGGATACCCAAACGGTGAAGCGTTGGTGCGCGGTTCAGCAATACCGGATGTTCTCTGATGACATCTTCCAATACATCCCAGACATCATCGTCCATACGGTCGATTTTGCGTTTTGCATTTTTGATGTTGCTTGCGATATCGCGGGCAACCAATTCTTTCATCAAGAACGGTTTGAACAACTCGATCGCCATTTCTTTCGGCAAGCCGCATTGATACATTTTCAGGAAAGGTCCAACTACGATTACGGAACGTCCGGAGTAATCGACACGTTTACCCAGCAAGTTTTGACGGAAACGTCCTTGTTTCCCTTTCAGCATGTGCGAAAGTGATTTCAACGGACGGTTACCTGGTCCTGTTACAGGACGGCCACGACGACCATTATCGATCAAAGCATCGACAGCTTCCTGCAGCATACGTTTTTCATTCTGAACGATGATGTTCGGTGCGTTCAAGTCCAACAAGCGTTTCAGACGGTTGTTACGGTTGATGACACGACGGTAAAGGTCGTTCAAGTCACTTGTTGCAAAACGGCCGCCTTCCAATTGAACCATTGGACGCAAATCTGGAGGGATAACCGGGATTACATCCATGATCATCCAGCTAGGTTTGTTTCCTGAAGAACGGAAAGCATCCAGGATGTCCAAACGACGGATCGCACGCGTACGTTTTTGTCCGGTCGCGGATTTCAAGTCTTCTTTTAATTGTTCACATTCAGTATCGACATCGACGCGATCAAGCAATTGCTTGATGGCTTCCGCGCCCATGGCCGCATGGAAACTGTTTCCGAATTGCGCCCGTTTGTCACGGTATTCTCTTTCCGTCAGCAACTGTTTCGATTCCAAGACGGTGTCACCCGGTTCGATGACAACGTAGGAAGCGAAGTAAATGATTTCTTCCAATGCGCGCGGGCTCATATCCAATACAAGTCCCATACGGCTAGGAATCCCTTTGAAGTACCATACATGGGTTACAGGAGCAGCCAATTCGATATGGCCCATTCTTTCACGACGGACCTTAGCGCGGGTCACTTCAACGCCACAGCGATCGCAAACGATGCCTTTGTAACGGATACCATTGTATTTACCACATGAACATTTCCAGTCCTTTTGCGGTCCAAAAATTCGCTCACAGAACAAACCTTCTTTTTCAGGCTTCAGTGTTCTGTAGTTGATTGTTTCTGGTTTTTTAACTTCCCCGTAAGACCAGCTACGGATCTTATCAGGAGAAGCCAAAGAGATTTGCATACTTTCAAATTTATTAACGTCTATCAAGGGGCCAACCTCCCTTTATTCTTTGAGCTGCCCAAAATGCTCTATCTGCGTTTCTCATGAGGCAATGCGTTTTGATCAAGCATGTACCCGAACGCCTCAGCAGCGTCCGGGAACACGGATCAGTCTCTCTTCATTGCTTCAGATTGTTTATTTAATCTTTCCATATTCACAACATCGTCTTCTTCATCCATGTCGCGCAATTCGATTTCTTCTTCTGCTTCATCAAGCACTTTCATATCCAATCCGAGTGCTTGCAATTCTTTCACCAATACGCGGAATGATTCAGGTACACCTGGACGAGGAATTGTTTCGCCTTTGACGATCGCTTCGTATGTTTTCACACGACCGACAACATCATCTGATTTGTATGTCAAGATTTCTTGCAATGTATAGGCAGCACCATAAGCTTCCAGTGCCCAAACTTCCATTTCTCCGAAACGTTGTCCACCGAACTGAGCTTTACCACCCAACGGCTGTTGCGTAACCAGAGAGTATGGTCCAGTTGAACGAGCATGCAATTTATCATCAACCATGTGGGAAAGTTTCAGATAGTACATGACGCCGACGGATACACGGTTATCGAACGGTTGACCTGTACGGCCATCATAAAGGATCGTTTTGGCATCGTTCGCCATACCGGCTTCAGCCACCGTACCCCAAACATCATCTTCATCCGCACCATCGAATACCGGAGATGCGACATAGATGCCTAATGAACGGGCGGCCATACCTAAGTGAAGTTCCAATACTTGTCCGATATTCATACGCGATGGTACCCCCAGAGGGTTCAACATGATGTCGACAGGCGTGCCGTCTGGCATGTATGGCATATCTTCTTCAGGCATGATACGGGATACAACCCCTTTGTTACCATGACGTCCGGCCATTTTATCCCCTTCGTTGATCTTACGTTTTTGAACGATGTAGACACGCACCAACAAATTCACGCCAGGTGACAGTTCATCCCCTGCTTCACGGGTAAAGATCTTCACATCGTGGACGATACCGCCGCCGCCATGAGGAACACGCAGCGATGTATCACGCACTTCACGGGCTTTTTCACCGAAAATGGCATGCAACAGACGCTCTTCCGCAGACAGTTCCGTCATCCCTTTAGGAGTGACTTTACCGACCAGAATATCCCCGTCTTTGACTTCCGCACCGATACGGATGATGCCACGCTCGTCAAGATTTTTCAAAGCATCTTCGCCGACGTTAGGCAATTCGCGGGTGATTTCTTCAGGTCCAAGCTTCGTGTCACGTGCTTCTGATTCGTATTCTTCGATATGGATAGAAGTGTACACATCATCGCGCACAAGACGTTCGTTCATGATGACAGCATCCTCGTAGTTGTAACCTTCCCAAGTCATGAAGGCAACCAAAACGTTCTGTCCAAGAGCCATTTCGCCCTTTTCCATAGACGGGCCATCCGCCAGTGTCTCGCCGACATCGACACGGTCACCCAAAGCTACAATCGGACGTTGGTTATAGCAAGTCCCTGAGTTGGAACGTTGGAACTTGATGATTTCGTATTTGTCCAAAGCGCCATTGTCGCGACGGACACGGATTTCTTTGGCATCCACGTATTCAACCACACCATCATGTTGGCACAACAGGGCTGCACCTGAGTCATGGGCGGCTTTGTATTCCATCCCGGTACCGACGAACGGCGCTTGCGGGTTGATCAACGGAACAGCTTGACGTTGCATGTTGGCACCCATCAAAGCACGGTTGGAGTCATCGTTTTCCAAGAACGGGATGCAGGCTGTAGCGACAGCAACTACTTGTTTTGGAGAAACGTCCATGTAATCGACGCGTTCGATCGGGACTTCCAAGTTTTCATGGATATAGCGGGCCATAACGATATTATTGGCGAAGCTTCCGTCTTCCAACAGGACTGAGTTGGCTTGCGCAACGGTGAAGTTATCTTCTTCGTCAGCGGTCAAGTAGTCGATGATGTTGGTAACCTTATGCGTGTTCCAGTCGACACGGCGGTAAGGCGTTTCGATGAAGCCATATTTGTTGATTTTCGCATAACTGGACAAGCTGTTGATCAGTCCGATATTCGGGCCCTCAGGCGTTTCGATCGGGCACATACGGCCATAGTGGGAATAGTGAACGTCTCGGACTTCATATCCGGCACGGTCTCTCGTCAAACCGCCGGGTCCCAAGGCAGAAAGACGACGTTTGTGCGTCAATTCGCCCAATGGATTCGTTTGGTCCATGAACTGTGACAATTGGGATGAGCCAAAGAATTCTTTGATTGCAGCCACTACAGGACGGATGTTGATCAATTGTTGCGGCGTGACGGTAGAAACATCCTGGATGGACATTCTTTCACGCACGACACGCTCCATCCGTGACAAACCGATACGGAATTGGTTCTGCAACAACTCTCCGACTGAACGGATACGTCTGTTACCCAAGTGGTCGATGTCATCCGTTGTTCCCAGTCCTTCAGACAGGTTGAAGAAGTAGTTCATGGAAGCAAAGATGTCGGCAGTCGTCAGATGTTTGATATCATCGGCAATTTCGGAATTTCCGATGATGTTGATGACTTTCTCAGGGTCTTTCTTGGAGTAGACTTTCACTACTTGCATAACGACCGGATCGGTCACAACGCCATCATCAGAAGGATACAACGTCACTTGATTCAAACCGTTGTCCAAATAAGGCGCCAAGCGTTCCATTACGCCGCGGTCCAACTCGGTTCCTTTTTCTGCGATGATTTCGCCTGTTTCAGGATCGACCAATGTTTCAGCCAACGTCTGGTTGTACAAGCGTGTTTTTACATTCAATTTTTTGTTTACTTTGTAGCGTCCAACCGGAGCCATGTCATATCTTCTTGGGTCGAAGAAACGAGCATTCAGCAAGTTACGCGAGCTGTCTGCTGTTTTCGGTTCGCCTGGACGAAGTCTCTCGTAGACGTCTTTCAGCGCTTCTTCTGTTCTGGAGTCTGATGCGTTTTTATGCACGTCTTTTTCCATGGTCAAACGTAGGCTTTCGTTGTCGCCGAAGATCTCAAGAATCTGATCATCAGAGCCGAAGCCCAATGCGCGGACCAAAACAGTCAACGGAATTTTTCTGGTGCGGTCGATACGGACGTAAGAGATGTCTTTCGCATCCGTTTCATATTCCAACCATGCGCCACGGTTAGGAATCAATGTGTTACCGAAGCTTTCTTTTCCGTTTTTGTCCATCTTATTATGGAAATAAACACCTGGAGAACGGACCAATTGGGAGACGATAACACGTTCCGCTCCGTTGATGATGAAGGTACCCATGTCTGTCATTAACGGGAAATCTCCGAAGAAAACTTCCTGGTCTTTGATTTCGCCTGTTTCTTTGTTGATCAAACGCAGTTTTACATAAATCGGTGCCGAGTAGTTGGCATCATGTGCACGTGCTTCTGGAACAGTATATTTTGGCTCATGGAATTCATAATCGACAAATTCCAATGCTAAGTTCCCTGTGTGGTCTTCAATCGGTGTGATGTCCTTGAACATCTCTTTGATCCCGGTTTCCAGGAACCATTTGTAAGAATCCGTTTGAATCTCAATCAGGTTAGGAAGCTCTAACACTTCACTGATACGCGAATAACTTCTGCGGGTACGTTGTTTCCCGAATTTTTCATTATGCCCTAACAACTTCTTCACCCCTACTTAAATTTAGACATTTAGCGACAACACACTTTTATGTTGCATTTTCGCAACAAGTGTTACGTTTTTGTTACATATACATTCCGCAACGTTTTTTTGGCAAAAAAAAACCAAAAGAAGGTTGCAATTTCTGAGAAAATTACTCTTTCTTTTGTTTTCTGCCTCGAAAAGCGCGTCTGGACAATATTTCAGTCGCGTTTTCTGAATTATCTTATGCGTCTATATTACCTTACTATTCTACACACACGACATCCATTTGTCAACAGCCTTTCGCCCGCACGCGGGGCGATCCGGAGTACGCATTAAGCCTTGACCGATTGGATGATCCAATACCCTTTGTCGCGCGCGATGACTTCGGCATTCCCGAAGACTTCCAGCATTTTCTGCTCAGCACTCGGTGCGCCTTGCTTCTTCTGGATGACCACAGTCAGCGTGCCACCCGGCAAGAGATGAGCGTGCGCTTCCGACAGGATGCGATGGACGACCTGTTTCCCGGCGCGGATCGGCGGATTGCTGACGATTGCAGCGAATTGCCTTCCTTCCGGCACTTGATCGTAGGTATTCGATTCGTAGACTTTCACATTGCGGATGTTGTTGGCTTCCGCATTTCTGCGCGCCAAAGACAAAGCCCGCTCGTTCACGTCCACCATCTCCACCAGCCTGGCAGGATAAGCATGCGCGAGTGCAAGCCCCATCGGACCGTATCCGCAGCCGACATCCAGGATATCTCCGGCCACTTCCTCTTTCAAACGCAAGCTTTCGATCAGCAAACGCGAACCGAAGTCGACTGTTTTTTTGGAGAAGACACCGCTGTCCGAGATGAAACGGAACTCACGGCCCCTCAAAGGGAAAGTCCAAGAAGTTTCCTTGCTTTCGGTTTCAGGATTCTTTGTGTAGTAATGATTTGACATATTTCCAACTCCTTCTGACGGAAGTCCGACACTGCAGGGAAAATACAAGAAAAGCCAGGATAATTGCTTATCCTGGCTAGTCTATTTGCACAATCAAAAATTGTGTTTCTGCAAAAACAATCTTTTGAAAAAAGATTATTTAATTGTTACAGAAGCGCCAACTTCTTCTAATTGAGCTTTCAATGCTTCAGCATCTTCTTTAGATACAGCTTCTTTGATAACGCCAGGAGCGCCGTCAACTAGAGCTTTAGCTTCTTTCAAGCCTAGGCCTGTAGCTTCACGTACAACTTTGATAACTTTGATTTTTGAATCTCCAGCTGAAGTTAATTCAACGTTGAATTCAGTTTGCTCTTCTGCTGCTACCGCTACTGCACCTGCTGCTGCTACTGGAGCTGCAGCTGTTACGCCGAATTCTTCTTCGATAGCTTTTACTAAGTCGTTTAATTCTAAAACTGTTGCTACTTTGATGTCAGCAATGATTGCTTCGATGTTTAATGACATTTTGTGTTCCTCCGTTTTTGGTTTAAGTTTTTTGTGCCTCCGAAAGGAAGCTTGTGTTTGGTTATTCAACAGAACTGCAGATTATGCAGCTTCGCCGTCTTTCTCAGATACAGCTTTAATAGCCAACGCAAAGTTGCGGACTGGAGCTTGTAGTACTGAAAGTAACATAGAAAGCATACCTTCGCGGTTTGGTAGTTTTGCCAAAGCTTCGATCTCTTCTTTAGAAGAAACGTTGCCTTCAACGATACCACCTTTGATTTCTAGTTTATCAGCAGTTTTTGCAAATTCAGCCATGATTTTGGCTGGAGCAACAACATCTTCAGAACTGAATGCAACAGCAGTAGGTCCTTTGAAAATGCTCTCCATACCTTCCAAACCTGCAGCGACAGCAGCACGTACCATCAGAGAGTTTTTGATAACTTTCATTTCTACGCCAGCTTCACGCAATTGTTTTCTTAATTCAGTCACCTGTTCAACAGTAAGACCTAAATAATCAACAACGACTACAGATGCGGATTCTTGGATTTTTGTTGTCAGTTCTTCAACCAACAGTTGTTTTTGTGCAATAGCAGCTTCACTCATCTTATATTTCACCCCCTGGATTTTATGATAGAATTTCTTGTAAAAAACAAAAAACTCTATGTCACCTAGACATAGAGGATCCATAAATATCTCATTGGATTCTTCCTCGGCAGGTATATTAAGGCTTGCACCCCCTGCTGTCTTCGGTAAGCATATATTAACCTCAACGACTATACCAAAGATAGCCGTTCAGGTCAAGGTTTTTTTATAAAGAGCTTGCGTCCACTTTAACGCCAGGTCCAAATGTAGTTGTTACACTAACATTTTTAACGTATTGGCCTTTAGCGGTTGCTGGTTTAGCTTTCAAGATTACATCGTGGATTGTACGGAAGTTTTCCATCAATTTAGCATCGTCGAATGATACTTTACCGATAGGAACGTGGATGTTACCAGCTTTGTCAGCACGGTATGTAACTTTACCAGCTTTGATTTCGTCAATAGCTTTCGTTACGTCCATAGTTACAGTACCTGTTTTAGGGTTTGGCATCAAGCCTTTAGGTCCCAATACACGACCCAAACGTCCAACTTCACCCATCATGTCAGGAGTTGCAACGACAACATCAAAGTCAAACCATCCGCCTTGGATTTTTTGAACCATGTCTGCGTCGCCTACGTAGTCTGCCCCAGCAGCTTCCGCTTCTTTAGCTTTTTCGCCTTTAGCGAACACTAAAACGCGTTGTGTTTTACCAGTTCCGTTTGGAAGCACGACTGCTCCACGGATTTGTTGGTCATTTTTACGAGTGTCGATCCCTAAACGGTAAGCGACCTCAACAGTTGCGTCGAATTTTGCAAAATCGACTTCTTTCGCTAATGCTACTGCTTCTTCTACTGAATATGCTTTAGTAGAATCTACTTTTTTCGCAGCATCTTGGAATTTTTTACTTTTCTTAGCCATGAATTTTCCTCCTAGATTGTGGTTTTAACGGTTTTACCTCCCACTTGCGGCCCAGAACGTCTTGCGAGCGTTCGAAGGTCACATGAGAAGCTGCCTTTTGAATTAGTCTTGAACTGTAATACCCATCGAACGGGCAGTACCTTCGACCATACGCATAGCAGCTTCTACGTCTGCTGCATTCAAGTCTACCATTTTTGTTTCAGCGATTTCTTTAACTTGGTCACGAGTTACGGTACCAACTTTTTTCTTGTTTGGTTCGCCTGAACCTGATTCGATACCTGCAGCTTTTTTCAGCAATACTGGAGCTGGAGGAGTTTTTGTAATGAAGGTGAATGAACGATCTTCATATACAGAAATGACGACGGGAATGATCATACCTGCTTGGTCAGCTGTACGTGCATTGAATTCTTTACAGAATCCCATGATGTTTACTTGTGCTTGACCCAAAGCTGGACCTACCGGTGGAGCAGGAGATGCTTTACCTGCAGGAATTTGTAACTTAACTAATTTAACAACTTTTTTAGCCACGAGACATACCTCCTTGATTGTTCGTGATGTGGTTTAATGGGGTTAAGATTTCCCCTCCCACTCAATCCATACGCCTGAACGTACCGACATATTGTATCAGTACACCCAAACAAATGCAATAGTTTTTTTAGCCTTTGTCGACTTGGTCGTAATCGAGCTCGGCAATCGTTTCGCGGCCGAACATTTCGATCATTACTTTCAGCTTGCCTTTTTCGCTGTCGACTTCTTCCACGAAACCTGACAGACCGTTGAATGCGCCATCGGTGATGGTGACCGGTTCGCCTTTTTCGAATTCCACGTCATGCGTACGCGTACTCATGCCCATGCGCTTCAGAATGACTTCGATTTCTTCATTCAATAGGGCGGACGGCTTGCTTCCAGCTCCATGCGATCCGATGAAGCCGGTCACGCCCGGTGTATTACGCACTACGAACCACGCCTCATCAGACATGATCATTTCAACCAAAACGTAACCAGGGAAGGTTTTTTGAGTAGTCGCTTTCTCTTTTCCATCCTTAACTTCCACTTGCTCTTCTTCCGGGATGACGACGCGGAAGATATGATCTTCCATATTCATGCTTTGCGCACGCGATTCGATGTTCAGTTTTACTTTGTTCTCATAACCTGAATAAGTGTGCAACACATACCATTGTTTTTCGTTTTCGATCGTTTCCATTTTTCGCATCTTCTTTCTTGGTGGATTTTTATTTGACTTCGTTTTTTGTAAACAAAAAAACCTTCCTGTGTTGAAAGGTTCCTTCTGTACGGCGTTAACATTATAGCATCACGAAGACCGTATGGCTACAAATCTTCCTTTAATTTAAGAATAGATCCATTCCTTCTGTGATCCCAAAATCTACTACAGCAAAAAATATTACGAACAGAATTGTGGTAACGACTACCGTATTCGTATATTTTGCTAATTCCTTACCGGTTGGCCAAGTCACTTGCTTCATTTCATCCGCTACGCTCTTCAGAAATTTCATGCTGTTCCTCCTACTATTGTTGCCAGTTTTCGTCTTTATTTCGTTTCTTTATGCAAGGTATGCTTTCCGCAGTACCGGCAAAATTTCTTGACTTCCAAACGTTCTGTACGACCTTTTTCAGTAGGTGTGATGGTATAGTTCCTTGATCCACATACAGTACAGGCTAATGCGGCTTTTCTGATAGCCATGTCGCTCACCTATTTTCTCTCTATTTGTGTACACAATACAAGCTAATATTAGAGCGCCTGCCTCAAATAGTCAACCTTTTTATTTTTGCAGAGGCATCCAAAAATACAAAAAGGCCTCCGGATCTGAGACCGGAAACCTTTTTGTTGCGCTATTCATTTCTGCATTACCTTATCCGCATTGAATCTTTCTTCTTATTGAACTGTAACGATTGCATCGCCAAGATCTACAGTACCTTCTGCAACAACTTCAATGTTTTTATAATTGAAAGTGTTCGTGATTACCATAGGAGTGGTTGTCTTGTAACCGGAAGCTTTGATGAAGTCGATATCGAAATCGACCAATTTGTCTCCGATTTCAATAAAATCTCCAGCCTTGACATAAGTAGTGAACCCTTCACCCTTCAGATTGACAGTATCCAATCCGATGTGGATCAAAATTTCAACACCTTCGTCGGATTCAAGACCGATAGCATGCTTCGTGTCGAAAACCATCACGACTTTACCATTGATCGGCGAAACAACTTCACCGACTGCAGGTTCGATTGCGACCCCTTTACCCAACGCTTCGCTAGCGAAGGCAGCGTCATCCACTTGCGTCAATGGAATGGCGGTACCAGCGATCGGCGAACGCAAAGTAGTGGCAACTGTCGCTTTTTCTTCAACAGCAGGTGCTGCTGTTTTTTCAACAACTTTTTCTTCTGTCTTTTCGACAGCCTTCAGACCGTAATAGTCTTCTTTGGAAGGCAATTTCGCGGCACTGCCGCTTTCGATGAATTCTTCCAGGTTTGATTTGATGACGGAAACTTTCGGTCCGTAAACAACCTGAACGCCGTTTCCTTTATGGATGACGCCGGATGCTCCCGTGCCCTTCAATAATTCCGCATCAACCAAATCTCCGTTTGCAACGGTTGTACGCAGACGCGTCGCACAGCTGTCGACGTCCACGATGTTCGCTGCGCCGCCCAGACCATAAACGATGGAAGCGGACATTTCATCCGTTTCGTTCTTCACGATTGAGGCAATGTCTGCAACGCCTTCTTGCGCTTTCGCATTCATGTCAGCACGTGTATACAACTTGACTTCAGTCGAATCGTCTTCACGACCTGGAGTCTTGTAGTTGAACTTCTTGATCAAGAACGAGAACAGGAAGTAGTAGACTACGAAGTAAGCCAGACCGATGAATACGATCCAGATCCAGTTCGTTTTGGCATTCCCTTGCAGGATACCGTACAAGAACATATCGATGAAACCGCCCGAGAAAGTCATACCGACGCCTACGTTGAACATATGCATCAACATGTAAGCAGCACCGGCTAAAATCGAGTGGATGACATAAAGCGGTGTAGCAACAAACAAGAATGTGAATTCTAATGGCTCAGTGATACCTGTCAGCATGGAAGTCAAAGCAGCAGACAACAAAAGTCCGCCGGCTTCTTTTCTTTTTTCCGGTTTAGCGGTGCGGTACATCGCCAAAGCAGCACCAGGCAAGCCGAAGATCATCAACGGGAATTTACCTGACATGAAGCGGGTAGCGGCAACACTGAAGACCGTTGTGTCAGGATCAGCCAATTGCGCGAAGAAGATGTTTTGTGCCCCTTCGATCATCGCTCCGCCGACTTCCATCGTGCCGCCCACTGCCGTTTGCCAGAAGGGCAAGTAGAAAACGTGGTGCAGACCGAACGGAATCAAAGCACGCTCCATGAAACCATAAAGCCATGTTCCGGCGTAACCGGAACCTTGCACCAAAGCACCGATCGCATTGATGCCTTCTTGCACCGGCGGCCAGATGAAGACCATCAGGATACCTACAAACAAGTAGACGATCGATGAGATGATCGGAACAAAACGAGTGCCTTCAAAGAATGAAAGAGCAGCTGGTAATTGAATTTTATAAAAGCGATTATGAAGTGCAGCAACACCCAAACCGACGATCATACCTCCAAAAACACCCATTTGCAATGACTCGATACCCAATACGTTTGAGATTGAACCTTCGATGAACTGATCTGCTCCGCCACGGGCTACGATCATAGCGCCGATGGATGAATGCATGATCAGGAAGGCGATGACAGCAGCCAAAGATGCCGTCGCTTTTTCAGCTTTCGCCATACCGATGGCACAGCCGACAGCGAAAATCAACGGCAGGTTGCCAAATACAACCGATCCGGCCTGGTTCATTACATTCAACACATCATAAATGAATGTCCCTTGACCCATCAGTTCCGTTAAACCATATGTTTCTAGTGTCGTAGCATTAGTAAATGACCCACCGATACCCAAAAAGAGTCCGGCTACTGGCAAAATGGCGATCGGCAACATAAACGAACGGCCAACACGCTGCAAAATACCAAAAATTTTGTCCTTCATTTTAAATCCTCCAAATAGTGACAAGGAAAGCTTCTTTATGAAACAAACTGACCTCGTTCTCTTTATTTAAACGGACGGATAATGCAGGGTATGAATATAGCGCTTTCTTGGTCAATAAATGAAGACTCCGAAAAATAAGACAATTCGAATCCTTAGCCATTATAACGCAAGTGCCTTTTCATTAAAAGTAAGAAGTAACATTTTAGACACAAATTCAAAGGCATTTTTGAAAATTTTAAATGAAAACGCTAACCTGTATAGTCATGTTAACGCAATCAACATTGTATAAGAAATTGGTTTCTTTTTCAAAATATGGAAGCCGTGCCGCTCATAGAGCTTGCGCGCTGGATTGCGGGCTCTTCCAATATTTTCCGCGGCAAAAAGCCCCCACCTTTGGGCGAATAAATCGCCTGATAAGTCATTTCCTTCAGGAAAAACTCATCCGCAGGGGCTCCCTCTCTGATGGTGATCATTTCAGGATAAGCGACACAATCAACAGGATGATTTCCAAACCGTGGTAAAGGATCAAATTTTTGATCGCCAGGTTGAAGGTCGTCGCTTTGTCCTGCTTGGCTTTGAAACGGGTGATGTTGCGTTGGATGATCGGGAAGATCGCCCAAATGAATAGCATCCAAACCGGATAGATCCCGAACAGCACCGAAAGGGTCGTCGCGGCGAAAGCGCCGTAGTACAACCAACCATACAGGCTCACGGCAACCGGCTTGCCGATATAGAAAGTCAATGTGTAGCGGTGATTGGAAATATCCGTTTCATAATCGCAGATATTGTTCGCCAGCATGATATTGGCGATGCTGAACACTAGCGGAGACGACTGCAACAGGATGATCAGCAGATTCGCGATGTTTCCCGCCAGCGTAAACTTCGGCCATTGCAACAGCAACTCGGCCAATGTTCCGGCCGGCACATTCACGAACACCGCGATGAAGAAGATGCCGAAGCCCATCGTCAGCCCCGATGCCACTTCGCCCAAAGGCATCCGTGAAATCGGGAACGGCCCGAATGTGTACAGGATTCCGATCGCAAAGCAGAGCGCCCCGATCACCAACAGCAACAGATTGGTCCGAGCCGTCAAAATCAAACCGAGCAGCGCCGCAAATGCGATCATCGAAATGATTATTTTCGCAGCCTGTCCGACGGAAATCCCAGCTTTCCCGAGGATGTTTTCCTCATCACGATAAACCAGATTCTTCGCCTTCACATAGTCCATCGTGTTGTTGATGGCAGTCGTCGCCATATCAAAAACGACCATGGCGATGAAGAATAAAATTGTATTCAGCGCATTGATGCTGCCGAAACGGTAGAGCGTAAACAAAGTCCCCAACACAAACGGAAACAAACTCGCCAATTTTGTCTTGATTTCCACAAATTCCAAAAATCCAGGTACATTCATCTCTTTCACCCCTATTCATTTTCCCAAACGTAATCGTCATTCGTCAGTTCAAAATTATCCGTCAACCCTTCAGAAACGTAGACTTTCTTGTCCTTTGTGACAAAAACGGCTTCAATATCGCCGCGTTCGTTGACGTAGGCCAGCCCCGCTTCGACACCTAGACCGAACACAAGCGTCGAGAGAGCATCCCCGTCGATCGATTTTTCGGATAAGATCGACACGCCGGCGATGTCGTTATCGAACGGATAGCCCGTTTCCGGATCCATCAGATGGTGGTAGCTGACCCCATCCACTTCGATGTAGCGTTCATAGATGCCCGAAGTCACGATCGAACGATTCTTTTGCTTCGTCTTTCCGATGGTTTCCCCGCGCACTGCCAATGGATCCTGGATGCCCACGTTCCAGGACTCCCCTTCGCGCAGCGGTGATCCACCCAACACATAGACGTTGCCGCCGAGATCGATGATGGCGGTCGTCACACCTTCCTCCACCAGCAACGCCTTCACTTCGTCGGTGATGTAGCCCTTGGCGATGGCGCCCAAGTCGATCAGCATCCCTTCATCCATCAACTGAACAGTCTTTGCCGCATCATCCAGCACGACGCGCTCATAATCAACCAACGGCAACGCCGCATCGATTTCGCTCTGCTCCGGCTTGCGGGCATCTTCGAAGCCGATATGCCACAGCTCCGTGATCGGCCCGATCGACAGATCAAAATTACCATTGGATGCTTCGCTGTAATCCCAAGCGCTCCGTACCAACGGATAAACACTCTCCGACAGCTCCACCTCCGCACCTGCCGCAGCATTGATCGCATCGATCTCCGATCCCGGTTCATTCACTGTAATTTTATCCGCCAGCTCCTCTACGCGGTCGAAGGCCTTTTCCAGCACAGCCTCCTTCCCTTCATCGTAGACGCGCACCGTCACATAGGTCCCCATCAGGAATTCCGTTTTCTCGTACGGCTCTTTCAAAAGCCCCGGCGCATCCCCATTGCCGCAGCCTCCGAAAAGCAGCGCCAGCGATAGCACACTCGCCACTCCGGCCATATTTATATATTTCTTCATCGATTCACCCCATATCTGCATTTAAAAAGACAGGCAGGAACAAGAACGCTGTCCCTACCTGTCTATTATAATCTTTTTTATTCCTGATTCCGCCTAAAAAAGCAGAAAACCAGCTTATTCTGCGACTACGTTATCGATTTCGATTGTAGTTGTGTCGCCAGCTTCAGCTGCTTCAACCAACAATGGAGCATACTCTTTAAATGCATCATAAGAGCTTGTAGCGCCAGTAACGACTTCCACCGCTTCAGGATCTTGTGTTTCAACCAATTGGCTGTTGTATGCTGGGAAGTAGTCAGCAGGGCCTACGCCAACTTTTTCTGACATGTTCGCTTGGTAGTCTGCATCTTCGGATTTTTTCACGCCGGCTTCGTTCACGTTGTCAAAAGTTGACTCTGTGATTTTGCCGTCCACGACAGTGATCGAGAATTCAGTTTTCCAGCCACGTGTGTCGAAGTTCTTTTCAACCAATGTGTACGTGCCGTCCTGTAATTCAGCTGCCGCTTCTGAAGTAGCTTCTGAAGAAGACTCAGCTACAACTTCGGATGAAGCCACTTCTGAAGATTCAGTTTCTGTGTCTGTATCGGCACCTCCGCAAGCTGCTAATACGAAAGTTGATGCCAACAAAAGAGTTGCTGTAGATAACGTTTTCTTTAATTCCATAATCTATCCCACCCTGTTCTTTTTTATTATAATGGCTAGATATGTGATACCAATCACAAGCCCCCTATATCTATCCACTTACTTATCATACCATTTGTTACATCTTTAGCCAAATAAAAGCCGTATATTTAGCAAAAACTATTATTTTCTAATATTTATCTCTAAACGAGAGGCTACCTCCACGAAATGTGCCCTTACAGATTCGCTACATATTGCGATAAAGCAATTGCTCAGTTAATTTCGTTAGCGTTTCCTTTACGGGATGGTCCGGCAATTTTTTGATCAGTTTCAGCGCTTTGGTTGTGTACTTCTTGGCCAAAGCCTGTGCGGCGCGATTACCGCCATAGCGTTCCACCAAAGCATGGATCTTCGCAAGTTCCTCCTCTGTCACATCCGCCCCCTTTGCGATGTAAGGAGCAAACACCTTCCGGTCGGCCTGCATCGCATACAGCACAGGCGCGGTGTAGATGCCGTTGCGAAAGTCGCTCAAAGCCGGTTTACCCAATGTTTCTTCGTCCTGCGTGTAGTCCAAAACATCATCCATGACCTGAAAGGCCATGCCGATATCGTGACCGATTCGGTAGGCCAACTGCGCAAACTTCTCGTCCTCGTCCGAACCATAGGCCCCGGCATAGCAGCTCAGCGCGAACAGTTGGGCCGTCTTTCCCTGAATCTGGCGCAAGTAATCGCGCATGCGCATGTTCGGATTGTAGCGCATATCCATCTGGTTCAGCTCGCCGATCAGGATGCTCTCCATCCCGGTCGTATCGAGCTTCAGCACATCGGCGTTGCCGGCATACTGGGACAGTAGCCGGAAGCAGACCGTGAAGAGGTAATCCCCCGAATAGACGGCAATCTGATTGCCGAATGCCCGGTTCATCGTCTCCTGGCCTCGGCGGGTGCCGGCTTCATCAATCACATCATCATGCATCAGCGTTGCGGTATGCAAAAGCTCAACCGCGGCCGCAATCGCCTGCGCCCGCTCCGCATCCCGTTGCGGGGAATAGTGGGAAAACAGCAGGCAATAGGCCGGACGCAGCATTTTTCCGCCCGAAAGCAGCCTAGCCAGAATCGCTTCCCTGACCGCCTGGTTCTTGAGCGTTATGTTTTTTTCCAACAGCTCATTGGTGGCGACCAATTCCGACTGCAACAGCGGATATTGGTCCCACATCGAATGAATTTTCATACAAAACTCCTTTTGTTCTGCCCTTAGGTATTTGTCAGGAGATGATGTCGAGGGCCTCTTCATCTTCATCAGTGGAAGCTCCATCAGCGCCGCGAACTTCCACCAGCACACGGTTCGGCAGACACATGATCGTCTCCCCGATGTCATCCTTAGCGCCCATGCGCACACACAATTGGTCATCGCAATCGGCGGAATCAATCCGGATTTGATCCCCTTCGCGCACGATCACGTTCTCATGCCCATGGTCATCATGGAAAACAAACGTTTCCGTTTTTCCATCATCCTTCAGGACAAACTCCTTCACCACTTTTCCGTCAACGCTGACGACCGCAATTTTATCCGCGCTCTCTGCGTTGGCTTGATGATAGCTGAAGACTCCCAACGGCAGGAAGGAAGCCGCCATCAAAAAAAGGATGATGAGCAGATCGCCTCTGCGGATCATTCTCAGGTACTTTCTCATTTCCCCATCCCTCTCCTTCGAAAAGAAAAGGGTTAAGGCAAGTCTCCCCACCTTAACCCTGTTAGATCGTTATTATTGACCGACGCCCGGTCTATAGATTGATTTTGTCTTACCGTACCACCAGTTGTCAAGTTTCTTCTGGATCCACGGAATCACATAGTAGTCCAACCCGAAGGCTCTGCCTGAACCGTTCATCAAGGCGATGGCCACCGGAATGAACCACATGTTCACCCAGTAGAACATGCCGGATAAGGAGAACGAAATCACCAATGCGATTGTTGCGGCATTCGCCAAGAACGTGAACAAGCCCGCGATGATCGCCAAACCGATCAGCAACTCGACGATTGTCATGAATTTCTGGAAGAACAAAGCCATTTCCACGTTCGGGATCATGATTTTCATGATGCTGTTGAACCACTCAGGTGCTTCTTTGAAGATCATCATCGGTTCTTCACCGTATGCATAGCTCAAACCGAAGACAGGATGACTGACTGTTTCCGTTACAGCTTCGGATGCACCGGTCGTCGCTTCCTTCAGCCAAGCGAACGGCAGGACGACATCATCGCCGAACCAAGAAGTCGTACCGTACAGGCCGTAGATCTTCTTGAGCGCTTCCCATGTCCACATGCTGCCATAGAAGACGCGCAACGGCAGTGCCCAGAGTACATTGCCCAAACGGGACAAGTGCCCACGGAAAATGTTGCGTTTGTCTTTAATATGGAAGAATTCATGATAGATGTATTGCACGAAATAATAGCCTGAGCCGATCGTCATGAAGTAGAATAAATTCACGATGTGCTTCACAAGCATCGCGAAGAAACCGCTCAAATGGATTTTGTCCATCAAGTAGGCAACGCCATAACGGGAACCGATCGAAATCATGAATCCTTGGTAGGTGCCTTTGTGTTCGTGCTTCTCAGTACCTTCAATGGAGGCAATGATGTTGGCTGCGGCTGTGTGCCCTGTTTGTTCCGCGGATTGAACGATTTGCGGGACCGGTGCGTTGTCTTTGTCAGGCTCTTCGTAGTAGACCAAGTCACCCGCCAAGTAGACGCCTTCGGAATCTTTCGCTTCCATGTATTTGTTGGCTACCAAACGGCCCGCTCTTGCTTGCTCGATGCCGTAAGCCGCTGCATCCGTGTTGGCTTTTACACCTGCCGTCCAGATCAGCGTGTGTGTCGGAATCACCGTTCCGTCAGACAACTCGACGCTGTCCTTCTTGACGTTGGCGACCCCATTGCCTTTGATGATCTGGATGCCTTTTTTCAGCATGTATTTCTCAGCTTTTTGTTGTTCCTTTTCGGTTACGACGCCCAAAATCTGTGGTGCAGCTTCAACCAGATAGAGGCTGAATTCAGCCGGATCCAACTTGTTGGCTTTTGCCAGATAGTCTTTCCATTCCATCAAGTCGCCGACCAGTTCCACGCCGGTAAAACCAGCCCCACTGACTACTGCCGTCAGCATCGCTTTGCGCTTCGCATCATCATGTTCATTTGCGGCTGCTTCGACCGTATCCTGGATATGACGGCGAATTTTGTTCGCATCTTCCCAAGACCACATCGTGAAGGCATGCTCGTCAACGCCCGGTACGTTGAACGTATTCGGTTCTCCGCCCATTGCCAGGATCAGGTAATCATAGCTGAAGCTGTGGCTGCTGGTCGTCACGACTTTCTTCTCACGGTCCACATGGGTCACTTCGTCAGTGACGATGTCCACGTTCCGGTTACGGCTGAACAGACGTTGCAGATCGTATTGGATCGCATCGGGCTGCACACGTCCCGCCGCCACCTCATGCAACTCGGTCATATATGTCTGGTAGGAATGTCTGTCGATCAAAGTGATCAAGACATCCGGATTTTTTTTGAAATGTCGGGACAATTTCTTCGCGGCGGCCACACCGGCGAAACCTGCTCCCACAACCACAATATTCTTCTTACTCATTAGGTAGTCTCCTTTTTTCTATGTCCAGCGCATCCCTGCGCCTATTCACTTATTTAAAATAACCACTTTTATAAGTATAGTGTACTTGTGAATAATTGTCCATGCAAAACCTGAGAGTTTTCCACAAATAAAAAACAGTCCCCCAAAAATAACTTCTGGCAGACTGTTCGGAATAGGTTCAATGATAAAGCCAGCGCTTAGCGCGTCAACTTCTGAAAGCTTTCGGCCTTTTTTCGTGGCCAACGATTTTCGGAGACGTAAACCGATCTATAACCGGAATCAACAGATTCATGATCAAAATCGCAAAACCGACCCCTCCCGGAGAGTAATCCCCAAAGCGGAATGCCATCGTAAGGATACCGCACCCTACAGCAAAAATCGTCTGCCCCATAGGCGTGAGTCCACCCGTCGTATAATCGGTAATCATGAAGACTCCGCCGAAAATGATGGCCCCTGTAAACAGATGATAGAGCATGAACTCGAAATCAAATCCGGATTTCAAAAGCGCAATGACGGCGCAGGTCGCAAAGTACAACAAAGGAATCTTCGGATTGACGATGCGGCGGAGAATCAGATACAACAAGGCAATCAAAATGGCAAATTTGCATGTTTCACCAACAGCTCCACCGTACCCGCCCATCTCGTAGCCGAAGAAGATTCTTTGCAAGTCCGGCAATCCCTCTTTCACTGCCGTAGCGCCACCACCGATATGGTAAAGGGGTGTCGAACTGGATACGGCATCAACTGCATCTGTTGCACCGGTCGTCACAAACTTCGCCAAAACAGCATCTTTGGAGCTAGCCGTGGTGATGACATCATATTGAGGGAAAAGTTCCAGCCAAATCCAAGGAAGCAAAAGGTATCCCATCCTGACAGCTACTGCTGGGTTCAGGACATTGCGGCCGATGCCTCCGAAGAGTTGCTTGAATATAACGATCGCCAAAACAGACAGCAGTGCGGTCGTCGACAGCTTGGCAGCATAGGGCATCGTCAATCCGATCAGCATGCCTGTTACAGCTGCACTCAAATCACTGACGGTCACCTGTTTGCCAAACAGCTTTTGGTACACAAATTCCGAAAAAGCCGCTGCTGTCGCGCCAACCAAAACAAAAGCAAGCACTTTCGGACCGAAGATAATGGTTCCGGCAACCGTCGGGAACAGGAGCGCGATGATCACTTGCAGCATGATCCATTGCGATGTGTTCTTTGCCCGGATATGCGGAGACATTTTGACGACCAAGTTTTCTTCTTGCAATTTTGTGTTTCCCATCATTTCACACCTGCCTTCCGCTGTTCACGAATGCGCTGTTTAGCTCCCCGAATATGATCCAATAAAGGAATCTTCGATGGACAGATATAGCTGCAATTCCCGCATTCGATACAGTCCATGGCGCCAAGCTCCTCTGCCCGTTTGATATCCCCGCGTTCATACGCTTCACTGATCAATACCGGCTGTAACTTGACAGGACAAACTTCCAGGCACTGGGCACAGCGGATGCAGGGCATCCTCTCTTCCAGACCAGCCTCTTCAGCGGTTTGCGTCAGGATGATGGAAGTCCCTTTCACTATCGGAACCGAAGTATTTTCGACAGCATGACCCATCATCGGACCGCCATGGATGATCGCACCAGGAATTGCAGCGAACCCTCCACAGTCCTCCAGCACTGATTCGATCGGGGTTCCGATGCGCACCAGAAGGTTTTTCGGTTCTTTGAGCGGGGTCCCGGTAACGGTCACTACCCTTGTGATGAGCGGCTTGCCGGCATATACAGCTTGCTGGACGGCGAAAGCGGTCGCCACATTCGAAACGATGACACCGATATCTTTCGGCAGCTTGCCTGCAGGGACTTGCTTCCCGGTGATGGTGGCAATGAGCGTTTCTTCATCCCCTTGCGGATAAAGCTCCGGCAAAGACTGGATGACGATGCCGTCGAATCCTTTTGCCGCTTCCTCCATGCTCAGGATCGCATCCGGTTTATTCGCTTCTATCCCGACAATGGCCTGCTCTATCGGGAACAAGCGCTTGATCAGAGTCATCCCTTGCAGGATTTCCTGAGGATGTTCCCTCATAAGCCGATCATCGGCTGTGGCATAGGGTTCACACTCTGCACCATTCAAGATGAGGGTATGGATGCTGCCAGGATCATCGACCGCGTACTTTATGTGCGTCGGGAACTGCGCGCCGCCCATACCGACGATGCCTGCATCTTTGACCGCTTTCAGGATATCCGCTTTTGTCAAGGATTCCTCCGTACGTTCCGGCCAGGCTTCCGCTTCATAGGCCTCATCATTCTTGATGACGATACAATCGGCCATACCTTTGACAGTCAAGCGCTTTTCGATGGCCAGCACAATCCCCGATACGGAGGCATGCACATGGGCCGAGATGCCTTCAACTCCGGCTGCAATCAACGTTCCGGCTTTGACGGGTTCACCAACGGCTACAACAGGCTTCGCAGGAGCCCCGATATGCATATTCAAAGGAAAGACTAACGTCCGCGGAACGGACGCCACTTCGATCCCCTTGTTTTCAGTCCGTGATTTTTCTGGGTCAGGATGACTGCCTTTCAAGGTTCGTTTAATGGAAAACCACATAAATATGCTCCTCTCTGTCCGGCAAAATGGATGATCCTTTGGCGTTACCCAACAGCATTCCGCCTACCTTACAAATCCGACTTCGTTAATAAAAACACAAGCGTTTTGAAAGGGCTTTCTTTTATTCTTATATTAACGTAAATACAAGCACAATTCAACTATGAGCCCTATGCGAAAAAGGGGCGTACAGCCATTTGTGAATCCTTGCCCGTCCAGAACCTGAAAACAGGATGGGGAAAGTGCCTCTATGAGCATTTCCCCATCCTGTTCACCTTATTTTCTTCCTCAGGCAGCATCGCAAAACCTTTCGCATTGGAGAGGTACCCGCAACAAAACGCTAGTCATGCTCTTTCCGATAGACCAGTGAAGCCTCATACCACGCTTTCGTCAATTTACTTTTAGCGGCCTCCTCCGATTGGAACTGACGGATCGTCGAAACGTGCTCCAACAAGTAATTCGCCGCCACCCCGACCGCGATTCCCGAGAAGATGCCGGTCACGGAAAGGATCGGCAAGTAGAGCATCACGCTGAACGATTGCGCAATCAGACTCGCCATCGCCAACTGGCCGACATTGTGCAGAATCCCACCGGTCGCACTGATGCCGATCATGCTGACCCGCTTCGGCCCCAAAAGCCGGACCAAAAGCATCCCGCCATAACTCAAAAAGGCCCCCGCAAAACTGTACAGGAAGGTCGATAACGTCCCACCCAACAACGTCGAAATCAACAACCGCATCCACACAACCTTGAAACTATCTTTGTACGGTAGCGTAAAGATCGCCAGTAATGTAATGATGTTCGCCAACCCCAGCTTCGCACCCGGCGCAAACGCGAACGGAAACGGAATCGCCCGCTCCAGCAGCGTGATGACCACACCCTGCGCCGCCAATAATGAAATATAGATCAAACGTTTATTTTTATTCATAAGTATGTCCTTGCTTCTTAAAATTCGTAGTTTTAGTGTAGCACAATCGGGACAAGGAAATGAACTCAGGACCTGTATTTACTAAAAGAAAAAAACAGGAATGCCTCACAAAGAGCCAGCCCCGTTCTTCCTCTCCTCCGGCGAACGGAAGCTTCGCCGCAGTTCGTCCAACATTTCCTCTTCGTTCTCCGATAAGCTAGGCCTCATCGGAGTTGAGGTTGAAAGTTACCTCTGTCCTCCGACGAGCGACCGCTGCCCGGAGCTACGCATTCACCCGAGCGCTGTCCTCCGTCTAGCAGCCCGGTCCTTTCTTCGCTCCACTGCTGCTTGCCACGAAGAAAAGACCGCCTCCAAAGGGAGACGGCCCCGCTTTATTTGGATATCATTCCAACAAACGCTTCATTTTTCGGTGGCATCTATCATAAGCGTTCTTGATGGATGTCACCTCGCAGTCCAATTCATCCGCGATGCTCAGGAAATCCGATCCATTGAGAAAACGGATGAACACAGCTTGTTCGAAATCAGAAAGACTTTCGAAGTAACCCGATGCACTTTCCTTCACCATAACGATTTCCTCAGGAGAGAAGCTCATCGACACAACACCTTCAAACGAATGTTCCGTATGGTTACTGTACTGATTTTCCAGAATTGCATCTAAAGATACCGCGCCTTTGTCGATCCTTCTCTTGACTGCACTCTCTTTCCTGATCAAGCTGAAAATGTGATGTTTGAGAGTTAGTTTATAAAAACTCGCAAACTGCAAGCCTTTCTCGGGAACATAAGACTGAACAGCCTTGTGCAATACCATCCGAGCCTCTTGCCAGAAGTCATCTTGTTCCAAAGACTTCAAGTAGTAGGCTCTGTTGAACTTCTTGACTAGTGGTAAAAACCTATAGAATAGTTCTTCAAAGTGCATAGAGTGCCCTTGCTGGATTAGTGCCACCAATTGTTCCGGGCTGTGTTCCGACAGTTCCATTTCTTCGTTCATTTTCAATCCCCCAAGATAATTTTTGGCAATTATATAATACATCTCTAGAAAATGCGTTACATATTGCCTAATACCTATTATACTGATAAAGAAAGCGCTGTCAAACATTAGTTTGAATTTTTATTCATTAAATTTAGTTCCCATATTTTAACACTTTGAAATCCTTAATAATTCCCACATGCTTGCTCACTTGACTGAGCAAGTGCGTGGTAGTGATACTAATCACCCAAATAACCTAAAATCCTCTCGCAAGTCCATCAACCAATCGCAACAATTCTTCCGGTGTCTCCACCACATACGTTGCCGAAATGTCCTGACCGATTATTGTGTGGTTCCGGAAATTCACCCAGATTGTCTTCCATCCCGCTGCCGTTGCCCCAACCACATCATTGTCAAAATTGTCTCCAATATAGTATACGTCTTTTTTCGCGAAACCCATTCTCCTTTCCATCGCTGCGAAGATTTCTTTACTGGGTTTGGCGACACCAGCTCCTTCAGAAACCAGCATATTTTCGGGAGCAATCCATTTTTCGAGACCCAATTGTTTGATTTTCCTGAGTTGGTTGTCGTTGGCGCCGTTCGTGATGACACCGAGCTTGGCGCCTCTTTGGAGCAGCAGTTCAAAAATCTGCGGGATTTCTTCGATCAATTTGATTTCGTTCTGAAATGCTTCGTAGTCCAGTTGGAAAGCTAACGCTTCTTCTTCCGTTATCCCGATACCTAGCTCCTCGAATGCCTTCGAAATACGGTAAATGTGCATCTTTCTCATGTTTGTGATTTCATATCCCGTCGTTTCAAAAGCCTCATCGCTGTATTTCCTGCTCAGCTTATACAATTCTTCTATCTTCACTTCATCCTTGAATCGGCTAAAATGCTTTTGGAAAGCCCGTTCGAAGGGTTCCAATTGGTCGTACAGTGTATCATCGACATCGAATATAAATGTTTTCACCATCATGATGATCCTCCTAAGGTGTAATCGATTATCTTAACAATAGAATAAAAAGGGACAAAACTCCATCGAGTCTTATCCCTTTCGCTTTGCTACAACGCATTAAAAACAGAGATGACGTGTTCGATAGTAAATCCGTATTCTCTGATGACCGTCTCTCCTGGTGCACTTGCTCCGAATGTATCGATTGCAATCATAGCACCGTGGTCCCCTACATAGCGTTCCCAACCGAAGCTGGAGCCCATCTCAATCGACACGCGCCTCTTCACGTCTTTCGGTAACACAGATTCTTTATATTCCGATGACTGTCGGTTGAACAGATCGAAGCTTGGGATGGACACGACGGAGACGTCCTTTCCTTGTTCCCACAGGCTGTTCTGGGCTTTGATCGCAAGGTTTACTTCCGATCCGGTCGCAATCAGGATGCCTTCTGGTTTTTCGCCCTGTTGTTTGGAGAGGACGTAGCCGCCTTTTGCGACACCGACCTCAGCCAGTTCCTTCGTTTGTGGAATGACCGGCAGGTTTTGTCGGCTCAGCACCAAGACGGTTGGGGTTTCTTTCGAATGCATCGCGATTTTCCATGCCGCGACTGTCTCATTTCCATCGGCCGGTCTGATGACATGGACGTTCGGCATGCAGCGTAGGCTGGCTAGTTGTTCAATCGGTTCATGGGTCGGACCGTCTTCCCCGACCGCCACGGAATCGTGGGTCAGTACATAGGTAACCGGGACTTTTTGGATGGCGCTCAGGCGTACGGCTGCTTTCAGATAGTCGAGGAATACGAAAAACGTTCCCCCGTAAACCTTTGTTCCACCATGAAGTTGGATCCCATTCATAGCGGCGGCCATAGCAAACTCGCGTACACCGAACCAGATGTTTCTCCCTGCAAACTGCACCGGCTCAAAATCGGCTGCTCCGGCTATCATGGTATTGTTCGACGATGACAAATCGGCGGATCCGCCCCATAGGAACGGAATTGATTTTGCCAAGGCCTGGATCGTCTCCTTGCTGGTGACCCTGCTGGCAGCACTCGAACCGAATTCATACACAGGGAGATCCTGGTCCCAATGCTCCGGTAGTTCGCTTGAGTGGGCAACTGCATATTGTTCGGCCAATTCAGGATAGGCTGCTTGATAATCAGCAAACAGGTCTTCCCACTCTTTTTGTGCCTGTTCTCCCCTTACTACTATCTCATTCCGGAAGTGTTCTTGCACTTCCGCAGATACAAAGAATTTTTCATCCTTCTCAAACCCATAAAAGGCTTTGACATTTTCAGCATCCTCTTTCCCTAATGGGGAGCCATGTACTTTGGAAGTGCCTTGACTGATGGAACCATAACCGATGACTGTCTTCACTTCGATCAAGGTCGGTTTGTCCTTTTCTGCTTTGGCAATCTCGATGGCCGCGTAGATAGCATCCAGATCGTTGCCGTCTTCCACCAAAATATGCTGCCAGTTGTACGCTTCAAATCTTTTCCCTACATTTTCTGTAAAGGATTTATCAGTCGGCCCGTCCAACGAGATGTCATTTGAATCATACAGTACGATCAATTTGCCCAACTTGAGATGGCCAGCTAACGAGCTCGCCTCGTGCGAGATGCCCTCCATCAGATCCCCATCGCCGCACAGACTGTATGTGTAATGGTCTACGATCGGAAACCCCTCTTTATTATATATAGCTGCTAGATGCGCCTCCGCCATCGCCATACCGACAGCCATCGCAAGCCCTTGCCCCAATGGTCCAGTGGTCGCTTCTACACCATCCGTATGGTTAACTTCCGGATGCCCAGGAGTCTTTGAAGCCCATTGCCGGAATTGTTTCAAATCCTCAATTGAGACTTTATACCCTGACAAATGCAACAAACTGTACAACATCGCGGATCCATGTCCTGCCGACAGTATAAACCGATCCCGGTCCGTCCAATTTCTGGATGTGAGCGGATTGATTTTCAAAAATTTGGACCAAAGTACATAGGACATCGGGGCAGCCCCCATAGGTAAGCCCGGGTGTCCTGAGTTGGCTGCTTCAACTGCATCGATACTTAAAGTGCGGATTGTGTTTATCGCTTTTGCATCTATTGTTTCAAACATTTTTTCACTCATCCTTTTTAAAAAAGAGTATCCAACCAAAGACCCTTCTGATCCCTGATTAAGATACTCTATTTATTTTCTTCAACTAATTATTGAACGGACACTAACGGACCTTGTACAGCAACTTTCTTGATGCGGGAAGTAGCACCCTTCAGGTTATAACACTCTGCATAGTCACGGATTGGTCTCTTGATGTGGTCGATGACATAACGTTGTCCGTCGATATTGTGTGCAGCCAAATTATTGTACATCTTCTCGATTTCAACCTTTACTTCATCATCGTTAAAAGTGTAGTGTCCAGCAACATCCAAGATTTCTTCAGTCAACTCAGCATCCGCCATGATTTGATCAGCCGTCAAATTCTTTTGATCTCCGACCATCCATTTTTTCCAACGCCCACTCTTAATGGCATTGACCAGTATGATGTTGCGTGTGTTTGATTGATCAAGGACTAGACCGTATTCCACCAATTTTTCTTCCACTTTGGCCAAGTTCATGTAGGCACGTGTTTCTTCTGTTCCGTATTGAGGAGCAATGTTTGTGGCTGTAATCTGCGAAGGGATATGTTCCAACAAAGTCACATCATCCAAATAATCTCCATTGTGTTCTTTTAAGCCTACGCCGTATTTTTTAGCCATTTGCGCTAGGTCATAAGCATTTTTGAAGTTGAATGTCCCTACTTGCTGACCTTTCCGGATCAGTGTACCTGTTTGTCCCACGATGAAAGTCGGCATAGGCAAGCCCCTTTTTTCTAGCTCATCTTTCAGACGCAAGATGAATGTTTCGTACGTTTCAGTAGACGTCAATCCACCATTCGTCTCCTCTGTACCAACTTCATAGCCGATTTCAGGAAGATTTCTTGCCTTACGTTCATTTTCACAGAATTCAATCAAATCCACTGTTCTTTCCAAAACTGTATCCAACGCGATTACTTTACCTACCTCGAATGGATCTTTTGTCGGATCGATCATCAATAAGTCGAAGCCTGCTTCGATATCGGCAACATAAGATTTTTTCCCTAATATCATTGCTTCCTCTGTTGGGATATGATCGTTTCTTTCTTGGTCACGCTGCCATGGACCACCGTGGTCACGACATAGATAGTATAAGTTATCATAATCGATTTCCTTCGCTACCTCTTCTACTGCAGCAGCAAATGTAAACTGGTTCCAGCCATTAACATATCCCCCACCCAGTTCATCCGCATCTACCTGATTACGGCTTGCAATAAACATGACAGGATAGTCGTCTTCTTTTGATAGTTCTAGGGTCGCTTGCACGCAGTTTTTGGACATCGGTCCGATTCCTAAGATAGTGGCACTTTCACCTGTTTTTTGTAGTTCCAGTAATCCTTCTACAACGCTTTTGATTGGTAATTTAGTCATCCTATATTCCTCCTAAGTATTCTTTTTTATGTATTATTTTACAATTTGTGTTTCTTCGGCATTAATTTTGAAATCATTATTTTTTTGTGCTTCCTCAACCAAATCTGGTTTAGTAAAGTGCAGGATAGCAACTGATACCAGCGTACCGATTAGCATAGACAAGAAGTACCATAACTTACCATTTACTACCGGCAGAATAATTAGTCCACCGTGAGGAACCAATGCTTCAACTCCATTTGCCATACCTAACGCGCCTCCGATAGCGCTACCAATAATAATCGCCGGTAATACTCGTTTGATGTCTTTGACTGCAAAAGGAATCGCACCTTCAGTAATACCGATCAAGCCCATGAAGAATGCTGAAATACCTAAGTCTTTGTCTTCAGAGGTATATTTTTTACGATCAATGAACGTAGAGATGGCCATTGCCAACGGCGGAATTGCTACTGCAATCCGGTGAGCCCCGTTTGGTGCATAAATTCCTTCTGCCATTAAAGCCAATGTAAATGCCGTAGCCGTTTTGTTGATTGGGCCACCCATATCAATCGCAGTCATGGCCCCGATGATCAAGCCTAAAACAATTGCACTGCCACCTTGCATTTCCCCTAAGGCAGTAACCAGCCAGTCCATTGCGGCCCCAATTGGAACAGCGATAACATAGATATAGAACATTCCAAGCGTAAAGACGGTTACGATAGGCACAATCAAAATCGGCATGATTGTCCGGATCGTTGCCGGCACTTTCCAAGTCTTTATCCATCGGACGAAGTAACCCACTAGTACACCCATGATCATTGCACCTAAGAAACCAGTCTTAACTTGTCCTTCACCGATAGGCGTGTTTGCTACATAACCAAGAATCATTGCAGGAGCTAAAGCAGGCTTACCTGCCAAGGAGTTTGCGATATAACCTGCAAGAAGTGGGATCATAATCGTAAAGCCGGCCACACCGAGGTCAAGTAGATTTTTCATGAATTGGTTCGTGACAACCATACCGGTCTCACCAGCTTCACCGGATGCCAGTGAAACAGCCAGGAAGATCCCTCCCACAACAACCGCAGGTAACATGAATGAAACACCTGTATTAAAAGCTTTCTGCAAATCCTTGAATACCTTATTTTCCTTATTCACAATACTTCATCTCCTCATTAGTTAATAAGTACAATGTTTTATAGTTTCTCAGCTTTATCCAGTAAGCTTGCAGGATGTTTAATCACTTCACCCGGATCGATTTGAATCACTTTTCCGGCGTCCATTTTTTCCTCAAAACGCTCTTCACCTTCAATGCTGATTGCCACCGCTAAAATTACTACATCTGCTGCATCCACCTCTTCTTGCTCCAACTCATTTTCAATTCCCATGCTGCCTTGCGTTTCTACTTTGACTTCGTAACCACGTTTTCTGCACTCTTTTTCGATTGCCTCTTGCGCCATATAAGTATGTGCTACTCCGGTTGGACATGCTGTAACCGCTACTACTTTCATCTTCTTTTCCCCCTAAATTTCAATTGAACTCAATTGTTCGAAAACTTTAGTCTTATCGTTTTGGATCAATAGATTCTCTCTGAATTCATCATCCAGCAATTTCTTACTTAACTGCGAAATAAATTTCAGATGCAATTTACCTGGACTCTCTTGTGGCACGCCTATCAGAAATATTAATCGGACCATTTCCTCATTATCCGCACTCCATTGGAACTCATCCTTCGTCCGAATGAAGGCTATGAAGGGATGATTGACCGCTTCAGACTTCCCATGAGGGATTGCAATCTGATAGCCGATCGCCGTTGGGACCTCCTCTTCCCTTTTTTGAACTGAGACGTAAAAATTCTTGAAATCACTTATATACCCTGATTTTTCAGCTTCGTCGACAATAAATTCGATGACCTCGTTTTTTGTTGAGAACTCCTCATCGATAAAAACCAACTTATCCGAAATGACACTATTACCTTTCTCCTGCGTTTGTTCCATATACCTCACTCCTAAATCCTATTAGTAAATCATCTGTAGAAGAAGCTTCTCTGATTCCTTTGAGTCTCTCCGGACTATCTATAATGTTGTAGATGTCGGAAAGAATGTTTCTTGTTTCCTTCGTGTCTTGTTTAGAAATACAGATCATAAAGGCAATATCAACGAAGTAATTGTTCCACTTGAACTTCTTGGCATTTTTGATGACTGCAACAATGGTTTTCTTCACATATTGGGAATTACCGTGGGGTACAGCCACCCCAGACGGCAAATCGGTTCCGCCTACCGTCTCACGGTTACTCACACTCTTGATAAACTCAGATGTGACATATCCCAACTGAATCAAGTCATCACCTACCCATTCAACCAGCTCTTCTTTGGAAGTAAAATTGGTATTCAGATAAATAAACTCTGCCACTAGTGTTGCATAAACATTTGTAGGTCCTCATCTAAACTGTTTTCTGAAAAAAAGCAAAAAAATTCCCATGCTCACGCAGAAAGACGACTTTCTCCAGATTGTAACAATTATGAACTATATCAATTTATCTTCATTTCCTCTACTTGCGTCAAGCTTCCGTTCATTTTGATTCGGTCGGTTTCCCCCGTATCCTTGTCTCCCAAAGTTCACTAGCTTCCCATAGGGAAGCGAATAGGTAGCGTTGGATTGTCAGGCTAGAAAGAACAGATTGTGTTTCCAGTTTGACCAGATAGGTGAGAAGTTGTGCAATCAAAGCAAGATAGACCTGGTTTGTTAAGCCGTCCTCGTCACGACTGAAGAATTTTTTGATGGTAGTCTGCTGCTTCAATTGCTTGAAAAAGAGTTCGATTTCCCAGCGGGAACGGTACATTTGGCTGATCGCTTCTGCTGACAGATCAAACCGATTGGTAATGATGCGCAGCCTATTCTCCTGTGTATCCGTTACTTCAACCAAGCGATAAGGATCTGTCAGATACCCATTTTTGCCACCCAGAACGACCATCTGGTCTTGGAGAATGGAGCCTCCCGAAGGGACTTCGTATTCCTCCATTACCTTCACAAGGGTGTTCTTTCTGATGCGAGATACGAAGAAAAATTCGTCATGGGAAAATTTATCAAACATCTCAAAGTCCAGATAACCTCGGTCAAAGATATAGGTGGCCAGCTTCTCGTCAACTACGATTTCCAGTCGGTTGACATCATGAACGGAAGCGTTCGTGATGATCGCTCTATCTGGATAGGCATCGCCTTTCCCTATATAGGCAAGACGGAGATGCAGTTTTATGCCTGACTTAGTGGTACGGAACTCTGCCCAGGGGTATCGTGTTTTATTCAGAGAGACCGTCGTCGAATCTACGATGAATGCTTTCGGAAGCTTGCCGTTACGCTTGCCTTGGTTGGCTAAAGATACTAGGAAGTGAAACATCTCCTCCAGAATAATGGGTTTGATCCCTCGGATCTTCCGCGATATCTGCGAGCTGCTAAGAGAGTCAAAACCAAGTTCAGCTTGAAGGTCTGGATTTAAAAGGGAAGCTTCGATATCCCGAAGACTGGCTTTTTGGCTCGAGACTGCGTGGAGCATCAGCTTGAGGAAACGATCAAAATAGAGCTTCTTGACATAGGTATTTGTCTGTCCAATTTGTTCTTGTAGTCTTAACGGTAGATTCTCAAAAGAGACAGGTGCAATCCATTTACAAAATGAAGTTTTTTGTTTATGCTTATCCATAGTTGTAGGTCCTTTAAAGTGGTCTTGGATAAGTCATCTTACCAACCATTGTAAAGGACTTTTTGTTTTTGTCTAAAAATTCGGTTTGTTTATTTTATTAATGCAACACTAGTGAAACTCTGCATTTATATATTTTGTTAAATTATCAAATCCCGAAAAAGGTTTCTCCATAACTTGCTTAGTTGGTCTATACAACTCATTGCTGATTTTCGATATGTCTTCATCATTCAGGAAAGGCGAGACATAAATGACTTTTTTATTTGGCAGATCGATATTGATAGTAGAAAGAATCAAGTCAAAAGAGTCTAGATCAATCTCATCCAGTTCCATTACTGATGCAGCTTCTAAGGTATCCAGCGAGGGAAGAACGTTTTTAATCCTGTTGATCAATAGTTCCGAAGTTGCAATTCCCATTTGACAGACAACCAGTATTCTGCGGTTCATCTTTGCCCTTTCGATAGCTGCTTGAAAATAAATCGTAAGAAAAGCGATTTCGTCTTCATTGAAGGTAATTCCAAGTTCTTTTTCGTATTCGCTCAGCACCACCCAAATCATGTTGAAGGTAAGGGAAAATTCAGTTTTGATGCGGGAAGCAAATGGGTTCTCAATCTTATTCTTCGCCCGCAGACGATAGATCATCGGCGGAATATGGTTCCTCAGCTGATTCCCCAACTTCTCATCCTTGGAAAAATTGATGTCTAGTGCTTCCGAAACGCGGAACAGTAAGTTATCAACTATCGAAACATCGATTCTTTGCTCTGGCAGTGATTCAAATCGATTCAAAATCAAATGATGGGAAAGATATTCCACATCTTCAAGCGTGTACGATAAATCAAGCCTGAGCGCTGCTTTATTCAATAATTCATTCGCACTCTCTTCAAAAAACAAATCATCTCCCGAATGATGGGGTATCGTATCCAAGCTGACGTGATGCCCTTTTTTTATTCGAAACATCAAGATGACGAAAATATTCAATACGTTTTGGACATAATAATCTGAAATAGCATTCGCATGGTTTCTAACATAGTTGTATAAAATGTTGGAACAAACACTGATTAACGGTTCTCCATAATAAGGTTCGAGTAACTTCATCTTTTTAGGAATTTCATCTTGGACGTAATATTCCGAGTTGCTCAGCACATATCGATTGAATTGAAGGAATGCCTTTTGGATATCCTCTTCAGCTCCCATTACCCTGGTACCATGAACATCCCTTTGGAGTTTGATGCTGTTTCCATCACTCAGTATCTTCATTACAAATGTCAAATCATTCTTAATTGATGTTTTACTGACCATGAAGTGATTGGAGAGGCCGCTGAAGCTGACCTTCTCTTCAAAAAGCAAGTACATCATGATTTCGATTCTTCTGGAAACGGTCGAGTACACATCCGCACTCTCATCCATTCCCACCGGACTCATTTCTTCACTCGCCTTTCTTAAGGCAATTCCGACTCCCCTCCTCTTTTCGATGTATTCGCCTGAACTTTTTACATAATCCTCGATTATCTTAATTTCGGAATGTATTGTCCTTTTTGAAACACCTAATTTCTTTGAAAAAAATTCCACCGTCTGAAAACCATCTTGGTGGATCAGAAGATCCAATAATTTTTTCTGTCTTTTGCTAAGCATTCTGATAAGCACTTCCTTAACTCGAGTTTTCATTTTGTTAGCGTTATCAAACTACACTTATGATTATAGATTCCATTGCAGCAACTGAATATGACAAGTTCCTGCAACAATGATAGCGCTTCATTTTTCAACATGTTGCAAAACAACCTCTGAAATATGTTGATTATGTCTACTGAACGTTCATCAATTCGGTCCATACAATCGTTGATACGGCCTTGATTATATCACCTTTTTAGTTGGACAATTCTTTAATTCGGTCAACTAGGAGTTGCAGGTTATTAGATCCTAAACTGACTGGTAAAGATCGTAGCTCGTTGCAGCTATTTTATTTTTTCTTCAAATTTGCGTTCATAAGACTGTTGCTTTCTGCTCAAATTGATTTGAATGATTTTTTAAACAGAAAAAAAACTCAACAAGAAGACTTACTCCTTGTTGAGTTTAGATTGTAATGTATTTAACTGTATTATAGAGGACTTAACTTCTGAATCACATACACGTTCGTGCTGTACCTTCCGTTTGCCGCTGCACTTTTTCGGATTGTCAGATATCCTCTTTCGATCAAGTTTTTCTGATGCTTCCGGAATCGTTCCTCGCTCATATTCAGATCCTTGCAGATTTCGCCCACCTTGGGGAAGCTTGTGTCCCCGGCCCCGATGCATGCGGCAAAGTACGCATAGATCGCCTTCGCCTCGACCGTCAGCTTCCGGTCACTCATCACGCTTGCATGAACCGTTCCATATCCCATCGAAAGTACATCAACCACCTGTGTTGTCATATCCATTATTTTCCCTGCTTTCCGTTTCTATGTTTCGACCGTACCGCTGACACCTTGAAGGTGAATCGCCATCTTGGTCTCTACTTACAAAGACGGAGAGGGAGTTGAAAGTGTAACCCCCCTCAAGGCAAGAAATATATTAATAAGTAAATACTTGCTATGGTCTTAACTCCACGGTTTAGAATAGGTTTATCAATAAAATCAAGAATACATGTAACTCTTGATTCCTGATTACACTTATTAATGATAGGGGAGAATGATTATGACAACACACGATATTCAACGCATTTCCGCACAAATTTGGGATGCAAAGCTAGCAAATGATATGACCGCAGTTGCAGGATTCATAGCCGACAACGCGCGCTTTGTTCATATGGGCATCACTTTTGATAAGGCTGGGGAACTGGAAGTATTTAATGACAAAATCTTTATCTTCAAAGTAGTTGATATTGCAGAAGAATACGTTGTGGACTACGGCAGCACCGCCATTATTTTCAAAAAAATGATCCTGACAGCAGCAATCGGGGGAAATGAAGTACAGAATCCTTTTGTCCTCTCGGAAGTCTTCACAAAGACTGAGGATGGCTGGAAATTAGCTGCCGAAACCTATACACGAGTAGCCACTGATTTTGATACGTATAAAATGTGAGGAACTCGGATAGGCTTACGATGCTGTTCGTTACTGCGAAAGTGTTAAACTATGTGGAGGAGATGCGCAAAAGACCAATTTTTACTTTCAAGAATACATTTACAATATGCTCCCGCTATTTTTTGGAAAAATAGCGGCGCTTTTACTAAATAAGGAGGAAACAATGCGATATACAACTTTAAATAATAATGAGATTATTCCAAGCCTTGGGATCGGGACTTATCGGATCCGTCCAACAGATGCAGAACATTCCGTGGAACATGCCTTGAAAAACGGGTATCAATTGATTGATACGGCAAATATTTATCTGAATGAAAAAGCTGTTGGTCGTGCTATTGAAAAATCAGGCATCAATCGAAGCGAAATTTTCCTGACCTCCAAAATCTGGCCGACAGAATATAAATATGCAAAAGCGAAGCAAGCCATTGAGGATACCCTGAACCGGTTGGGCGTCGATTACCTTGATCTCATGCTGTTGCATCAACCAGCAGGTGATTATCTAGGCGCTTGGAAAGCTCTGGAAGAGGCTGTAAGCAATGGGAAAATTAAGGTTATTGGTCTTTCTAACTTTACAGGACCTGAGTTGGACAAGGTGCTGGCTGAAGGAACCATCAAACCTGCTGTTGTGCAGGTGGAATGCCACCCTTATTTCCAACAAAAAGAGTTAAAAGCAAAACTTGCTAAGGACAATATTGCGCTTGAAGCTTGGTACCCACTTGGTTCAGCTGACAAAGACTTGCTTGCCGAACCGATTTTTACCGAATTGGCAAGTAAATACAATAAATCCGTTGTTCAAATCATCTTGCATTGGCATGTCCAAACAGGAAATATTGTCATTCCAGGCTCTAAAAATCCGGCTCACATAGACAGTAATCTGGATATTTTTGATTTTGAACTGACAGCGGCTGACTTGGAGCAAATCGCCCAACTAGATAAAGGCAAACGCTTCCTCAATCTGCCAAAATGGATGCACCGTCTGTTTTTGCTGGCACGCTTGAACTACGATAAGCAAGCGTAAGCGGCGGCGACAAACGGACCGATGCGCACAAAGATGTATGAACGTTACCATTGCAAAAACAGGAATCCCCTGCCTTCCTGTTGCCGTAACAGATATTTTCACGAATCTCCTTGACTTGAAGTCCAGTTTAACCTGTATACTGGTTACATATATGCGGAAAAGCTGATCGGATAATCCGGGTGCGGCCTTTTGTAACCGCAATCAATAATCACTTATTATGAAGGAGAATGAAATGAAAAAACCAAACATGATGTTACTGGTCTTCAGTTTGATGAGTTTTGTCCTTGCTATGACGGCTTTTGTCTTCAGCGGTATCCTGGACAAGGTGGCAGTTTCTTTGGGTATCTCGGTGGCCGATTCCGGGTTGCTGAACACGATGTACTCCTATGGGGCGGCGTTCGGGGTGCCGATCACTTTGATCCTGTTCCGGAAGGTCGAGCGCAGCAAGATGCTGAAGCTGATGTTGTTTGCGACGATTTTGACGACCTTCGCGCTCATCTATGCCCAAAATTTTGTGCAGTTGCTGATCGTCCGGTTGCTGATGGGGATCTCCGCCAACAGCTACGGCGTGTTGGCCATTTCGACGATCTTGGCGCTCTCGCCCAAGGATCGGCAAGGGCGTTCCTTGGCTTTCTATATCATGGGCAGTTCCTTGGCGCTTGTCATCGGCATCCCGTTGACGCGCGCCTTGTCCGCTGTCCTGGATTGGCGCAGCATTTTTTGGATACTGAACGGCATGATGCTGTTGTCGCTCGCTTATTTCCTGAAATATTTGCCGAAAGCGGACCATGCATCCACAAAATTGGATCTGAAAAATGAGCTGCAGTTCTTTAAGAACGGGAAAACGTTGCTGCTACTTGCTTATACGTTGACGATGTTCATGGGATACAACGCCTTCTACACCTATGCGACACCGTACTTGCTGTTGCTTTTCCCTTCCATCGAGCCGCTGATGAGCCTGATACTGGTTGCGCTTGGCCTTGCCAGTTTCACGGGCAACCTGCTCGGCGGCCACGTATCGGATGCCATCGGATATGCCAAGTCGATGATGCTCGGGGCGGTGCTCCAAACAGCAGCAATGTTGCTGATCTTGGTTTTCCAACCGTCGAAATGGTTAAGCGTGCTCTTCATCATCGGCTGGCTGATGAGCGCCTGGTTCACCGGCCTACAGCTTAACACCGGCATCGCCCAGGTGACCGAGAACAAATCCAGCTTTATGCTCAGCATCAATGGTTCCTTGATCCAATTGGGCGGCGCTTTCGGCGCCAGCTTGGCTGCCGTCGTCATCAACCTCAGCGGCATTCATAGCATCGTCTTCGTCACCTTGCTGACCAGTCTAGCACTCATCCTGATCCAAGTGGTTTCGATGAGGAAATATCCTTGAACTTGATTTGAGAATAGCTTAAGGACAAGAAAAAGGCAGGAACTCCCCGCAACTGGGTGAATTCCTGCCTTTTTCGCTTAACTTTTTATCCTGACAGATCCTTTAAGCAAAAGTTCGCTGTCAGCTTTTCGTAATTTTTATCAATTTATTATTGATCTCTTTAACCGCTTCTTCAGAGAAGTAATTCTTCATCTTGTTCGCAACCCATAGCAAGGTGACAGGCGCGCCAGGCACAGAGCGTTCTGCGATGTCTGGTGCTGATTCTTTAACTACATTCCACGCCTCTTCATTTTCCATTAAAGTCCCTAATGTGTCCAGGACCGAATAAGCATTGCTCGGGAAAAGGTCAACCTCACCGCGTTCTTGTGTAAACCAGTTTTTGACATTTATCTCAGGATTCGGATCTACAAAAATATAAGATTGATCTGGAGCGTCAACCTTCCTGAAGACTGCACTGTCTTCGTGACTATCGGAATACGCCCTGACTTTATTCTCTCCCGGCTGTAAAAGAACATTTTCAAATGAAAATACGGTTTCACCCGCAACGGTCCCCATATCTGTTTCATTGACTATTAAAGAAACTTGTTTCAGGTTCGAATATATCTTGATGTCAATCCTATCTTTGTCCCTATTAATAAAACGTTTTTCGCATATATGAATAAAGGGTTCCTGAGACCAGTTCGCTTTGTAATAGTAAAAAGCATCTTTCTTAGTATTACGATCAAAGCTGACTAACCCCTTGCAGTTTTTCCCTTTCGTGCCGCCTTCGTTTCTGACGCTACTTCCAAAATCAAACATGTTCCAAACAAAACTTCCCCACATATAGGGCTTTACCTTGATGATGGGATAGGTTTGTTCATGGTAGATTGCTTGAAACTCTTCACTGTAGTCCTTCACTTTTGGAGTATCAGAGTGGAAAGCCAGATTAGAATCGGCCCCGTATTCAGAAATACCCAACGAAACTTGCGGATTTTCTGTGTGGAAATTTTCAATCCAAGCATTCAAGTCTTGCATGCTGTCATAATACCAACCAAAGTATAAATTATACCCCATCATGTCAGTAATAAAGTTTAATGGACTGTTGTTTTTGACTTCATTCATATTTGCACTGGCCGTTAAGGCAGTGGGCAGTAATTCCCGCACACGGTCATTCAAAGTATTTACTGCTTGGTACATTGCAATGGATTCTCCGTCCATGGCAATTTCATTTTGAATACCCCAGAAACATATCGAAGGATGGTGACAGTTTTGTAGGATCAGCTCGGTTAATTGGTCGGCCGCATTCTCCAATACGCCTTCCCTATCCGGCAAGGACATCATCGGTATCTCAGCCCAAACCACATATCCTTCTTTATCGCACAAATCATAAACAGATTGACTATGCTGATAATGAGAAAGCCGGATTGCATTGGCGCCAATCTCTCTTATGATCTCAAAATCCTTTTCGATGTGTTCGTTCCTAACGGCATTCCCGACCTCTTCAAAATCTTGATGTTTGGCAACGCCATTTATCCGCAAGTGTTTATCATTCAAAAAGAAGCCACGATCAGGGGTTAAGCTGCACCTTCTGAAGCCGAATGTTTTCTTGACTTGATCGACAGCCGTTCCATTCTTCTGCAAGGTTGCTTCTAAAGTATATAAATACGGGCTTTCTTGACCTTCCCAAAGGTTCGGTCCATCCAGCTCAATGACAACATTTTTTTGGTCCGATGGGATCGTTTCCGAATAAATGATATGATCTCCTTCATCCAGTATCGTTATGTTTACTGCAGCATCTGGTGCGCAAACTGTATGTACCTCTAAATTGACGACACCTGATTTGTCCTCTTTGACTTCACTCCTGATGATGACGCCATCTGTTCCCCAAAAATCTAAAGAGAAATGCTCTTTACCAACGCAAATCAGATTTACAGGTCTGTACAGGCCCCCGTATATTGTAAAGTCCCCATTAAGAGGGGACACATCCTTCGTTTGACTATTATCCACAAACACAGTGACTACATTTTCCTTATCCCAATCATACAATTCCGTAATATCAAATCGAAAGGCCGAATACCCCCCGCGATGTTCTCCTACAAATAGGTCATTCAAATAGACTTTGCATACACTATTCGCACCTAAAAATTCTAAATACAGATTATCGTCCCTATGATTTTCTGAGAGAGTGATTGTTCTCTGATAGGAAAACTCTTCCCTGCTATTATTTACCTCATTGTTCCATGTATGCGGTAAATTTATCCGCTCTTCCAATACAGATTTGGGTATTGTTTTTTCTAAGCTGAAATCTCTTTTCTTAAATATCCAGCCCTCATTTAATGAATAAGTGTTCCGCATTGGTAAACCTCCAACCTTTTTAATTTATGACTCACATACGCTTCATTTATACATACGGATAGGCCTTTGCATACTACAAAAAGGAGTAATGCTCAGGCCTATGATTGGTATTATGCTAAAAAATTAAGTCTTCTGTCCCATTTCTTTCTTCTTGGATAGGTTCGATAGAAAAATCTCAATCTGACCAGCCTTACTGGTTATGATCCAGAATGTCATCATAAATATTCCGAAGAATATGTTATTCCAACCACCGCTGTCATAACCCATTGCACCCAAACCATAATTCATCAACTGGATGGTTAATGCTCCAATGGTAAGTCCAACAATCTCAAGGGTAAGTTTCCCTAGGAACATCCCTATGTAGACAGAAGCGATATAACTGAACAAAATCCCTGTAGAAGATAAATTGGATAATGTTTCTACTTTATTTTGAGATACAAAGATAGTTGCCGCGAGTCCAAATAAAATACCAGAAAAAACATAGGCTGTAATAACATTTTTTCTCTCATTGATTCCAATGTTTACCGAGACATGCTGACCATGTCTCAATAGTTTTGCTCTATACCCAAAAGGCGTAAGCGATAGAATAATTTGATACAAAATCATGGCGAACACCATAATATATATTGTGTAGGGTTCTCTCCCAAAAATATTCAAGCCCACATTCGCCATAATATTTACACCATTGCCTCCTGCAAGAACAAGAGTCAATGCTTCATAAACTAACGCTAACATAATTGTACAAATGATGATCGGCAATTTTGAAGTGACATAGACTGTGGCAGTAATCATACTGATGATTACTGAGAAAACAACACATAGTGCCAGTAGCATCATCGGTCCACCATTAAACTGTTGCGTATAATAGACACCTAGAGTTCCAGCCAACACCATCGTAGCCCCACCTGAAAAGTCAAATCTTCCATGACGTAATTGCATGGCTAACCCACAGCCCATCGTGACAGCCATCCCCAAATTCCTGAAAATAGTTTTCCACATGGCCGATTGCCCATAATAGTCTATCCCATTCGATTTTGTGATAGTGTACATAACCACGAACATCAGAATGGGCAAGCATATTGTTATCAATATATTCCTGACCATTGTTTTACTATTCATAAATTTCACCCCAGCATTTCCTTGTGACTAATCGTCTTACTATTCTCATTTGGCCATCAAATCTTCCATAGACATGTTCACAAGTACTTCTTTGAGCTCCTCATAGCTTGCATCTGGATTATATGCAGTAAGATATTGCGTGAAGTCTTCCGGAGAAATGAAAGATTGGTCTATATCTGCGGTGAAGTAGAAACATTTTTCCTCCAGAGCTGTTAACTCTTCATCGTTGGTTACAAAAACCACTGAAGTATCGATACGCTCTGCTTCTTCTGGTTGATCAGCAAAGGGTTTCTCTGCCACAGCATTAAGAATCATCGCAACAGGAAGGGCTACAACTTCGACATTCGATAACGTCATCATTCTCATTTCGCCATTTTCAAATGCGTCTAAATCATCTTTTTTAAATCCTGTGGTATACAAATCAACATCTGTCTTATCTGCGCTTACCATAGTCGGATGCACAAAACCACTCGCTAAGCTAAAAATAGAGTCTAATTCAGGATAATTATTAAAATATGTATCTTCCAATGCACTAAAACTTAACTCCTGAGTCTCATAGATTTCAATAGGTTCGGTCGCAGTGTCATTATGGCTTTCAATTGTTTCCGTAAACGCTTGGATTGCCGCACTTTTCTGTGGGAAGTATAGTAATGGGAAGGTTACGATGCCTACGGTCGTATTACCATCTTCGATTACTAACTCGGCAGCTTTTTCTCCAATTGAGGAAGTATCGTACAGGCCATCATTCACATTTCCCAAATAATAGTCACTTGACTTTAACTCATCAAAACTGCTATCCATGTCTGTGATGAATGCGGATAGGAATACACCTGCAGCCTCACACTCCTGCAAAATCGCCGGTGTTCCGCTGTCTATCGCCAGAATAATCCCGTCCACTCCAGATGCAATCAAATTCTGCACGGCTGTTATGTTGGTCTGCTCATCGTAGCTGCTTCCTACGACATACTCATATGAGAAACCCACTTCCTCCGACAAAGCGTCCATATAAACGGTCAGTGCATCGAGCGTCTCTCCGCTCTGCATATGACCGAGTACGCCAATCTTTACATCCGCATAATCAAATGAGGCTTCCTCAGCTGTACTGTTGCCTGCCGCAGTCGAGTCGGACCCTTGTTGTTCACCTGCTCCACCACACGCTGCCAAGCCTAATAACATTGTTGCACTCATAAGTAGTTTTATCATTTTTTTCATCCTGATCATCTCCTGATATATTTTTTATGAAACATTCCAAACATTGAATAGGGGCAGCTTATCTAGGTAACACGACTCCTTTCTTGCGGCTGGTTATGATCACGATGACCGCAAAAATCAATGCCTTTACCAGCGGAACATTACTTGCAGCAACCCCGGATAGCGTAAGCCCATTTGTCAAAAGAATATAGGAAAATGAACCGATCAGAGCAGCACTGACTTTACTCTTCATTCCTCCTGACAAAGGCATTCCGCCGAGGATCAACGCCACCATAACATCCATATGATACCCTGCACCCGTGACACGGGAAGAGCTTCCCGACCGGGCTAAAATGAACAGGCTCGCTATCGCTACGCAGGTTCCCATGATGAGATACGCATATATTTTGTTTCTGAATACATTCACACCACTTTGTTTGGCAAATTCCAAGTTTGCACCAATACTACTTGTATATTTACCCAGACGCGTATAATTGAATAAGTAATACACGACAGAAAACATAATTACCAATGCTCCAATTTGAACATACATGTTTTTCCAGAATGAAAAATCAAAGCTGGTTCTGATTGTATTAGTTTTCAGAGTTATAATCGTTTGAACGCCTGTTCCGATAAACATCAGGAACAAACTAGTGATGACAGAAGGGAGACCTAACCAAGAACTCACCGCCCCATTGATTAATCCAAAAGACAGCGCTAAGAGCAATGCGGCCATAAACGCTAGCAAAAGATTTCCTGTGGCATTTAAAACAATCGCTTGAATCAGTGTGCAGAGACCGATTGTGGCTCCAATCGAGATGTCCAAATTTCCCATTGAGTATACAAATACTCCTCCCAGACATACAATAGCCAAAGCCACCGTTTGTTGGACCACAATGCTGACGTTATAAGCTCCAAACAGGTTCCCATTGGAAGTAAAGCTAAAAACGATCAGGATTAATACTAAGCCTAAGTAAGGAACAATACTTAGCCAATCCCACTTTTTGATTTTTTTCATCAGACCAAGAAAATCCGCCGATTCGATATGATTTTCTCCACTCGATTTATTTACTGGTTTTTCCATAATTATCTCCTTTCATTATTCCCAAAAGACGCCATTAAATGATGTACTCAATGATATCTGTCTGTTTCAGATCCTTATCCCGTGTAATGTTGGCGCTGACTTCATTGTCTTTCATGATTATGATCTGATCGCACATTCCGATCAGCTCCGGCAATTCTTCACTGATCATCAATATCGCCTTATTATCCGCTTTCATTTGGCTAATCAATTGATACATAAATTGTTTAACACCAATATCCACTCCGCGAGTCGGGCAATCCATGATGAAGATGTCACTGTCTTTTGCCATCCATTTTGCGAAGGAAACCTTTTGCTTGTTACCGCCAGATAAAGTTGAAACGTATTGGTTCTCGTTGTTGCATTTTATGCTGAAAGCATCAATTTGGTGTTGGGCAACTTTTGTGGATGCTTTTTTTGATAAATACATCATCTTTCCGGACAGTCCCCGAATACTTGGCATAATGATGTTATCTCGGATTGAGCCTTCACCAATCAGCGCTTCCCGATCGCGATTTTTTGAGATGTAGCCCATATTATTGTCGATTGCGGACATAATACCTTCGATAGGGTTTCCTTTACATTCGATGGCACCCTCTTTCAGCCTTTCCAATCCAAAAGCTGCTCTCCCTACATCACGCATGCCGCTGCCGGATAATCCGCCCAGGCCTAAGATTTGACCCTTATGCAATTTCAGATTAAAGTTTTTTATTTCATTAAAGGATGCATTCTTAAATTCCAATACAACTTCACCGGAGTGGGATGGATCGTAGTCGTCTCTGTAGTAAGCTTCTCCAATTTCACGCCCTACCATCATATAACGGATTTTTTTGGGATCCATATCTTCTTTTTCTAACGTCCCTATGATGTTTCCGTCCCTCAATACCGTCAAAATATTGCATACTTCAATGATTTCATCCATATCGTGACTGATGAATATGACCGCTTTTCCTTCAGCCGCCATTTTGTTGATGAGCTTGTAGATTAACGCTCTCCCGATATGGCTTAAGGCTGTAGTTGTTTCATCAACAACTAACAGCTGTGTATCATCCGTTACCGCACGGCATATTTCAATCAGTTTTCGGTCTTCAAAGCTGTATCTGTTTATGCTGTCACCGCCCTTGATGTGCTCGACACCAAATTTTTGCAGGAGTTCATCAGCCGCTTGAACCATTTTCTTTTTGGACACCATACCCAAGTTAGTGAATTCCGCTTCTTTTCCCGCAAATAAATTCTCTGCAACAGTCACATCACTGATCGTATTTGCTTCCTGAAGGATCATGCTCATGCCTTGCTCGCGTGCATAAATCATACTTTCCGGATGCCATGATTTCCCAAGATAAATCATTTCCCCGCTATCGCAATCCTGCAATCCGGATGCAATACTGGTCACGGTGCTCTTACCGCTTCCATTTTCACCGACTAGACCATGGATTTGGCCTCTTTTTATAGTCAGATTTACATCTTTTAAGGCAATCGTAGGCCCAAAGCTTTTAAACATATTTTTAACTTTCAGCAATATTTCTCCTTGTATGGACATTTTTGCAACTTCCTTTCTGTATCAATATCTCGTGTCCCAACTGTTGCACCATACGGTTTCATTAAATTTGCCCTTAAATTCCGACTGACCCGTTATCTTCTCAACTGTGGCTCGAATGCATGCTCTGGTTGGTCCATAAGCATTTATGAATGTTTTCATCATTGGTAAATCATATAAATGATTGGTATAGCTTAAAGAAACACAAACCGTAGGAACTTCGTTGATCCACCAAGGCAATTCATTGGAATGCGGCGCAGAATATTTCACCCGTACATTATTTTCTTGGGCATAACCTTTCATATGGACAAACACGAAAACAACATCGTATTGCTTTTTGAAAGATTCAACTGTTGGCATAGCCATAATCTTAAATTTATTGAATGGTGAGCGTTCTCTTTGCTCAAGGTCATAAAACGAATCATTCACGTCAACCTGAAATCCAGCTTTTTCCAGTTCTTCAACCACGATTTTCTTGGCTTTGTCTGTGCCATCAGCATAAGAAACGGGAGCACTTTCGAGAAAATACAGCATGGCTCGTTTCTTCTCACGCACATCGATCGGTAGCAAGCTTTGTGTATCTTTTACAAGCGTAATGCTTTCATCGGCAATTTTTTTTGCCGTTGCTAAGTGCTCTGTACTGCCGATTTGCGCCAATTTCTCCGTCGCCTCTTCAAGAGACTCCGCTTTCATTTCGTGCAAGCCTAGCTTTACCTTCATCCCTAAGATATGTTCAAGGGCTTCCTGTAATCGCTCTTCAGAAATGATGCCTTTTTCATACCCATCCAGCATGTATTGGAAATCCTCTTCTTCATCATGCATGAACAAGAACATGTCGCATCCCGCTGCAATCGCATGCGGAAGCTGTTCGTTTCTTGGTCTAGCACTCAGTAAGCCCCCCATATGAGAAGCGTCGGTTACTACTAGCCCTTGGAAACCTAATTGTTTTCTCAATAAATCAGTTGTGATTTCAGGCGCTAGCGTAGCCGGCATAATGTCTTCATCCAGAATGCCTGGTCGTAACTTTCTACTGTATGCAGGAAGTGCAATGTGTCCAATCATAATTGTTTCCAGTCCATCTTCTATGAGTGACTGATACACCTTTCCGAAACTGGCATCCCATTCTTCACAGGTCAAATCGTTGATTCCCATCACCAAGTGTTGATCTCTTTCTTCAACGCCATCTCCCGGAAAATGTTTCGCGCTTGCCAGTATATTGCTGTTTTTTAAGCCTTTGATATTTGCTTTGGCCAATTCCAAAACTTGGTCCGCTTCATTCCCAAAAGATCTGGTATTCACGATTGTGTTGCGCCAATTAAAGAGGATATCCACGATTGGCGAAAAGGTCCAATTGCATCCCAAGGCAGTAGCCTCTATGCCACCGATATTTCCCATTTGATACGCAGCTTCCGGAGTAGCAGTCGCTCCACATTGCGCTTGTGTTGCCACTTGTGTGCCGTTTTGACAGAGACTGCTGCCGCCATCCTCGCAATTTGCTGCAATAAACATAGGCGTTGTACTGTACTTCTGGAACGCTCGATTTTGATGTAAGATTTTAAGAGGATCCCTTTCAGTATAGCGAGCTCCCCCTATATGGTATTTTTCCACCAAGTTTCTGATGTATTCTTCATTACTGCTTTTCCCTAGAACAATAAAAAGTTGTCCAATTTTCTCTTCAATCGACATCTTGTTTATTGTGTCTTCTACCCACTCAATGTCTTTATCCGCTAACCCATATGGCATGCCCTTAAGATTGGTTATCATTTATCTAATCACCTATTATTCATTTATTTCCCATACTATAGCATGTTATTTTCTATACAATTAGAATAAAACGGTTTCAATTAGCACGTTTTTAAGGTGATTTTCTTTTTTTGTTTATTTATCCCCTATTCTGGAGTAAACTACTGTTACAGTTTGATTTTAAGGAGAAATAAAATGAATTCATCAACGATCGATTTTATTACAAAGCTTCTCTCGGATACACTGCATTTAAATTTTCATTATTTCATAGCTCCATACCCTAATCTATCCGCTTTTGATCAATCTCTCCGAGAAAGTCTTGAAGATTCTGAAACCTTATACAGACAAGTGCAGGAGTTTCTGTTGACTATGGAAAAAAACACTTTCTATTTTGTAACGGATAATTATTCAATCAACTATATTTTTTTCTTTCCGTTCGTAGATAAACAGGATATCGTTGCCATAGGTCCTTATTTCAACAATCCGATTAATGATGATTATTGGCATGAAATCACTGAAAACAATCACCTGACTGCAGCAGATATCCAAAATATAAAAGGATTCCTGTTCGGGATTCCTCAGATAGACAATAACTTGCATCTTATTTCAATCATTTCAAATATCGTCTCCTATATCAATAAAGAGGACATCACTCCGTTCTCCATCAACTATCATGATTTTTCGAATTCAAGTAAAGATCATTATATTTATACTCCTAAAGATAATTTTGAAGCTTATTTCGACGCTGTATTCGATCGCTATAAGATAGAAAAAGAGCTTCTCAACCACATTCGTAACGGGGATTGGGAAAAAGCATTAGTTGAAGCAGAGCGGTTCATGAGTTCGCCTATTGAACCTCGCCTAAAAAACACACTCAGGGATCAAAAATCCCACTTGACTTCAGCAAACACCTTATTTCGTAAAGCTGTCGAAGGAAATGAGATACATCCTGTATACTTACATGAAATATCAAGCAAGTTTCTGCATATGATTGAACTTACCACCTCAGAAAGTGCTTTAAATAAATTATATGAACAAATGATCCGGGAATATTGCTTGCTTGTGCAAAGTAAATCCAGAAATACTTACTCTCTATCCGTTAGGAAAATATTGGACTATATTGAATTCAACCTGAATTTACCCTTGACGCTGAACAGTATTTCCGAGAAATTCAACTTATCCACTCCCTACATTTCCAGCCAGTTCAAAAAAGAAGTCGGAACTACTGTGATTCGATACATTAATCAATTACGCATCAATGACGCCATAAAATTACTCGACTCCAGTTCTATGAGTATTCAAGACATCGCAGCATATGTTGGCATCCCTGACTATAATTACTTCACGAAGGTGTTCAAAAAAGAGAGGGGCGTAACGCCTAGCGACTATCGGAAGGACATTGCCAAGTAGCCTATTTTCGAGCGGATGGCGAATTTTCCGCTCAAAAAGACGACGCTAAGCGCCCGCAGCACCATTGCCATGCTAAGGCTATTGCCTTCGGAGACACGGGAGGAGGGGCTTAGCAGGTTTTTCGAACGCATAAAAAAGGTGAGATCCCGTATTGGGACCTCACCTTTTGCTTATTGAATTTTTTCTAAAATCAATTGCGCACAGTCAATTTGGTTGGGAATATTGCCCGCTTCATCTTTGACGCGCCAAATATCGGGGGTGATTTCATCCACGACGTACATTTTTCCGTCATTGTCATAACCAATTTCAATTTTGAAATCGATTAAGGTCAAGTTCATTTCGGCTAAAGCCTCTCTAAGAACTGCGCCGACTTTCGTTAAGATATCGAGCGCTTCATCGTATTGCCCAGGTTGTAAAATACCTTTCATTTGGCATAAGCGGTCGGTAATCAATGGATCGCCTTGTTCATCGTCTTTCAACGTCACTTCCAAATATGGTGGGTCAAAAGGCAAGCCTTCAGGCAAGGTAAAACGGCGACACATGCTGCCAGCCGTGAAATAGCGTAAAACAAATTCCAGATTCGGTACCGTCAGTTGGCGAACTTTCATGACACCTTTTTCGATATCCGCATCCAGGTAGTGCGTAGGAATGCCATTTTTTTCCATCAATTCAAAAAAGTATTTGGAAACAGTCAAGCCAATTTTCCCTTTGCCGGCAACACTGCCGCCAACTGTGTTGGAGCCTGGATCGAAGACGCCATCTTCGCCGGTTGCGCTATCTTTAAACAATAAGTAAACTTCCTTATTCGCTTCATCCAATAAGACTGTTTTTGTTTTGCCGTCGTACAATTCTTTCATGTTTTCCCGCCTTCTCTGAAATATCCAGTGTTTTCAAAAATGATACCATTTGATATTGTTGTTGTCGAGGTTTTTTCCGGATTTTAATACAAAAATTCTGAATAAAGTTCATATTCAGTTATAAATCAGTTTAAAAGTCGACCGAAAAACAAGCTTATGTATCTTTTCGTTCGGATTTCATTCGAAGTATGTTTTGTGCAGGAAGTACTGCGGAAACCGGTAGATGAACACAAAAAGAACGCAAATGAAAGCTGTCATTTGCGTTCCTGAAAGTAACCTGTTGAGAAATTTGATGACTCCTTCAGCATGTTTACCCAAAATATCCGTTCCTACGCTGTCTTATTTGAATTTAACAGCGGTCCCATATACGATCACCTCAGCTGCGCCTTGTATGATTGCAGAGGAAGCATACCGAATGTTTACAACTGCATCCGCTCCTAATGTGGTCGCTTCTTCTACCATCCGCTTTGTTGCTAGAGCCCTGGCCTCATTCATCATTTCGTTGTAGGCTTTGAGCTCTCCGCCGATCAGCGTTTTGAGCCCTTGTGAAATATCGCGCCCTAAGTTTTTGGACTGAATCGTACTCCCCTTAACCAGCCCCAACATTTCAAATTCTTTTCCGCTTATATAATCAGTATTGACTAAGATCATCGTCATCATCCTCCTTGATTTCATTCACTCTTTCTATTAACAAGTACACCATCAGCACAATCAATCCGCTGGGGACAACGATCAGTAGTATTTTCAGCAGCAAAGGGATGTCCCCAGACTCAGCAAATCCCAACCACATGTAGAACATAAAATAGGAAATGACCAAAACTGTAATCACTATTGGAGCAATCATTTTTTTCGTTTGTTTTTTCAATAGCATTACCCACTTTCTGCATCCTCGAGAAATTATTTAAAGCCTCTATACAGTATACCTCACCCAAAGCGAACATATCCAACATATACCGTTTCTGTTAGAGAGTGTCGTGAGCAGTTCCTGTAATTCTGCATGCCTACCTCTCATTTCCTCCCCTTTTCCAGACATACGATCATGCCAAAATCTTCTCCTCCGGCGAGCGGAGGCTTCGCCGGATTTTAGCCCCTATTTTTCTTGTATCCTCCGATGACACAGCCTTCACAGAAGTTAAGATTGATTGTAGGATACCGGCTCCGGTGGGCGGTCTCTTCGCCGGAGTTAAGGGCGGATTTCGAGACCGCTATTGTAAATGCCATTCCGCACGCAAAGAGGCCGCCTCGTAATTAAGCGAAGCGGCCTCTTCTTTGTATTGTTCACTACCAGATTGCCTTCACTCCAGCATATCCTTATAGATTTCGCGCAGGATCTCCAGTTGGTCATCCGACCAGCTGCCGCGCTGGCGTTGGTCGCGGAAGCGGCGGCTTTCGGTCTCCAAGGCTTTTTTGGAGCGTTTGATGTCCTTGTAGAGTTCCATGGCGGAGATGCGCTGGGCGCCTTTCGAGAAGACGAGCTGCTGTTCGGCCAGGTCGCTGGTGGCGACGTAGACTTCGGTCAGCACGTTGCGCAGTTTTTTGACGACGCCTTCGATATAGGTGTCGGCGGTCTCCCCTTGTGCGGTGAAGATGACCTTCACGCGGTACTTGGAGTATTCTTTCGTGATGCCGGGAACGAACTGGGCGTCGAAGACGCACCAGACTTCATTCCCTTCATAGTTCTGATAATCGGACAGCGCCTGCAGCAGTTGATCCCTGGCCTCTTCGATCAGGTCCTGGTTCTTCAGCTTCACCAGTTCCGGCCAGGCGCCGATCATATTGTAGCCGTCCACTATCAGGATTTCTTTCTTCAACATGGTCTTCACCTCGCTTTTTCTGGTACGCAGACGCTACGAATCGGATCAAACGTGGCGTTTGCGGAAAACTTCGTACATCATCAGTCCGGCTGCAACGCCGGCGTTCAGGCTCTGGACATGGCCGACCATCGGGATGGTCAACAGGCCGTCAGCGGATTCCTTCAACAGGCGCGAAACGCCTTTGCCTTCGTTTCCGATGATCATCGCCAATGGCAAGGTTGTGTCCCACTGGCGGTAGTCCTGCCCTTTCATGTCGGTGGCGTAGATCCAGACACCGCGTTCCTTCAGTTCTTCGACTGTGCGGTGCAGGTTCGTTACGCGCACGACCGGGACATGTTCGATGGCGCCTGTCGAAGCTTTGGCGACGGTCGCCGTCAAGCCGACTGCGCGGCGCTTCGGAATGATGACTCCGTGGGCACCGCAGGCATCCGCGGTACGCAGCACGGAACCAAGGTTATGCGGATCCTCGACACCATCCAGGATGATGAAGAAAGGATCTTCGTTCTTGGCGGCGGCCGCTTCGAAGAGATCATCGAGCACGGCATACTGGAAAGCGGCCGTAGCGGCGATGACGCCCTGGTGGACGGCGTTATCGGACAACGTGTCGAGCTTGCTTTTCGGTACCGCTTGGATCTGGATCTTGCGGTCCTTCGCCAGCTGGATGATGTCGCCCAATTTTTCTCCGCCCAAGCCGTCCTGGATGAACAGTTTGTTGACGTCGCGATCGGAGCGCAGCAATTCCAGTACCGGGTGGCGTCCCATCACGAAGTCTTCGTTTTCGGGTGTTTCTTTTTCTGCGTCATCGCGTCGTCTTGGTTTCGGTTCCGGTCTGCCCTTTTTCGGTGCATTACGGCTGTCTTTGAACGCGCGGTTCGGTTTATTTTTCATAATTGTTTTCCTCGACTTCTTGGATACACCAACGGATCAACTCTTCGAGACGTTCCTTCTGGCCGGAAAGATGCAGATAGCCCATCAACGACTCGAAGCCGGTCGCGATGCGGTAGGTCGTTACGTCCGCATTTTTGGCGATCGTATGGCTCTTGCTGTTGCGGCCGCGACGGTACATATCCATTTCTGCTTCACTCAGGAAGCCCTCTTTTTCCAGCATCGCATGCATCAGCTTCGCTTGGGCCTTGGCGGAAATGAAAAAAGTCGCGCGCCGGTGGAGTTGGTTGGGTTTGGTGTGTCCTTTTTCTAATAAATGCGTTCTGATATAGGTCTCATAAGCGGCATCGCCGACATAGGCCAAGGCAAGACCGTTCAATAAGCTCCAATTCTGTTCTGTCACTAGGCTCTTCTCCATCTGGTGCCTTGGGCGGTGTCATCCAGGATGATGCCCTGATCCTTCAGGTAATCACGGATTTCATCACTGCGGGCGAAATTTTTGTCTGTTCGGGCTTGTGTCCGTTCATCAATCAAAGTCTGGATGTCGTCATCCAGCAGTGCTTCTTCACCGAGTACGACGCCGAAGACGCCGATCATTGCCTTGTACAAAGCCAGTGCCTCGGTGATGACTGCTGCGGAAACGGCTTCGCCTTCCGCGTAGATGTTCAATTCCTTGGCGAACTGGTAAACGATCGACATGGCATTGTCCGCCTGGAAATCGTCGTCCATTTCGGTGACGAACTGTTGCTGCAGATTCTGGAATAAAGCCAATTTTTCGGCATCTTCCAGCAGTGCCGCAGCAGCATCCTGCAGGCGGTAGTGGGCGTTCTGATAAGCGATTTTGACTTTCTCGAGGTTGATTTTGGCTTCTTCAATAGCTTTGTCGCTGAATTTCAGCGGACGGCGATAATGCGCTGTACCAAGGAAGAAACGCAGTACTTGCGCATCGACTTCCTTCAGGATATCATGCACCGTCACGAAGTTTCCGAGCGACTTGCTCATCTTCTCGGCGCTCTCACCGATCGTGACAAACCCGTTGTGCATCCAGTAGTTCGCGAACGTTTTGCCGGTCTTGGCTTCGCTCTGCGCAATCTCGTTTTCATGATGCGGGAAAGTCAGGTCATGGCCGCCGCCGTGGATATCGATGGTGTCACCCAAATATTTGGTGGCCATCACCGAGCATTCGATGTGCCAGCCCGGGCGTCCCGGACCCCAAGGCGATTCCCAGGAGACTTCATCCGGCTTGGCTGCTTTCCAAAGCGCGAAATCAAGCTGATCCTCTTTCTTGACGTTCTCTTCCGCATCCAAGCGCTCGCTGGCGCCGACGATCAGATCCTTGATTGATTGATCGCTCAGTTTGCCGTAGTCCTTGAACTTGCCGGTGCGGTAGTAGACATCCCCGTCAGCTTCGTAGGCATAGCCTTTTTCGATCAGCTCACCGATGAAGGCGATGATGTCAGGGATGTTTTCCATCACGCGCGGATTCAGCGTCGCTTTTTCGACATGCAGCGCCGCGGTATCTTCATGGAAGGCCGCGATGAACTTTTCGGCGACTTCCTTAGCGGAAATGCCCATCTCTTTTGCGGCGCGGATGATCTTGTCGTCCACGTCAGTGAAGTTCATAACAAAACTCACATCATAGCCGCGGTACTCCAGGTAGCGGCGGACGGTATCGAAAGCCACGGTGCTGCGCGCGTTGCCGATGTGGATGTAGTTGTAGACGGTCGGACCGCAGACGTACATGGCCACCTTATTCTTTTGGATCGGTTGGAATTCTTCTTTTTCGCGCGTCAGGGTATTGTAGATTTTTAACATTGCGCACTCCTTTCCAGCTTCGAAAAAAGGGCTGACGCCCTTTTTCGTTTGCTGATTATTCGGTTGTTTTCTAGTCTTTCAGCTTATGATTGTGGTAACGGACGATTTTTGCCGGGATGCCGACCGCTGTGACGTCAGGCGGAATTTCGCTGACGACGACTGCGGATGCCCCGATTTTGGCATTGTCGCCGATTTTGATCGGTCCCAATACCTGCACATGGGCGGACAAGAGCACATTGTTCCCGATGGTGGGATGGCGCTTGCCGGTGTCTTTCCCGGTGCCGCCCAGCGTCACGCCATGATAAATCATGACATCGTCGCCGACTTCGGCTGTCTCCCCGATGACGATCCCCATGCCATGGTCGATGAACAGACGATGGCCGATTGTCGCTCCAGGATGGATTTCAATCCCGGTCAAGAAACGCCCCAGATGCGAAATCATCCGGCTGAAGGTATACCATTTTCGCTTATAAAAAAAATGAGCGATATCGTATATAAGGATGGCATGTAGCCCCGGATACGTCAGAACGACTTCCAACGTACTCCTTGCAGCCGGATCATGATCTTTTATGGTTTGAATTGTTTCGCGTAATCTATTCAAGTCATTTCATGCTCCTTTTTGGATTATCCATCTATTATATAGAATCAGCTCATTTTTGCTATACTTTTTTGTCGGTCCTACATTTTTTCCAATACGCTGTTCAGATGGGCCAAGCTTTTTTCTCTGCCCAGCACTTCGATGGTCTTGCCGATTTCAGGCCCGTGCATTTGGCCGCTGACGGCGACACGGATGGCCATGAACAGGTTCTTGCCTTTGATCTTGGTTTCTTTTTGGACTGCTTTGATGGCGCCCAGGATTTCGGCTTCTTCGAACGGCTCGATGGCAAGCAATTGTTCTTTGAATGCGGCAAGCACAATCGGCGCTGTTTCGGCAGCCAAGATTTCCTTCGCTTCTGCATCCAGGTTGAGTTCATCAGCGAAGAACATTTCCGACAGGGAAACGATCTCAGCGGCATAGCTCATTTGCTCGTGATAGAGACCGATCAGCTTTTTCGCGTACTCGCTGTCGGCTTCGCTCGGGTTTTCCGGCAATTTGCCGGCAGCCACCAAGTGAGGGGCGGCCAAAGCAACGATTGCATCCAGGTCGGCGCTCTTCATGTACTGGTTGTTGATCCATTCCAGTTTCTTCTGGTCGAAAGCGGCAGGCGATTTGCTCAGACGTTCCGGATCGAACATCTTGATCAGGTCCTCTTTCGAGAAGATTTCGTCTTCTCCGACCGGTGACCAGCCCAACAACGTGATGAAGTTGAACATCGCTTCCGGCAGGTAGCCCAAGTCTTTGTATTGTTCGATGAACTGCAGGATCGTTTCATCGCGCTTGCTCAGTTTTTTGCCGGTTTCGCTGTTGATGATCAATGTCATGTGTCCGAAAACGGGCTCTTTCCATTCGAACGCTTCGTAGATCATCATTTGTTTCGGTGTATTGGCGATGTGGTCATCCCCGCGCAGGACGTGGGTGATGCCCATCATGTGATCATCCACCGCAACGGCAAAATTATAGGTCGGGAAACCGTCGCGTTTGCGGATGATGTAGTCCCCGCCGACGCTGCTGGCTTCGAATGTGATCGGTCCTTTGACGATATCGTCAAAAGTGTAGGTGTTTTCGATCGGCACACGGAAACGGATGACCGGCGTGATGCCTTGTGCTTCTTTTTCTGCTTGTTGGGAAGGCGTCAAGTTTGCGCATTTGCCGCCATAATGAGGCATTTCGCCACGTGCTCTTTGCTGTTCGCGTTCCGTTTCCAATTCTTCCTCGGTGCAGTAGCACTTGTAGGCGCGGTTGGACAGAAGCAGTTGATCGATCAACGGATCGTAGATGTGCTGTCTTTCGGATTGACGGTACGGTCCGACACTACCTGGTTTGTCCGGGCCTTCATCCCAGTCCATCCCTAGCCATTTCAGATTTTGTAGTTGGCTTTCTTCGCCGTGTTCAAGATTGCGTTTTTGGTCCGTGTCTTCGATACGGATGATGAACTCGCCGTCGTTATGGCGGGCAAACAGATAGTTGAACAATGCGGTACGAGCGTTCCCGATATGCAGGTTACCGGTTGGGCTTGGTGCATAACGTACGCGGATTTTCTTTGTCATATGAAGTATCCCCTTTTCTGTAAAGCTGATTTTGTCGTGCTGGATTTCCTACTTGATGCCTTTTTGTGAATGCGCAGGCTTGGCAAAGATCATGCGGCCGGCAGCGGTCTGCAAGGCGCTTGTGACGACGACTTCGATCGTTTCGTTCATGTAGTGCTGTCCCTCTTCGACGACGATCATCGTGCCGTCGTCCAGATAGGCCACTCCTTGGTTGCGTTCCGTTCCGACTTTGATGACGGTGACGACCATGTACTCGCCGGGTATGACGACCGGTTTTACGGCATTGGCCAAGGCGTTGATGTTCAACACCGGCACATTCTGGAACTCGCAGACTTTGTTCAGATTGTAATCGTTCGTGACGACGATGCCATCGATCAGTTTCGCCAAACGGATCAGCTTGCTGTCGACTTCAGGAATCTCTTCGAATTCGCCGTCATAGCTTTCGACAACGATGTCCTCTTCTTTTTGGAGTTTGTTCAGGATGTCCAATCCCCGTCTGCCCCTGACGCGCTTCAGGCTGTCGGAGGAATCCGCGATATACTGCAGTTCGCGCAATACGAAGTTCGGGATGACGATGACGCCTTCCAGAAAGCCGGTTTTGGCGATGTCGTAGATGCGTCCGTCGATGATGACGCTCGTATCCAAAATCTTATACTTGCGGAAAGTGTCGTCCGCTTTGCGATCAAGCATCTGCGTTTCTTCCTGCTTTTTCGGCTTCGATGCGAACAATTTGCGGAATTCTTCGGTCCGGGTCGTCCCCACGCGGAAGCCCAGGTAAGCCAGGATCAGGGACAGGATAGCCGGCAGCACGTCGTTGACGACCGGAATCCTCAGTGATGTCAACGGGATACCGATCAGCCAAGCCAACACAAGCCCGATGATCGTTCCGATCGAACCGAACAGCATGTAGCTGACCGATAAGGTGCTGAAATAATTTTCTATCTTTTGCATGATATCCAAAATCAATTTCATCAATAAGAATGACAATAAATAAAATATAAGTGCTCCAACCCCAAAATTAACAAAAACATTATTGAAAAGATTGTTTCGTATGCCCGCTAATTCCCACAGGTAAGGCAGAGCTGTAATACCGGCGCTGCCGCCCACCATCAGGAAGACGGCCGTAATGATTTTCCGTTTCAAAGGCTTCCCTCTCTTTCCTTCTGTCATCAATTTTTATTCGGAAATACTTTGCGCAGCGTTTCTTGTAGCGTTGCGACAGGTATGATCTGGATGCCTTCCGGATGCTTCCAGCCGGAAAGATTGTTCTTCGGCAGATATACCTTTGTGAAGCCCAACTTTTGCGCTTCGTTGACGCGTTGCTCGATCCGGCTGACCCTGCGGATTTCCCCGGTCAGGCCGATTTCGCCGATGAAGCACTCGGTCGCGGAAGTCTCGCTGTCCCAATAACTTGAGGCGATGCTGACGGCTACGGCCAGGTCGATGGCCGGCTCATCCAGCTTCACGCCACCTGTCGATTTGAAGTAGGCATCCTGGTTCTGCAGCAGCAAACCCGCCCGTTTTTCCAGCACGGCCATGATCAGCGACACCCGGTTGTAATCTAGTCCGCTCGCGGTCCGGCGGGCATTCCCGAAGACCGTCGGCGTGATCAGACACTGGATCTCAGCCAAAATCGGGCGCGTGCCCTCGAGCGAGGCAACGACCGCCGATCCGGATGCTCCGGCGAGCCGCTCCTCCAGGAACAGTTCGGAAGGATTCCGCACCTCGCGCAAACCGCCTTCGATCATCTCGAAAACACCGATCTCGTCGGTCGATCCGAAACGGTTTTTGACGGCGCGCAGGATCCGGAAGGCATGATGCCGGTCGCCTTCAAAATACAGCACCGTATCCACCATATGCTCCAGCATCCGCGGTCCGGCGATGGCGCCTTCCTTCGTCACGTGTCCGACGATGAAGATGGCGATGTCGTTGCTCTTCGCGATCCGCATGAATTCGGCCGTGCATTCGCGCACTTGCGACACGCTACCGGCTGTGCTCGTGTTGTCCGGATGAATCATCGTCTGGATCGAGTCCACGATGACGAATTCCGGCTTGATCCGTTCGATGGTGCTGCGGATAGCATCGATATCCGTTTCCGGATAGATATAGAAATCGGTGCCCTTGACCCCAAGCCTTTCCGCCCGCAATTTGATCTGGCTCGCGCTTTCCTCTCCGGAGATGTACAGAACACGGTGCCCGCCTTGGTTGATCTGCGCTGAAACCTGCAGCAGCAAGGTGGACTTGCCGATTCCCGGGTCGCCCCCGATCAGGATCAGCGAACCAGGCACGATCCCACCACCCAACACATGGTTGACTTCTTCCATCTGCGTTTTGACGCGCGGCAGGTTCTCGGTCTTGATGTCCTGGATGGCGATCGCTTCAGGTACGTTCCCGCTGAAATTGGAACGTTGCTGTTGCTTTACAGCTTTTGTCGCTTCCTTTTCTTCCTCCATTTGGTTCCAAGTGTTGCAGTTCGGGCAACGTCCCAGCCATTTCGGGGACTCGTATCCGCAAGCCTGACAAACGTATTTCACTGCATTTTTTTTTGCCAAATGAATCTCTCCTTCAAGTATGAACCAACTTATCTTATTTTATCACAAAAAGCCTGCTCTACGTATAACAATACGCAAATACCCGCGGTTTCGACTTTTCTTTTTAGGCCTGGCCTGACGAGCCGAAACCGCCTGTGCGTTCCGATCCTTCCGCTTCATCCTGGTCGGCTTTCAGGAACTGCAGGAAGATGCCCTGTCCGATGCGGTCGCCCTTATGGATAACTTTGTCGCGCAAGCCAAAATTCAGGAACTGGAAGTAGATGTGCCCTTCGTTGCCCTCGTTATTGTAATAATCCGCATCGACTATGCCTACGCCGTTCGGCAGCACGATGAAATTCTTCAGTGGATTGCTGGAACGGTTCGTCAATTGGAGGTATTCATCTTCCTGCATGTAAGCTTTGATTCCGGTAGGCACCAACCGCGGACGCAAAAGCTGCTCTTTCTTTTCGATCGCCTCATCGTTGTCGCTCCCGAACAGTTCCCCAAGCTGCAAACCCGCGCTTTTTACGATCGTTTTCCAGATCGCCGGCAGCACGATTTCTTCGGCTGCTTCAAAATCGTATCCCGCTGCGTGTTTCGTCGCACGCTTGGGTAATTGGATGTTTTTATCGGCATAACTGCTGATTACTTCAAACCCTCTTTTGCTCATCAATCAAAACCCCTTTTTTCTCTCTAGTATCGCTGCAGCAATTTTTCATGCATCAAAGAACCATTTTACCAAAACAACGGCTGTTTTTCACGGTTTAGTTGTGCACCTACTCTTTACTGACCTTGCAGGAGCAGGCGCTGTGCAGACTATAGCAAAGAATTGAGACTTTTTCATGACCCATTCCTGAGGGTTTTGTAAACGTTCCCTTTGGCCCGAAAGCGCCTTCGGCAAAGTGCACAAAAAATCGGCGCTTTTTTTGGGCAGTTTCCCGTGGCCGTGGAATCCGCTTTCAAATAAGATAAGGACATAAAAGAAAACCAAAAAAATCAAAGGCAGGTACAAATAAATGGTAGAGATCCAGTTAAACAGCATCCACAAAAAATATGACAATGCTTCCAATTATTCAGTAACAGATTTCAACTTGCATATCCAAGATCGTGAATTCATCGTCTTTGTCGGTCCTTCCGGTTGCGGAAAGTCAACAACACTGCGTATGATCGCAGGCCTGGAAGATATTTCCGAAGGTGAATTGGTCATCGGCGATACCTTGATGAACGATGTAGCGCCAAAAGACCGCGACATCGCGATGGTATTCCAGAACTATGCCCTATACCCGCATATGACCGTATTCGACAATATGGCTTTCGGTCTGAAATTGAGAAAATACGCTAAAGATGAAATCAAGAAACGCGTCGATAACGCAGCTGACATCCTGGGCTTGACGGAGTACTTGGACCGCAAACCGGCAGCTTTGTCCGGTGGTCAAAGACAGCGTGTCGCCTTGGGTCGCGCAATCGTACGTGATGCAAAAGTCTTCCTGATGGATGAGCCGTTATCCAACTTGGACGCAAAATTGCGTGTGGCCATGCGTGCCGAAATCGCAAAATTGCACCGTCGCCTGAACACAACAACCATCTACGTAACCCATGACCAAACCGAAGCGATGACCATGGCAGACCGTATCGTCATCATGAAGGACGGCTTTGTGCAACAGATCGGCAGCCCGAAAGAAGTCTACGATACGCCAGTAAACGTGTTCGTAGCCGGATTTATCGGATCGCCTGCCATGAACTTCTTTAACGTAACTTTGCAGGATGGCGTCATCACGAACGGCGAGGGTCTTAAATTGACTTTACCGGCCGGAAAACGCAGAGTTTTGGAAGAACGTGGCTACAACGGCAAAGAATTGATCTTCGGCATCCGTCCGGAAGACATTCAGAGCGAGCAGATCATTATTGATACTAACCCGACTTCGGCCGTAAAAGCGGAAGTGGTCGTATCCGAATTATTGGGTGCTGAAACGATGCTTTACAGTAAAGTCGGCGGCACTGAATTCATTTCCCGTGTGGACGCGCGCGATTTCCACTCGCCAGGCGAGGTCATTGATTTGGCCTTCAACATGAACAAGTCCCACTTCTTCGACATGCAATCCCAAGATGTGATCGCCATCCCTTAACCAGAGGATGGAGGCATCACCTTAATTACGCTTTCCAGTTCTAACCTACCCTCCCCCTATAGAAAAAGGCGATCCGTTGTCGGATCGCCTTTTTCTTATGGATGCAGTTGCGTATTTTGATCGGAGGAGGGCACCGGAATACTCGGAATGCGGGCGCAGCTCCGGCGAAGGACCTTGCGACCGGAGCACGCCGGCAATAGTCGCATTCAACTACGACGAAGCTGCCTTCATCGGAGAACATAGGCAGAATGCGGTCCGAACTCCGGCGAAATCTCCGTTCACGGGAGGAGAGAACTCTCTACCCGTTCTCTACCAACAATGAAGGAGGTGCCTCCATGAGACACCTCCTTCATTGTGCAGCTATTGTCTTCTCTTCAATCTGTTCGACCGCGGATGCATCAAATGCTTCCTCCGGAGAGATGCCTTCCTTCACCCAGACCGAAATCGAACCGGCATTGACAGGAAAACGTCCGCTGCCGTCCTCAGCGATTTCGACTTTGTCTTCGCGGTTGCCCGTGTAGTCAGCAAAAGTCTGTCCGGCATACTGTTCGCCGACATACATGTCCTTGAAACCTTCTTCGCTGTTGGAAAGGACTGCCGCCAAACCGTAGGGATGCTCCTCGTTCCCCAGACGGGTCCAGCCGACGCAGTTGCCGTGATCGAAGTAGTCGCGCTGTTCGCCGTATGCATGATTGGCGCGCAGATAGAGCAGTTTATCCAGGAACGTTTGCTGGCCATCGACCGGATGCGAGCCCTTGATTCCGTAATAATCGCCATAGAACAAGCATGGGAAGCCTTGTTCGCGCAAGAGCGTCACCCCGTATGCCAAGGGCGTAAACCAAGGCTCCACATAGGACTGCAGAGCTTGACCCGGTTGCGAATCGTGGTTATCGACAAAGGTGACCGCATGGGTCGGATTTTTGGCGATCAGCGTCTGCTTGAACAACTCACGCAGATCGTAATCCTTGCCTTGTTGGGATGCAACGTAGAAATTTTGGTGCAGGGCTACGTCAAAAAGATCGAAGGTGAAGTCGGTCGCTTCCAGGTATTCCTTGATCGCCCCGTAACGGTACTTCCAATATTCGCCGACCACATAAAAATCATCGCCATGCTGCGCGCGGATCGTCTCAACGAAATCCTGCACGAACTGGTCATTGATGTGTTTGACGGCATCCAAACGGAAGCCGTCGACGCCGGTTTCCTTGATGTACCAATCCGCCCATTTCTTGACTTCCTCGACGACTGCCGGATGGCTGTAATCGATGTCCGCATACATCAAGTAATCGTAATTGCCGTACTCGCTGTCGACGCTCTCATTTTCGGCCCAGCCTTTTTTGAAGCCTTTGATCATGTAGATAGCTTCTTTGCCGTTCTCATTGTTGAAGTCGGTGCCGGTGAAATGTTCCCATGACCATTTGAAGTCGGAATATTTGTCGCCGCGGCCAGGGAATGTAAATTTCGTCCAGCCTTCGATTTCATAGGATTTCGTCTCCTTCTCCTGATGATTGTCGGGATTCACTTCATAAGCAAGGAAGCGTTCCGTCTCGTCCGCGCCGGCTTTATGATTCAGGACGACGTCGGCATAGACGGCGATCCCTTCCGCATGCAAGGCTTCGATCGCTGCCAAATATTCTTCCTTGGTTCCGTATTTTGTACGGACGGCCCCTTTTTGGTCGAATTCGCCCAAATCGTAGAGATCATAGACGCCGTAGCCTGTATCGTTCGTTCCGGTACCTTTGTAGGCCGGAGGAGTCCAGACAGCCGTGATGCCCAATCCCTTCAGATGCTTGGCATCCTCCTTCAGGCGATTCCATAATTGACCATCATCATCCAAATACCATTCAAAATATTGCATCATCAATCCATTTCCTGCCATGCGATCACTGCCTTTCATCTCACTCTGGATTTGTTGTGGTGCACAAAACGTTTTTTGATAAACCCATTATACATGCTCGCCTTGCGTTTGCCTTTCGGGACGGCTCCGGGGCACCGCATTTCTTGCCGCCAGGACGAAATGCTTGCATCTTGAATCGGGCGCCGGTATACTGGCAGTAAGTTAGCTGATTGCTGATTTCTTTTTTTGGTTATATATCTCGAATTAGGAATATACGAAACAGAATACATAAAGAAATGAGGAACCGATCCATGAACACATTAAGAGGAATCCACCACGTCACCGCCATCACAAGCAGCGCCGAGAAGAACTATGACTTCTTCACCAATATTCTGGGTATGCGCTTGGTCAAAAAAACCGTCAACCAGGACGACATCCAGACTTATCACCTATTCTTCGCCGATGACCGCGGCAGTGCCGGGACGGATATTACTTTCTTCGATTTCCCGGGCATCCCGAAAGCCGTCAGAGGGACCAACGAAATCTTCAAGACCGGTCTGCGTGTTCCATCGGATGAAGCACTGGACTACTGGGTGAAACGTTTCGACAAATACAATGTCACTCATTCCGGCATTTATGAGCAGTTCGGCCGCCGGGTAATCGATTTCCAGGACTTTGACGAGCAGCTCTATCAGTTGGTTTCCGATGAATCGGATATCGGCGTGGCTCCCGGGATTCCGTGGCAAAAAGGCCCGGTTCCGAATGAGTACGGCATCCGCGGTTTGGGGCCGATTTTCGTCCGCATCGCTGATTTCAATTTCTACAGGCAAGTGCTGGAGACTGTCCTTGGTTTCCGCCACGTTGCTTCCGATGACGAAACCCATCTCTTCGAAGTGGGCGATGGTGGGAACGGCGCCCGTATGATCGTGGAGCACAACACTTCGATGGGGCAGGCGCAGCAAGGTTTCGGTAGCGTCCACCACATGGCTTTCTGCGTGAAGGACCGCAAAGAATTGGAAGAATGGATCGCGCATATGGGAGCCTATCGCTTCCCGATCTCCGGCTATGTTGACCGTTTCTACTTCGAATCGCTTTACGCCAACATTGCCCAAGGGATTCTCCTCGAGTTCGCGACGGACGGCCCCGGCTTCATCGATGATGAAGAGCCTTACGAAACATTGGGCGAACGCTTGGCCTTGCCGCCTAAATTCCGGGATTCCCGCGAAGAAATCGAAGGTTTGGTCCGCCAATTCGATACCGTGCGCAGCACGAAGACTTTCGAAAAAGAATATTTGGACTGATCAAAAAAAGCAGGGGCCGTCTCGAATCAACGAGACAACTCCTGCTTTTTTTGCGTTTTAAACGGATTATGCTTCCTTCAGCACCAGACAAACACTCTGGTAATCCCCTTGCAGGGCATCCTTCAGATAGAGTCCGCGGTTCATCAGTTCATCCCCGCCGATTGCCCCTTCGTAGCCGCTGACGGTGTAGTATTTGGCGGGATCCAAGCCTTTGAAAAGCACTTTTTTCTTCTTCAGATTGGCCCGATCGAGGACGCGGTAGTAGAAATAAAGCGCCTCATCCTGTTCCGGACTGACGAAGATCCAAGCCGCTTCGTTCTGCGTTTCGAAAGGACTGAGGATGCGATGGAAGACACCGTATTGGACGAGCTTGCGGTGTTCCTTGTAGAAGCTGATCTGCTCCTTCATCTCCTGCTTCTCGGCTTCGGATAGCGTCGTGACGTCCAGTTCGTAGCCAAGATTTCCGGCCATCGCCACATCCCCGCGCATCTTCATCGAAGCCTTACGGTGCGTCTGATGATTCGGGATAGCTGAGACGTGCGAACCCATGCTCGAAATCGGCATGATCAGGCTGGTGCCGTATTGGATCTCCAGACGCGCCACCGCATCGGTGTTGTCGCTGGTCCAAGTCTGCGGCATATAGTAAAGGATACCCGGGTCGAAGCGTCCGCCGCCGCCTGAGCAGCTTTCGAAGAGAATCTGCGGATATTTCGTCACCAATGCCTCCATCACTTCATAAAGACCCAGCATGTACTTGTGCAGCACTTCCCCCGGCAATGCGCCTGGAGCCGCCGTACCGATTTCGGTCATGTTGCGGTTGTAGTCCCATTTGATGTAGTCGACCGGTACGTCATCCAGGATCGACATCATCTGCGCCAGGATGTTGTCGCGGACTTCCTTGCGGCTGAAGTCGATCACGTATTGGCTACGGCTGAGCGATTTTTCCCGGCCCGGCGTATGGATACACCAATCCGGATGGGCGCGGAAAAGTTCGCTGTCCTCGGAAATCATTTCCGGTTCGAACCAAAGCCCGAACAGCATCCCTTTCGCCTTGATGTTCTCAGCGAGCTGCTTCAAGCCGGACGGCAATTTCGCGGTATGGACATGCCAATCACCCAGCGAAGAGTAATCATCGTCACGTTTGCCGAACCAACCATCGTCCAGCACGAATAGTTCGATCCCCAAAGTGGACGCTTCATCGGCCATCGCCTCGATTTTTTCGGCTGTGAAATCGAAGTAGGTACCTTCCCAGTTGTTGATCAGAACCGGGCGCTCCGCAAACTGATGCTGGCCGCGGATCAGATGTTTCTGGTAGAACGGATGCAGCGTCTGGGACAGGCCATTCAACCCGTTTTCGCTGTATACCAATACGACTTCCGGTGTCTGGAACGCCTCTCCAACAGGCAAATGCCATTGGAAGTGGGTTGGATTGATGCCCATCTGGACGCGTGTCTGCGCGTAAGTATCAACTTCGACATTGGCTCGGAATTCACCACTGTAGACGAAATGGAAACCGTAGACCGCTCCCTGGTCTTCGGTCGCCGTTTTATCGGCCAACGCCACAAACGGCTGATAAGCATGGCTCGTGGTCCCGCGCTTACTGTCAAGCGTATGGATGCCGCGGACAAGCGGCGTACGCACGATTTGGCGTTCCCTTCCCCAAGCACCCGGCAACTGGATCATGTCAAAATCAGCATCCGGGAAATCGATGGACATGCTCAACGCTTTGTTCAGATGGATGTCTTCGGCTCCGTTGTTGCGGAAACTTGCTGAACGTGTGAGTACCGGATAGTCGCGGAACAAGGTATAGCTCAGAACGACTTCGACTTTTGTGACGGTGTCTTCCATCGTCAGCAGCAGCGTGTCCGCCGGCTCTTCTTTTGTTTCGTAAGTCTGCGGCAAGCCTTGCAATGGCTGTTTGCCGGTCACGATTTCATGGCTCTTATAAGTCAGCAGGCTGACAGTCGTTTGATCCGGATACAGACACTCGAATGCTGATTCGCGGAAATCGCCGCTGCCGTTGCCCGGAAATTCCTGTGGCAAGGTCGCAAGCGAAAACACACGGCCAGGCACCTCGAACGGATTGGGCGCAAAGGCATTGTCTTGGCGCGGGTAATCCGCCACTTGCGAAAAGCTGTTGAGCCGCTTTCCCCAATACTGATGGGACACATATTTTTCTTCTTCCAGTGCGATCACATAGCTCACTGATTCGTTCTGTAAATGAAAATATTTTTTTGTTTCATCAAATGTTATCGTCACAGTCATCACTCCTTGGCTCTCTTCATTTTTCTAAAATATTTGTTCTTCTCCTGCCGCAGTCCGGTGCAGGATCGAGAATTTGTTCGTAGGCAGGTCGACCGTCAGACTGGCCGATTCTTCGGCAGTGGCCCACGTCAAAGTGAAGGCCCCTTCGTCGAGCATCGTTATCTCCAAGTCTCCGTCGAACGCTTTCGCCGTATTGCGGAAAGTCAGCAGACGGAAGAGGTCCTTCACGACCGGACGTTCGATTTCTTGTCCGATTTCGTCCAAGCTGTAGTAATGACGGTTGATGTTGCGGCCTTCCTTGCTGTTCTCCAGCAATTCCAGGTCGTTTTCGCCGGCAAGCAAGCCTACGTAATAGATCTGCGGAATTCCCGGCGTGAAGCACTGGATCGCCCGCGCCAACAGATAGGCGGCATCATTGTTGCCCAAAGCCGAATAGTATGTGCAGTTGATCTGATAGATGTCCAGGTTGTTGTAGGCTTCCGAGCTGTAGATCCGCTTCAGGTTGGCGCCTTTTTCGTAAAGGGCTTCGACCGCGAAATCCACTTCCTCCTGGGTCAGCAGATCCTTCACGTCGACGACACCGATGCCGTCATGCGTGTCCAAAGTCGTGAACTGGTTGCGCGGGCAGATTTCCAGCCAGTGCAACAGCTTCTCTGCTTTTCCGCTGTAAAGGGCATGCAGCACCAGCATCGGCAAAGCAAAATCATAGACCGGATAGCCTTTTTCCGCGATTTTTTGTTGGATCGTGTAATGCTCATGGATTTCGGGAAGGACCGTCACACCATAGGGCTTCAAGATTTCCACTGCGTAATCCAGCATCTCCCAAATTTCGGGCTCTACGAAGAAGCAGTTCGTATCCAATTCCTTGATGGCATAGGCAAACGCATCCAGGCGGATGATCGAAGCTCCTTTATCCGCCAAGAAACTAAGTGTATCCTTGATGAATTGGCGTGTCGCTTCGGTCTTCACGTTCAGATCAATCTGCTCTTCCGAGAACGTGCACCAGACTTTTTCCGATGTGCCGTCTTTGAAGTGAGCGTCCACGAAAGGCGCTTTCGGTTTGCGTTTGTAGATCAGATCGATATCCGCTTCAGTCGGTCGGTTCTCCGGCCAATAGTCATTGTAGCGGATGAAGTAGTCCTTGTAAGGAGACTCTTCTTTTTTCTCCAGGAAGTCCAAATAATAAGGTGATTGCGCGGAAATGTGGTTGAGCATGAACTCATACATCATGTAGTATTTTTCGCTGATGCGCTTGATGTCTTCCCAGCCACCGAACCGCTCATCCACTTTTGTGTAGTCCATCGGCGAAAAGCCGCGGTCGCCGGATGACGGGAAGAACGGCAGGATATGCACGCCGCCGACGACCCCTTTCAGATGGGTGTCCAGCACCTGTTCCAGATCTTGCAGGTTATTGCCCAGACTGTCCGGATAGGTGATGAGCATTGCTTCGTTTTTGATTTTCATTACAGTTACCTCATTTTCAAATATCGTTTTGTTTTCTTGATGGCTGAACGAACCCTTTCAGCTTTTCTTTATTTTCCGCCGGTTGTGGCGATGCCTTCGATAAATTGTTTTTGGAACAGGATATATAGGATAACCATCGGGATGATCGCGATGACCGAACCGGCCATCAGCTGCGGATAGTTTGTCGTGAATTGCCCTTGCAGGCTGGCCAAACCGGCCGACAGCGTCATTTTATCCTGGGACATGTTGACGACCAAAGGCCACATCAGATCTTTGAAAGCAAAGAGCGACGTGAAGATGCCCAAAGCCACCAAGCCGGAACGCGCCAGCGGCATATAGATGCGGTAGAACACTTGCCAGGTCGTCGCACCATCAATCGTGGCAGCTTCCATCAGTTCGTCAGGCAATTTTATGAAGAATTGGCGCAACAGGAAGGTCCCGAACGCGGAAACGATACCCGGGATAACCAAAGCCGGGATTGAGTTCAAAAGACCCAGATTCTGGACCAATAAATATTGCGGCGTCAGATAGATCTGCGCTGGGATCATCATCTGCGTCAGGACGATACCGAAAAACAGGTTTTTTCCGGGAAAATCCAGTTTCGCAACCGCAAAGGCCGCCATGGCGCTGAAGAGCGTCGAAGTCAACACCCTGAAGACAATCATCAAACCGGTGTTGATGTAAAAACTGACGAACGGCAAGGAATTCCATACCGCTTTGTAGTTCTCGATCTGGAACACTTCCGGGAAAATTTGCGGGGGAATCTGCGTTGATTCGCTGATGGTCTTTCCGGAAGTCAGGACCATCCATAAGAACGGCACGACCATCAGCAAAGATCCGATGATCAGCACGATGTGGATCAGTGCTGTCGTTTTATTCATTTTTGTCTGCATGTTTATTCACTCCTAGTCGTAGGTGACCCATTTTTTCTGTGCCAGCAGCTGGATGCCGGTGATCGCCATGATGATCAGCACCAACGAGATGGCGATAGCCGAACCGTAACCTTTATCGTTGAGCACGAACGATTCATTGAAGAACATGTATACCAATGATTGCGTGCTCTTCAGCGCCAAGTTCGTGCGATCGAACATCATGAAGATGATATCGAACACCTGCAGCGCACCGATGACACTCGTCACCGAAACGAAGAAAAGTTGCGGCGACAGCAACGGCAGCGTGATCGAGAAAAATTGTTTCAACGGTCCGGCGCCGTCAACGACAGCCGCCTCATAATATTCTTTCGGTATTTCCTTCAGCCCCGCCAACAGCAGGATCATGTTGTAACCGACATTCGTCCAGATGCCGACAATAATGATCGACCAGATCGCCACTTCCGGATCGGTGATCCATAAGATATTTCCGGTATAACCGAGTTTATCCAGCACCGCATTCAGCAAGCCGTATTCCGAGTTGAACAGCCAGCGCCAGACCATCGCGACGGCAGCCGGAGCTGCGATCATCGGCAGGAAAAAAATCGTCCGGTACAGTCCGACCGCTTTGATTTTCGTGTTCATCAATACCGCAAAAAACAGCGACAGGATGATGGTAACGGGTACTTGGATGGCGGCGTAGAAGAAGGTATTCTTCAATGATTGCCAGAATTCAGGATCTTGCAGCATGTGCAGGTAGTTGTCCAGCCCGACGAAAGTCGAAGTGCCGAACGTACTCACGCTCTGGAAACTCATGTACAGCGACTGGAACAACGGAATGACGTTCAGGATCAAAAGCCCGATCAAAGTCGGAGCGATGAAAAACCAGCCCCACAGCGCCATTTTTCTTTTGCGTTGCGCAGGTGTCACCGTACTTACCGTTTTTTCTTTAGGGATTGCTACATCCGATTTCATCATAATTCACCTCTATATATTGAAAGCCACTTATGAGCATATTCCCCATAAGCGGCCTTCTATTTTGTTATTTTTCGTTCGCCAAAACTTCTTCAACACCGGCTACGATTTCTGCAGCAACATCTGCGACGGAACCCTTGCCGTCAAATACCGACATCAAAGCAGTATTTTCGATATCTTCCCAACGTGCTGTCTCTTTGGAGTAAGGCTTGATGTACGCATTTTCCATTTGATCCACGTAGACCTGGATATTGAATTGGCTGTAGGCATTTACGAATGATTCTTCAGTTCCTATATAAGCCGGAATCGCTGCACCATTCTCGCCTTGCAGACGCATCGCTTCCTCCGTTCCCAAGAACTCCACGAATTTCAAAGCCGCTTCTTCATTTTCGGTTGAAGCCGCAACGGAGTTCGCCAAGCCGTTGAACACTGTCGCCGCTTGTTTGCCTTTTGGCAGTGGCGCAACATCAGTATTTGCAGCCGTATATTCGTTGTTCGCCATTTCGCCTGTCATCCAAGATCCGAAGAAGCCCATTGCGCCGCGTCCTGATTGGAAGAAGGATACGTTTGTGTTTTCAGCAAATTGGCTTTGGGTCGGCGAAACGCCATGTTTCACGCTCAGATCGGCATACCATTGCACCGCTTCGATCGTTTCGTCCAAACGGAAGCCGGATTCGGTCTTGTCATCGGACAGTACGTAGCCACCATTCTGGAAGATGAAGTTGTGGTAGCCTTCTTGTCTGTTCAAAGGAGCCAAGATACCATATACGCCGTTGTCGGGATCGTTCAGTTTTTGAGCAGCTTCCAGCATCGTGTCCCAAGTCCAGGTTTCATTCGGATAAGCAACTCCCGCTGCGTCGAACAATGTTTTGTTGTACCATAGCCCAATCGTATCGTAATCTTTCGGGATGCCGTAGACTGCATCGTCAGCAGAATACAATTCGACCAATTCTTCCGGGAAATGATCCAATGAAGTCACTTCGCTGTTTGCGTAGGTTTCCGACAAATCCATCAGGACGCCACCCTCCGCATATTTCGCGATTTCATTAGAATGCATCCAGAATACATCCGGCATACTCTCGCCTTTTGCGCCCGCTTCCAATTTGGTCCAGTATTGATCCCAAGGCGTCACTTCCACTTTTACATCGATGCCTGGGTTATCCGCTTCGAATGCTTCTGCGATCGCTTCCATTCCCGGTTGTTGGATTTTGTCCCAAATGCTGTAAGTGATGGTCACATCACCGGAACCGCCTTCCCCATCGGAACCGTTTCCGCATGCACCTAAAACAAGTCCTGATAACAATACTGTAGCCAATGATACTTTCTTCCAATTCTTTAACATCTCTTCTCCACCTTTTCTTTAATCAATAATATTGTATAGTCGGAAACAAAGGAACTTCCAATCACCTGAGCAAACACATGTGACATGTTCAAAAACAATCGATTTGTAAACGTTTACTTGTTTTGATGTCTTAATAATACCAAATACAGCAGATGGCTGATAGATATTCAGCCATACAAAAACATACATTTTTGTTGATTTTAAATAGCTATCGATAAAGACTATACGGGTACCGAGCTATAGATCAGCCCTTCCCGGCTTTCCAACTCCTTTCGTTTTTGGTAAGCTGACTTGTTTTAAATTATAGGCACTTGAAAGCGCATTCCATATAGTGCGATGTTTTTAATATCAGTCAAAATGTTGGATGCCGAATAAACGAGAAAAGGCCGGACCTACCCGGAACCGATGCAACAACGGTTCCAAGCGGCCAGGCCTTTTTTCGACTGAAACACCTGATTGGCTTATTTTGTTTTTACTTTCTTGACGTAAGCCCTCGGGGACAGCTGCATCTTGCTCTTGAAGATGCGCGTGAAACTCAAAGGATTCTGATAGCCGACCTTTTCGGCGATTTCAGCGATGCTGAGGTCCGTCGTTTCCAGGTACTCCCGGCTTTTCTGGATGCGGAAATCGATCAGATATTCATGCGGTGTCCGGTTTGTCGTTTTATGGAAGACGGCGGTCAAATAGGAGTCGTTCAGTGACAATTCCCGGCTGATGTCACCGATCAGAAATTCGCTGTCCTGATACCTGTCTTTGATGATTTCGATGGCCCTTTTCGTGTACTCGACACCTTTGTTGATTTTCTCGATCTGTTTGATTTCGGTGCCGTCCAAGTCATGTGCGAGCATGCTCAAAAAGAGGTACAGCTGCCCTTGCAGACGCAGCCGGGACAACGTATCGAACGGGTTGGCCGCCATGATTTCCTGGAGCATCGCCTTCACTTGCCCGAAGTTCTTCACGTTCCCCACCGGATGCGAAACCTGGAAACCGATGGCCGTCAGCAACGCCTCCAGATGCTCGCCCCTCATGCCGATCCAGTAATATTCCCAAGGATCCTCTTCATCGGCTTGATAATAGGTCATCACGTTCGGATAGATGATGAAGAACTGGCCTTCTTTCAGGTTGAAGCGGCTGTTGCCGATCTCGAAGTAGCCCTTTCCCTTCATGATGATATGGATCAAAAAATATTCCCGGACGGTCGGCCCGAAACTGTGGTTGGGCGCGCACTGCTCTTTGCCTTTGGTCGTGTAGTAAAGGTCCTTATAATAGATTTCTTCCTTGAAAAAATCCTCATCCATTTCCATCACCTCGGTCCATTATTATTTTTTCTGTTACTCCCATTATAGGAGGCCCCTTCGGCAATGGCAAACCCCTACTTGCCCCAACAACTCTCTTGATAAAAATCCGTCCTTTCGCATTCAGCGATTGTTTTGTACAATGGGAAAAGCCGGGCTGAATCATTGAGTCCCTAAAAACCTGAATAATCCCATACCTTTACTATAGATTTGGAGGCACCATCCTTGAAAAAAACCATCCTTTCCGCGCTGCTCTTTCCGCTCTTCCTGCTTTCCGCCTGCGCGACCCCACTGCCTGGGGAAGAAGTCCTACAGAACCTGGTCAACCGTTCCGCCGACCTCGAGAGCTACCACCAGTTCGTCGCTTTCAGTACAACAACCACCAAAGAGGATCTGAATGGCGTAACAACCGTGAACGAGCAGTACACAACCGCTGACGCGACACTGTTCCCGGAAGAAAAGACCGGTTACGGAAAACGGATCGACAAAAACAGCAACTATCCCGCAACCAAATCCGAATTCTACGTGACCCCTGAAGTGGGCTATGTCCGGACCGACGATGCCGATTGGACCGCTTATGCCACACCCGATGTCCCGTTGGCCAGCCTGCAGGTCTATCCGCTGGAGAAGTTCATCGAACTGAGCCAAATCATCGAAGCATACGGCACCCTCGAACTGGAAGGGGACACGTATTTGCTGAGCTTTTCCGGCAGCGATGATGCGTTGAACAAAGAGATCAACTACCTGTTCCAAACCCTGCCGACGGAACTGACCGATTACAAGATCGTTATCCATTTGGACGCCGAAAGCTTCTATCTGACCGATTTCCATTACCGTTCCACAGCCATTCATCCGGACCAAAAAACGACCGTCACGACGGAACTGACCGGCGAGTTCGATCTGTATGATCAAGCCCAAAAATTGAAGACTGCGCCTGATTTTGATTCCCTGGATACGACTGCCGAGACTGCAGACTCTTCGTTTTGACATACAATCATTCATTTGGGCCTGATCAGTTCTTTAGGAGGCCTATTTTGCCCGTTCCATCAAACAGCGACTACTTATTTCCATTAATTGTGATGGAATCCAGGCTAGGGCTTTGGAACAGATACAACAGTTTATTCATCACGATTCTCCTCCCGAACTCGTATCACACTTCCAGTTCGGTCACGACTTTGGGGTACACCCTCGTCTCGGACTCGTCATGCAGCGGTATCCAGACTTGGGCAAAAAAAGGATCCATTTTTGCGCGTTCGGCATAGTTCCAGCTCTTTCTTTCGCAATCCGGGCACCAATGGCCGGCTTCAAGCACCAGCTTGGGGCTCGCCTCGAATACATGCCCGAATGCACAGCGGAAAGTCAGCTTTTTCTGCCAATCACCAGCATCCATCTGAGTCGAGAGACAGCTGCCGCCCCTGAATACAGCTGCGCCTTTGACATCATACAAGTCGAGCAGTTCCGGTTCCTTTTCTTCGTCATATCCATGATCCAGCTTTATGACATGGTCCCAATCCGTGAAATGCTGGCACGCGCTGAGCTTGGCAGGGATTTTTTCCCATTTGCTCTTGCCGCCCCAGTAGGCATCGATGTGGTCTTCCACATTTTCCTCGATGAAGCGCACCGTTCCATGCTCGCTGGTGGCCTGCTTCCTCAGCATCTTTTTCATGATGCTTCCCATCAGCTTTTCACCGCCGGGAAGGCTGCACAGAATCTTGGCTGCCGTAGCCTGCATCCCCAAATTCTCAAGATAGCATCTGTAGAAGTACTCCATTCCGTCCTGCCGGAAATGCAGATAGTCCTCCAATTTGTCGGAATCCAAATAATAGTGACCATGAAAGTTCCTGGTCGCATACCACTTCGGCTCGATGATATGGTCAAGATTTTTGAAGCCTATTGCGCCGTAAATGACCTGGTACATTTCATAGGTGCTGACCCGACACGCTTCCCCTCCGCCGATGTTATAGACATGGTTCCAGAAATGCTCCGGCAGTTCTCCGTTGAACTCGTAGCGGCAAAGGTTGCCCATCAGCCTTCCGGAATCACGGTCTGATACATACTCCAGCACATTGTCGAGACAATTATGAAACATGATGGCATCGACGATTTTACTCATCGCCGGCCCCATGATGCCGGTCTGGCGCAAGCTGACCCAGCACTTCAATCCGGATTCGATGACCAGCCGCTCCGCCGCTATCTTGGAGACGGCATAGTAATCGAATATGCTTGGCTTGATCGGATCACCGACTCGTCCCCAATGGATCGGCGGCATGCGGTCGCCCGTTTCTGCGATAGTCCCGATATTAACCAATTTCGTGCGCTCTTCCTGGCCCATTTCAAAAATCGCCTTAACGATGTTCCGTACCGATCCGTAGTTGATTTCCATCGCTTTTTTCGGATAATAATCCGCAGCTGGAGAGACAAATGCCGCTATATGCAGGATCAGATCCGCCCCTTTGATGCATTCCTTGACCAATTCGTAATCCAACAGATCCCCGTAGTGGATCGTGACTTCTTTATAGGCAGCATAAGGCTCCAGCGCTTGCCGATCTTTCGGAGAATCAACGGATAGAATGGTGATGTCATACAGATCCCTGTCGTTGATCATCTGCTTCAGGCTTTGCTGCCCCATGCCGCCGGAAGCGCCTGTGATAAATACTTTCTTTTTCATTGCATGTTCATCCCCTGTCCTATTTTCTCCCTATTTCCCATCGGCTAAGGATCATCTTACTCCTCTCCATTATAGAGAAAAAACCAAACCAATACCGCAGGAAAAACTGATCCCAAACTGAACTCGACTTCCGGGCGATCAGTCACCCGCTTCAGGATGTTGGTTGACTTGTGAGTGTATTACCCATATAATACACCTATGCATATATTTTTTACCCTAAGTGTATTAACCAATTAATACACGAGATCGGAAAAGGCAGGTGGGAAAAGTGATTTTTGACAAAAGAAGTCCGGTCTATGAACAGATTATCGAAATGCACAAACAAAAAATCGTCAGCGGTGATTTCCAGCCGGGGCAGGAAATACCCTCGCGCCGGGAATTGGCTACACAATTAAAAGTGAATCCGAATACTGTACAGCGTGCCTATAAGGAAATGGAGGGGCTTGGTTTGATTTATACAGATGGAAATTCTCTCAGCAAAATAACGGACAGTCAATCGAAGATCCAGACATTGAGACAAGAGCTATTGGACGAGGCCTTGCAGGCATTCATCGAAACGGTACGGACAATCGGACTGGAAGATGAAGCGGTCCTGGATTTGATCAAAACGCGCTTGAAGGAGGTGCATGTGAATGATTGAAATCAAGAATCTGGAAAAAAAATACGGCAAAAGAACCATTTTGGAAGATGTCAGCTTTACCATCAAAAAAAATGAAGTGACTTGCCTGACGGGAATGAACGGTACAGGCAAGACTACTTTGATGAATTGCATCATGGGCTTGGTTCCGCGCAATAACGGTTCGATCACGATCGATGGGGAGGACATCCAGCAACAACTGTACGAAACGATTTCCTATATCCCTGACTCGCTGACGATGCCCCGTTGGATGACGATTGCGGAATCGATGCAGTTCATGGCTACCTACTACCCGAATTGGAATGCCGCAAAAGCGGATGAATTGCTTTCGTTTTTCCGTCTGGAACCGGATCTGCAGCTGAAAAAACTATCCAAAGGGAATAGCGCAAAGGTGAGTTTCTTGCTGGGACTTTCCCTGGATGCGGATTACTATTTGATGGATGAGCCGTTTTCCGGCATCGATGTCTTTGCCCGGGAGGATATCCTGGAAGTCTTCACGAGCAAATTCGTGACGGACAAGGGCGTCCTCATCGCCACTCATCATATGGATGAAGTCGAAATGTTGTTGGACCGGATCGTGATGCTGCGCAGCGGCCGTGTCGTCAAAGATTTTTACGCAGAAGACATCCGCCAAAACGAAGGCAAGGCAATCATCGATGTGATGCGGGAGGTGTATCAACCATGAAAAAATTTATGGAACTATGGACATTTGAATGGAATCGCGCAAAACGGTTCTACGGCTTCCTGTTGGCTTTTGTGACGGCTTTACAGGCTTATGCAGTCTTCCACGAATACAATTTCTGGAAAGATGGATATGAAAATTATCGGCAACAGGGCTACGCTGCAATGCCCGAACAATATCTGCAGGACTATGGGAACCTCACGGTCGCGGCTGTTACAAGCAATTCATTCTTTGTCTTTTCGGTCATGACGGCCGTCTTCGGTCTGCTCTTCTATGCCGTCTTTATCTGGTACCAGGATTGGACTGGAAAAAATCGCTTCTCTTTCCGTTTGCTCAGCCTGCCGGGCAGCCGCTTTGCCGTGTATGCAGCAAAATTCGCGACCATTTGGCTCCTGATCACGGGACTGCAAGTTTGGCAGATCGGGCTTTTGTATCTGGAGGAGCTGGTCTTTTCCGGACTCATTCCTACGGACATCTATCAGGACATTCCTTTGCAGATGGCATCAACCAGCTCTTCTCCATTAGCCTTGGCTTTACCCAGTCTCTTTTCCAATTATCTGCTTTTTTACACTATCGGCTATACCGCGCTCACGTTAGCGTACACGTTCATCCTGATGCACTTGAGCGGACGTTGGAAAGGGGTATTCTTGGCAACTGCTCTCGCGATCGGCCTTATTGCCACTATGCTTCTCTTCCTGCGTACCGGCCTCACAACAGGCTTGTATGCGGAAGAGAAGTACTGGGTGACGATTGCCGTGAGCCTTATGCTTTTCCTTTCCGGGACATGGGCCAATTATCGGTTGCTTGAAAAACGCATCAGCGTATAGAAGGAGGACAAAATGAGAAAACAAACGATTTTATTGCTGAGCCTCCTCCTGCTTGTCGTTCTCGGGGGGTTCTATGCCCAGCCGCTTTGGGCAAAGGAAGATTCTTTGCGCATCGATATCGAGACAACTTCCGGTGACGATGCAGCTTTGGATGGCTTGATCTATTACGGAACAGCACACTCGCAATGGAAAACGACTACCCTAAGCTTCGACCGTTCCGGCTTGCGCCATTCCGAAACGAAACGCCAGGACACATTCTTCCAAGATTACGCAGATAGCTCCGTACTGGCATGGCGTGCCGACTACCGTTCCTTTATGCGCGGAAAACGTTCCTTCTCAGGGAATTACGCAGAGACGGCAGACCACTTGTATTATGCAGTGGAAGAAAATCAAGGCTTTTCGTTGGAGATCTTGGACAAAGCGAGCGGAAGCGTTTCGGAAATGCTGCTTGCCTATCCGGAAAAAACGCAAAAGACTTATTATTCCGTGAGCCGCACTTATTTTCTGGACGGTAAAGTAATCATCGAATACAGTCGGTATGGGAACTATTCTGATTATCTCGGCAGCGATATCGCAATCTATGACCCGACCAGCGGCTCTTTGGAAGAGCACTTTGTCTTCGAGATGCCTGAAGGTCTCTCCGGCTACCAGAGCATTTCGACAGCTATCTTGACGCAGGATGATCAAAAAGGTATCTTCGTGATGGTCCGCACCGAAGAAAACGATTTGGAAGCGACCGAATATGTCCCCCCGGTTATCTCAATTGCGTTCAAGCGCTACGACTGGGACACGAAGCAATGGACGGACCTTAGCAACAGCGCTGACTTCTCGAATGATGCCCTGCCGTATGCGATCGAGGACGGCATCTTCTATCAGCTGCATCAATCAGAAGATGATTGGACGCTCCAAGCTCTTGACCTTGTGAACGATGAAGTGTTGGACAGCATCCCGCTTCAGGGCACCGCTGAGTGGAAACGCAGGCCCGATAGCGATTGGCAGATTTTTGTTTCTGGTGACCAGGCAATACTGACACAATCTTATCTGGAACCTGCCCGGAATGCGCAAGTGGCGGCATTCGCTGTCGCGACCGGTGAAATGCTTTACAGCGGAGAAATAACCAGTTCATTCGGCGATACCAAAGAAATCGACATGCTCTACTTCGAGAGGATTGTCTATGAACCGTAAACAAAAAAGAACAAGATTCCGAATGGAGTCTTGTTCTTTTTTCGCTTTAACAGAGGTTGACTTTGTTTAAGGCAACTTTTTGCCGGCAGCTTTGTAAAGATCATACCACTCGGTGCGGCTCAACGCCACATCGGAAGCTTTACAGATAGCTGCGATGCGCTCCGGATTCATACTGCCGACAATCGGCTGCATTTTGGCCGGATGGCGCAACAACCAAGCGATTGCGATCGCTTCGCGGGATACACCCTTGTCTTCCGCCATCGCTTCGATTTTTTCATTCAGCTCCGGATAATCGGGATGATCGAAGAACAGGCCTTTTTTGCCGTTTCCGGCTTGGAACGGCGACCATGGTTGGATCGTCATATCCGAAATGCGGCTGTATTCCAGGACGGAGCCGTCGTGCATGATCGAGGGATTGTTCACCATATTCACGTTGAAGCCGGCATCGATCATCGGTGCATGCGTCAGACTGAGCTGCAACTGGTTGATCAACAACGGCTGCGTGACGGCCTTCTTCAGCAATTCAATCTGCATCGGATTTTGGTTGCTGACGCCGAAATGGCGCACTTTGCCTGCTTTGTGCAGTTCATCGAAAGCTTCGGCGACTTCCTCCGGCTCCACCAACGTATCCGGACGGTGCAGCAGCAAGGCATCCACGTAATCGGTCTGCAGACGTTTCAGGCTGCCCTCCACTGATGCGATGATGTGTTCTTTGGAGAAATCAAACATGACACCCGGTACGATGCCGCACTTCGTCTGCAACATTACGCTGTCCCTAGCGATGCCGAGTTCCTTGAAGGCTTTTCCGAAAATTTCTTCCGAAGTCCCTCTGCCGTAAATATCCGCATGATCGAAATAATCGATGCCGTTGTCCACTGCCGTACGGATGACCGCTGTCGCCTCTTCATGTGTCAGGACGTTCATGCGCATGATGCCGAGCGAAATTTCTGATGCTAACAGTCCTGAATTACCGATGTCTATTTTTTTCAATTGTCATACCAACTTTCATTTTGGATTTTCTTGAAAACGTTTCAATAAAAACAGTATAGCATTTTTGATGGGTTTTTGGGTAATGAAGCGCATCAAAAAAAGCTGCCGGATACCCCAGTCCCAGTGAGGTGAAAATTCCCGATTGGGATGTTTTTCCCGGTGAGGACTGTCTCACCGGGTTTTCGGTCGGCCGCGAGTCGCTGTTTCCCGGCGAGGACTGTCTCACCGGGAATTCGCTACCTCTTTCCCCTTTCCGACCTCGACTGCTCTAAAAGGAGGGATAACTCGCGTATACCCATCTTTCCTGCCACTCCGGAAAAGTCAGACGCACAAAAAAATGCCGCCTCAAAGTGAGGCAGCACGATATGTTTTAACATTCAAGCGTAAGCATTGGCCCAGAGGACTTTTTCTCCGGCTTCCAACGATTTTTGCACATCGATGATGGTCTGGTTGGAGCTGCCGCGGAACTTCAGTGTCAGATCACGCTGCGACAGCTCGAAGCGGCCGTCGACGAGCACATCCATCAAGCGCAGCAATTCCTGCTTATCCTCGGACTCTGCAACCAGTTCGTCCCAATAGTAGCCGGTCCAGCCCCAGATGTCCTTGGATCGGCCGAACTCCGCACGGATGCGTCGCGCCAACTGCAGCGCGACCTTCGTGTTGAGGAACGGTTCACCGCCCAAAAGCGTCAAGCCTTGCACATAAGGCTGGCGCAGATCGGCCATGATCTGTTCCTCCAACTCATCGGTGTAGACAATCCCGTAGTCGAAGTTTTGGACAATCTTGTTGTAGCAACCTTCGCAGGCGAACAGGCAGCCGCTCAGATAGATGCTGCAGCGCACGCCTTCGCCATCGACAAAGTTGAACGGTTTGTAGTCCGCAACTTTGTCCTTGCTGTATTTCTCTGCCAACCATTCTTGCGGTTGCGGATTTTTCACTTCACATCACCTAACCGTTCTGATTACTGTTCTGACTTGCAATCCGCATGCAGATGTTTGACGCGGGCGGAAATTTCTTTATGGCGACCTTTCACCATCGGACGGATCTGCGGGTTGCCGAGGTAACCGCATGTGCGTTTCACGACGTCGCATGTCTGCGGATCGGTATTGCCGCATTCCGGGCATTGGAAACCGCGCTCGGTCGGGTTGAAGTCCCCTTCGAAACCACACTCCAAGCAGTGATCGATCGGCGTGTTCGTTCCCAAGTAGCCGACTTTATCGTAGGCGAAATCCCAGACTGTTTCCAGCGCTTTAGGATTTTGCTGTAGGTTCGGGTATTCGCAATAATGGATAAAACCGCCTGAGCAATATTGCGGATAGTCCATTTCGAAGGCGATCTTTTCGAAAGGATTCGGGTTCTTGCGGACATCATAGTGGAAACTGTTTGTGTAGTATTCCTTATCCGTGATATCAGCGATGATGCCGAATTTTTCTGTATCCATGCTGCAGAAGCGATCGGTCAAACTCTCGCTCGGAGTCGAGTAGACACTGAAGTGATAACCGTATTGGTTGCCCCATGCATCCGTGTTTTCCTTCATCTTTTTGAGAATATCCAAAGTGAAAGCTTTTGCTTCCGGATTCGATTCCCAATCCGGTCCATAAAAAACGGTGGCTGCTTCATACAGTCCGATGTAGCCCAAGGAGACAGTGGCACGCTTGTTTTTGAAGACTTCATCGACCTTATCCGTTTCGCCGAGACGTTTCCCGAAGGCGCCATGCTGATACAGGATCGGTGCGTTCGTAGGTGTCGCTTCTTTGGTGCGCTCCACACGATAGACAAGCGCATCCTTACAGATGGCCAAACGTTCCTCGAAAATGTTCCAGAAAGCTTCCGGATTCCCTTCCGATTCCAAGGCGATTCTTGGGATGTTCAATGTCACGACCCCAAGGTTCATCCGACCAGAATTAACTTCATTTCCGTTTTCGTCTTTCCACCCCTGCAGGAAAGAACGGCAACCCATCGGTGTCTTGAAGCTGCCTGTCAATTCGATGATTTTATCGTGCATCAACACATCCGGATACATCCGTTTCGTGGCACAAGTGATGGCCAATTGTTTGATGTCGTAATTAGGATCCTGCGTTTCCAAGTTCGTGCCTCGCTTCAAAGAGAAGATCAATTTCGGAAAAATAGCCGTCCGTCTTTCCTTGCCCAAGCCTTTGATGCGCACTTGCAGGATGGCCTTTTGGATTTCACGCGCAAACCAATCCATCCCCAATCCGAAACTGAGCGTGGTGAATGGTGTCTGGCCATTTGAGGTATAGAGTGTATTTATTTCGTACTCCAAGCTTTGCATAGCATCATAGATGTCTTTACGGGTTTTTTCTTCAGCATAGGCGATTTGCTTCGCTTCACCTTCTACCCATTCCTTAGCCGTTTCCAGATGTTTCTCATAGTTCAGACGGGCGTAAGGCGCCAAAACTTCATCGACTCGGTCTGCGCTGCAGCCGCCGTATTGGCTGGAGGCCACGTTCGCAAAAATCTGCGCCATTTGGGCGGTCGCCGTGTTCACTGAACGCGGGCTGTCCACTTCAGCGTTACCGATCTTGAAACCTTCACCAAGCATATTCTGGAAATCGATCAGGACACAGTTCGTCATCGGTGAATACGGTTGGTAATCCAAGTCATGGTAATGGATATCGCCTTTCATGTGGGCATTGGAAACGTGTTTCGGCAACATCCGCAAGCCGATCGCTTTCGCAGCCACCCCTGCCGTCAAGTCACGGATCGTATTGAAGACACGGCTGTCCTTGTTGGCATTCTCGTTGACGACGCTCTGATCGGCATTCATCAGGCTTTGGATACGCAATTCGATGTCCTGTTGCTGCAGTTTTTTGACTTTCTTCGTCAGTTTATAGGTATTGTAGGCTTCCGCTAAAGGCAGATTTCCCATTTCAGCAAGCGTCGCTTCAACCTGATCATGGATATCATCCGTCGAAACGCTGTCCGCTTCTGACGAAATCAATTTTTCTACGACCAGTGCCACGACAGCATCCACATCGTAATCTGCAGCCGCTTCGTTCTGTTCAGATAAAAAACGCTCCGCTTTCTTGATTGCTTTATATATTTTCTTGGCATGAAAAGGAACAACCCGTCCATCCGCCTTCAATACTTGGATGTTCACTTCTGTGTCAGCGACTTGAAGATTCGTGCTCTCATTTAAGTAATCTGTTGGTAATGAAGCCATATTTTTCCCACTCCTTAGTTAAAAATCAACCGAACATACAAAAAAAGCTAATAAAAAGTAAGAGGTCGTTACAAAATGAGCAAGCTTTCCCTATCGGACGCGCTTCTCACGTTGGTTGCCTCCACTTAAAGTAGACTCTGTTTCGATTCTCTTTGTATACTATATATCATCCAAAGAGAAATTTCCACCACAATATATAGTGTTTAAAGTCAAATTCCGTCTAAATTTGGCAGACATATTTTGATGCTTTGGTCAATAGGAAAATGCCCTGTAAATTAAAAAAATGTTAAAAAACATATAAAGTACATAAAATCAATAGAATCTACTGTACTTTGTAAAAAAAAGCAGTTATACTATGACTTGTCAGAAATGTAAGCGATTCATTCTTATTTTCGGATCTGTTATCCGGCTTTAAGCCGCAGGGATGTCAAAAGAATGAGGACATAAAAAAGGGGTGAAATGATAGTGTGGAAAAATAGAATGTTGCCTGAAATATCCAGAATTGCTAAATTTAGAATACCGGTCGGAGAAGGCCTATTTTTGAGACAGTGCGCTTCTTGGCAAAACCTTTTCCATCTGCCTTCATCTTATCGCTACCCGACTGGAAGCATCCAAGGCTATATTACACGATTGAATTGGACCGATGAATTTATCATTCTTGAAAAAGAACATAATGAAGCATTCGAATATTTTATTATCGATAGAAGAATTGAATCTGTAAAAGGCCCTTTTTCGAAGGAAGGGTTCGAGAAGGCGTTAAAAGAGGAAAGGATCGAGTTGCCATTGATTGAATTATCGGAAATGGACTGGATCATCAACTTTTAGAAGTTACTAAAAGAATACATAGAGCCGTAAGGAAAACATGTCCTGCATGTTTCCCTTACGGCTTTTTGCTGCATATTTCCTCTTTATCTTGGATTTCCCTGCTGATGGAACCTTTTCCTTGTCACCGATTCTGACATCCGCCCTATTCCCTACTCGCTCATGTCAGATTTATTTTAATCATGTTGACCAAAAAAATACAAACATATCCAACATTCCTTCAAATCAATGAGAATAATCTCTGGAAAACTCATCATTTTCACATTCAAACGCTTGCAAACGTTGATTTGTAAGCTTTGTAACATTTTGTGACATAAGAAGTAAGAAGGATATGGAATACCTAAAATTATTTCTATACACTAAGACCATGCTAAAACAAAAGGAGGAGTAATTTATGTTTTCATCAGTAGATACATTATGGACCTTGCTGGGAACGGTATTGGTATTCTTTATGCAAGCCGGTTTCGCGATGGTCGAGACGGGATTCACTCGCGCCAAGAACGCAGCGAACATCATCATGAAAAATCTCATGGACTTTGTGCTCGGATCCCTTGGATTCTTCCTCATCGGATACAGCATCATGTTCGGTGAGGATATCGCCGGGATGATCGGGACCCCTACTTTATTTATGGAAGGCTTGGATTCTACGATTCCCGGTTCCGTGCATTTCATGTTCCAAAACGTATTCGCGGCCACCGCAGCCACTATCGTATCCGGAGCTGTTGCGGAACGGACAAAATTCAGCTCTTATCTCGTGTACTCTTTCATCATTTCAATGTTGATCTATCCTATTTCCGGGCACTGGATCTGGGGCGGCGGCTGGTTGGCTCAAATGGGCTTCATTGATTTTGCCGGATCCACTGCCGTGCATATGGTCGGAGGCGTCGCAGCGCTTGTCGGAGCAGCTATCGTCGGACCGCGTATCGGGAAATATAAGGACGGCAAGGCACAAGTCATTCCTGGACACAACTTGACGATCGGCGCTCTTGGCGTCTTCATCCTTTGGTTCGCATGGTTCGGATTTAACGGAGCTTCAACCGTTGCGGCAACGGGCGATGAAACCCTTGCCTTGATCGGCACGATCTTCTTGAATACAAATCTATCTGCAGCCGCAGCTACTTTAGTCACACTGATCTTCACTTGGACAAAATATGGTAAGCCCGATGTATCCATGACACTGAACGGCTCACTGGCAGGGCTTGTTGCCATCACGGCAGGCTGTGCTGTCGTATCTCCTTTCGGCGCTATCGCAATCGGAATCATCGCCGGATTTGCCATCGTACTCGCTGTCGAATTCGTCGACCAAAAATTGAAGATTGATGATCCGGTCGGTGCTTTCAGCGTACACGGTGTGAATGGTGCTTTAGGGACAATCCTGGTCGGCATTTTCGCAACCGATGGCGGCGTATTGTACGGCGGTGGATTCAACCTGCTGGGCATTCAAACGTTGGGCGTCGCTGCAGTGGCTGCCTACACAGCCGGTGCCATGTACGTAGTCTTCACGATCATCCAAAAGACATTGGGTATCCGCGCTAGCGCTGAAGAAGAAATCGTCGGCATGGACATCGCTGAGCACGGCTTGACTTCAAGCTACCATGACTTTGTCGCCACGACTGCCTTCGAAGATTATGTAACAGACAGCAACAAGCCTTCCGATATCGCTGCTGTCCAAGAAGTGGATCTCAGCAAAGTCGGAGCTTTCAAGTTGGCTGATTCCGGCTTCACGATGAATAAAGTGGAAATTATTGCCAATCCGGATAAACTCGAGCGCCTCAAAGCAGAATTGAATGCTATCGGCGTAACCGGCATGACGGTCACATCGGTGCATGGTTATGGGCTCCAAAAAGGCCAACAAACCTTCTATCGTGGTGCGAAGGCTGAGGGGAACCTTTTGCCGAAAGTCCGCATCGAAACAATCATCAGCGAAGTGCCTGTTGAAGAAGTCATCCGCGCTGCCCGTCGCGCTTTGTACACAGGACATGTCGGTGACGGTAAAGTCTTCGTTTCACCGGTTGCCGATGCCTTCCGCATCAGCAACAGCGATTCCGGTCCTGCAGCTTTGAAATATTACTAGACCGAACAACGAATGAAGCCCAGAAGCCGTCTCTATACGAGAAAGCTTCTGGGCTTCATTTCTTTGCAGCAAACCATTTCCCGGTTTTTTGTTCCCTTGCGCTTTGCTATAATGGACTGTGAAGGTGGCTCTCCACCAAACGAGGAGGAAAACATATGTGGGTCATCAAACCGTTTGAAGAACTGACAGCGAGGGAATTGCACCTTATCTACAAAGAACGGACTGCCGTTTTCGTTGTGGAGCAAAATTGCCCTTATCAAGAGGTGGACGATGCCGACCTTGTCAGCATCCACTTCTGGAAGCAGGCAGATGATCGACTGTTGGCCTATGCCCGGCTGATACCTGAACCAGATAGTGTGCGCATCGGACGCGTTCTTGTCCCGCAAGGCGAACGCACCCATGGCTACGGCCAGGAATTGATGCAGGTCATGCTGGAGTATGCCAAGACGCATTTCCCCGGGCTCACGGTCCACGCGCAAGCACAAGCCTATCTGCAGGATTTTTATGCTTCTTTCGGATTCCGTCCCGTATCGGAGGTTTACCTGGAGGATGACATCCCCCACATCGATATGAGCATCGATCCGCAGAACAGCCAAACAAAAAGCCAAAACCGACAGGAGGAACACCGTGAATAAATACCTTACCGCAACCATACTGGGAGTCATCAGCATCGGGATCAACGTCTGGATCATGTATCAGACCCGCTATGATAAAGGCCTGAACCCGATCACAAAGAAAAATCTGGAGAAATTGTCCTATGCGCTGATCGTCGCCGCCGTACTTTTCATGACATTCGGATAGAGCGTGCGATGAATCCCGCTCTAGAAATCGAGCACTAAGAGGCTATTACGAGAACGGACGCTTTTTGTCCGTGACGTAATAGCCTCTTAGGTACAGGTTTCTGGGATTCAGAACACGTTTATGAAGAGCTTGATGATTCGCGGTTAAAGCAGTCCATCAAAAAAAGCCCATCGCGGGCTTTTTTTATTTTGTGAAAGTCATCATTCTTCCTTAGTGATAGCCAATGCTAAACCTGTATCCGCAGATCTTTCCTGCCGTAGATCAGATAGCTCAAACCCAATACCAACATGCTTCCGACGATACAGATGACCATGTACTCCCAAGAAACGCCTTCCTCCAGCAAGGCTGCCGGATGCGCATATTCAATCGGCGACAAAACACGCAGGAATTCATAATCCTCGACCATCTTAGAGACAAGACCGATCATATATGTGCCGAACACCAGCAACAACGCGACTCCACTAGTGGAGCGGCTGCTCGCAATGAATGTCGAGAAAAGGAACCCGATCGAATAGAAGAACAACAACACCAACGACTCCGCACCGAACATCAGCGTGATATCCTTGATGATCTCCACAAAGTCGGCTCCATCCTCCTTGAACAAGTAGATGAACAGCAAAGCCGCTCCGTAAAGGACGATCCAAAAAATCAGCAGCAGCACCAGATTAGCGATGTATTTGCTCGTGACGATGGCTTTTCTGCTGATCGGCTGTGCATACAGGTACTCGATTGTCCCGTTTGTTTCTTCCTTGATCAGTGCTTGCGCGCCCTTCATCGTTGCAAAAATGCAGGCCGCCAAAAAGAGGTACTGAAAAATATAGGCAAAAAATCCGGTGGCTTGCAGCAAGCTCGCGCCATTCGTGAGCGAGAAGGCCTCCAGCATCTCAGGAGGCATCGCATCGAGCTTGGTCGTCAGGATGTCCTCCATCCCTTGATTCGACATGACGGGGAACATCGCCATCATCAGGCCCATGATCAGGACCATAAAAAACAGCCATACAAATAACCCGCCGCGCTCCTGTTTCCACTCCAAACGGATGCTATTCATGGGACTCACCTCCACCATACAAGGTCATGAATTTTTCCTCCAGATTCTGATTGCGGATTTCGATATCCTCCAAATCCAGCGGCGCCATATCGGCCAGGATCTGCTTCACGTTGTCCTTGTACAACAACGAAACCACCCGGTCTGTCCTGGAAAGGACGCGATACCCTTTGGATTCGAAGTCCTCCGTTACGATGGCGGAACCGGTCAATGTCACCACTTTCCCTGGTTGATAACCGGACGCCATATCTTCCACGGAAATGATTTTCCCTTCACGGATAAAGGCAGTCCGTGAACAGAATACTTCCACTTCCGGAAGGTTATGCGTAGAAATGAATACGGTCGCGCCTTCTTTGTTGTGATAGTTCAGCTCCTCAAACAAACGATGCTGCATCAAAGGATCCAGTCCATTCGTAGGCTCATCAAGTATCAAAAGTTCCGGATTGAAGATCAGGCTGTTCGCGATTGCGACTTTTTTCCGATTGCCCAAAGATAAGTCCTTCATTTTCTTTTTTGGCTCCAATGCGAAGCGTTCCACGTAATAAGCCATCATTTCCTTGATGTTATGGATTTGGTGGAATTTTCCCGTCATCATCAAAATCTCTTCAACGGTAAGATTGCTGTAGTAGTGCACGTCGCTCGGGACATAACCGATGATACGCTTGAGGCTCTCGGAGTCTTTCTGGGTGTCCAGTCCGAAAATTCTGGCACTTCCCTTGCTCGGCTTGATGAAATCAAGCAACAGCTTGATGGTTGTCGACTTTCCTGCCCCGTTCGGCCCGATGAACCCGAATCTTTCACCTTGCTCTACTGTGAGGTGGACATTGTCCAAAGCTGCACGCTTGCGGTAAATTTTTGTCAAACCTTCCATTTCGATCGCTTCCACTGTAACCCCTCCTCTAAAGAACTTTACATATATCCATTATACGTTTTCTCGGCTGAAGTTTACAGCAACAGCAAGCTTTTCTTTTTTGATCGACACGGAAGTTCTGAATCGTCGAATACATAAGGGACATTCGGCAATACGAATTCAGAGCATGGCAAAATTGTCGAATGTTCTCAAGCATTCGACAATTTGCTTCCAAAGCGTATTGAAATTGTTGAATAAACGACGCCTATTCGACAATCTGACCTTTCAGCCAAGCAAAAAGGGGGCTGCCTCGAAATGTGGCAGTCCCCCTTTTGCAAAAGTGCTCGATTCGCACTCTTATCAAACGTGTTCTGATTTGCAGGGGATTCCGCCTAAGCTGACTACCACACACGGACAAAAAACGTCCGTTTAGTGTTAGTCCTCTTAGTGCTCATCCCCTCCCGCAAATCATCGCACTCTCTTAGTACATGTTCAGGTATTGTTCTCTTTCCCACTCTGTTACTTGTTGGATGTAAGACATTACTTCGATTTCTTTTGATTCGATGAAGTTGTTGCTGATATGGTCGCCTAATGCACCAACCAACAATTGATCCTTGGAGAACTCTCCAAGAGCTTCATGCAACGATGTAGGTAAGTCCAAAATTCCGTTCTCGTAACGGTCTTCAGCTGACATTTGGTAGATATTGCGGTTGATTGGAGCTGGAGCTTCCAATTTGTTCTTCACGCCATCAAGACCTGCAGCCAGCAAAGCAGCCAATGCCAAGTATGGGTTAGCAGCTGGGTCAACGCTTCGTAATTCAACACGAGTTGACATACCGCGTGATTCTGGGATACGGATCAGCGGCGAACGGTTTTTTCCGCTCCATGCGATGTATACAGGCGCTTCGTAGCCAGGTACCAAACGTTTGTATGAGTTGACGATCGGGTTGCAGACAGCTGTATATCCGCGTGCATGTTTGATCAGACCAGCGATGAATTGGTAAGCTGTTTCGCTTAATTGACGTTCATCTTCTTTGTCGTAGAAAGCATTGCCGTTTTCGTTGAACAATGACATGTTGAAGTGCATTCCGGAACCGTTGATTCCGAATACTGGTTTAGGCATGAATGTTGCATGCAAGCCGTGTTTGCGGGCTACAGTCTTAACGATCAGTTTGAATGTTTGGATGTTGTCGCAAGCTTCAACAGCATTTGCGTATTTCCAGTCGATTTCGTGTTGTCCTGGAGCAACTTCGTGGTGGCTTGCTTCAATTTCAAAGCCCAAAGCTTCCAATTCCAATACGATATCACGACGGCAGTTTTCGCCCAAATCAGTAGGAGCCAAGTCGAAGTATCCACCTTGATCGTTCAATTTCAATGTAGGTTGACCTTTGTCATCCAGTTTGAACAGGAAGAATTCAGGTTCAGGTCCCAAGTTGAACTCAGTGAAGCCCAAGTCTTTCATTTCTTTAAGGACACGTTTCAAGTTGTTACGTGGATCTCCAGCAAACGGCTCGCCGCTTGGCATATAGATATCACAAATCAAACGTGCAACTTTACCTTGTTCAGTTCCCCATGGGAATACCAACCATGTATTCAAATCTGGGTACAAGTACATATCACTTTCTTCAATACGTACAAAGCCTTCGATGGAAGAACCGTCGAACATCATTTTGTTGTCTAATACTTTTTCCAACTGGCTGATAGGAACTTCCACGTTTTTGATTGTTCCCAAAATGTCAGTGAACATTAAGCGTAGGTAACGGACGTTGTCATTCTTTGCTGATGCGATGATTTCTTCTCTAGTAAATTTTGGCATTTGTATTCCCTCTCCTTGGCTATGCTTTGTTTGTTTTTGTTTTTTGTTTTTTTATAATCTACCCCAAGGTTTGTTTGAATCCCCGGGATTAAATCCGCTTGCGTTGAGTATTTCTTTGTAGAGGATGCGACGGACATCTTCGTCGGTCAAGTTTTTCTGCTTGTTTTCAAGCTCCTCTTCTTGCTGTTTCTTCAGTCTTTCCGTACTGTACATCCGCTTGATTGCAGTTATGTTCAACCCTTCCGCCAAATAGTCTTTGACTTCCAGCAAACGATCGACGTCATTCAATGAAAACATCCGGCGATTGGTGTCTGTTCGCTTAGGATGAACGAGTTCTTGCTCTTCATAATAGCGGATCTGTCTTGCCGTCAGATCCGTCAGCTGCATGACTGTTCCGATGGTAAAAACAGCCATCGAACGTCGTAGCTCTTTTTCTTTCATACCAACCCCTCCATCGAAGCTTCTGAGTTGAGTGAACCACAGATGTGTACTTTTTCTTCAGGAGTTTGCACCTGTTGAGAAAAAGGTAATACTTTTCAGCAATTAATCGTATTTTCTAACAATTAATTGAGTGATTTAATACAACAAGAATACTCCTATTCCTCATACAAGTCAACGCTACCTTGACATGATATGTAAGGTTTTCTTACATATGCATAAAACGTTGTCAGAATAACATTTGAAAGGCATTTCACCTACCCTTGATAGGCCAATTCCCTCGCATAAAAATAAAAAAAGGGTACCATTAATGAAAAAAATATTAAAAATAAATGTGAGCGCATCCCGAAAAATCACTCAATACGCCATAAACTGTTCCGCCCAAATCCAGACGATTCAGTTGTTCAGAAAAAGAGACCGTTCCGCTCCAATACTGCCGCCATATCCAACAGCCACTCCTCTTTTCCTTTTGGTGCAGTGAATTGCACCCCTATCGGCATGCCGGTTGCGGTCCGGTACAGCGGCAGACTGATGGCCGGCTGCCCCGTCAAGTTGGCCTGTTGCGTGAATGGCGTCACCGCCAAACTGTCCTCAAACATTTCCCAGACAACTTGCTTGCGTTCCGCAGCCGACAAACGATCCGCCGCAAGCATACGTTCCTTCAATGCATGCGTCTGAAAAGAATGATCGATTCTTGGGGCGCTTTCTGCTGTAGTGGGCTGCAAAAATAGATCGTAATTCTCATGGAAGCGCGCCATAACTGCCGCAGCCTGATCCCAAATCCCCAGCGCCAGAGAATATTCCCCTCCACTGATTGTCTTTCCGTACTGATAGAGGCTCCAGGAAATCAGTTCCATATCATCAGCGGTCAACGTTCGGCCCAGATTATTGGCGATGCCTGTCAGCATGGCATCCGTTTCCGCTCCGTTCATCGCATAATAAGCCTCCATCAGGCGGATGCCGTCAATCTCCGGCTTGGCCTCTTCAACTTGGTACCCGAGCGCTTCCAGGGCAGCTGCTGTCTCCAGAACAGCTTTCTTTGCATCCTCACTGACTTTTGAATGCACAGGTGACTCAAGCGAATAGGCGATTTTGAAGGTGCGCTTTTTCCTTATCTGGAATTCCTGGTAATGGCTGCCCCGGAAAAGCGGCGTCTGAAACGGTGCTTCAGCTTGCTCCGTCTGCAGCGCATCCAGCAGCAAGGCCGTATCGCGTACGCTCTTCGTCAAGGCAAAGCTTACGGACGCGCCCTGCCAACCGCGATAGGAACCCGGCCCCACCGGCACTCTTCCCCTTGTCGGCTTCAACCCTACAAGCCCTGTAAAGGAAGCGGGTATCCTAATCGATCCTCCTCCGTCGCTTGCCGTAGCGATCGGCACCATCCCGGATGCGACCGCCGCTGCAGCGCCGCCGCTCGAACCCCCAGGTGAACGTTCCTTGTCGAAAGGATTGCGCGAAGGACCATGGATGGTTGCATCCGTGATGTTCTTGAACCCGAACTCAGGGGTATTGGTCTGACCGATGACGATGAAACCGGCTCGTTCGATCGCCTCAACAAAGTGGCTCGTTTTTGTAGCGCGGTAACCTTTCAGCAGGCGTGAACCGGAAGTGGCTGGTTCGCCCGCCAAGTCCTGTCCCAAATCCTTTATCAAAATAGGCACCCCGCCGAACAAGGTGTCGCTGTAATCCTTTGACTTGGCTTCCTGCAATGCTTTCTCTTTCCTTGTATGCACGACAGCATTACAGTGAGGATTTTCTTTGGCTATCTTCGCGAACGCCTCCTCGAGCAATTCGGCTGGGGAAACTTTCTTTTTATGAAGCAAATCAGCATAATGCCATGCATCTTTTTGACGATCCATCCAAACACCTCTCTCATTCATTTCTTTCTTCATTGTAGGTTGACGGCAAAAAAAAGGCAATGATTCCAGCTGCCATATCCCTATCGAATGACGGCAGCGCCTGCATGCCCCAGCCGAAGAAAAGCTGTTCATATTCTTTTTGGATGACAACCAAACTTAAATATAGTAGAATCCTTCTATTGTCTCAATTTCAGAAAGCGTGCAGGAACACGCGGATGAATTCATAGGAAATGGAGTAGGACACGATGAACGAAAGATATAAGGACCTAAAATTGGCGGAACAGGGCGCACGGCTCAGCATGGTTGCCTATGTCACCCTCTCTTTCGCAAAACTCTTCATCGGGAATGCCTTCGGATCGGCCGCGCTGAGTGCCGACGGATTGAATAATTTCACGGATGTCATTTCCACGGTCGCTGTCATGATCGGCCTGCGGATTGCTCGCCGACCGGCCGATGAGGATCATCCTTATGGCCATTGGAAAGCGGAGACGATTGCGAGCCTCGCCACTTCCTTGCTTATGCTTCTGGTCGGTCTGCAGGTGCTGTTCTCAAGCTTTTCGAAACTGACCAGCGGAGAGTTCACTACTCCCGATGTGCTGTCCGGTGTCACCGCCTTGATTGCCGGCTTTATCATGATCGGGGTCTACGTGTACAACAGCCGCCTCGCGAATCGCATCAACAGCCTTGGCTTGGCTGCCTCCGCGAAAGACAACCTGAGTGATGCCCTGACCAGCTTTGCAACGGCGATCGCCATTTTTGGCTCCATTTTCGGTCTGTACTGGTTGGACGGCGTTATGGCGGTCATCGTAGGCATCGTCATCATCAAGACCGCCATCGATATTTTCCGTGAAAGTGCCTTCTCCCTTTCGGACGGGTTCGAAACGAATCATTTGGCTGAGTATCGCCAGGCTATCCTCGAAATTCCTGATGTCCAGCAGGTAACGACCATCGCCGCACGCAGCTACGGAGCAAATGTCTATGTTGATGTGACCATTCTGCTGGATGCGGAGCTGACAGTGTTGCGTAGCCATGAAATCACGGAAGAAGTAGAGGAGCGCTTGCGTACAGCATTTGATGTTTTCGAAATAGATGTCCACGTAGAACCTTTGACACAGTAATGTCAGAAGATCAATAGGCCTGACGTTATTTTGATGGTATAATAGCAGACGGATTTATACAGATTATTTTGGCGGACGCAGCTGCCATCCAGATCTGTCCGTCTTTTTTTTTTGGAAAAAATACATCTATTGGGAGTGACTTATGAAAGAAGAGAAACATTACGGCTTATTTACTGCAGTATCCATGATTGTCGGCATCTGCGTCGGATCAGGGATCTTTTTCAAAGCCGATGACATTTTGGGAGCGACCGGCGGGAACGTAGCATTAGGGATTTTGGTTTTCTGTATCGGTGCATTCAGCATCATTTTCGGGAGCATCACCTTGACGCAACTGGCTAATCGGACCGAAAAAACCGGCGGCGTCGTCGCTTATTTCGAGGAGTTCATCTCCGATAAAGCAGCAAGCGCGTTCGGCTGGTTCCAATTGTTCGTTTACCTGCCGACGATCACCGTCGTCGTGAGTTGGGTATCCGGCATCTACACTTGCATGCTGTTGGGTCTGCCGAACACATTGGAAACACAAACACTGATCGGGACAGGTTACATGGCGTTCTTCTTCTTGTTGAATTATTTTTCGCTCAGATTGGGCGGCTATTTCCAGAACCTGGCCACCCTCATGAAACTGATTCCGCTGATTGCCATCGCTGTTGTGGGTATTTTCTGGAATGAGCCCGCTCCGATCGTTCCCCCTGAATTGGCTGTTCCGATCACGAATGTCGGTTGGGGTTGGCTGGCTGCATTGGCGCCGATGGCCTTCTCCTACGATGGCTGGACCATCGCGACAAACATCACGCATGAAGTGAAAAACGCCAAACGGACGATGCCGTTGGCGCTGACCATCGGCCCCCTGCTGGTATTAGCCATCTACTTGACCTATTTCAGCGGATTGGTATCCATCGCCGGTCCCGAGTACATCTTGGCGATGGGGGATGAAGCCACTACAACAGTGGGCATTTCCTTGTTGGGCGAACGCGGCGGCAACATTATCCTTTCCTTTGTATTGATCGCGATCCTGGGTGTAACCAATGGCGTAATCATGGGTATCCTGCGTTTGCCGCAGGCGCTCGCTGAAAAGAATATGCTTCCTAACAGCGCGAAAGTCAAACAGATCGATCCAAAGAGCCAACTGTCCCCGGCAGCCGCACAAATTGCTTTTGCAATTGCCTTTGTGTGGATGGTGTTGCACTATCTGACCCAAAAATCCGGTATTATGGGTGGCGGAGATGTCAGCGAAATCGCGATTGTCTTCAGTTATCTGACCTATGTCATCCTTTACCTGAAAGTCATCAGCATGAAAAAAGAAGGGGTCATCACCAGTCCTTTCTTCGGTTGGATCACGCCGGTATTCGCGATCATGGGCTCCGCCATCATTCTGATCGGCGGCATCGTGTCCAATCCGACTTATGTACCGATTTTCATCCTGTTCTGCTTCGTGGTTTGCTTCATCGGCTATAAATACTACGAGAAAAAAATTACGGCATAACATTAATGAAGGGCTGCTCATTAGGCAGCCCTTCTTCGTTTTTTTATGTCTGGACAGTATCCGTTCCTGGCTGCCGCCAAAGGAGTGTGCCGGAATCGAACACCCAGCTCCGGCCAAGGTGCCGCTCCCCGGAGAAGAGAAACAACCACCACTATGTCCTCCTGCAAAGCCTTGCTCGCAAGAGGACGCAGACTAAATGTTGGCCGAACTCCGGTGAAGCCTCCGCTAACCGGAGTTCACGCTCAAATTGCCCGGTCGCACTCAAAAAAATGGAGCTGGCCCGCAACGGGACAGCTCCATTTTTTTGACTGAAATTAGTTTTTGAATGAGTGGATCGGTGCTGGGCTGCGTCCGCCACGGTTGATGAAGTCAGCCGAACTCGCTTCATGGACAGGTTGTACCGGAGCACGTCCAAGCAAGCCGCCGAATTCAACGAAATCGCCCACACCGCAGCCGATTGCCGGAATCACCCGGACAGCTGTCGTTTTGTTGTTTTGGACTCCGATGGCCGCTTCATCCGCAATCATCGCTGCAATCGTTGTCGCTGGCGTATTGCCAGGGATCGCGATCATATCCAACCCGACCGAGCAGATGGCCGTCATCGCCAACAACATATCCAATGAAATTTGGTTGGCGGCAGCCGCTTCGATCATGCGGTGATCCTCAGATACAGGGATGAACGAGCCGGACAAGCCACCGACGTGACTGCAAGCCATTACGCCGCCTTTTTTGACTGCGTCATTCAACACTGCCAAAGCCGCGACCGTTCCGTGGGTACCGACTACTCCCAAGCCGAACTCTTCAAGGATTTCCCCTACCGAGTCGCCGACTGCAGGAGTCGGGGCCAAAGCCAAATCGACGATACCGAATGGCACGCCCAATTTTTGCGATGCGATGTTTCCGACCAATTGCCCCATCCGGGTAATCTGGAAAGCCGATTTTTTGATTGTGTCGGCAACGATATCCATTGGTTCGCCTTTGACTTTCTCCAAAGCGCGCTTCACAACGCCCGGTCCGGAAATGCCGACGTGGATTTCGCAATCCGCTTCCTCAACACCATGATAAGCACCCGCCATGAACGGATTATCACTTACAGAGTTAGCGAAAACAACCAATTTTGCACAGCCGAAGCCGTTTCTGTCAGCTGTTTTTTCCGCCGTTGCAAGGACGATTTCGCCCATCAACTTGACAGCGTCCATGTTGATTCCCGCTTTAGTGGAGCCGATGTTCACGCTGCTGCAGACCTTGTCCGTCACTGCCAAAGCTTCCGGAATCGAGTCGATCAGGATCTTGTCGCCTTTGTTGTAGCCTTTTTCGACCAAGGCCGAGAAGCCGCCGATGAAGTCAACGCCGACTTCCTTCGCTGCTGCATCCAAGGTTTTTGCGTAGGCCACATAGTCCGTGTCATCGCTGGCGCCGGCGATCAAGGCGATCGGCGTGACCGAAATGCGTTTGTTCGTGATCGGAACGCCGTACGTATCTTCGATTTCCTGCGCTACGCTGACCAGATTTTTTGCTTTGGTGGTGATTTTTTTGTATATTCTTTCACGAGCTTTTTCGCCATCGCTGTCGATGCAGTCCAATAAAGAAATCCCCATGGTGATCGTGCGGATATCCAGATTGTCCTCTTCGAACATGCGGATGGTATCCAAAATATTGTCTGTTCTTAACATTCAAATATCCCCCCTAGATCCGATGCATTGCATGGAATGTGTCTTCTGCCTGTAAACGGATGACCAAGCCCTGTTCTTCTTCTACTTTTTTCATCGCTTCTTTGACTTCTTTGACTGAATTATTCGCTTCATTCAGTTCGACCATCAAAATCATGGTGAAGTATTCGTCCATGATGGTCTGTGAAATATCCAGGATATTTACGCCCAGACGCGCCAATTCCACCGATACGCTTGCTACGATTCCAGTGTGGTCCTTACCTGTTACGGTCATGATTGCTCTCATCTTTTTTCGCCCCTGCTTCTTTAGTTTTTTGTCGAGTCCATTATACCATTTTACACCAACATGAAAATCCAATTAAAATTTTATGTTTCCTATTCTATCACATCTAAAGGGAATGACTACTGTTTTTTTGGAAAACGGAAAACAGTAACCGCTATCCACTGGAATTTTTTTTGTGTTCTTTGCCGAAATACGAAAATTGTTGCAGAATCTGCATAAAATCTATCGCTTTTTGGGAATAATTGCTACACTGGATATAAGCAAATTCTAATCTAATCTCAAGGAGGTTTTCCAATGCAATTGATTCATTTCTCAGAAGCTGGGCAGAGCCGCATCGGCATCAAAACGGAGCGCGGTTTCCTGAACGCGGCAAAAGCGGCTGCAGCTTTATCCTTGCCTGTTCCTTCCTATATAGATGACGTATTGAAGGACCCGGTACAGGCCGGCCAACTGGATGCTATTCTGGCCCAAGCGGACACGCTGACGGATCCCGTCTACTATGTTTCCTTGGATGAGGTCACATTCCTGCCCGTCCTTTCCCGTCCGGGCAAAATCCTCTGCATCGGCAAGAACTATGCCGCCCATGTTGCGGAAACAAAAAGTGAGGCCCCGAAAAAACCGCTTGTCTTCAGCAAGTTCACGAGCGCTCTGGCTGCCCACAAAGAAGGCATCCCGATTCCGGCCGGCACCAAAAAGGTCGATTACGAAGTCGAACTGGTGGCAGTCATCGGCAAAAAAGCTTATTGCATCTCTCCGGAAGAAGCACTTGAGCATGTCGCGGGCTACACAATCGGCAACGACGTAACCGCACGTGACTGGCAAAAAGGCTCTCCGCAATGGTTGCTGGGGAAATCACCTGACAAATTCGCGCCGCTCGGGCCGGTCTATGTGACTGCTGATGAACTCGATCCGACCAATCTGGCCATTTCCCTTAAACTGAACGGCGAGGTCCGACAGAACAGCAACACGAAGCACCTCATTTTCGGCATCGCGACGATCGTTTCCTACATTTCCCAACACTTTGCCTTGGAACCCGGCGACATCATCTTCACTGGCACGCCGGATGGGGTCATCCTCGGTTACCCGGAAGACGAACAAGTCTGGCTGAAACCGGGCGATGTCATCGAATCCACCATCGAAGGCATCGGGACATTGGTGAATACTTTTACACGCTAAAATACAGCCTCAAAGCAGACATTGATCTACTTTGAGGCTGTATTTTGTTGATATCACATACTTTATTGGAGTCACTTGCTACAAGCTAGCCTAGCCAACCCATTACCAGTTCTACCCATGACGCTGCCTGTTTATTTGATTGATTCGGCTTTCTGCTGGTGCGGCTGTCGCCCAGTGCCACACCGTGGATTCCTTTTTGATAGATATGCAGCTCGTAAGGAATATTTTTTTCTTGAAGTGCAATAGCCATTTTCAATGAATTTTCGACGCTCACCAATGGATCTTCTGTTGTATGCCACAAAAACACTGGCGGCGTATTTTTGGAGACATGGTAAATCGGCGAGACTTTCTTCCTTTCTTCTGTCCCAGGCGTCATCGTTCCCATCAAAGCCAAATTAATTGCGCTTGATTCCTCAAAATGGATCCCTACGAAATCCAAGGGTGCATAGGCAAGGATGACCCGATTCGGTCTGTATAGATGCTTGTCCTTATTCACCAACTCCTCCAACCATGACTCCTGCCAATAGACAGCCAACAAGCCCGCGAGATTGCCGCCTGCAGAAAAGCCCAATACGCTGATTTGATCGCTAGCCACTGCCCATTCCTCAGCGTTCTCCCGCAGGACTGCAATAGCTTCGGCCAATTCGACTAAAGGTGTCGGGAATTTCGATGTCGGATCCGCTGGCAAAAAAGTTTTGTCCTGATAAGCAGCCAACCCCTCCGTGCTATAATTCACTACCATGACATGGTAATCCTTAGCGAAAAACTCCAAGGCAACAGGCTCGCTCTCCCGGTCCGAGGTCCACATGTACGCGCCTCCCGGGACGACGACCATTACCGGATACTTTCTGTCTATATCAATCTCCGCAGTAGGTTCATGTAAATAAAAAGTAGCTGTTCCATTATGCATGCCTATATTTCTGGTAAAATATTTCATTATACCTGACCTCTTCCTGTCTATATCAAGAAAATGCGGAAAAAGGCGTTTGAACTGGCCCTAGTCCGCATCGAATTTGCATTTATACACTACCGCTCTTTTTAATCAACTGCCGGCTGTTCATTGAATTGCAATGCTTCTTCCGCTTCCTCCGACAATTTTTTGTCCAACAATTTCACGAACGGATAGTAGACCAAGCATCCAACCAATACACAGATCATTTGCAATAAGGTTATTTTCCAGCCTCCAGCCAGAAAACCGTTGATACCGATTGGCATGCCGAAAGGTACTTGAACACCACTCAATCGAGGGAACAGGCCTGAACTGATGCCTAGGTAAGCAATAAGAACTTGTACTAAAGGTGTGAGGATAAAAGGGATGGCCATTATTGGGTTCAAAACCAATGGCAAGCCGAAAATCATCGGTTCATTGATGGTGAACAGACCCGGCACTGCGCTCAAATTAGCGACAGCCTTTGCCTGCTTGGCTTTCGAGAAAAGCAGGATGACAATGATTAATGATAGCGTACCACCTGCGCCACCGATACCAGCAAAGATATTATAAAAGCTCGATCCTAAAATATTCGGGAGTTCCGCATTCGTAGCACCGGCCTTTAACGCATCCATATTTGCCACGTCCATCGGCAAGTACAACGCTGCAATGAAGCTAGCCACAACATTGGAGCCGTGGATCCCGAAGAACCAAAGAGACATTTGTACAAGCACAATCAGCAACATGGAACCGACATTCGAGGAGAGGCTTTGGAGTGGTGTGGCAATGATTGAATACACGAAATCAGAAAATGAGCCATAAGGTGTTTTTCCGAACAAGAAACTCAAAAGAATGGCAACTGTAGCTGCGATAAGGACCGGAATCAACCCGGAGAATACATCACTGACAAACTGCGGAACACTTTCAGGCATCTTGATGCCGATTTTCTTCTCCATAAAGAAGCAGTAAATTCTGGAGAAGATCAAAGCACTGATCATGGCAGTAAACAGACCTGCCGCGCCGAGTTTACTGTTATTCAGAGTCGTAACATCATCCAAGGTAATCATCGGCGTCAGAATGAGGAATGAGAACAGGGAAACGATACCCGCCGGAATCGGCTTCTGGCCCAAATTATCGGCCAACTGATACCCGATCAAAAATGATGCATAAAGAGAAATCACACCCACTGTTAAAGAATAGGCAGTAAAAAGGGTCGGAACCAGTCCGATTCCGCCGATGAAATTTTGCCAAACCCCAACAGGAAGAACTGCCAATAACAGGGCAATGGAGCCCACGATATTTATCGGTAATGTTGCCATCAAACCGTTCGAAATCGCTCTTAAATAGTTGTTGCTTTGGATCTTTGCTGCCACTTGAAGTGCCTTATCACTGTATGTCTCAAATTTACTCATTATTTATCCCTCACTTTATTAATGTATTCTAGCCATTGCTGATAATGCGGTTCCAACTTATTGCTTTGGGGATTAAAAATCCTTCCTTCTTTTTGCATTTCAAAGCCGGATGTAAGCATCAACACACCGAGCGCCGACAGTTCCTCGACACAACTGACCTCGATGGTGATGCCCAAAACATCCGCCAACATTTGCATCAATCTATTATTTTTGGTGACCCCCCCATCTACTTTGACACGCGGGATTTCCATCCGAGTGACCTGTTTGATTTCGTCGATCACCGCCCTTATCTGAAACAAAATACTTTCAAATCCAGCTCTTATCAAGTGCGGTTTCCCTGTTCGTCTGTTCATACCGAGAAAAGCGGCCCTGATGTCGGAATCCCAAAAGGGCGCCGCCAAGCCAAGTTGGGCGGGAACTAAGTAGACCCCTTCATTATCATCCACCGAGAACGCCGATTCGATCCCTTCTTCGATCGTGCCAAATAGCGCCAGCTCACTCGATAACCAAGTGAGGGTATCTCCGCAGGAACGGATGATTCCTTCCAAAGCGAAATCCGTCGCTCCATTGTCGGTAAACGCAATGGTCTTCAATATATTGTCGCTTATCAGATCGGAGCGCTCTCCTATCTGCATCATCACGGAACAGCCGGTTCCCATCGTCACTTTTATGTCCCCGAAACCAAAACAATTTTGCCCATACAGGGCTGCTTGTGAATCCGCCATGACTCCCTGAATGGGAATGCCTTCATAATGGCCGAACGAATCATTTGAATCCCGGATTCCAGCTAAGGAATCCGGAGGGACGAGGAAAATGTCGCATAAAGCAGTGTCCCATGAATTTTCATAGATATTGTACAGCAACGTACGACTGGCATTGCTGGGTTCCGTCGCAAACACTTCCCCCTCAGTCAAATTCCAGATCAGCCATGAATCCATCGTCCCGATTGCAAGCTCTCCGGAAACAGCGAGGTTACGCATTTCATCCGAATTTTCAAACAACCACCTAATCTTTGGACCAGAAAAATAGGAATCGATTTTCAGACCTGTTTTTTGTTGGATCTCCGGTTCTTTCCCTGCTTCAATCAGCTGTTTGCAGATGTCATTGCTGCGGTTGCATTGCCACACCAAAGCATTCGAAACTGGTTGGCCAGTCTGCTTGTTCCAAGCCACTATCGTTTCCCGTTGGTTGGTCAGCGAAATCGATTGGATATCGCACTTATCGATAGCTGTTTCAGCCAGCATTTCGGCAATCAACTGCTTCATGTTTTTGACGATTTCCACCGGATCGTGCTCCACCCAACCATCCTGAGGGTAAATCTGCTTGTGCTTCCTATCCATCCGCCGTAAAATTTCAGCTTCGTTGCCTTCAATTCCAACCAATAACAATTTTGTGCCGGATGTACTCTGATCGAACACCAACTTATAGATACGATTATCTGACATGTTCCTTCACCATCGCTAGAGCCATTTTTCTGATACCTTGAGAATTCAGTCCGTAATAATCAAAAATCTCCTTCGTATTGCCGGTGATCGCTGGTTCATCGGGAAGGCCCATGATTTTGTGGGATATCCCTGTTTTTTCCGATAATACTTCCGCAATTGCGCCTCCAAGCCCACCGTAGATGCTGTGTTCTTCGATCGAAATGATTTTCCCCGTTTCGGCCACGGCCTGCAGAAGCGTTTCGGAATCAAAGGGTTTTATCGTATGATAGTTCAACACGCTTGCTTCAATGCCGTCTTGCCTTAATTGGTCGGCCGCATCCAGCGCAATGCGGACGGTTTCTCCTGTAGCCGCTATGGTTATATCATTTCCGCTTCGCAATGTTACCGCCTTACCGATTTCAAATTCATAATCCGAAGATTCATAACAGTCTGCCACCGGGTTTCTGCCGATGCGGATATAGGCGGGTTCATCACTGGTTGCCAACGCCTGAAACATCTTTTCCGTTTCAAACCGATCCGCTGGAAGCAACACCTGCAGATTCGGGATCGCCCGTGTCACTGCAATGTCCTGCAAAGAGTGGTGGCTCATCCCCAGCGCGCCGTAACTGACTCCTCCGCTGATTCCGATAAGTTTGACGTTGGTATTGGAATAGGCGACATCGACTTTGATCTGTTCTATGCTGCGCATGCTCAAGAAACAAGCCGGTGATGCCACGAAAGGTCTCTTCCCGCTGTGGGCCAGTCCTGCAGCTATGCTGACAATGTTCTGCTCTGCAATCCCAACTTCAACCAGCTGTTCAGGCAGTTTTTCGGCAAAATTCGCCAACGATGCCGATCCACGGGAATCACTCGTCAATACCACCAAATCCTTGTTCTGCTCTGCATACTCGACAAGGACGTCACAAACGACCTGCCGATTTGCCACAGAATTTGTCTTTTCAACGCTCATTGGCCAGAACCTCCATCCGTACATCCAATTCTTCCATTGCCTTTGCAAATTCACTATTGCTCGGGACCTTATGATGCCATTGCGGCTGATTTTCGGCAAAGGAGATTCCTTTCCCTTTCGTCGTATGGGCGATAATCAGTTTCGGCTTACCTGTCATGGTCGGCGCTTCAAACGCCTCAATAAGTTCAGCCATACTGTTGCCGTCTTTGACATCGATCACATGCCAACCGAATGCTTCAAATTTACCTCTCAATGACTCCATTCCCATCACATCTTCCGATCTGCCTGTGATCTGCAGGCCGTTCCGGTCAATGATGGCTGTCAGATTGTCCAACTTATAATGCGCAGCCGCCATCGTACCTTCCCAAACAGAACCTTCAGCCAATTCTCCGTCGCCCATCAATGTATAGGTTTGATAAGACTTTTTGTCCATTTTTGCGGCAAGTGCGATTCCGACCGATACAGATAGCCCATGCCCGAGGGAACCCGTATTCATTTCTACGCCATCTACTTTGTTGTTGGGATGTCCGATTAGCCTCGAACCGAATTTGGAAAAAGTGCTCAGTTCACTTTCAGGAAAGAAGCCTTTATCGGCAAGGATTGCCCATAGAACTTCTGCGGCATGACCTTTACTTTGAATATAACGGTCCCTGTCAGGGTGATTCGGATTTTTTGGATCAATGTTGAGTATTTTATAGTAGAGAGCGACAAGGATATCGGTACAAGATAAGTCTGATCCGGTGTGGCCGGTCTCGCCTTCCTTGACCAGCGTCAGTAACGAACGTCTGATATCGACCGCTTTCATTTCTAAAGCATTTATTGTAGTAGTCATAGTTACTCCCCTCTGAGATACGCTTGAATATCTTCTTCGATCGGATCATAGAAATCCGACTGGATGCCGATGTATTTGCATGCTTCATAGAGCACTGGGACAACTTTGTCATAAACAGCAGATATATGGTGGATGTATGGACCGTACACCAATTTGGTTTCCAATCGATTCAGATTTTCGAACTCCACCCATGCATAGGTTCCTTGGTTGTAAGGACCATCGATGACTTTGGCGTTTCCCATCAATAAGGAATATTCTCCGTTGTCTCCGTCAAATCGGCAGAGCGTCAAGTCGCCTGCTTTTGCTTCAAACCCGACAGATCCGGGATAATCGAATACAAAATGCCGCGGCGGCAAAATCGGTTTTGTTTTTGCAGTGGACAGCGGGAAAACACCCAAATGCTGAAGTAACTCGCCGTTCTCATTCGATGGATGACGCGTATTCACATCCGCAAACATGGCGCGATGTTCACCCAATGTAGCCGCCTCGACCAACAATTGGGAAATGACTCCATGGATGTCGGTTTCGCAAGTGACCGGGAAACCTTCATCCTGCAACAGAGACAATGCTGCGTATGGCAGAATTCCGATTTCATCCTGCAGGGCGGTCCAACATTGAATAACCCCGGCGTTACAACCGTACGCCTCAGCCAAATTACGGATGGCTATTTTCAAAGCAACGACCATCCTTAATTCATCCGGTGTAATCTGTACTTCTGCAAGCTCATGAACATGATCGATATTTGCTTGGATCAGGTCCGAGTCTGCAGTTTGGACTTTTTTGATTTCTTTGACTAATTCATTCAAGGGAATCGGTGACAATTGAATATTGAAGCGTTCCAATAATTCCCCTTCATTGCACATTGTCGACCAGAAATCAAAAGGCCGCGGCCCGATTTGCAGGATGCGCGTATTCCGGAACACTTTGACCACATTGCAGACTTTCACAAAATCTTTGATACCCCTTTCAAAAGCAGGGTCATCCAAATCACAATTGCGTACATACGTAAACGGGACTTTGAATCGGCGCAGCACTTTTCCGATAGCGAACAATCCGCACTGGGTATCGCGCAACCGAGAACCATCATCTGCAGGATGTTCATCTTTAGGGCCCCAAAGCAATACAGGCACATTCAACTTTTTCGCCAATCTTGCGCATTCGTACTCTGTTCCGAAATTTTCGTTCGCAAGGAACAGGCCATCAATTTTTTCGGCCGCAAACTTCTCGGCAATTTTTTCCAGCCCTGCATCATCATACAGAAGACCATCCTCATTGATTTCTTTGATGTCCACATAATCTATCCCAAACTCGTCCAGTTTCTCTCTTGTTAAATCCGCATATTCAATCGCTGCCGCTGCGCTGAACAGATTTCTTCTTGTCGGCGCAAAACCGATTTTAATTTTGTCCATTCCCTTCACTCCTTCTGCTGACTAAACAAAAACGTTAATTTTGTTCTTTTTATATAAATAAATCGCTTTCTTGAGACGATAATAACACCTAGTTTAGTTAAGGTCAATAGAAAATGTTGCAAAACATGCATTATTACCTTTACTTAACAACAAAACAAGTGATACACTTACATAAACTAAACTAAATATAAACTTTACAGAGGTGTATGAATGTGAAACTTGAGGATATAGCGAGATTAGCCAATGTTTCGAAGTCGGCAGCTTCACTCGCGTTGAACGGCAAGCCAGGCGTCAGCGAAGAGACAAGAGCGACTGTCTTGAGAATTGCAAAAGAGCACAATTACGTGCCGCTGAAAAAAATCAAAAAAAAATACATTAACCCATCCAGCTCCACAAACTATGTGATTCGTTTTGTGGGCTGCAAGGCTACTGATCTGATTGAGGATAACTATCACAACATGCCATTTTTTAACGAACTGCTCGGATATTTTACCAATGAACTGAAAAATTATCCTTTCTCCTTACTGATTTCCTCGATAGATTCCAATTCAATACGAGCGGATTTAAAAAGAATAGAGGACGAGCAACCTTCCGACGGTATTTTTCTTCTGGGCACGAACCTTACGCTTCAGCAAATTGAAGAGATCCAGAAGATCCAGAAGAATTTGGTAGTGTTGGATACTTGCGCTCCCCAATCGAACCTGGATTTCATTTCAATCAATAACTATCAAGGAGCCTATCAGGCTGCCGAATATCTGATCAAAAAAGGGCATCAGAAAATTGGCTATGCAGAATCAAAAACGCGGATATATAACTTCTCCGAGCGGAAGCGCGGATTCTTCGATGCCCTGAACCACTATGGCTTTTCGTCGAAAGATGTCAGCATTTACCGGCTGCACGGCATGAAAATCGAAACAGATACAGAAAATCTCGCCGATCTGCAATCAGAATCCGGTTCCCCGACAGCTGTTTTTTGCGAGAATGATTATATCGCGATTAGTTTGATCAGAACGCTATCCGCACTGAAAATCACTGTTCCGGAGGATATCTCAGTAATTGGCTTTGATAACATACCCGAATCAAAAGTGATTACGCCCGAACTTACAACAATCGGCGTCAATAAACAAAAAATCGCACAAGAGGCTATGCGAAAAATGCTTGCGAATCTAGAGAGACAGGAAGAAGATTATGGGATGCACTCTTTCATCAATACCAATTTAATCGAAAGAGACTCCGTTGTCTGACGTTTTTTGGACAATCTATAGATATTATGCATGCACCCCAACTAAACAAAAAGAACTAAACGTTTGTTTTTTTATATAAATTAAATTGACGACATTTACTTTGTGTGTTAGGATTCGGTTATCAAAATAACGTTTTCAAAGGAGTTGTTCGGATGCTAACAATCGATAATCTGCGGTTCCAGCAAGACGACAGGGATTTCTTTTTCTTGGCGGATACTTGTTGGAGTGCGTTTACTAATGCTGAGCTGTTTGAATTTGAAAATTACTGCAGAATCAGAAAAAGCCAAGGATTCACTGTTATTCAGCTAAACTTATTGCGCCAATGGGATGCAAGCTCAACCCAAATCCGGAGGGACCCATTCAAACTGGTAAGTCTCGACGATGCCAATCATTATATCTATGATTATTCGCAATTGAATATTGCTTATTTTGATCGCGTCGAAGAAATGCTGTCGATCATGGAAAAATACGAGTTGACTCCTGCACTTGTGCTGCTTTGGGCCAATTATGTTCCCGACACTTGGACTGAACCCATGAACCGGAATAACCTGATGGACAAAAACCAAATAGAACCTTATGTTGCCTACGTGGCACAAAGGTACAAAAAGTTTAACCCCATCTATTTCATCAGCGGCGATACTGATTTCCCTTCAGAAGCAACGATTGAACATTACAACATCGCACTGACAACTTTAAAAAAACATGATGATGATGCACTGGTATCTTTTCACATCAGAGGCCGCTTGGATGAAATACCTGCAGTTTTTCTGGAAGCTTCAGACTTCTTCAGCTATCAGTCCGGGCATAACAAAGACTATCCCGAAAAAGTATACGAAATACCCATGAAATTAAGAGCAAACGGAATACAAATGCCCATCATAAATACTGAACCCTGCTATGAACAGATCAGTTACAGCAGGCATTCATTTGGTCGATTCACACAAGAGGATTGCCGGAGAGTGGCATGGCAAAGCATCCTTGCTGGAGCCAGTGCGGGCATAACTTATGGCGCACACGGAATTTGGAGCTGGCACAGAACCGGTGAGCGATTCGGCATAGTCGAAGGCGAAGGCTTTGACCAGCCTTATGATTTGAACGATGCGATGCGCTTCCCCGGAGCAGATGATTTTGGATACTTAAAACAGTTGGTTGCCACGTATCAATTGTTTGATGTTGAACCAATAAATCTTGTTCTGAAAAACACTGGTCAAATACGCTTAGGCAAGACCGACACGAGAACTGTCATCTACTTGCCTGTAAACACGCGCTTGGACATCCGTCAATTACAATTGGCCAAAGATTCGTTCACTCTGAAAGCCATAAATCTGGAAAAAAGACTCGAAATGACCGTGGACTTCACTGAAGACAACATTGAAATGCATAACGGCGTCCGGGATGCTCTCTATATTATCGAAAAAATATAGCCCGCGCTTAAAAGGCCGCAAGCTTATCCATACAGGGTAAGCTTGCGGCCTTTTTGCATCTGAAATCAGGTATTTATAAAGGTTCGGTCCCGACTGCCTGCAGCTGGAAATGCATCATTTCCATCGCCTGCAGCAACGCCTCGGTTGTATCCAGCGAGGTCAGGCACGGCAGGTTGTTGTCCGCGGCTTCGCGGCGGATGAAATAGCCGTCGGTTTCCTCGGTCTTGCCTTCGGTCATCGTATTGATGATGAACTGGATTTCCCCGTCATGCATGCTTTTCAGGATGTTTTCCCGTTTCGCTTCGCCGTTTTGAAGGATCGTAACCGGTACGTGCGCCTCCAGCAAGGCTTCCCCAGTGCCCTTTGTTGCAAGCAGACGATAGCCGACAGCAACCAAGCGTTTCGCGAGCGGCAGGATTTCGTGCTTGTCCTTGTCCGCAATCGTCAGCAGTGCCGTGCCGTACTCGGGAATCTCGATATTGGCGGCACGGAAAGCTTTGTACAAAGCTTTGGAAAGGATGGCATCCTTTCCGATGATCTCCCCTGTGGACTTCATTTCCGGCCCCAATACGGTATCGACTTTCTTCAGTTTGTTGAAACTGAAGACCGGCATCTTCACGTATACACCGGATTTGGACGGAACCAACCCGGTCCGGTAGCCTTGATCTTTCAGTTTGATGCCCAGTATCCCTTGCATCGCCAAGTTCGCCATCGGGATGCCGGTCACTTTGCTCAGGAACGGGATCGTCCGGCTCGCGCGCGGGTTCACTTCGATGATGTAGACGACGCCTTCGCTGATGACGAACTGGATGTTCACCAAACCGATGGTGTTCAACCCTTGCGCCACGCGGATCGTGTAATCTTCGATTGTCTGGATCAGTTCAGGTGATAGGTTCTGCGGCGGATAGACCGCGATCGAGTCGCCCGAGTGGACCCCGGCGCGTTCGATGTGTTCCATGATGCCCGGGATCAGGACGGTTTCGCCGTCGCAGATCGCATCGACTTCCAGCTCTTGTCCGATCAGGTAATGATCGACCAGGACCGGCCGTTCGGGGCTGGCCACGACCGCTTCGCGCATGTATTTCTCCAGGTCGGCTTGGTTGTAGACGATCTGCATCGCCCGTCCGCCCAATACGTAGGATGGACGCACCAAGACCGGATAACCGATTTCATCCGCAACGGCGACCGCTTCCTCAACGGTCACGGCTGTCTTGCCGGGTGCCTGCGGGATATCCAAATCGCGCAACAACTGTTCGAACAGTTTGCGGTCTTCGGCGCGGTCAAGATCTTCCAGGCTCGTGCCCAGGATCTTGACGCCGTGTTTGACCAATTTGTCGGCCAGGTTGATGGCCGTTTGGCCACCGAACTGCACCACGACGCCCAGCGGTTGTTCCAGGTCGATGATGGCCATCACGTCTTCTTCAGTCAATGGTTCGAAATACAGCTTGTCGGAGATCGAGAAGTCCGTCGAAACAGTTTCCGGGTTGTTGTTGACGACGATTGCTTCGTAGCCGGCTTCCTGGATCGCCCAGACCGCATGCACGGTCGCGTAGTCGAACTCGACCCCTTGGCCGATACGGATCGGACCGGAGCCTAGGACGATGACTTTTTCGCGGTCGCTCGGGAACGATTCCTGTTCCATTTCATACGTGCTGTAGAAGTACGGTGTGAAGGATTCGAATTCGCCCGCGCACGTATCCACCATTTTGAAGACAGGCACGATGCCGTTGGCTTTGCGCAACGCGTAGATGTCTTCCGAAGCCATACCCCACAATTCCGCGATGATTTCGTCGCTGAAGCCGTATTTCTTCGCTTCGCGCAACGTTTCCAGATCCTTCACATTGGCAGCCACTTCCTTTTCCAAGTCGATGATGTGCTTGAATTTGTGCAGGAAGAAGTAGTCGATTTCGCTCCATTCGTGGATCGTTTCCGGTGTCACGCCGCGGCGCAACGCTTCGCCGAGATAGAACAGACGCTCGTCGCAGGCGACACGGATATTCTGTTCGATTTCTGCCATCGTCACGGTCTGGCCTTGGTCTTTCGGCAAGGCCAGATGGTTGACGCCGTATTCCAGCGAACGGACAGCTTTCAGCATCGATTCCTCGAACGTATGGCCCATGGCCATGACTTCGCCTGTCGCTTTCATCTGCGTGCCAAGGGTACGGTCGCCCTTTTCGAATTTATCGAACGGGAAACGCGGGATTTTGGAGACGATGTAATCCAAAGCCGGCTCGAAAGCCGCATAGGACGTGCCGGTGACCGGGTTCTTCATTTCATCCAGAGTCAAGCCGACAGCGATCTTCGCCGCCATCTTCGCGATCGGGTAGCCGGTCGCTTTACTCGCCAAGGCCGAAGAACGGCTGACGCGCGGGTTCACTTCGATGATGTAGTAGTCGAACGAGTATGGATCCAATGCCAACTGCACATTGCAGCCGCCTTCGATTTTCAGGGCGCGGATGATCTGCAGGGAAACATCGCGCAGCATTTGGTATTCTTTGTCGGACAACGTTTGGGAAGGCGCCACGACGACGGAATCGCCTGTGTGGACGCCGACCGGGTCGATGTTTTCCATGTTGCAGACCACGATGGCGTTGTCGTTGCTGTCGCGCATCACTTCATATTCGATTTCCTTGAAGCCGGCGATTGATTTTTCCAGGAGACATTGCGTCACCGGTGAGTAGCGCAAGCCGTTAGCGACGATTTCGCGCAGGTCGGCTTCATTATGGCAGATGCCGCCGCCGGTTCCGCCCATCGTGAAGGCTGGACGGACGATCAACGGATAACCGATTTCCGCGGCGAAGCTCAATGCTTCCCCAACGGTGTGGATGATGTCGCTCTCCGGGACCGGCTGATTCAATTCCGCCATCAGTTGGCGGAACAGATCGCGGTCTTCAGCCTGTTGGATGGAAGTCAGTTTCGTTCCAAGCAACTCGACCTGGTACTCCTTCAGGATACCGGCTTCGTCCAGTTCCACCGCCATGTTCAGACCGGTCTGGCCGCCCAGTGTCGGCAACAGGGCATCCGGGCGCTCTTTGCGGATGATGTTCGCGATGAACTCCAATGTCAGTGGTTCCATATAGACTTTATCGGCGATTTCAACATCCGTCATGATCGTAGCAGGATTGGAGTTGACCAGGATGACCTTGTATCCTTCTTCCCTTAAGGCTAAACATGCTTGCGTTCCAGCATAGTCAAATTCCGCGGCTTGGCCGATGATGATAGGTCCCGAGCCGATCACGAGGATCGACTTGATGTCTGTTCGTTTAGGCATGCTTTGCCATCCTTTCTTTAAGCTTCAATTGTTTGAAAAACCTCATCCATCACTGCAACAGCCTTGTCGATTTCCGCGGTTGTCACATTCAACGGTGGAAGGAAACGCAATACCGTATCATGCGTGCAGTTGATGATGACGCCTTTTTCCAGACACTTCGCGACGATGTCGGCACCCTTCATCGCCAGTTCCATCCCGAGCAGCAAGCCTTTGCCGCGCACATCGAGGATAAAGTCATATTTTTCCTTGAATGCCACTAATTTCTCTTCGAAATAGTTGCCCATCTCATTTACATTCGCCAGGATATTCTCGTCTTCGATCGCTTGAACGGTCGCGAAAGCCGCCGCACAGACAAGCGGATTGCCGCCGAAAGTCGAACCATGGTCACCCGGTTTGAAATGGGAAGCGACGGCATCCTTCGCCAACAGCGCGCCGATCGGAACGCCATTGCCCAAAGCTTTCGCCAACGTCATCACATCCGGTTCCACACCGTAGCCTTCGTATGCGAACAGCTTGCCGGTGCGGCCCATGCCAGTTTGGACTTCATCAAAGATCAACAGGATATCCTTCTCGTCGCAGAGCGCACGCACTTGCTGCAGGTAAGTTTGATCACCCACGTAGACGCCACCTTCGCCTTGGATCGGCTCCAAAAGGATTGCGCATGTCTTTTCCGTAACTTTGGCGGCCAAAGCCTCAAAATCATTAAAGGGAACGTAGTGGAAACCTTCCAGGAACGGATCGTAATCTTTATGGAATTGTTTTTGGCCGGTCGCCGTCAACGTCGCCAACGTGCGTCCGTGGAACGAGTTATCGGCAGTGATGATCTCGTAGCAGCCTTCGCCGTGGACCTCACGTCCGTATTTGCGCGCCAATTTGATGGCTCCTTCATTGGCTTCCGCGCCGCTGTTGCCGAAAAAGACCTTATCCAGAACGGAATTCGTGATCAGTTTTTCCGCCAACTGCACTTGCGGCTCGATCCAATAAAAGTTCGAGCAGTGGACCAGTTTGGCCGCCTGTTCCGCTATCGCAGCCGTCACTTTCGGATGATTGTGCCCTAACGCGTTCACGGCGATGCCTGCCAGGAAGTCCAAATATTGCTTGCCGTCCGCATCCTTCAGGTAGCTGCCTTGGCCTTCGACCATGCAGATGGCTCCGCGGTTGAAGGTGTTCATCAAGTAGGCTTGCCCTTTTGTTTTTATGTCTTCATTCATTATTTCAGTGCCCCTTCCTTATCGCGATCGATCATTGTGCCGATCCCTTCGTCGAAAAAAACTTCCAATAAAATCGAGTGGCGCAAACGGCCATCGATGATGTGCGCTCCGGCAACGCCGCCCTTCAAGGCATCGATGCAGCAGTCCACTTTCGGCACCATACCGCCTGAGATGATGCCGTCCGCTTCCAGTGCTTCGATCTCCTCGAGCGTGATCCTCGAAATGAGCGAATCCTTATCATGATAGTCGCGGAAAATCCCTTCCACATCGGTCAACAGGATGAATTTGTTTGCCTGAACGGCTTTCGCCACAGCACCGGCTACATAATCAGCATTGATGTTGTAGCTCATCCCGTCCTTGCCCATCCCGATGGAGGAAATGACCGGGATATAGCCGCTGTAGATGAGCGACTCCAGCATTTCCTTGTTGACTGCTTCGACTTCGCCGACATAGCCGATGTCGATCTTTTCGCCGTTCTTTTCCAAATATTTTTTGCGCACTTGGATCAGATTGCCGTCTTTTCCTGACAAACCGATGCCTTTGCCGCCGATCTGGTTCAGAGTGCCGACGATGTCCTTGTTGACTTTGCCCGCCAACACCATTTCGACGATTTCCATCGTCTCTTTGTCGGTCACACGCAGCCCTTGTTCGAAGTGGCTCTCGACCTTCAGCTTTTTCAGCATGTCGTTGATGGCAGGACCGCCACCATGGACAAGGATCGGATGCATCCCCACCGATTTCATCAACAACAGATCCTGCATGACGGCTTTTTTCAGTTCTTCATTGATCATGGCATTTCCGCCGTATTTGATGACAATGATTTTATCGCGGAAACGGTTGACGTAAGGCAGTACTTCGACAAGCATTTCGGCTTTTTCACAATTGCTTTTGTTCATCTTCATCCCCCTCAGCTTCTGTAATCCGCATTGATTTTCACGTAATCGTAAGAGAAGTCGCATGTCCATGTGCTGGCGGCTTCCGTGCCCAGATGCAGGTCGATCAAAATATTGATTTCATCTGCTTCCAATATTTTTTTCGCACGTTCTTCATCGAAGACGACACCCATCCCCGCTTCGCAAAGCTGGATTTCGCCGTTCTTGCTTGAGAAGGCGATGTCGATCACATCGGCATCGAAATATTCGGTGTCCGCATAACCGGCAGCCGTGATGACACGGCCCCAGTTGGCATCCTCGCCGAACATCGCCGTCTTCACCAAGCTCGAGGTCGCGACCGATTTACCGACCGAAACCGCATCAGCCATTGTCTTCGCCCCGGAAACCAAGACCTCGACAAATTTTGTCGCCCCTTCGCCGTCCTTGACCAACAGCTGCGCCAATTGGGAGCAGATGGACAGGACCGCCGCTTCAACCTCGGCGTAGCCGGCATCATCAGCGGAAACGATCAGCGGATTGTCGAGTTTGCCGGTAGCAGCCACAAAGACGGAATCGTTCGTGCTCGTGTCCCCGTCGACGGTCGCATGGTTGAAGGTCGCATCCGCGGCTTTCAGCAACATCGCATGTAAAGCTGCTTGGCCGATTGCGACATCGGTTGTGATGTAGCCCAGCATCGTACCAAGGTTCGGATGGATCATCCCGGATCCCTTGACCATGCCGCCGATGGTAGCCGTTTTGCCGGCGACTTCAAAGGTGAAGCTGACTTCTTTCGGAACCGTATCCGTCGTCATGATTGCCTTGCTGGCTGCAGCGCCGCCGAATTCGGAAACTTCCGGTGCGATCGCCTTGACCCCTTTTTTCATTGTCTCCATGTTCATGAACATTCCGATGACGCCTGTCGAGGATACCAACACCTCTTCCGGTTGGATGTTCAGTTCTTCAGCAAGGAGCTCCACGGTCTCTTCCACATCGGCTTTGCCTTGTTTGCCTGTACAGGCGTTCGCGTTGCCGCTGTTGATCAGGATCGCCTTGAAGCGGTCATGCTGCTGCAGGACTTGTTGATCGTATTGGACCGGAGCCGCTTTAACTTTGTTTTTGGTGAAGACGCCCGCAACGGTTGCCCCATCAGGGAAATACAGCAGCGCCATATCCTTTTTGCGTTTCTTGAAGCCGGCGTGGATACCCGCGGCTTGCACACCTGCAGCGGCAGTCACACCGCTTTTATGTAATTTCTTTATCATGTCGTCCGTTTCCTCCTTCAATCTTCCGTTGTTACGGGAAAAGCCCTATCATCTGTAGTCCTGTCGTTTCGGCAAGTCCGAACATCAGGTTCATGTTTTGCACGGCTTGGCCGGCAGCGCCCTTCATCAAGTTGTCGATGACCGACACGATGATGACCCGGCCTGTGCGTTCGTCGTAGGTGACACCCAGTTGGCAGTTATTTGTGCCTTTCACCGATTTCGTCATCGGCCACATGCCCGCAGGCAGAACCTGCACAAACGGTTCATCGGCGTAAGCTTCCTCAAAAAGAGCGTGGATTTCTTCTGCCGTATGTCCCCCAGTGACAGTCGCGTAGATGGTGCTGAGGATACCTCGGCTCATCGGCACAAGGTGCGGCGTAAATTGGATCATCGTGTCCGTGCCGGCCATCTGCGTCAACAGTTGCTCGATTTCCGGTGTGTGGCGGTGATGTGCTACACCGTAGGCTTTGAAGCTGCTTTCCACCTCGGTGAAGAGGTTCGCTACATTGCCGGCGCGGCCTGCTCCGGATGTGCCCGATTTGGAATCGCAAACGATGCTGTTCGGGACAACCCAGCCTTTCTTCATCAAAGGCATCAATCCCAGGAGGATGCTTGTCACAAAACAACCCGGATTGGCGATGACTGTTGCATCTTTGATTGCGTCGCGGTCCCATTCGGGCAGACCGTAGACGGCTTCTTCCAAAAGTTCCGGCTCTGTGTGCGCGACTTTGTACCATTCTTCATAGACGGCCGCATCCTTCAATCGGAAATCGGCTCCCAGATCGATGACTTTTTTGCCTTTTTCTTTGGCTTTTTTGGCTATCGGCAACGCGTGTCCATGCGGCAAAGCCACAAAAATCACATCGCTGTCCGTCGTCACTTGTTCCAGATCCAATTCTTCGCAAGTGTGATCGACGTTGCCCAACAGGTGCGGAAAAAGATGCTGGATTTTTTGACCCGCATACGTACGGGAGGTCAGATGATCCAGGACCACATCCTCGCGCAATCCCAATAATCGGACTAATTCCACCCCCGTGTAACCTGTTGCTCCAATGATACTGACATGAATCATACTTCCCATCCCCCTTTTTAAATTTGTTGCAAAAGCAGGCTAAGCCCGTTTTGCAAAGTCTTGCAGTTATACAAAAAAACTTCCGTGCCTATACCAAATCAAATAGATTCAGTATAGGGACGAAAGTTCGTGGTGCCACCCTTATTTTCCAGCATGCGCGCACGCCGGACTCAAGTATTGCTACTTTTGCGATAACGGGGCAACCGGATTAAACTTTATGGTTCACATTCAGCTTATCAACTCAAAGTCCCTGTTCATCCACCGCGGTTGACCTTGCTTTCACCCTCCAAGGTTCGCTTCACTGCGCAAATGGATTACTCTTCTTGTCAAAGTTTTTGTTCTTTTAGATGTTGTTTGATATTTGCATTAAATTTATCATCTGTTTTTCACTTTGTCAATCAAACTTTTGGAATAAATAAATTTCCTAAGGTCGCAGCCATGATCGCCTTGATGGAATGCATGCGGTTTTCGGCTTGCTCAAACTGAAGACCGTGCTTGCTGCGGAAGGCGGCATCGGTCACTTCCATCTCGCGCATGCCGAATGTTTCCGCGATTTCCTGCCCGTATTGCGTTTTCGTATCATGGAAAGCCGGCAAACAGTGCAGCATGATCACATCGTCATTCCCTGTCTTTTCAATCATCTCTATATTGATCTGATAAGGCGCCAACAATTCGATACGTTCTGCAAATTTATCTTCTTCACCCATCGATACCCATACATCGGTGTAAAGGACATCAGCCGCTTTTACGCCTTTGGCCACATCGGCTGTGATTTCGATTTTACTGCCGCTCTTTTCAGCGAACTTCTGTGCCATCTCAACCAATTCATCGGTCGGGAATAATGATTCCGGCGCGCAGATCGTGACATGCACACCGAGGATAGCGCCGGTAACCAACAGGCTGTTGGCGACATTGTTGCGTCCGTCCCCGACATAGACCAATTTAAGCCCGGCCAACTTGCCGAAATGTTCTTTGACCGTAAGGAAATCAGCGATCATTTGGGTTGGATGCCACTCATCCGTCAAGCCGTTCCATACCGGTACACCGGCATATTTCGCCAGATCTTCGACAGTTTTTTGGCTGAAACCACGGAATTCGATGCCATCGAACATGCTTCCTAGCACTTTAGCGGTGTCTTCAACGGATTCCTTTTTGCCCAATTGGATGTCATTTTTCCCCAAATATTCAGGATGCGCCCCAAGATCAATGGCAGCCACTGTAAAAGCGGCTCTGGTACGAGTGGAGGCTTTTTCGAACAAAAGGGCAATGTTTTTGCCTTCTAGATAACGGTGCGGAATATTTCGTTTCTTCAGATCCTTCAGATGTGCCGAAAAATCAATCAGATACTCCAATTCTTCCCGAGTGAAATCTTTTTCCGCCAATAAGCTTCTTCCTTGAAATACTTGTTCCAAAATTCCGCCATCCCCTTTTAATGTTATTCTCACTATCGCTCTTGTGAACGATCATTTCTGAGTCATGATGCAACTATTATTGGACTCATTTTATACCCAATTCTAATGGATTACAAACTTTATTTTAATCTTTCGGTTATAATACGGCCTGATTCGATCTGCATAAGGGCCGGCCTTTGCCGCATCAGGTGCTTATCCGACAATGAACTTTTGTTTGCAAAATTTTTCATTTGACAATGATACGGATTGGGATTATCCTAGAGACAACTTAATTGAATAGTCTTCAGGGACGGGTGAAAATCCCTACCGGTGGTAAAGCCCACGAGCCGCAAGGCAGATTCGGTTAGATTCCGAAGCCGACAGTCAGAGTCTGGATGAAAGAAGACAAAAACCATTTATCGAATGGCACACTACGTTTATTTGTCGTACAAAAAACGCTTTCGCGCCATCCGTTCATGAATCGGAACGTCAATCCCTGGGTGTAGTCTATACCCAGGGATTTTTTGGCTTTATTTAGCTGGCCTTCCTTTGTCGAGCCCTGAAGCAGAAACTGTTCAGGGCTCTTTATTTTGGAAAAAGGAGGCACGCAAAGATGCAAGATAAAGATACACACTTTATGCAAATGGCGCTGGAACTTGCCGAGAAAGGCCGAGGTGCCGTCGCACCAAATCCGATGGTCGGCGCCATCATCGTCAAGGACGGACGCATCATCGGATCCGGCTACCACGAAAAAATCGGGGAGGGGCATGCTGAAGTGAACGCGTTCCGCTCGGCAACAGAAGATGTGGCCGGCGCAACCATCTACGTGACCCTGGAACCCTGCTCCCATTTCGGCAAAACACCGCCCTGCTCCGACAAGATCATCGAAAAGAAAATCGGTCGGGTCGTCATCGCAGCTTTGGATCCGAATCCATTGGTTTCCGGTCGCGGCGTCAAGAAACTGCAAGCTGCCGGCATCGAAGTGGTGACCGGTGTCCTAGCCAAAGAAAGCAGCCGTTTGAATGAAATATTCATGAAATACATCGTCAAAAAAGAACCCTTCGTCGTCATGAAGGCCGCGATGTCCTTGGACGGAAAGATTGCGACCCGGACCGGCGAATCGCAATGGATCACCGGACCGGCCGCGAGGGAGCGCGTGCACCAACTGCGCAGCGCCCTCAGCGGCATCATGGTCGGGGTCCAGACCGTCATCATGGATGACCCGCAATTGACCTCCCGCATTCCAGGAGGGAAAAATCCCGTGCGGATCATCGTCGACAGCACCTTGTGCATCCCATTGGAAGCAAAAGTGCTCCAAAATCAGGACACGGCCAAGACTCTTATCGCAACGACAGAACGGGCGGACCGCAGCAAGGCAGTCCGGCTCGAAGCAGCCGGCATCGATCTTCTGACTGTACCCGCCAAAGATGGGCGGACCGATCTGAAGGTGCTGATGAAGGCCCTCGGGGAGCGCGGCATCGACAGCATCCTGCTGGAAGGCGGCGCAACCCTGAACTTTTCCGCCCTGGAGGCAGGCATCGTCGACAAGGTGCAGGTCTACATCGCCCCGAAACTGATCGGCGGAGAAACAGCAAAAACACCTGTCGGCGGAGAAGGGATCGAGAAGCTGAGCCAAGCTTTCAGCGTGATCGATCTGAAAGCCAATACCGTAGGGGAAGACATCCTCTTGGAAGGCTACCTTTCCAAGAACGAATAATAGAGGAAAGTGGGAGGACATTCATGTTTACTGGAATCATCGAAGAAGTCGGCACCTTAAAAGGCATCCGCCACGGCCAAAAATCTTCCGTCGTCACTATCGGCGGAAAAAAAGTGCTGGCAGACACAAAAATCGGCGACAGCATTTCCACCAACGGCGTCTGCCTTACCGTCACGAAGCTGCATAAGGATGCCTTCGATGCGGACGTCATGCCGGAAACGCTGCAGCGCTCAAACCTTGGCGCCCTGCAGATGGGCGGCCGCGTCAATCTGGAACGGGCACTGAAGCTCGACACCCGCCTGGGCGGGCACATCGTCAGCGGCCACATCGACGGGACCGGCTCGATCAAGGAATACCGCAAGGACGATAACGCCGTCTGGATCACCATTTCGGCCGGGCCCGAGCTGCTCCGCTACATCATCGAAAAAGGCTCGATCGCCATCGACGGCGTCAGCCTGACTGTGGCTACAGTTGACAGTCAATCATTCCAGGTATCCATCATTCCCCATACTGGAGCAGAGACGATCCTGCTCGAGAAGAAGTTGGGCGATACGGTCAATCTGGAATGCGACATCATCGGTAAATACGTGGAAAAGCTGCTGGGCCTGAGCCCGCAAACCCAAACGAAGCAAAGCAACCTGTCTGAAGCCTTCCTGAAAGAAAACGGCTTCTTCTGAAAAAAAGGAGGAAAACATACATGTTCAACACATCCGAAGAACTCATCGCGGACATCAGAGCCGGCAAAATCATTGTGCTGGTGGATGATGAAGACCGCGAAAATGAAGGCGACCTGATCTGCGCAGCCGAATTTGCGACGCCGGAAAACATCAATTTCATGGCCATCTACGCAAAAGGTTTGATCTGCATGCCGATGGATCGGACGCTCACCGAAAAACTGGTGCTGACCCCGATGGTGGACCGCAACACCGATAATCACGGTACGGCCTTCACCGTCGCCATCGACCATGTCGAGACAACCACCGGCATCTCGGCTTTCGAACGCTCTCTGACCGTCATGAAGGCTGTGGAGGATGGCGCCAAGCCTGAAGATTTCCGCCGCCCTGGCCATATCTTCCCGCTGAAGGCAGTCGACAACGGTGTGCTCGCGCGTAACGGCCATACCGAAGCCACCGTCGATTTGGCCCGTTTGGCCGGATTGAAGCCGGCAGGACTCTGCTGCGAAATCATGGCCGATGACGGCACAATGATGCGCACAGCCGAACTGATCACTTTCGCCAAAGAGCATGACCTGAAAATCGGCACAATCGCCGACCTGATCGCCTACCGCAAGGAGAACGAACAGCTCTACATGCGCGAAGGCCAGGCCAAACTGCCCACGAAATACGGCGAGTTCGACATCTACACTTACGTGAACAAGATCGATGCGGATGAGCATCACGTCGCCTTGGTCATGGGCGATGTCACGACGGAAGAACCCGTTCTGGTGCGCATCCACTCCGAATGCTTGACAGGCGATGTCTTCGGATCGAAACGCTGCGACTGCGGCCAGCAATTGGACGCGGCCATGAAGCAGATCGCCGCGGCAGGCCGAGGGGTCTTGGTCTACTTGCGCCAGGAAGGACGCGGCATCGGCCTCGTCAACAAAATCCATGCTTATGCGCTGCAGGACCAAGGCTACGACACAGTTGAAGCCAACCTGATGCTGGGATTCCCAAGCGATCTGCGCGAATACTACATGGCTGACGAAATGCTGCAGGACTTGGGCGTCAAGGAAATCCGGCTTTTGACGAACAACCCGCTTAAGATAGAAGGTCTGAAGAAACACGGCGTGAAGATCACCGAAAGACTTCCGATCCAGTTGGAAATATTCGGCGAAACGCAGCGCTATATGGAAACAAAGAAACAAAAGATGGGGCATTATTTGGATTTATAAAAACAAAACAACCAAACAGGAGGAAAACAAAATGAACATCATCGAAGGACAATTAATTGCACAGGATTTAAAAATCGCGATCGTGGTGGCAAGATTCAACGAATTCATCGGCTCAAAATTGGTGGGCGGCGCCTTGGACGGTTTGAAACGCCATGGCGTGGCTGAAGATGCCATCGACTTGGCATGGGTGCCCGGCGCATACGAAATCCCATTGGTCGCACAAAAAATGGCGGCTTCCGGAAAATATGATGCCGTCATCACTTTGGGCGCCGTCATCAAGGGCGCAACGGCGCATTTCGATTACGTCTGTTCCGAAGTTTCCAAAGGCGTAGCGACAGCCTCCATGAGTACCGGCGTTCCGGTCATCTTCGGCGTACTGACGACCGACACGATCGAACAAGCCATTGAGCGTGCCGGCACGAAAGCAGGCAACAAAGGCTATGATTGTGCCGTATCCGCCATCGAAATGGCCAACCTGCTCAAAAATCTATAAAAGTCTATGGAAAAACTAATGTTCAAAGGTGTCCGCACCATCATCCTTGACTATGACGGCACCATCCATGACAGTACCCGGAATTACATCCACGCTTTCAAACAAGCCTATGCTTACCTCGTTGATGCCGACTACGCCGCTCCCAGGGATTGGGCGGATGCGGAAATCACGAAGTGGCTGGGCTACAGCAGCAAAGCAATGTGGGAAAATTTCATGCCCGACCTGGATGAAGAGGTCCGATCGAAGGCCTCAAAAATGATCGGCCAGATTCTGCTGGAAAAAGCCCAAACCGGGCAGGCAGTCCTTTATGAAGGCGCCCTGGAAACACTGCAGGCATTGAAGGAGAAAGGCTACCGCTTGGTCTTTTTGAGCAACTGTAGCCGGGCCTACATGGAAGCGCACCGGAAAAGCTTCGGGTTGGACCGCTACTTCGATGGCATGTACTGCACGGAAGATTTCGGCTTCATCCCAAAATATGAAATCTTCGAATCGATCCGATCTGTTTTCCCTAGCGGCTACCTGATTGTGGGAGACCGTTTCCAAGACATCGAGGTCGCCGAGCATCATCCCGTCCACACAGTGGGCTGCCGTTATGGTTTCGGCTTCCCCGGGGAACTGGAATCGGCGGATGCACTGATAGACGATATCCGCGAATTGAATGACTTGCTTTAACAACCGAAAGAGGCTGGGATTTTGTCCCAGCCTCTTTCTGCGTTTTGCGGATATTAGGTGCATAAATGTGGAACAGCCGACAATATGTAAGGCTTGTCGGCTGTTCGAAAGAGAGCGACTGCTTATCAGCCGACATAAACACCTTTCGTCAGCTGTTCTCAAAGAAGCTGCTGCACATCGGCAGACACAAAGGGGATTCGTCGGTTGTTCGCGCGGGAGCACCTGACAAACAGCCGACGGATCAATCTTTCACCGGAAATTCCGATTCACCCAGCCTGTCGATTTCGCCTGATTTATGCTGTCCAATCCGGAACGCTAGCATTCAACCCGTCCAGCAAGCGATAAAGCAGCTCCCGGTTGCTCGCGGGGATCGGATAATTCCGGATTTCTGCTGCCGTCTGCGTGTAGGCGGTGCCGTTTCCGGTCTGCCGGCACCAATTCTCGATTTCCGCTGGCCCTTCAAAATCCACGTGCTGTAAAATTGCGATTTCCATGCTGATCCCTCCTTAAAATTGGTTAATCCCATCATAGACCATCCGCCCGCAACCCTCACCCACCGCCGCGTTATTAAGTGCAGATGCAGGTCGAGAATGTTATGATAGTCCTATAGAAAACACTTGATCCAAAGCCATTTCCGAAGGGAGCAAGCACCATGAGAAACCTGGACAAAGAAATTGCGATCATCCAAAAATTCAAAGCCGAGCACCCGAAAAAAGCCTACAAACTCTACATCGAGACAAGCGACGACTTCGACTTCCATGACGAAACCGAAAGCGAAGACTACATCGCCGTCCTCATCGCCGAATTGGAAACCGAAACGCCCGTAGAAAACCCGTTTTTGGAAGGCACATCCGCCTATACCTGGGATGCCGAATACGTCATCTACATCGACAAACCCACTACCGCAGACCGGGAATTGATCACGAAGCTTTATTATGACGAACTGCTCCAATATGTCTGAAGGACTCATCCTTCAGGCATTTTTTCGTCCGTTTCGTTTTTGGTGGCTTCCCCCAAGATGCTCTCTAGGGGCTTATGCCCTCCTGCTGTTCCCTCATCAGTCCCATCCCCGCTTGGTTTCGGTTTTTTGGACGAACGCAGTAGCTTCTCCACGAGCAGTTTGACCAACCGATCCAGTTCGACCATCATGATCCCTCCCCTGCTTTTTTACCATCATAGCACAAAGATTGCGGGAGCTCACCGGGAATTCGGCTAACGGAAATGGGTCGGGTTCCCGGTGTGAAGCCGTTCGCCGGGAATTCGGCCAACGGAATGGGTCAGTTTCCCGGTGTGAAGCCGTTCGCCGGGAATTCAGCTAACGGAATGGGTCAGTTTCCCGGTGTGAAGCCGTTCGCCGGGAATTCGGCTGTCGGAATGATCGGAGTTCGCGTCATAGAAGGCTAGGCATTGTCCGACAAACCGCTGTCCGCCCACTGATATCAAGTCATTACCGTCTCACGACAACACAAAAACAGCCTCCGGAAATCCGCATATTACGGATTCTCGGAGGCTGTTCATTTTGTTCCGGTTGCAGCAAACAGCTCAGTCGTTCAAGGACTGCTCGGACAGCCACTGCATCAACGTGATCGTTTCTCCGTTGATTTCTGTCATGACTTCGTTGTTGTGGACATAGACCCAAGAGAAGTGGCCATTGTATTGATATGGCGTGCCGTCCGCATTTGTGTACAGGCCGGAAGTGTCGTGTACATCATCAAACAAGGTCATGTACACATCCGCACCTACAGCCAGCAAGCGATTGTAGGTCGGCACCGTATTGATTGCTGGAGGCAGCACCATGTCGTTTGCGGCGGCAGTGAACCAGATCGGCGTCTGCGCCAGATTCTCGATGTCCGCATCCGAGATCAAAACATCATTCAAACCTTCGCAGACAGGAAATGCGGCAGCGAAGTAGCCAGGGTAATCCCGCACCATCAGCATCGTCATGTAGCCGCCGTTGGACGGTCCGCCGATATAGATCCGGTCCGTATCGACATCCGGATTGTTGGCGACATACTCCTCGATCAGCGCCATCAAAGCATCTTCGTATTTGGAAGAACCGTCCGCTCTTCCGCCGATTCCGTCCATCCAATAGGTCGGTGTCTGCGGAGCCAAGACATAGGCCCCATCGAAGTAGGACTGGATCTCATCCGTAGCCAAAGCAGTCGCTTTGTTTGCAGCCAACGGGATTGTCGCATCCGTTCCGCCTTCCCCGCCCCCATGCAGCCAGATGATCAATGGATTTTCTTGGTTGTCCTGCGCCGGGCTGTAGTCGGCATAAGTCAAGGTGACGTCGTCGAAGGTCGCTGCGCCGGTTTCGAAATCTTCGATGATTTCCTTGGTTGTTCCGGTAAATTCGGTGACGACCAGACCGGATACGGAGCCTGCCGGCGTTTCGATCGCCGTCTGCTGCGTGATGGTGTAGGCGTTCGTCGTCCAATCATTGCGCCCGGTAGCGACTTGATAGTTCAAAGCAGAGCTCCGGGCCAAAGTCGGACCGTATTCCATTTCCAGTACCGCATACTGCCCAGTCTGAACGGCCGGATTGCCGTCTTTGTCGGCCACGTAGGCGTTCGTGACGTTCACGATGCCCTCCCCCAGCAAGGAAGGCTCCAAACGGCTGTCGCTTCTTGAGACATTGACGCTGAACGTATCCGTCGTCACGGAACCTTGCGGAACCGGTCTGCCCAAGTCCACGATGATTTTGGTCACCGTTGCGCCCCAGTCCTTCACTTCGATGACCGTTTCATAGGAGGCAGGCTGGGTCTTCAATTCTTTTGCCGAAACCTGATCGGCCGTTGCGAACAATCCTCCCAAAACCACTGCGCTCAATGCCGTTACTTTAGCCATTCTTTTCACTCTACACATCATATTTTTTTCCTCCCGATCTATTTATGTTTTTTCATTGAACACTTACAGAAAACGGTGCAGCCGCTCCAGGCGTTCAGTCCAAATCGGCCCCGTTTGAAGCGATGACCTTTTTGTACCAGTGGAACGAATCTTTTTTGCTGCGTTTCTTATCAGCTTGTTTCCCCAGTATCTTTCGCTTATCAGACTAAAGCATTTTCCAATTCGGATGCTTCCGCTTGTTCTTGCGCTTCCACTTCTTGCTTATAGGCGGCTTTATCCATGACCTTGAAGAACGGCAGATAGACGAAATAGCTCACAGCGATCATAAGCGCTTGATAGACAGCCCATCTCCAGCCGCCCGCCATCAATCCATTGATGATGACCGGAACACCCAACGGCACCGCGATACCCGGCAGGTAAGGCAGGATGCCTGTCAGCATGCCAAGATAAGAAGTGACTGCGATGATCAAAGGCACCAGGATGAATGGGATAGCCAAAGTGAAGTTCATGATGATCGGCATCCCGAAGATGATCGGTTCATTGATGCCGCAGATGTTCGGGATCAAACTCAATTTGCCAAGGACACGGTATTGCTCCGATTTTGCCCGCAGCATCGCCATCGCCAAACCTAAGGTAGCGCCTGAACCCATGAATACGACCATCCCGAACATGCTTCCGGAAACGATATTCGGGATTTCCAGACCAGCGTTATACGCTGCCAAGTTTTCGGTACCCAGCGGTGTCCAGATCGGCATGAATACACTGTAGACGACCATTGCGCCGTGCACACCGACCAACCACAAAATCTGTGCCGCAAACATCGCAACCAACAGTGCTGTAAAGCTTCCGCCCAGTTTGGTCAATGGTGCAGCCACTACCGAAAAGATGAACGAGTGGATATCGGCGTAGGCAGTCAATGTCATCACGTAGCGGATGACTAAGGCAATAACAGCAAGCACCAAACCAGGCACCAGCCCGGAGAACGATTTGGATACGGTCGGCGGTACGCCGTCAGGCATCTTGATGACCCAACCTTTAATTTTGAAAATGGTATAAACTTTCGCGGACAATAATGCGACAAGAAATGCTGTAAACAGTCCCGGTGCGCCCATCCAGGTAGCGGGCAGCGAGGCCAATGTGTTCGCTTCGGAATAATTGAAAGGTGTCACGATCAGAAAGCTCATCAAGGCAAGCATCCCTGCCGGCGTTCCGTCGATGTCATAGGACTCGGCAAACTTCGCAGCGATCAAATAAACAACATAGATGGCCAAAAGGTTGGTCGTGATTTCGGAAGGAATGACCGTAATCGCTTTCAATCCGGTGTTGACCAAAAAATTCTGATAGCCTTGAACCGGGAAACTGTTCACGAGACTCCCCAAGGCACCCACGATTGTGATCGGCATCGCTGACATCAGACCATTTGTGATGGCACTGATGTATTTGTTGTTTTGGATCGCACCCGCACCACGTTGTAAACTCATTTGCACATTCGAAAAATCAGCCATTCTTTTCAGCCCCCTATTTGTTTAATAAATTTAAAGCATCCGCCAATACTTTTTTGCCGTTCATCATGCCGTAATCCATTGAAGGAATCGTGGCGATCGCGACCGGATGGCCACTGTACTTCTTTTTGAAGCTTTCCTCCATATACCCGACTTGCGGGCCCAGCAAAAGGATGTCGATGTTCTGGATCAGCTTATCCACTTTTCCCTCCGCCGTGGCATCAATCGTGACCTCCATCCCTTTTTCTTTTGCCGCATCCTTCATCCGTTCGACCAGCATGCTGGTCGAAAAACCTCCCGCACAGGCCAACATAATCGATAGTGTCATGCGATCTCCTCCTGGCTCACTTTTTGTGTGTGGAACAAATGGACTTCTTCTCTCAATTGGATCAGGTGCTCCGCCAGATCCCTCACGGTCATGGCATTCATCACATGATCCTGTGCGTGGACCATCAGCAGCGTGGTGCTGGTCGGTTTGCCTCTGATTTCTTCTTGGATAATCGTAGTCTGCAGATCATGCGCTTTGTTCAGGGAAACCTTCGCCTCCCCCATCAATTTGTCGGCTTCCATAAACTCGCCCTTTTCGGCGGCTTGGATGGCCTTCATGCTGTACGCGCGGGCATCCCCACCATGGATGATCAGCTGCATGATGATCTTTTCCTCATCTTCCAAATGGATCCCTCCTGTCCTTTATCCTTTCACTTATACATATGCAAAAATCGTGCCAACACACATGAAGCACACCACATCGGGCAACAAAAAAATCTGTGTCGCCAAAACGACACAGATTTTTTTTAATTGTACACTTGTGTGTCAGCCGTTCGCTATGTAGGACACACTTCGGGCCAGATAAGCGTAGGCGACATGGTTCAGCATGTCTTCGTTGATGATTTCAAGATGCTCCCGGAAATAATCCAGGAAAAGATTTTTGATCTTCGGAACGACATACTTGTCCTGCGGGAACGAAACCATCCCTTTCTCAAAACGCGGAATCTGTTCCTTGCGTTTGATTTTCCGCAGCATGCCGATGATATGGAAGGAAAGGCCGATCTTGTCGCTCACGAACAGGGAAGGGCTCATCATTTCGTTCACTTCATCGTTGAAGCGATAAATGCTGGACAGCAGCTCCTCTATTTCGGGCATGTCGTAATACTTCAGGATCGTTTCCTTGATCGAACGGTATGTATAGATTTCGTCGATGCAGTCCTGGATCCGCTGCAGTCCCGCCCGGTTCATGACTGTGTACAGTTCAAAGGTCGGATACTCCGTTTTGATCGCAAAGGTGCTGATGACACAGATGATCTCGTATTCCTTCGTCAATTCCTGAAGGCGCGCATAAATGCTCTCCTTGCCGACGAGATTGATCGGCACGATCGTGATTTCCTTCTCATCGAAGGAAATCTCCTTGCGGATGATGTCACGGATCGTTACGGCCGTCCCCTCGCCGGTCAGGCAGATCGAAATGATCGCCAACGGTCGGAAGTGGAACGAATCGGTGGCTTGCGGCCGCGCTTTCGGTTGCTGCACCTGTTCCAACGCCTTCCTGTCCTGATAGATGGCCATATAGTCGTTCACCTTCAGCGTTTCTACATACACCTCACGCAGACTGCAGCCGATCATCGCTTTTCTGCTGGCTTCGAGGACATGCATCGTGCTCACCAATGGGATGGACTCCGCCTTCAGTGGGAACAGTTTCTCCAATTCACCCGCAAAAGTCGTCAGGCTCCCCATATCCACCAGCAGCAGGATATCATCCGTAATCTGATGGTTTTTGATGTAACGGACCAGCCTTTCGAACACTTGCTGGGGCTCCTCATCCAAGCGCGCATTGATCCCGATGGCACCCTCGTGGTTCAGCAGTTGGTTCGCCGTGTCGCAAAGCGCCGAGGCAATCCCCGATCCGTGCGCAATCACGATGACCTGCACTTTCGCCAACCTTTCAATCGCATTCATCTCATCGTGGGTCAGGAACATGATGATGTAACTCGCTTCCTCTTCCGGAATATGCACACCCAGATCCGCTTCCAAAATAGCCATGCATTCTTTCGCGACACCGTACATCTCCGGATATTTATCGATGATCGCTTCATGCATATCGTTTTTCAGCACATGATCCTGTTGGCTTCGCTTCACAAGGTTATAGATATGGATCGCCATCATCTGGAAGACTTTATCGCTCACTACCTTGCCGGTCTTGATCGTGACATGGCGGAGGATTTTTTCGAGTTCCTTGATGATGTTGTCCGGCACGAGCGCAATCAGATTTTCCTTGTTGCAGAAGCGTTGTTCTTTTTCCCCGGTCAATTTGAAATAGGTCTTCAGGTCGTGCTCCATCGCTTTTTGGATTTCTTCCGCACTGGCTTTGTTCTTCTCCAATTCCCGGTAGCGTGTGTTCATTTCCCGATAGATGGTGCTTTCGCTCGGCGCAATGACTTCCGGAACGGCAGCGTTGGAAGGCAGATACTGGATCGCCTGTCGGTTCGTCCCCTCGTATTTCGACCACATCTGGCGGTGATCCGCACTGCTGAGCAGCCCCGCCCGGATATAATCCGGCAGATCTTTGCTGCTGACTCTCAGATAATCCTCCTTGATGGCCAAGAAACGGGCATAGCTTTTCGCGAAAGCGATCCGGATATCCGCTCTGAACTGCCCGATGTTCAATTCGCATTTGTAATGCAGAAAAGCTTTCAGCGCATTCTTGCTGAAATACATCGGTACCCCCAACTGATCGACTTCCTGCTGAACGAACGTATCAAACAGCTGATGGCGTTCCTCGATCGACCTTTCCCTCAAACTCGGCAGGTCGATGATGATCGGCAGTCTGCGGATGAAGGTCTTCAGAAGCGTGTCCTTTTTTTCGGTCGTCGCTCCGATGATCAGGACACTGGCGTGGCGATCTTTTTCGGATTCACCGAGCGGCCGGAAAACACCGCGGTCGATGAAAGTGAATAGCATCTCCTGCCCTTCGATCGGCAACCGGTGGATTTCATCCAAAAATAGGATGCCGCCGTTCGCCTTCTCGAGCAGCCCTGTCTTATTTGTCTCCGCACCCGTATAAGCCCCTTTTGCATGACCAAACAGTTGGCTCATCAACAGCTGCGGATTATGGGCATAATCGGCGCAATTGAACTGGATGAAGGGGGAAGATCCCGCCAGCTTCCCCGATTGGATGCCGTATTTGTGCAGCAAATCGGCGAACAACGACTTGCCGACGCCGGTTTCGCCCAGCAACAGCATATGCATACCGTCCCCTGGATACAGGATGGCAGCCTTGCCTTGCTCGATCTGATGGAAAAGGCTGGGATTTTTCTTCAGGAAGTTATCCATGTCCACGATTCTGGTTGTTGCCTTCGGTGCTGCAGCCTGTTGGGGCAGCTTGCGTGCGCACGGAAAAAAACGTACCGGCCTGGTTTTCTCTTTGTAGCAGCGTTTTTCTTTATGTAGCCGATTCAGATCACGCGAAATATTGCTTCTGTCGCTTTTCAATCTATAAGCAATCTCTTCGGCCGTTATGCCCTGCTTCTTCTCCTCATAAAGCATGCCCAACGCCTCGAGCACTTTTTCGATCCTCTGCAAAAATCATCACCCCTTAGCAAACGTTTACATTCTAATGATAATCGTACCATATTTTGGTGATGGCGTAACAGAAAAATGAAGCGAACAAGCTAGATTTCAGAAAAATAACAACAATGATCTTTCACAAATTTTTTCAGAGACTTTTTTTTGCACTAATTTAAAAAAGATGTATGATAAGGGTGTTGATAGCGCTTTATAACTGAGGTTGATTAAAGAAAGGAAGTAACATCATGAGCAGATTATTTCCAGCCTATTTCAGATCCCCTCTTTTCAAAGAACCGTTTTTTGATGACCCTGACTTCTTTGAAGGCATTGAATACCCTAGTACAGACATCAAAGAATCAGACGAAAGTTACACCGTAATTGCAGATTTGCCGGGGATGACCAAAGAAAATATTGAAGTCACTTTCCAAGACAACGTTCTGACTGTCGAAGCGAAACACGAAGTATCCACAGAAGAAAAAGACGACGAAAAGAAATACATTCGCCGGGAGCGTTCAAGCAAACATTACAAACGTCAATATGTTTTGAAAAACGTCAAAAAGGATGCTGTCTCTGCCGCTTATGAGAATGGCGTTTTAACCGTCACTCTAGAAAAAGAAACAAAAGAATCCGTACCTGCTGTCCATAAAATCGAAATTAAATAACGCACGTCAGCGAAAAAAATTCACTGCTTGCGTTGATTTCCAACTATTTTGCATCCAATCTGAGCGGAAAACAAAAAAAGAGCCCTGGGACATATCAGGAATCGCGCTCCATCAATGTTTCCAAGGATTCTAAAATGATAATGTATGGGTAATGAGGGGCTCGAACCCCCGACCCGCTGATTAAGAGTCAGCTGCTCTGCCAACTGAGCTAATTACCCGTATCACGTGCTGATCACGTAACAAATGTTATTTTACTCCCCTTTTCAATAAAATGCAATAACTTTACGAAAAAAAGAGTCCACATCCGGATAGTATCTCCGGGTGCGGACTCTTTATTGTATTCATTACTGTCTTAGATGCTTGCCCAAACATTTTCCAATACGTTCGTTTGGTTGCGGTCCGGTCCCACTGAGAAAGTGGAGATGCGAACGCCAACTGTTTCTTGAACGCGACGGACATAGTTGCGTGCATTTTCTGGAAGTTCTTCCAAAGTACGGCAACCAGTGATGTCTTCGCTCCAGCCCGGAAGCTCTTCGTAGACAGGCGTGCATTGAGCCAATTCCTTCAAGCTTGCTGGATAGTGGTAAATCAATTCGCCTTCAGCATTTTTGTAGGCTGTACAGATTTTCACGGTTTCCAATCCGCTCAAAACATCGATGGAGTTCAAGCACAGATTTGTGATGCCTGAAACGCGTTTTGAATGACGCATAACAACTGCGTCGAACCAGCCGATACGGCGCGGTCTGCCTGTCGTTGTTCCGTATTCACGGCCGACTTCGCGGATTTGGTTTCCTACTTCATCGAACAATTCAGTTGGGAACGGGCCATCTCCGACACGGGAAGTATATGCTTTGCAGACACCGACAACTTTGTCGATCTTGGTAGGGCCCACACCGCTACCGATGGTTACGCCACCAGCAACAGGGTTGGAAGAAGTCACGAATGGATAAGTACCTTGGTCGATATCCAACATAACCCCTTGAGCGCCTTCGAATAAAACGCGTTTGCCTGCGTCCAATACATCGTTCAGGATAACGGATGTATCACACACATATTTTTTGATTTCTTGTCCGTACTGATAGTATTCTTCAAAAATATCTTCGAATTTGATTTCCACAGAATCGAACATTTTTGTGAATTGACGGTTCTTTTCTTCCAAGTTGATCTTCAGGCGCTCTTCAAAGATTTCTTTGTCCAATAAATCAGCTACCCGGATACCGACACGCGCTGCTTTATCCATGTAAGCTGGCCCGATACCTTTGATGGTCGTACCGATTTTGTTTTCGCCTTTTGAATCCTCTTGAAGCTGATCCAATTGAATATGATAAGGCAAAATGACGTGGGCACGGTCGGAAATACGTAGGTTATCCGTGTTGATGCCGTGATCTTTCAAATATGCCAATTCTTTGATCAATGATTTTGGATTCACAACGACACCGTTTCCGATCACACTGATTTTTTCTGGATAAAAAATGCCGGATGGAATTAAGTGCAATTTGTATGTAACGCCATCAAACTGGATTGTGTGGCCAGCATTGTCCCCGCCTTGATATCTAGCGATTACTTCTGCATTCTCACTAAGGAAATCTGTAATCTTCCCTTTACCTTCGTCTCCCCATTGAGTCCCAACAACTACTACTGAAGTCATTATTTACTCCACCTCATCTAATTTATTCATAATACTATGCTAGTTTACCAATATTACCTATGTCTTTCAATAAAGAATCAGATAAAAGCGCTCATTTCTGAACAATTTGTCCAAAAATATCAACTAATTTCCGGCATATAGCTCATCGAAGAAAATTTATTGAATTCCTTTTTGAACAGGAGCTTGACGGTTCCCCGCGCCCCGCTCCGGTTTTTTTCGATGATGACCTCTACGACATTGTTCTCCTGCTCATCCCGTTCCGGTTCTTCGCCGCCTTCACGTTCATAATAGTCGTCGCGGTACAGGAAAGCAACGATATCGGCATCCTGCTCGATCGATCCTGATTCACGGATATCGCTCAATACCGGACGTTTGTCTTGCCTTTGCTCCACGCCACGGGACAATTGGGAAAGGGCGATGACCGGTACTTTCAGTTCCTTCGCCAACTTCTTCAATTGACGCGAAATGTCGGAAACTTCTTGTTGACGGCTTTCGCGGTTGTTCCCTTCAATCAGCTGCAGATAGTCGATCACGATGAGACCCAGTTTTCCCTGTTCCTGCAGCAAACGGCGACTTTTTGCCCGGATTTCCGCAATCCGGATACCCGGCGTATCGTCTATGAAGATTTTTGACTGACCCAAAGTCCCCATCGCCATGATCAGGTTGGACCACTCTTCTTCAGAAAGCTGCCCTGTCCTCAAGTGACCGGCATCGATGTTCCCTTCCGCACACAGCATCCGGTTGACCAACGACTCCGCCCCCATCTCCAAACTGAAGATGGCAACTACCTGATCGGCTTTGGTTGCGACATTCTGTGCGATATTCAGAGCAAAGGCGGTCTTACCTACGGCTGGCCTGGCTGCCAGGATAATCAGCTCTTCTTTCTGGAGTCCCGCCGTCATTTTGTCCAAAGCAATGTAACCGGTTGGCACCCCTGTGACATCATCGCTTTGTTGAGCCAACGATTCGATGTTCTGCAGCGATGCCGAAACGACATCCGATATGCGGATGAAGCCGGATCGGTTTCTCCGTTCGGATACCTGAAGGATATTCTGTTCGGCACTGTCCAGCATGACGGCGAGCTCGTCACCCTCTTCATAGCCTTTGCGGACGATTTCTGTAGCCGATCGGATCAGATTGCGCAAGATCGATTTCTCTTCCACTATCTTGGCGTAATACTCCACGTTGGCTGAAGTGGGCACGGCAACCGCCAATTCGGCCAAGTACTCCATTCCGCCAGCATTTTCAAGCTGGTTCTTCGTATCCAACTCATTGGCGATGGTGACGACGTCTATCGCTTCATTCCGATTGTTCAGTTGCAAAATCGCATCAAAAATAATCTGATGATTTTTTCGGTAAAAATCAGATGTTTCAAGGTATTCCAAAACATTCACAACCGTTTCAGGATCCAAAAAAATGGAGCCCAGAACGGATTGCTCTGCTTCTATACTATGAGGGGGGATGCGATCTTGAAGTGTTTCTTCCATTTTATATTTTCACCCTTTAGGTTTGATTCATTCGGACAAGGAAATCATTACTGGCTTCCCCGTCTTTTGCTTCCTTATTGTACTCTAAATCAGCCACATTTACAATTCACGAACAAGAACATTCGTTCCCTTTTTCATCAAAAGTTCTGTTGGGGCTTTCTGCCTCAATCGTCTCCAGAAACAAACGAAAAGACAGAGATCGGTATCCCTGTCTTTCGTTTGTATATTAAATAATCATTAACCTTCAGTCACTTGCACTGTCAACATCGCTGTCACTTCTGGATGAATTTTAACGGGCATTTTCGTGAAACCCAACGCGCGGATAGGACTTTCTAATTCAATTTTTCGCTTATCCAATTTGACATTGTGTTGCTTGTGTAATGCTTCAGCAACCTGTTTCGTTGTTATGGACCCGAACAAACGACCATCTTCGCCAATTTTTGCGGACAACTTGATGATTGATTCATCCTTCTCCAGAAGTGCCTTTAATTCTTGGGCAGCTGCCAACTCCTCAGCCTGCTTCTTCTCTTCAGCCTTCTTTTGGCCTTTCAATGCGGAAATAGTCGCGGCGTTCGCTTCTTCAGCTTTACGGTTTTTGATCAGGAAATTAGCATAGCCATCTGCAACATCTTTGACTTCCCCTTTTTTACCTTTTCCTTTAACGTCCTCTAAAAAAACAACTTTCATTTATTATTCCCCTTCCTTGATTTTTTCTGGATTTATGACTGCTTTCAGTCTCTCAACGACTTCATGGACTGTCGTATTCTCAATCTGCGTAGCAGCATTGGATAAATGTCCGCCGCCGCCTAATTTTTCCATGACAGTCTGCACATTGTATTGACCCAGACTTCTGGCGCTGATACCGACTCTGCCGTCTTGGCGTTTTGTGACGACAAATGAAGCATCCACTGCTTCCATCGATAACATCGTATCGGCTGTTTGAGCAGCGACGACCGTATCATAGACTTTATCATCTTCCCCATGGACAATCGCCAGATTACCATTCACAAATTCCATAGTCTGCAACAAATGACTGCGCAGCAGGTAAGTATCCAAGTCCTCTTTCAGTGATTTCTGGATGAGAACGGTATCCGCTCCATTCGACTGAAGATAACTGGCAGCATCAAAAGTCCTTGATCCGGTCCTCAAACTGAAATTGCGGGTATCGACTATGATCCCCGCCAGCATGGCTGTCGCTTCTATTTTGTTGATGGCATCCATTTCATTGGATTGATATTCGAACAGTTCTGCAATCAACTCCGACGTTGAGGATGCATAAGGTTCCATATAGACCAAAACAGAATCTTTCGGAAACTCTTGTCCGCGCCTGTGATGATCCAAAACGACTATTTTTTTGGACAGATTCAAAAGTCCAGGTGCCGGCGTCATGGATGGGCGATGGACATCAACCATCACAATAAGAGTCTGTGGCGTTACCAACGCCATCGCTTGATCAGGCGAAATGATCCGCTTCGCAATCAAAGGATCCTTGTCTATTTCCTGCATAATCCGGTTCACATCATTGGAAAATTGTTGTGGATCCAACACTATCCAGGCTTCCCGATTATTCATCTGAGAAATGCGGCGGATCCCTAAACAGGAACCGATGACATCCATATCCGGATAACTATGCCCCATGATGATCACCTTATCGGCATGAACAATGAGCTCTTCCAAAGCTTGGCTGATCATTCTCGCACGGATACGGGTCCGTTTTTCCATCGGATTCGTTTTGCCGCCATAGAAACGGGCATCTTCACTCTCGGCCCTCACAACAACTTGATCGCCACCTCTTGCCAAGGCCAAATCAATGTTCGACTGCGCCATTTTGGCGACTTCTTTAAAATTGGTCTGCTCAAAACTTTTCTCGTATGAGAAACCCATGCTCAATGTCAACGGAAAATTTTGCTTGTAGGTTCTTTCCCTTATTTGATTTATGATATCAAAATTATTTTCTTCTATTTTATTTAATGCACGCATATTGGTTAATGCTATAAAGCGGTCATCATCCACTCGTTTCAAAAAGACATTATTCATGTTTGCCCAATTTGTGAGTTGGTTTGTCAAATAGTTATTTACATTCGATCGCTTCCGATCATTCATGGATTGGACAGCCTCATCATAATTGTCGACAATGATATTCCCGAAAACAAATTTTTCGTCTTTGTACTTCTCTTCAATTTTGGCATATTCGGTTATGTCCATCAAATAAATGACGCCGATATCCTCTTGAATGATCATATCAAAATAATGATTTCCCCACTTCACACGGCGGATCACATAGTCCTGCGATTCTTTAAAAAGCTGATATAATTCCTCGTCCACCACATTCAGCTTTCTTCCCAGCGTATCTTTCTTACCAAAATACTTTATTAAATATGGGTTCATCCATTGGATTTCTTCTTGCTTATTATATAGAAGTATCCCAATAGGCATTTTAATTAAAGCCTCTTGTTCACCTTTTTTGATTCGATAAGATAAGTCAGATATGTATTGATTTGTCTCATCAATCAAATATTCCGAAGAATAACTGATGAATCCAACAATTCCAACCCATAAGAGCGTAATTCCAATTCCGATCTTCCAATCTGCAATGAACGTCAAAACAACGATCACCAGCAATAAGAACATGATAATCAGGAAAGGAACCTTAATCTTGTCAGCCTTTATGAAGTGAGGAAGAATTTTTAACTTTTCCTTTATTTTCATGATAGCTCCTTTACTGAACCTACAATTTGCACTCGTACATTTTAACATATTCAGATAATAATAGCTATAATGCCCTTTCCAACGGGATTAGTTGACATTTCAACATCAAAATAAATGTTTCACGTGAAACATTTATTCCAGCTTGCAGGTTTCTTAGTCAGGCCGTTCATCGTTTTGTTTTCAGCGTTATAAGTATAATTTCCTCAATTACTATGGGTGCTTTGGGATGGATTATCCAAACATTCCGCACCCAGGTCAGGCTTTTACACCCTCGGTCAGAATGGATTCTAGTTCTGGGCAGTATTTTGGATGAATGATTATCCGCAAATATATTTGGGCGCCGTGAAAATATATCTCTCGAAATAGTTACCATTTCCGAGCCTAAAGTAACTATTATTATAGTTCTTGAATGGTTGAAATTCCCTCTGCAGTCTTCAATAGTTCCACGTGGAACATTTATTGATTATCCCTTGAATATATCTTCAATTCCTGTTGCAGGTTTATTTATAACCGATGTTCCACGTGGAACGCTTATGTTCGATCATGTTGTCTTTTCAATTTGATCCCTTTCTGCACGATTTTTTTCAGCATAAACTCGCTTGCTTTCAAGCGGCTATTCTAACACCCTTTTTTACGGAAAACGATTTTCTGATGTCTTCTATTACTATTTCACTAATAATTTGAATAATCTAGCTACATGATGTTCTCTTGTTTTTTCATAAATTCTTCAGCATCACTTTTCTTGCGTGAAAATTGATTTTCAGCCTTTCTATTATTTTTCAGTTTCCTTGGCCTCCAGCAGCTCCGTTACTTGGGGATAACTCAAATCATCCCCAACTTTTTAGTTATGCACATTAATTGATGATGACCTGTGCATAACTGCAGTGGATTATACGTTCTATCCTTGCTGGAATAGGATTTCTGCAATAAAATGACTTTGTTGATAACTTATTGTCCTAATACTATTTATGCTGTCCATTGGCACCATCGAGCGCCTGTGGATATCTTGTGTATAAGTGGTTATGCTTACACCGATTCCTTTTTGTTTGTTCGAACTTTTGTTTGATTCCTGCATTTATGAAATAATATCCTTTATTTTGGATGAATTTACTAGTATTTTAATGAAAATTGCTGGATTGTGAAGAAGGTCCTGCTTATATACAACATTTATCCGTTGCAGCTCGTTTGGAAATGCATAACAAAAACCTGTTGTTCTTGACGATATCTTGTTGTGGATAAGTTTTAGGGAATAGTTTTCCACACCCTATGCTTTCGAATGTATACCAGTCCCGAATGCGTCGTTGTTTACTTTTGTGGATAACCAAAAAAGCAATATATAATCAGCTTGTGTACAACCCACGGATCATTTCCGGTGACCTTAACTGCGTAGACGAAACCGTCTCATTTATATATTATGCAGAAGAGTGGCATTTGCTCTTCCAACATCTGATGATAACTTTGACATACCGCAATGAGGACGATCATCAAAATCAAAAGGGAGACAGATAGCCTGAGAAAACTGCCTCTCTCTAAAAAAGTACGACTGACTCAATTCGCAGGCAACCCATCCCCTTGATAAGAATAGGTTCGATTATTTTTAGAGAACGGCTGCCTTCATATTCCAAAAAAATTTCAGACAATTCATCGTTGAAATTCGTCTGCACCTAAGGTCCCTGGCAGAGGACTTAACAGTCCGGATGGAAGCCTTCGACTGTTACCTTGGCATATTTTGAATAGTGTTGAACTGTTTTTCTTTAGACATGAATCTGCCATTAGGATAGATTCGCAAGTGCGCTCTTTCAGGCCAAGGACCTTATCTTCTGCATCACTGATAGTTTCTACGGCCGTAAATGCGGAAACAGCAACCTTTTTACGCATAGACGGCTGATGGCTCCTGATGCTAAACCCTTAGCTTCTCTGCGGTATATGATTGAAAGAGTCTGATTTGGGATGTATCACTCTATCTGTTGTATCGCCTTAAGATGAAAGGCGAAGTATGCTGATTCACTAGTTTACTCGCTTCTAAATTTTTGCTAATTTATTCGAACCTTCAAGCCATATCAGCATTCAGCATTGTTCCTTGTGTGCAACGATCAGAACTGCTCATAGTTGAATCTGTAGCGTCTGCACTTAAAACACTACAGATTCGTGCATATTCATTTGCTGGTCGGGGATAACCATAGGACGGGAGATAGCAGGGAGAATTTTTCTTTGCTCTGGATCGGGCGCTGTGGACATTCTCAAATAAATCAGTTTTTGGAGATTTCGGAAAAGCATTTTTATGAAGACATCTACGTAGGGAAATTACACTACCCAGTTGGTGTTGCTTGTTTTGGCATCCCATTTTCATTGCTTGAGATCACTAGCCACTAAGAAAGATCCATCAGGAACAATCCGAAAATAAGATGCCTCGAAAACAGCGATAAAATGTTCCACGTGGAACATTTTATCGCCGTCGCTTTTATTCTTTGTTCAAATCGGCAATATTTGAGCTCCTGACAGCAACTGTGTCCGCATCAACATGAATTTTCCCATCGACAGATTTTACTTCGTTCGCAATGTTTTTTTATCCCAATCAGAGTATTACAGGGCCTAGTCCTATACATCTGACAGAGTAGATCCAGCCGGTGCACATCGCTTATGTAGAAAAGTATTTTGGAGCCTTCTTGCTGGCGCATATAGAGTAGGGGAGGGCATTTGAATAAAACAACAGTCTTGGTGTTGAGCTTCCAACTCGGATTTTCAGTGTATCCGAGTTGGGCAACAGGATGCGGGAGAGTTTCAGGGGAAAGATCCGTTCAGCCTGATGGATAACAATAGTGATGTTATAGCCGATTCAGTGATGACTGAAAAAGACACTGTAGGAGGCACTCAGAACAATCCTATGCGTAGTTCGCTTCACTTGCCCACACGATCCTCGTTAAACAGAAGCGGATCGGGGGAAACCAAAAATAATGCTGTTCCCGGAAGAGGCGAAGGGGAGATTACTTGCGCTATCGGATATGGCGCATATCCATATTAATCGTCTGAATTTTGGGTACAAAAAAAGGAGCGCTCCTGGAAGCGACTCCCTTAATATTATTCTGCTAATGTAAATGGCATAAGAGCCATGATACGAGAACGTTTGATAGATACAGTCAAAGTTCTTTGATGTTTAGCGCATGTACCTGTTACACGACGAGGTAAAATTTTACCTTTTTCAGATATATAACGTTTCAATAAATCAGTCTCTTTGTAATCTACATGATCAATGTGGTTAGCACAGAAGTAACAAACTTTTTTACGTTTGCGTCCGCCTCTGCTGTTACGTTGAAATGCCATGTCAATTCCTCCTTTTCCTAAAAACTAACCATTCTGTCCTAAAGACTAGAACGGTAAATCATCATCTGAAATGTCAATTGATTCTCCGTTTGATGAAAACGGATCAGCAGTTGAGTTAAAATCAGAAAAACCGTTTTGTTTCGGAGAAGAGTATTGATTATTATACTGTCCTTGGTTTTGGTTAGATTCAAAAGATTTGCTTGATCCGAAGTTTGCACTCGGAGCTGCTTGATTTGAAGAACCTGCGCCAGTCTCTCTCGGTCTTTGCTCGGTAGTTGTTTTCGATTCCAACAATGTGAAATTATCTGCAACGACTTCAGTCACGTATACGCGCTGTCCTTGTTGATTTTCATAATTTCTTGTTTGGATTCGGCCAGTGATACCGACTAAAGAGCCTTTACGAGTGAAATTCGCGAAATTCTCTGCAGATTTTCTCCAGATGACACAATTGATGAAGTCAGCTTCTCTTTCTCCTGCTTGGTTCGTAAACTGTCTGTTTACTGCAAGAGCGAAGGTTCCGACCGCTGTGCCGCTGGATGTATAGCGTAAATCAACATCTTTTGTAAGTCTGCCGACTAAGACAACATTATTAATCATTCATCTTACTCCTTTCAAAATGTTTCACGTGGAACACTTTACTTAGTTTCTTCTTTAACAACGATGTGGCGAATGATATCGCTATTGATCTTTGCTAGACGGTCGAATTCGTCGATTGCTTTAGCATCTGAAGCAGAAATTTTCACGATATGGTAGATACCTTCACGAAAATCTTTGATTTCATAAGCTAAACGGCGTTTCGCCCAGTCTTTTGATTCAATAACTTCAGCGCCATTATCTGTTAAAATAGAATCGAAACGTGCGATTAACTCTGCTTTAGCTTCTTCTTCGATGTTAGGACGGATAATGTAGTTGATTTCGTAATTGCTCATTTGACTGTCACCTCCTTGTGGACTTTGGCCCTTACTTTTGCAAGAGCAAGGAGAGTACCTTTTCAGGATTACTCACATCTAAAGATTGTACCATATTCCATTTTTCATGGCAAGTTTTTTTTTGCCATGAATTTTGAACTGGGGATAACCCACACAGATGACCCCAGCCTCCGCTGAGCAGTACGCAACCAGGTCTGTGAATTTTTGCTCCTGCTCCGGCGAACGAAAGCTTCACCGAAGTTAGGCAAACATTTCAATGCTTTACTCCGATAAGATCGGCTTTATCGGAGGTTCGACCAATAATGGTCTCTGTCCTCCGATGAACAGCCGCCACACCGGAGCAGGGGTCCGATCCTGCGGCTCCGCTTCCGGTGTGACAAGCAGGCAACTAGCCGAAATCCAAAGTATACTAAAGAACGGGGCCATCTCACATTGAGAAGGCCCCGTTCTTTAGTCGTTTCGGTTTTGACGCTTTATTCTTCCGAATCTTCCTCATCCAACAGTTCATCTGCGAAATTGCTCAATTTATCGGCCATTTCGGATGTTTCCGTTGTATCTGGTGTATTTGCCTGTTCAGTTGCATCAGATGCTTCTGAGGCGTTATTTTCGCCCTCTGAACCTACTTCTTCATTCAGAGGAGTTACAGCTTCGGCGTCCTCTTCGCGCTCAACTTTTGCCATTGTCGATACAATCGCTTCTCCGTCAAGTTTGATCAGACGTACGCCCAGCGTGGCACGGCCTGTTTGGGAAATGGCATCGGCATGGAAACGGATCATGACGCCTTTATCTGTGATGATCATGATATCTTCCTCACCAGAGACAGTCGTCAAGCCTACCAATTTACCGTTTTTCTCAGTGATGTTGGCTGTTTTAACCCCTTTGCCGCCGCGTCCTTTGATGGCATATTCATCGGCTGCTGTACGTTTGCCGTAGCCATTTTCCGTGATGATGAGAACTTCCGATTCGTGTTTCAGCACATCCATGCCGACAACATAGTCGTTTTCTCTCAATTTCACGCCACGGACACCGGTAGCGGTCCTGCCCATATCACGGACATCCTTTTCGTTAAAGCTTACGGAGTAGCCGAAGTGCGTTCCGATGATGATGTTCTGGTTGCCGTCGGTCAAGGAGACTTTGATCAGCTCATCATCATCCTTCAGGTTGATTGCGCGCAGACCGCTTTGACGGATATTCTGGAATTCCGTAGCGGATGTGCGTTTGACGGTACCCATCCGCGTCGTGAAGAATAGGTAATCCCCGTCTTGCGGGCCGCCCTTGACGTTGATGATGGCTTGGATTTTTTCGTTGGCGTCCAAGTTCAGCAAGTTGATGATCGGCAAACCTTTTGCCTGGCGGCCGTATTCAGGCACTTCATAGCCTTTTGTCTTGTATACTTTCCCTTGGTTCGAGAAGTACAGCAACACATCATGCGTCGAAGCCGAAATCAGCGTTTCGATGAAATCATCGTCATGGATGCCCATACCTTGGACACCGCGTCCGCCGCGTTTTTGGGCCCTGAATTCGCTGTTCGGCAAACGTTTGATGTAGCCATTGTGGGTCAAAGTCAGGACGATGTCTTCCTCTTCGATCAAGTCTTCATCCTCAAGCGATAAGACTTCCCCGACCAACAATTCCGTGCGGCGTTTGTCCCCGAATTTTTCTTGGATTTCAAGTAATTCCGTATAGATGATGTCGAAGACACGCTGCTCATTCGCTAAAATATCAGCCAAATCAGCGATCAGAGCCATCAGTGCATCATATTCTGCTTCAACTTTTTCTCTTTCCAAACCGGTCAGACGCACCAGACGCATATCCAAAATGGCTTGCGCTTGTTTGTCGGAAAGACCGTATTTTTCAATGAAGATTTGTTTGGCCACATCGCCATTGGTTGAGCCGCGCAGAATCGCTACGATCTCATCGATGTGGTCCAAAGCGATCCGCAAACCGGCCAAGATGTGCGCACGGGCTTCCGCTTTTCGTTTGTCGAATGCAGCTCTTCTACGGATAACTTCCTCTTGATGTTCCAGATAGTAGCCCAGAATCTGCTTGAGTCCCAGCACTTTCGGGATGCCTTTCACGATCGCCAACATATTGAAGCCGAAAGAGGATTGGAGCGGCGTCAATTTGTACAGATTATTCAGAATGACGCTGGCGCTGACGTCTTTGCGGACATCGATAACGACACGCATGCCGTCGCGGTCGGACTCGTCCGCCAAATCGGTAATCCCTTCAATCCGTTTATCACGGGCCAGTTCAGCGATCCGTTCAACCAATTTCGCCTTGTTGACCATATAAGGCAATTCGGAAATGACGATGCGTTCTTTGCCGTTTTTCAGGATTTCGACTTCTACGCGTCCACGGACAATGATCGATCCTTTGCCCGTTTCATAAGCTTTCCGGATGCCTGATTTGCCCATGACGATACCGCCAGTAGGGAAATCGGGCCCAGGAACGGCCTCCATCAATTCGGCAGTCGTCGCATCCGGATTGTTCATCAGGATATGCAGGGCGGAAATGACTTCCGTCAGATTATGCGGCGGGATGTTTGTCGCCATCCCAACGGCGATACCGGAAGCACCGTTCACCAAGAGGTTAGGGAAGCGGGCCGGCAATACGTCGGGTTCGCTTTCGGAACCGTCATAGTTATCATGGTAATCGACTGTATCCTTGTTAAGGTCGCGCAGCATTTCCAAAGCGATTTTTGACATCCGCGCTTCGGTGTAACGCATCGCTGCGGCGCTGTCCCCATCAATGGAACCGAAGTTTCCGTGCCCATCGACCAGCGGATAACGGTAACTGAAATCCTGGGACATACGCACCATCGATTCATAGATGGCACTGTCACCGTGGGGATGGTACTTACCCATTACGTCCCCGACGATACGTGCGGATTTTTTGTGCGCTTTATCGGGCGTAACACCCAATTCGCTCATGCCGTAAAGGATACGGCGATGGACCGGCTTGAGTCCATCACGGACATCAGGCAAAGCCCTGGCCACGATAACGCTCATGGCATATTCCAGGAATGACGTTTCCATTTCATGGCTCAGTTCCCTTTGTTCCATGGAATGATCATTTATTTTTTCAATTTCATCAGACATTTAGTCTCCAACCCCCTTTTAGATATCCAAGTTCTTCACGTAAACCGCATTTTCTTCAATGAAGTTCCTTCTTGGTTCCACATGATCCCCCATCAGCATATTCAATGTTTCGTCGGCTTTGACGGCATCATCGACGGTCACCTGCAGGAAGTGACGGTTTTCTGGGTTCATGGTCGTATCCCATAATTGTTCTGCATCCATTTCTCCAAGCCCTTTATAACGTTGGATGCTTGGTTTTGGCGAGTCAGGGATGGAGGCCAAGTACTCTTCCAGTTCCTGATCGGTATCGAGATATTTCTCTTTTTTGCCTTGCTTCACTTGATACAAAGGCGGTTGTGCGATATACACATATCCTGCTTCAACCAACGGACGCATATAGCGGTAGAAAAGCGTCAACAACAACGTACGGATGTGGGCGCCATCGACATCGGCATCGGTCATGATGACCAATTTATGATAGCGCGCTTTGGAGACATCGAAGTCTCCGCCGAAGCCGGTACCCATCGCCGTAAACAGCGAACGGATCTCTTCGTTGGCAAGGATTTTGTCGATCGATGCTTTTTCTACGTTCAGAATCTTACCGCGGATCGGCAGGATAGCCTGGAAGAAGCGCGAGCGGCCTTGTTTTGCCGAACCTCCGGCCGAGTCCCCTTCGACGATGAACAATTCCGATTCCGCCGGATTTTTGCTGGAACAATCGGCTAATTTTCCGGGCAGATTGCTGATTTCCAATCCGCTCTTCTTGCGGGTCACTTCACGGGCTCTTTTGGCTGCCAAACGGGCGCGGGCAGCCAGCATGCCTTTTTCGACAATCTGACGGGCGACTTGCGGGTTTTCCATCAGGAATTTGTCGAAGTACGTTGAAAAAAGTCGGTCGGTGATGGTACGCGCTTCGGAATTCCCCAATTTTGTCTTCGTTTGTCCTTCGAACTGCGGATCCGGATGTTTGATGGAGAGGACAAGGGTAAGACCTTCGCGCACATCTTCCCCGGTCAGGTTCTCTTCGTTTTCCTTGATGATTTTGTTGCGTTTTGCATAGTCATTGATGACACGCGTCAAAGCGGTCTTCGCACCGGATTCGTGGGTCCCGCCTTCATAGGTATGGATATTGTTGGCGAAACTCAAAAAGTTTGTATGGAAGCCATCCGTATATTGGATTCCTACTTCAACTTGAATATCATCCTGTTCACCTTCGATGTAGATCGGTTCTTCGAAAAGGACTTTTTTGTTGCGGTTCAAGAATTCGACATAGCTCTTGATCCCACCTTCGTAATGATATTCTTGTTTCAAAGGTTCTTCCGGACGATTGTCGACGATGGAGATGTTCAGACCTTTATTCAAAAAGGCCAATTCCCTTACGCGCACAGCCAATTTTTCAAAATCAAAAACGGTTGTCTCCCTGAAGATTTCCGGATCCGGAAGAAAATTCACGGTCGTTCCATGCTTGTCCGTATCGCCGGTCACCGTCAATTCGGAAGTGATATCCCCGCGCTCGAATGTCTGCGTATAAATTTTGTTGTCTTTATGTACACTGACGGACAGCTTGGAGGAAAGGGCGTTTACGACGGAAGCTCCAACACCATGTAGACCGCCGGATACTTTATAGCCTCCGCCGCCGAATTTACCGCCTGCGTGAAGAACAGTGAAGACTGTTTCCACAGCGGGACGACCGGTATTGGCTTGGATATCGACAGGAATGCCGCGTCCGTTATCGGTTACAGTGATGCTGTTGTCCTCTTCGATTGCGATTTCGATTTTTGTCGCAAAACCGGCCAGCGCTTCATCGATGGAATTATCCACGATTTCCCAGACCAAATGGTGCAGACCCGCTCCACTGGTGGAGCCAATGTACATCCCGGGGCGTTTACGGACTGCCTCCAGTCCTTCCAGAACCTGGATCTGACTGGCATCATATTCCTTTGCTCGTTCAGCTTTGTTCTTTTCGTTTTCTACCATTCTGTTACACACCTTCCATTTCTACTTCACCGTTTTTTATATGGTAGATAGTCGGTTCGTCTATCTTATTCTTCTTTATGCCATCCAAACTGGTTGTCGTCAAAAAGGTCTGAACCTTTTTCTCGATCGCTTTCAACAAATGGGTCTGGCGTTCATCATCCAATTCTGACAGGACATCATCCAACAATAGGATCGGATACTCCCCCAGAACCTCATTCATGCATTCGATTTCCGCCAGCTTGAGACTGAGGACAGTTGTTCTTTGCTGTCCTTGAGAGCCAAAATTTTGGACATTGCGCCCGTTCACCTGAAAAACCAGATCATCACGGTGCGGACCGAAAAGGGTGACTGCCTGGTCTCTTTCACGGCTTTTCCCTTGCTTGAAAGCTTCCATCAGTTTCAAAAAAAGAGCGTCCTTATCCATCTCATCCGACAACTCGACATTGGATTTGTAGGCGATCGTCAGTTCTTCCCGCTCCAAAGAAATCTCTTTGTGCAGCGGTTTGGCCCAGGCTTCCAATTTTTTGATGAACTGCAGACGGTAGACCAGCAGATCGGCACCCAAAATGGCCAATTGCTCAGTCAGCACATCCAAATAGACTTCATCCTTGGCTTTACCTGTCACCAACTGCTTCAGATAAAGATTCCGTTGCTTCAGTATCCGCTGATATTGCACAAGATCATGCAAATAGACCGGATTCATCTGTCCCAGCTCCATATCCAGGAACTTTCTCCGGTTGGCGGGTGCACCCTTGACTAAATTCAAGTCTTCCGGGGCGAACAGCACAACATTCAGTTGGCCGATGTATTGGCTCAGTTTTTTTTGTTCCAGGTGATTGACTTTCGCTATCTTGCCTTTTTTGGAAAAAATGATCTCCAAAGGGAATGCAGAAACCCTTTTTTGGACTTTGCCGGTTATCTTGGCAGAGTCTTCTTGCCAACGAATCATTTCTTTTTCGTTTGACGTGCGCGGACTCCTTGCCAAAGCCAAGGCGTAGATCGCTTCCATGAGGTTGGTTTTGCCTTGCGCATTCTCACCCAAAAACACATTGATGCCATCTGAAAAGGACACGGAAAGAGACGGATAATTCCGAAAATTCTGCAGCGTCACTTCCTTCAGGATCATGCTTCGGACTCACTGTTGTCTTGCTCAGCCTCTTTTTTATCCGATTTTGTTGACTGGATGAAGAAAGTTCCTTCACCAGGGATGTCGATCATCGTACCAGGGAACAATTTGCGGCCTCTGCGGTCTTCTTTTTCGTTATCCACGTACACCACATATTCCGAAAGGAACCATTTGGCCATCCCGCCGCTGGAAATCAGATTGACATGTTTGAGTAGTTGACCAAGAGTAATGAACTCTGCATCTATATTCACAATATTTTTCAAGAAATTCACCTATTTTCCAATAAAATAAGCGTGGAAAATAAAATCCACGCAACAACGCTCATTAATAGGTTTATTATACTATTTTTTTTGATCAATTTCAAATTTTCGCGAAAAAAAAGGCCCTTATTTCAATTTTTTCCGAAAACAATACAAATTGGCTATATCCAAACGAAATCGTCTATAGGCTTATAAATTAAAAATTCGCGTTTTTAGCTTATTTTATCTTCAATTGAACAAAAGGAGCGGATGCAACCTTTCTTCCTATGGGAAAAAACGGCAGGTCCAAAATTTTTCATTTTCAGATAAACAAAAAGCAAGGAAACGATCTGCTCGTTTCCTTGCTTTTTGGGTTTTATCAAACGGATCAATAAGTCCTTACAGGCGTGATCAATTGGATGAACGAATTATCGTTTTCGTCTTCACGATCCGCCGGCACAACTGTGAACGGCCGTACAGCCGAAGTGAAATTGACTTGGACATCCTGTTGGCCGAATGTGCGCAGCGCATCCTTCATGTAATCAGGATTGAAGGATATGATCAGCGGGTCGCCACTGGCGGACTGATAGGCTAAGGATTCTTCCACATTACCGACTTCAGGTGAGTTTCCCGATAACTCGACTTTGTTTGAATCGATGGACAATTTGACGACGTTGTTTTTTCCTTCATGCGAAAGCAGGGAGGCACGGTCGGTAGCCTGCAGCAAATCGTAGGCATTCAGAACGATCTGTGTGCTTGAGCTGGCTGGAATCAAGCGGTTTGTATCCGGATAGTAGCCTTCCAGCAAGCGCGAGTAGAAATAAACATTTTCGGCTTTGAAAAGGACTTGGTTCTCCGTGATCATCATTTCGATGGTTGGTTGGTTCTCAACGATCCGCGACAGTTCCACCAAGCTTTTTCCGGGAATGATGACATTGTAGCTTTTTTCCAGCTGTGATTCCGGCGCGGCAATCGAGATGATCCGTTGGCTTAAACGATGGCTGTCCGTAGCGACAGCCGTCAATTTCCCATCTTTGATGGTCATATTCACACCGGTCAAGATCGGACGGCTTTCCTGTGTCGATGTTGCGATAACGGTATGTTGGATCACTTGCTTGAATAGAGCAGTCGGCAAGGTGATGACTTCATTCGAATCGATGACCGGGAAATTCGGATAGTTGTTTACATCTATTCCGTTGATGGTGAAAGAAGCTTTTGCAGAAGTGATGTTTGTCTGGAAGTGATCTTTGACTTCAATCGTGATTTTTTCATCAGCTAATTTTTTTACGATTTCACTGAAGAAACGAGCCGGCAGGACGATACCGCCTTGTGTATGGATTTCGATCTGATTATTGTCTTCCGATACAGGGATCAGCGTTTCGATCGAAATATCCGAGTCGCTTCCGCTCAATACGATTCCATTCTCATCAGCACTAATTTTTACCCCTGTCAAAATAGGAATTGTCGTTCTGCTGGAAATAGCTCTTTGTACATCAGATAAGTGTTTGATCAAAACCTGACGATTAATGGAAAATTTCATAATAAGGGACCTCCGATGGTAATTAATATAAATTAAATAATATTAGTAATAGTAGTAGGGCCTGTTCATACTGTGGATAAGTGAAAGAAGCCGATAAAGCCAATAGTTTTCCACCTGTGGATAACGTGTTCGTAAATGCCGACTTATTTATTGGCTTATCCACAATGCGGGAGAGGGTCATTTTTTCAGACTGTTTTGGATCGTCTCGATTTCGCGTTGCAGAACAGGATCTTTCTTTATGGAAAGGGCAATTTTGTCATGTGCATGAATGACGGTTGTATGATCTTTGCCGCCGAATTCGGAACCGATTTTCGGCAAGGAATTGTCCGTCATCACCCGGGAAAGGTACATGGCGATTTGTCTTGGCACCACGATGCCTTTGGTGCGCTTCTTGCCTTTCAATTCCTCGACGGTCACATGGTAATATTTCCCTACCGCTTGCTGGATGGCATAGATGGATAAAGCTTTTGGTTTTTCGGAAGGCATGATGCTCTTTAGTGCGTCCGCTGCCAGACTGGTGGTGATGTCGGTCCCTTGGATAGCAGAATAGGCTTGAACGCGGACCAGTGCGCCTTCCAATTCCCGGATGTTGGAATCTATCTGACCAGCGATGTAACTGAGGGTGTCATCAGGAATTTCCAGGCGTTCGCTGTTGGCTTTTTTGCGCAGAATGGCGATGCGCGTCTCCAGATCGGGCGGCGTGATATCAACCGATAAGCCCCAAGCAAAACGGGAAACGAGCCGTTCCTGTAGTTTCGGGATTTCATTCGGCAAACGATCGCTCGTCAGCACAATCTGCTTGCGTTCATCGTAAAGTGCGTTGAACGTATGGAAGAATTCTTCCTGTGTTCCTTCTTTGTCGGCAAAAAATTGAATATCATCGACCATCAATAAATCGACGCTGCGGTATTCATTGCGGAATTGCTCTTGCGTCCGATTTTGGATGGAATTGATGAAATCATTGGCGAACGTTTCGCTGCTGACATATTTTACCCGTGCGGTTGGCCGCAGCTGCAGCATTTGATGGCCGATAGCGTGCATCAAATGGGTCTTGCCCAAGCCGACGCCTCCATAGAAGAAGAGCGGGTTGTAGATCGTGCCGGGTTCCTCCGCCACGACGAGGGCAGCTGCATGAGCCATCTGGTTTCCTTTTCCGATAACAAAGGTGTCAAAGGTATACTTGCTGTTGAGTTGGGCATCCTTAAAGAGGCGATTGTTGTTGGTGCGTTTTACGGTCGGTTTTGCAATATCGGGCATTTCCTCATTCTTGATCATAAAAATAGGAGTCAGTTCTTTGCCGCTGAATTCGTAGATGCCTTCGACAATTCTGCTCATCAAGTTATTTTGCCAATAATCTTTATGTAAAGAAGAGGGAACTTCGATGATGATATTCGTATCCGTCAGCCGGACCGGGACTGCGCTGTCTATCCAAGTATCATAGCTGACTTTGGACAGTGATTCTTGAAATTTTTCTTGCAGATAACGCCATAATGAATAGATGTCATCCAAATGGGACACCTCCTTTTAGTGAGTCCTTTTTATTTTAGCATTATATCAAAAAGTTTTCCACAACTGTTTTCAGCTGTGAATAAAACAATTAACCGGTGCATAAATAGTTTTCCACAGGTTCGGGAAGGGTGTGGAAAAGATGTGTTTGCAGAGTAGTTTTCCACGGGGTGTTGTGGAATTATCGTTCTTATGAATAATGATTGTTACAGCGTTTGGAACACTTTTCCACAGGTCCCCGAGGAGAATTCAGGGAGAAATGAACATGCTGTAGGAATGTGGAAAAGTAGGGGAGAAGGTGTGAGCAATCGGGTAGCTTGCGGGAGTTATCCCGGGGCATTGTGCATTAAAATAAAGGTTGTGGATAATTTTATTTCGGTGAAAATCAAATTTTTTTCAAGAAAGGTGTTTTATCTTTCAAAGTTTTGTGCTATTATATCTCAGTGAGTTCAATAAAAATGAACCAATTTTACTTGACAGGTCACATTCTGTCTCTTTATAATGTATTGGACTGTCTAAACAGTGAAATATAACCTATTTGAAAGATAGTTTATCAGGAGGTGTAAAGATCAATGAAAAGAACATACCAACCTAAAAAACGTCACCGTCAATCCGTTCATGGTTTCCGTAAACGTATGAGCACAAAAAACGGCCGTAGAGTATTAGCAAGAAGACGCGCTAAAGGCAGAAAAGTTATCTCTGCATAGATCACTGACCGTTTCAGTGGTCTTTTTTTTTAAGTATTTCGAAAAATGCAAAAATGTCTTTCTTAAATGGAGAGTATGACAGATATGTCCAGCAGAACCGAAAGCAGCGATGCCTCGGGAGTGGGTGCATATATGTGATGATAACGGAGAGAGAAATTTTTCTGTTTTTCTCCATTTGGGGAAGATTTTTTTTGCATGCTATGATTGCAGATTTGAGGGAAGAACATGAGGAAATCTTTTCGTGTTAAGAAAGAAAAAGAATTTCAGAAAGTATTTCATAATGGTGTATCCAAAGCGAACCGCCAATTCGTGATCTATGTGCTCGATAAAAAGGAGCAACCGCATTTTCGGGTCGGGTTGTCCGTCGGCAAAAAGATCGGTAATGCGGTGGTGCGGAATGCCGTAAAAAGGAAAATCCGCCAGGCGCTCACGGAATTGAAGGCAGATTTGGTTCAGGATGTTGACTTTATCGTTATCGCGCGCAAACCGGTTGCTGAAATGTCGGTTGCGGAAGTCAAGAAAAGCCTGATCCATGTCCTTAAGCTTTCCAATCTTTTAAAAAAATAAATAATCTATGTTATTCCTATTAAGGAGGAGTTCACTTGTCAAAGCGTAAGCGATTACTTTTTACACTCAGCTTATTTGCTGTTATGATGGTCCTATCAGCATGTGGAACGGAACCTATCACCTCAGAAAGTACCGGTTTTTGGGATCGGTATGTTGTTTTAAACTTCTCAAACATGATCGTATGGCTGTCCAAGCTGTTTTTCAGTAACTATGGTCTAGGAATCATTGCCTTCACGATCATCATCCGGGTTATCCTGTTGCCGCTCAACCATTTCCAGACGAAGAGCACGAAAAAGATGTCGGCTGTTCAACCGAAGGTAAAAGCGCTGCAGGAAAAATATGCCTCCAAAGATCGGGAAACGCAGGAACGTCTGCAAAAGGAAGTTTCCAAGCTGTATGCGGATAATGATGTGAATCCTTATATGGGTTGTTTGCCTGTTCTGGTTCAGATGCCTGTATTGATGGCGTTGTACCAAGCAATCAGCAGAACTGAAATTTTGAAGAGCGGCAGCTTCCTCTGGATGAACTTGGGTGAACGCGATCCATTCTTCATTTTGCCGGTAGTGGCCGCGATCCTGACGTATGCCACAAGTAAACTGACGATGATGTCACAGGCGGAAGCGAATTCTGCGACAAAATCGATGACGTACACGATGCCGATCATGATTTTGATGATGGGTATCAACTTCCCGAGTGCCTTGTCATTGTACTGGGTAGCCAGCAATGCCTTCTCGGTAGGGCAGACGATGTTGCTGAACAACCCGTATAAGGCCATCCGTGAGCGCGAAGAAGCGGAAGCCCAAGCAAAGGCGCGCGAAAAAGCATTGAAGAAAGCCCAAAATCCTAAAAAGAAAAAGAAAAACTAGTTATACTTTGAAGTAGGAAAGGATGACATTCTATTATGGATAAAGTAATTGCGAAAGATACGACCGTTGATAAAGCGATCCGCAAAGGTCTGGATTTGTTGGGCATCGATAGCCATGAAGCCGATATCGTCGTAATCTCTGAAGGAAAAAAAGGGATTTTTGGATTCGGTCAAAAAGAAGCAGTCGTGGAAATCACGCGCAAAGAAATCATGGACTTTGATGAAGCCGGCGATATCCAATTAGCCGAAATCGAAGAGACAGTCGAAGATATCGTAGAAGATCTTGAAGAGGATTATCCGGAAGCTGCGGAAAAGATATTGGCTGATCAACCTGAAGTCGATAGGGTGATTTATTCGGATGAGGATGAAGAAGCGGAACATTTCCCGGAAGATGATAATGAGGAATCCGGCCGCGATCAAGCGATTGCCGAAGTGAGTGCCTATCTTACTTCTGTAGCTGAAGCGTATGGGGCTCCCGCCACCGTAACGGTCGAAGAGAAGAATAGTATGCTGATCTTCCAGATGGATAGTGAAAAGCCAGGGTTATTGATCGGCAAATACGGAAAAATCGTCAATGCTTTGCAGATATTGGCGCAAGCGTTGGTGCAACGCTATGTGCGTCGCCGTCTGTCCGTAATCGTGAATGTCGGTGACTACCGTGAGCGCCGGGCTGCCGTTTTGGAAAGCATCGCCGACCGGACTGCGGAACGCGTCATCAAAACGAGACAGCCCGTATTCCTTGAGCCGCTGCCTGCTTTTGAAAGAAAGCAGATCCATGCCCGTTTGAGCCAGAACAAACGCATCAAAACCCATTCCGAGGGCAAAGAGCCGCATCGTTATTTGGTCGTTGAGATAGCGGATTAATCGAATGTCCTAAAACCTTCACCAGGGATCAGTTTGATTCCCGGTGAAGGTTTTTTCATTGCCGCTTCTTTTGCTGCATGGCACTCAGAAGAGGTCGCAAATTCGCGGAAAATGGATTAAACTGAAGAGAATACAAGCAGAAACGAGGGGTAGTATGGAAGCGTTCAAGGCTTTATGGGCGGAAAATATAGATGCGAAAGTGGAGACGACGGTCAGACCATTCAAAAAAGAGGACTTGCCTGATGGGGAAGTGCTGATCGAAGTGCACTATTCGAGCGTCAACTACAAGGACGGACTGGCCGGAACCAATCCGAAAAGCGGGGTCATCCGCAATTATCCGATGATTTTGGGGATTGATCTGAGCGGCGTGGTTGTGGAATCGCTCGATCCTGCTCTTCAGGCGGGGGATAAGGTGATCGTGACTGGCTATGGTCTAGGGGTGACTCATTTCGGCGGATTCAGCGAATATGCCCGGGTCCCTGCAGCTTGGGTCGTGCCGTTGCCGGAAGGGTTGAGCCTGAAGGAAGCGATGATCATCGGAACGGCCGGGTATACAGCGGCGGAATCAGTGGATGCCTTGGAGCAACAAGGCATCCGGCCGCAAACGGGGAATGTATTGGTGACTGGCGCCTCCGGCGGTGTCGGAGGCATGGCAATCGCTATGCTGAAGCGTCTAGGGTATACGGTAGACGCTGTGTCCCGCAAGAAAGCGGACTGCGTGGATTACCTGGAGAAACTGGGTGCTGAAGTGGTTCTCCATCCCAATGAAGTGGCTCTGGAAAAGAAGCGGCCATTGGCGCAGCAGCGTTGGTCGGCGATCGTCGATCCGGTCGGCGGTCCGATGCTGCCGGAATTGTTGGCGCAGCTGCATTACGGTGGTTGTCTGGCTTTGAGCGGGAATGCCGGTGGAATCGCATTCGAGGCGACCGTGCTGCCGTTCATCCTGAGAGGCGTCAAACTTGTTGGAATCGATTCGGTGAGCCATCCGTACGCCGAACGCATCAAGCTTTGGGGGCGCATGGCAAGCGATCTAAAGCCGGAAAATTTGGATCTGTTGGTGGAACAGGAAATCACGCTGGAGGATTTACCGGTGGCTTTCGAGAAGATCATGGATGGAAAGATGCACGGGCGTACGTTGGTGAAAGTGAAACAAGGGATATGATCGGTTTGGCATAATCAAAAAAACGGCAAGGAACCGGTAATTCGATCCTTTTGCCGTTTTTTTTGATGGGGTTGTCCAGCGTGCTAACGCTTCATAAAATACGGAAAATACATAACTTGTCTATACAAGTTTAAGTTTTGCGAAAGGAAAACGTTTGCATTATAAAACGGTTCGCGGTAAAATAAAAACGTAAGAAACATGTATATACAAGTTGAGGAGGAGAAAAAATGGTAGATTTCAACAAAGATGCAAAGGACTTGCTGGAATATATCGGTGGTCCCGATAATATTTCTGCCGTCAGTCACTGCGCCACCCGTATGCGTTTCGTCCTGAATGATCCGGCTGCCGCCAACGTCAAGAAGATCGAAGACATACCCGCAGTAAAAGGAACCTTCACCCAAGCAGGACAATTTCAGGTCATCATCGGCAATGAAGTGCCACAATTTTATAACGAGTTCGCGAAGGTCTCCGGCAAAGAGGGCGTCTCGAAGGATGAGGCGAAAGCGGCAGCCAAGCAGAATCAAAATGTTGTGCAGCGTGCCATGGCAGTGCTGGCGGAAATCTTTACGCCGCTGATTCCGGCCATCGTAGTAGGGGGGCTTATCCTCGGTTTCCGCAACGTGCTTGAAGGGATCCAAATGGAGTCACTGGGTCAACTTGTAGTGGATGGCGTGGCACAATTTACTGATGCTGGTGCTCCGATTTATAATCGAATCGTAGATATTAGCCAGTTCTGGGCAGGCGTCAATGAGTTTCTTTGGCTGATCGGTGAAGCGATTTTCCACTTCTTGCCAGTCGGCATCACTTGGAGCATCACGAAAAAGATGGGCACTACGCAAATTCTGGGTATCGTTCTAGGGATCACATTGGTATCACCGCAATTATTGAATGCTTATGGTGTCGCTGGCGCGGAACAGATTCCATTCTGGGATTTCGGTTCCTTCACAATCAATAAGATCGGCTATCAAGCGCAAGTCATTCCGGCCATGTTGGCTGGGTTTGTACTGGCCTACTTGGAGATTTGGCTGCGTAAATGGATTCCGCAGTACATTTCGATGATTGTGGTTCCGTTGCTGGCCTTGGTTCCTACTGTCATCATCGCGCATACGGTGCTGGGTCCTATCGGTTGGACGATCGGACAATGGGTTTCCGAAGTCGTCTATGCCGGATTGACAGGGGACTTCAGATGGCTGTTCGGTCTGTTCTTCGGTACGCTCTATTCGCCGCTCGTCATCACGGGGCTTCATCACATGTCCAATGCCATCGATCTGCAGCTGATCGCCGATTTCGGCGGCACAAACTTGTGGCCGATGATCGCACTTTCGAATATCGCACAAGGATCGGCAGTGCTGGCGATCATCTTCCTGCACAGAGGGAATGAAAAAGAGGAACAGGTTTCCATCCCTGCTGCCATCTCCTGCTACCTGGGCGTAACCGAGCCGGCCATGTTCGGGATCAACATCAAATACATCTATCCGTTCGTTGCAGCGATGATCGGATCCGGAATCGCCGGGTTGGTGGCTACGACCTTCAACGTCATGGCGAACAGCATCGGGGTCGGCGGGATTCCCGGTTTCTTGAGCATCCAGACCGATTCGATGGCGATGTTCATCGTATGTATGGCCATCGCGATTGTCGTGCCGTTCCTGTTGACGATTGTATTTGATAAAAAACAACTTTTCGCTCCTAAAGGCGAAGTTGAGGACGCACCGGTTATCCAAACTCAAAAATAAAAAAAGTGAATTACTGAAGGCAAAAAGCTGTTAGTGAAGCTTTTTGCCTTCAGTCATAGTAAGAAGACAGGGGGCTTTACAATGAAAGACTTTCAAAAAAAAGTGATCTATCAGCTATATCCAAAATCATTCAAGGACTCTGACGGCAACGGCATCGGTGATATCCAAGGGATCATCAGCAAGGTGCCATATTTGGCGGAACTGGGCATCGATATGATCTGGATGAATCCGATTTTCGTATCCCCGCAAAGGGACAATGGATATGACATCACTGATTATTATGCCATCGATCCTGTTTTCGGAACGATGGCAGATTTTGAAGAACTGATCCGGAAGCTGAAGCAGCACGGCATCGAAATCATGTTCGACATGGTGTTCAACCATACGTCGACTACGCATGAATGGTTCCGGAAAGCGTTGGCCGGTGACGAAGAGTACCAGGACTATTACATCATCCGCGATCCGAAAGCAGACGGCAGCCTACCGACCAATTGGAGTTCGAAATTCGGCGGAGAGGCATGGGCGCCATTCGGGGACACCGGCAAGTACTATCTGCATCTGTTTGATGTCACGCAAGCGGATCTGAACTGGCGCAATCCGACAGTGCGCGAGGAACTGCAGAAAGTCGTCAATTTTTGGTTGGAAAAGGGCATCAAGGGCTTCCGTTTCGATGTATTGAACCTGATCGGCAAGGATGTCGCGTTGGTCGACAGTGAAGGAAACAACGAAAAGAGCCTCTACACGGATCGTCCGATCGTCCATGATTACATCCACGAGCTGAACCAGACATCTTTCGGCACGCTGGAGGACATCATCACGGTCGGCGAGATGTCTTCGACCACTGTCGAAAACGGAATCCTTTATTCGAATCCGGACCGGAACGAATTGTCGATGATCTTCAGCTTCCACCATCTGAAGGTCGACTACAAAGACGGTGAAAAATGGACGGATCATCCCTTCGATTTCCTTGAACTGAAGCGGATTCTGAATGAGTGGCAGGCAGGCATGTCGGACGGGAACGGATGGAACGCACTGTTCTGGAACAATCATGATCAGCCGCGCGCCAACAGCCGCTTCGGCGATCCGAAGCGTTATCCTTTCGAAACAGCCTCCATGCTGGCGCAAACGATCCATCTGCTGCGGGGCACGCCTTACATCTATCAGGGCGAGGAAATCGGCATGACGAATCCGGATTATGACGACATCAGCGTTTATCGCGATATCGAATCGCACAATGCCTACCGCGATCTGAAACTTGCCGGGTTGACGCATCAGGAGGCCATGCGCATCATCAAACAAAAATCCCGCGACAACAGTCGGACGCCGATGCAATGGGACAGCAGCCCGCATGCCGGCTTCACTACCGGCGAACCTTGGCTGCAGGTGGCGTCCAACTACCCGGAAGTGAACGTCGAGAAGGAGCTCGCGGAAGGCAAAATTTTCCGTTACTACCAGGAACTGATCGGCATCCGCAAAGAGCATCCGGTCATTGCGGATGGTTCCTACGAGGGCATCCTGTTGGACGATCCGGAAGTGTTTGCCTACATCCGGGAGAACGAGGAGGAAAAAGTGCTGGTCCTGAACCATTTCTATGCCGGCGATTATACAATCAGTGTACCGGAAGATTGGGCAAACAAGGCCAGCAGTGTGCTGGCCGGCAACTACGGGGAGAGACAGCTCACGCCGACCTTCACGCTGAAGCCGTACGAAACCATCGCTTTCAGGATGATCAAATAAACAGTAAGTTACATGATGATGAAACAAACGCACACTGCCCCAAAAAAGACAGCGTGCGTTTGTTTGTTTTCGTTAGACATTTCCGGGACGGTAGTTTAGGACAGTGTCCGCTTTTCACCGTCAAGATCGATGATCGGTTGGATGTCCTGCACATATTCAAGGGTTCCCATGTAGCTACCGTCGTCATCCCTGACGGCGCGGTAGGTGACCAGGATGAACTTGCCCATCGCGCGGAACCACATCGATTCGCTTTCTTTCGCGCCTGATTTCAGATCGGCGAGCAGTTTCGTGACGATCGGTAGGCTCTTCGGCGGGTGGCAGTTCAGCACATCGCGGCCGATTGCGCTGCTGGTTCGCTTGAAGAACTTTTCTTCTCCGTTGTCATTGTAGTAGCGCACGATGTTGTCGGCATCGACGAAAGTCAATTCCAAAGGGATGTTGTTCAGCATCTTTTCCAACTGGTGCGGCGTCAGATGTCCGGTTTGGAAATTTATGTATGGATTTGCTTCAGTCGTCAGTGTTTCATGTGAAACATTTTCTGGAAGGGACCGTTCCGGTACCCATTTTGCTTCCGGTTTGATGATGCAGTAGCCGATTTCCTCGGATTCCTGGGCGATTTGCAGCCAATGGTCCTCGTTGAAGATGTCGGTGATCATCGGCAAGAGGATGTCTTCTTCTTTTGTGATCATTTCCGTCATTTCATATTTCAGGTCGGAGAAAGCTTTCGGGATCGCGGCGAAGTCCTCGTTTTGGAGCAGTGTCCGGAATTCCTTGAACATGCTGCGGATTTCGTCATCGACGCCCCACATGACTTTCGGCGGGGCCGTGATGCCTTTGTTCTCCATGATCGGGAAGATGGCGTATTCTTTGCGGACATAATGTTTATCGAATTCGCCGAGCAAATTCAATTGGTTTTGGATACCTTTTTTGATTTCCGGCTCTTTTGTTTCAAGGTAGACAGTCAGTAATTTGCTGATTTTTTCCAGCGTATTTTCGATGGCTAGATTTTCGAGTTTCATAACTTGGATCGGATGGCCGGCGTGCTGCTGTTCCGCTGAAGCGGTATAGACCGCTTCGATGGATCCGCCGAAGAGCGAGGCGTGTACGTTGCAGAGGCGCTGGATGTCTTCGGCTTCTATGCCTTTCCCCATCAGGCCTTGCTCCATGACGGAAATCTCATAGGCGCTGACGCCTGTGAAATGTTTCTTGAAGTCGGTTTGCACCGCATCCCAGTCCTCTCCCCTGTGCAAGCGTAGGATAAGGCTCTGCAGAATGTCCTGGCGCTCCTGGAATTCCGCTGAGCCCATGCGGGCAGTTCCACCGCTTGGCGCGGCGGGCTCTGCCGCTTCGCTTGGGGCAATCGTTGCCGGTGACGGCACCCATTCCTTCACGCTGAACCCGTTTTTCGCCAGTATTTCGACGAATGTATCCTCCGGCACGTCGTTGCGTTTGAAAGCTTTGCCGATTGTCATGATCCGGCCGGCGGTGTTCAGCATTTTGTCGCTGCGCAATGGTTCAAAGCCCAGACTGATGATGACTTCCCTGATTTCAGGGTATTGCTTCACCAGATGGTAAACCGTATCGTTCAAACTGATTTCCTTCATAAGTTTTCCACCTCTATTTAAAATTTGTGAAATGTTTCTTTTAGTTTCGTGCTGGCTTCATTATACGTGAAAGGAGCTGCTCATTGCCACAGCATTCGTTGTGTTACAGCGATAGTTAGGGTAATGCCTTAGAAAGCGGTTGTGATATAATGAAGACAACTAAGGCAGAAGGTGGGAAAAAAATATGAGAAAGAAAGTTTCGAACCTGATGGTAGTAGCGTTATTGGTGCCCCTATTAGCTTCTTGCAGTCTCTTTGGAGGATCCGATTCCTCATCCGATTCTTCGGCTGCCAGCAGTGTGTCCACTTCCGAATCCAGTTCGACAGACAGCGGATCGGCATCCTCATCCTCTTCTGAACCTGCAGACGCAGCGACAATCGAGGCTTATTATCCGTTCAGCGCATCCGTCTTCACAAAATATTTGGGTGAAGGGAACGAGTACGCTTCCTTCACGGTCTATCCGCAGTATATCGAAGGCAACCGTATGCAGATCACTTCCAACAATGGCGGCACGCAGATTGTGACGGTATTGGAATTGGCTGACGGGGAACTCAGAGAAGTATTCACGCGTCCGGAAACCTACTTCAGGGAAAATATGCTTGAAAAAACAGCAAGCGGCGATGCGGCAAACCAGTTGGATATTCTGTTGAAGGAGCCACTGGAAGTCGGGAACAGTTGGGTGAATGCGAGCGGAGTCCCTTCCGAAATCACCAATCTGACGGCACAGATCGAAACGCCGATGGGCAATTTCGAAGCGCTTGAAGTGACGACGACTTATGAAGCTTCGACTACCAAGGATTACTATGTGAAAGATATTGGTTTGGTGAAACGGGTGACGGATCTTGGGGATGACATGGTTGTCTCTTCCAGTCTGGAAGCCCGCAACGAGGACGTTCCGGAGACACAACAGTTGCGCGTTTTTTATCCGGACAGCGAGCTGATGGGATTGGATGCATCAAGCATTGCCTTATCCTATGCGTCCAACGATGTTACCCGCACCATTCTGGCGGAGGCGCTGAAGAACGTTCCGGATGCCCCGGGGGGAAGCCTGATCGGACCGAACGTCTCCATCAACAGCTTGTCCTTGAGTGACGATGGGCGTGTCTATGTGGATTTCTCGCAGGAATTCGTTTCTGAGATGAATGCCGGCACATCGGCGGAAACGCTGATTTTGCAGGGTATCGTCAACACAATCGGGCAATATTACGGCGTGCAGGAAGTTTACCTGACCGTGGCCGGAAATCCATATGAATCAGGCCATATCCTGATGGCTGAGGGTGCCTATTTTACAGTTGATTATACGAATGTCAATGAGTGACCAACCCTTGAATAAGCAAAAAAGATGAAGCCGGCTTGGCTTCATCTTTTTTCTTATAGGCTGTGTTTTCTGCGGGCGAATTCGACGAAGCGGAAGCGGTCCAAACGATGGCGCGACTCCGTGTATTGGAACAGGCGGGTATCCTCCAGATAGACTTCACTTTTGACTACTACGACGTGTGTGTCATCCTTCAGGTTCATCAGTTTGTGATCTTCCCGTGTCGCGGGCTCCACGACGAATTCCTTTTTGGCATAGGCGATATTCAGCCCTAGTTCATCCTCCAAGTAGGCATAGATGGAATTTTCAGCGGCTTCTGAAGGGATTTGTTCGATGATATCATGGAAGAGGTAGTCCTTATCCATGATGACGACTTCCCCGGCAATCTTGCGCAACCGCACAAGGGAAATCACTTCGCGGCCGGGATCCACCTTCAGATCTTCGGCAAGGAAGTCCGGAAGGATCTCCAGTTTATTTTTGATGACGATCGTTTCATTTGGGATTTGTTGGGAATCTTGCAGCTCTTTGAAGCTGGTCAGTCCCGAAACAGGGAAATTGAAGCGTCTGATGTCAAGGACGATGGAACCTTTGCCTTGCTTCTTCTGGATATAGCCACCTTCCAGCAACAGCGCCAAAGCCTTTCTGATTGTTTCCCGCGAAACATGGTACTGGTCCGAAAGCGTCTTTTCGCTGGGCAACAGCGAGCCAGTCTCGAATTCTGCGTGTTCAATTTTTTTTCTCAGATCCATGTAGATATCAAAGAATTTATTCATGATCATCGTTCCTCCTGTGAGCAGATGGGGGTGTTGGAAATAAAATAAATAAGTTGAAAAAATCGTGTTTAATAATATTATTCCAGTCCATTCTATAGGATAAACACGGAAATAAAAAGAGAATCAGTGTATTTTTATTTTGGAAGGGTTTGCATAACGTTATTTTATCATATTATTGCCATTTAGGGTGGGAAAGGATGGGTTTTTGAATGAAAAAGCATCACTTTTTTAATGTGAAATCAGGGGATTATTTCTTCTCTTTGGAACAAAAACAGATTATTTCCGAACAAAAGGGTTGGTTTCATCTAAAATTGTTTGGAATAATCAGAGATGATATGCTATATTAAAAATGAAAAATTGATAATGGGGGAATGATGGATGAATACGGTTGTTTCTGTCGTAATGGGTAGTACCTCTGACTGGGAAACTATGAAAGAAGCTTGCTTGATACTGGATGAATTCGGTATCGTTTATGAAAAGAAAGTCGTTTCGGCTCACCGGACGCCGGATCTGATGTTCACTTTTGCTGAACAAGCACGGGCTGCGGGAACGAAAGTCATCATTGCCGGCGCAGGCGGCGCAGCGCACCTTCCGGGTATGATCGCTGCGAAAACGACGCTTCCGGTCATCGGTGTTCCTGTGCAATCGCGCGCTTTGAGCGGAATGGATTCTTTGTTGTCCATCGTCCAGATGCCCGGCGGTGTTCCGGTTGCGACGGTAGCCATCGGCAAAGCAGGGGCGATCAATGCCGGGCTGCTGGCCGTACAGATCCTTTCGATCGAAAATCAGGATTTGGCCGACCGATTGGAAAAAAGACGGGAAGATTTAAAACAAAAAGTTTTGGAAAGCAGTGAAGACCTTGTATAAAATACTGAAACCAAATGACGTCATCGGCATCATCGGCGGGGGACAATTAGGACGGATGCTGGCGCAGTCAGCAAAACGGATGGGGTTCACCGTCGGGATTTTGGATCCGGGCGAAAATTGCCCGGCAGCCCAAGTAGCGGATTGGCACATCCAGGCGGCATACGCTGATGCGGTGGCTTTGCGCGAATTGGCCGAAAAATCCGATGTTGTGACATTCGAATTTGAAAACATCGATGCGGCTGCCCTGCAGGAAGTGGAAACACTGTCCAGCATTCCGCAAGGCAGCGCAATTTTGACGATCACGCAGGACCGCATCAAGGAGAAGGAATTCCTTCAATCCGCCGGGGTATCGATCGCAAAATTCGCGGTAGTTGAAAATGCGGAACAACTGGATGCAGCCATCGCTAAAATCGGCTATCCGAGTGTTTTAAAAACGACCCGTTTCGGGTATGATGGTAAGGGACAGGTTGTCCTGAAAACGGAAGCGGACAAAGCGGAAGCCATGAAGCTGGCAGCGGACAGCATCTGCGTTTTGGAGGCCTGGGTTCCGTTCACCAAAGAGCTTTCGGTCATGATCGTACGCAACCAAAAAGGCGAAGCTACGGTATTCCCGGTTTCCGAAAATATCCACATCAATAATATTCTGCACGAATCGATCGTGCCGGCCCGCGTCACAGCTGCGGTAGCCGAAAAGGCAAACAAAGCGGCCCACAAGATCGCCGATGCGCTGCAGTTGGTGGGGACGCTGGGTATCGAAATGTTCCTGGCTGCGGATGACGCGATCTTCATCAACGAGTTGGCGCCGCGTCCGCATAATTCGGGCCATTACACAATCGAAGCAATGAACGTTTCCCAATTTGATGCCCACATCCAAGCTGTCGCCGGATTGCCGATGCCGACAGCGCGGCAATTGTCGCCTGCCATCATGGTCAACATCCTGGGACAGCATATGGAAGGCACAATCGCGTTGCGGGAAGAAAAAGCGGATTGGTCTTTCCATTACTACGGCAAAGCGGAATCGCGCACAGACAGAAAAATGGGACATATCACCATTTTGACGGATGATCAAGAGGCAACCTTAACAGAAATAGACAACACCCGAATCTGGAACGGAGGAACAATTTAAAATGATTACACGTTATACACGCCCTGAGATGGCCGAAGTTTGGTCCGAATACAATCGTTACAAATGCTGGCTGGAGGTCGAAATCCTGGCTGATGAAGCTTGGGCTGCCTTAGGCGAAATCCCTGCAGAAGACGTGGCTAAAATCCGCGCGAATGCAACTTTTGACATCGACCGTATCCTTGAAATCGAAAAAGAGACCAGACATGACGTAGTGGCGTTCACACGCGCCGTTTCCGAATCGCTGGGAGAAGAAAGAAAATGGGTCCACTATGGCCTGACGAGTACCGATGTGGTCGATACTGCCTACGGTTACCAGTTGAAGCAAGCCAACGATATCCTGCGCAAGGATCTGCAGAACATGCTGGAAATCATCGGCAACAAGGCAAAAGAACACAAAAAGACTGTCTGCATGGGCCGCACGCACGGTGTACATGCGGAACCTACGACATTCGGGTTGAAACTGGCCACCATGTATTCGGAAATGAAACGCAACATCGAGCGTTTTGAACATGCAGCTAAAGGCGTTGAAGCCGGAAAAATCAGCGGTGCTGTCGGGACTTTCGCAAACATCCCGCCATTCGTGGAGGAGTACGTCTGCGAAAAATTGGGCACAAGACCGCAAGAAATTTCGACGCAGGTACTTCCGCGCGATCTGCATGCCGAGTATATGGCAACGATCGCTTTGATTGCGACAAGCATCGAGCGCTTCGCAACAGAAATCCGTGGACTGCAGAAATCGGAAACCCGCGAAGTGGAAGAATTCTTCGCGAAGGGCCAAAAAGGTTCTTCCGCTATGCCGCACAAACGCAATCCGATCGGTTCCGAAAATATGGTAGGTCTTGCCCGCGTCATCCGGGGCTACATGGTCACTGCTTACGAGAATGTAGGCTTATGGCATGAGCGCGATATTTCCCACTCTTCAGCGGAACGCATCATCCTTCCGGACGCGACGACATTGCTGAACTATCAGTTGAACCGTTTTGCGAACATCATCAAGAACTTGACCGTTTTCCCTGAAAATATGCTCCGCAACATGAATGCGACATTCGGATTGATCTATAGCCAACGCGTGCTGTTGAAATTGATCGATAAAGGCATGAGCCGTGAAGAAGCTTATGACTTGGTACAGCCGAAGACTGCCCTTTCATGGGATAATCAGACCGATTTCCGTCCATTGGTGGAAGCGGATGAAGCCATCATGGCAAAATTAACGAAAGAAGACATCGATGATGCCTTCAACTATAACTATCACTTGAGTCATGTCGACGAAGTATTCGAAAGACTTGGATTAGGCGACTGATTGAAAGGCTGGGACTACGGTTCCGGCCTTTTTGCGTGCACTGGATGCCTTGAAATCATTGAAGAAAAACCGGATTTTATTTCAATTTTCATGAAAATCCCATTGACAAGCGGGTGGCAGATGATACAATATAAACGAATGAATAAGGTGTTTATATAAATTAATGTTCGGTTTTAGGAAGGGACGGGAATGATGGAAAGAAAAGAATTGCTTTATACTGGGAAAGCTAAAAAGATGTACGCTACGGATCAGGAGAATGTCCTTTGGGCAGAATACCTAAATCAGGCCACCGCATTAAACGGCGTAAAGAAGGACACTATCGAAGGCAAAGGCAGACTCAATAATCAGATCACCGGCCGCATCTTCGAGTATCTGGCTGAAAAGGGTATCGCGAGCCATTACATCCAAGAACTGTCAGAAACCGAACAATCAGTAAAAAGAGTCAATATGTTCCCATTGGAAGTGGTTGTCCGCAATGTAGCTGCTGGAAGCTTCGCGAAACGTTTCGGCATGGAGGAAGGCATCGACTTGCCGTTCCCTGTTTTGGAATTCTACTACAAAGACGATGCGCTCAATGATCCTTTCATCAATGATGCCCATGTACAAGTCCTTGGAGCAGCGACTGAAGAAGAAGTTGCCGAAATCAAGCAGCAAGCGCTGAAGATCAATGCAGCCTTGATCGAGATGTTCAAGGCAATCGGCATCCGCCTGATCGATTTCAAAATCGAATTCGGCAAGACAGCTGAGGGAGAAATCATCCTGGCTGATGAAATCTCACCGGATACATGCCGCCTTTGGGATATCGAAACGAATGAACATTTGGATAAAGACATCTACCGCCGTGACTTGGGAGATCTGATTCCTGTCTACGTGGAAGTGCTGGATCGCCTGAACAAACTGTAAGCCATCCGAATGCAACCGACGAAAAAACAAAAAACAAAAAATAAAAAAACAAAAGCGAGGAATTTGGACATGTATAAAGTAACCGTGTATGTAACGTATAAAGACTCAGTATTGGATCCGCAAGGGGAAGCCGTAAAGGGTGCCGTCCACCGTATGGGCTACCCGACGATCGAAGATATTCGCATCGGAAAATATTTCGAAATCCAAGTCTCCAAAGATGAAGAGAACGTTGAACAAGTCATCGAAGAGATCTGCGACAAATTGTTGGCGAACGTGGTCATGGAAACTTACCGTTACGAAATCCAGGAGGTTGAAGCTTAATGAAATTCGCTGTCATCGTTTTTCCTGGATCTAACTGTGATTTAGATATGTATGCAGCCATTAAAGATATTCTTGGAGAAGATGCAGAGTATGTGCAACATTATGAAACAAGTCTTGAAGGTTTCGATGCTGTCCTATTGCCCGGCGGATTCACTTATGGCGATTACTTGCGTACAGGTGCGATTGCCCGTTTTTCTAACATCATGAGCGAAGTTGTCCGTTTCGCTGAAGAAGGCAAACCTGTATTCGGCACTTGCAACGGGTTCCAGATTTTGGCTGAAGCCGGCTTATTGCCTGGTGCTTTACGCCGCAATGATACTTTGAAATTCGTCTGCAAACCGCAGGATCTGAAAGTCGTGAATGCCGATACGCAATTCACTTCCCTCTATAAAGAAGGCGAAATCATCTCTGTTCCGATCGCGCATGGTGAAGGAAACTATTTCTGCGATGCAGAGACTTTGGCTGACCTGAAAGCCAACAATCAAATCGTATTCACTTATGCAAACGGCAATCCGAACGGCAGCATCGAGGACATCGCCGGCATCATCAACAAAAAAGGCAACGTCCTCGGCATGATGCCTCATCCGGAGCGTGCTGTCGAAGCTTTATTGGGATCAGCGGATGGCTTGCGACTGTTCCAATCCATGGTTGAAAATTATAAGAAGGAGCTGAACAAATAATGGCATTTTTAGAACCAACGCCAGAACAAGTAAAAGAGTCCAAAATTTATCGTGAATGGGGTCTGACAGACGAAGAGTACGGCACGATCTGCGATAAAATTTTGCATCGTTTGCCGAACTATACTGAAACTGGCCTGTTTGCCGTTATGTGGAGCGAACACTGTTCTTATAAAAATTCAAAACCAGTCCTGAGAAAATTCCCTACTACCGGCCCGCAAGTATTGCAAGGACCTGGTGAGGGTGCTGGTATCGTGGATATCGGCGACGGCCAGGCTGTTGTTTTCAAAGCGGAAAGCCACAACCACCCATCAGCTGTCGAACCTTATGAAGGCGCAGCTACCGGTGTCGGCGGAATCATCCGTGACATCTTCAGCATGGGCGCACGCCCGATTGCGATCCTTGACTCTTTGCGTTTCGGCGAATTGGACAATGAGCGTACGAAACACATCTTCGAAGAAGTCGTTGCCGGCATCAGCGGTTACGGCAACTGTATCGGCATCCCGACTGTCGGCGGCGAAACGGTCTTCGACCCTTGCTACAAAGGCAATCCACTGGTCAATGCAATGTGCGTCGGCTTGATCGATCAGAAAGATATGCAAAAAGGTCAAGCTGCCGGAGTCGGCAACTCGATCATGTACGTGGGTGCAAAAACCGGCCGCGATGGTATCCATGGCGCCACTTTCGCTTCCGAAGAATTCAAGGAAGAGGAAGAAGCACAACGTTCGGCTGTCCAAGTGGGCGATCCGTTCATGGAAAAATTATTGATGGAAGCTTGTTTGGAATGCATTTATGACTACTCCGACGCTTTGATCGGTATCCAGGACATGGGTGCGGCCGGTTTGGTCTCCTCCAGTTCGGAAATGGCTTCAAAAGCAGGCAGCGGCTTGCTGTTGAACCTTGATGACGTTCCCCAACGCGAAACAGAAATGACACCTTACGAAATGATGCTTTCCGAGTCGCAGGAGCGTATGCTGCTGTGCATCAAGAAGGGCGAAGAGCAACGCATCGTCGACCTGTTCAAAAAATATGAATTGGATGCAGTCGTGATCGGTGAAGTTACCGATGATGGCATGTACCGTCTGTCTCATGCTGGCAAAGTGGTGGCTGAACTTCCGGTTGATGCTTTGGCTGAAGATGCTCCGGTCTACTACAAGCCGACTGCAGTGCCTGCCCGCATCGCTGCATTTGCGGCTATGGAAGACTACAAACCTGCCTTCACATCAGCGCAGGATACATTAGTGGCTTTATTGCAACAAGCGACGTTGGCTTCCAAGAAGAACGTCTATGACACCTATGATTCCATGGTCCGCACCAGCACGGTTGTAGGCCCAGGAAGCGATGCTGCAGTTGTCCGCGTCCGCGGCACCAAAAAAGCGATCGCAATGACAACGGACTGCAACGGCCGTTACCTGTATTTGAACCCGGAAATCGGCGGACAGATCGCTGTCGCTGAAGCTGCCCGCAATATCGTTGCCAGCGGCGGAAAACCATTGGCGATCACAGACTGCTTGAACTACGGAAATCCTGATAAGCCAGAAATTTTCTGGGAATTGAGCACTTCCGCGGACGGCATCTCCGAAGCTTGCCGCCAATTGGATACGCCGGTCATCTCAGGTAACGTGTCCCTTTACAATGAAACCGACGGCGTAGCCGTTTATCCGACACCGATGATCGGTATGGTCGGTCTGATCGAGGATCTTGCACACATCACAACGCAAACTTTCAAAGCTGCTGGCGACCGCATTATCCTGATCGGCGAAACCAAAGCTGATTTCAACGGTTCCGAACTGCAAAAAATGGAATTGGGCAAAATCGAAGGCAAACTGATGGACTTTGACTTGGCTGTCGAAAAAGAAAACCAAGCGAATGTCCTGAAAGCTATCAAAGCCGGCTTGATCGCCAGCGCGCATGACTTGTCTGAAGGCGGTTTGGCTGTCGGCTTGATGGAGAGCGTCTTTGACACTGGCTTAGGTTTCGACGTAACGGTTGATATGGATAAAACGTTGCTGTTCAGCGAAACGCAATCACGCTTCATCCTGAGTGTGAAACCTGAAAATGTTGCCGCTGTGGAAGCGATCTTCGGATCAGCTGCTGCACAAATCGGTAACGTAACAGAAGATGCCACGGCGAAAATCGTTGCCGTGAACGAAACAATCACTTTGGACGTAAAAGAAGTACAATCGAAATGGGAGGAGGCTATTCCATGCTTGCTGAAACAAAAAGCTTAAACGAAGAATGTGGCGTATTCGGCATTTGGGGAGACGACAATGCCAGCCAGTTGACTTACTTCGGTTTGCACAGCTTGCAGCACCGTGGACAAGAGGGTGCAGGGATAGTTTCATGTGATGAAGGAAAATTGTTGGTGCACCGCAATCTGGGGCTGATCAGCGAAGTCTTCAAGGACGGAAATGATCTGCAAAGATTAACCGGTAACCGTGCCATCGGGCATGTGCGTTACTCGACTTCCGGACAGAACAGCATCGAGAATGTGCAGCCGTTTTTGTACCATTTCTATGATATGGACATCGCCATTTGCCACAACGGCAACTTAGTGAACGCCAAATCATTGCGCCGCAATCTTGAGGAAAACGGCGCCATCTTCCATTCGACTTCGGATACGGAAGTTCTGATGCATCTGATCAGACGCAGCCAGAAAGACAGCCTGATCGAAAAGATCAAAGAGAGCTTGAATCAGGTCAAGGGTGGCTTCACGTATATCCTTTTGACTGAAGAGAAAATGTTCGGTGCCGTCGATCCGAATTCATTCCGTCCGCTTGTCATCGGCCAATTGCCTAATGGCGCGTATGTGATGGCCAGCGAAACGTGCGCCATCGATACGATCGGCGCTGATTTTGTCCGCAACGTCAACGCCGGAGAACTGGCGATCATTGACGACAACGGCTTGACGATCGAAAAATATACCGATGATACAACCATCTCCATCGCTGCGATGGAGTATATCTACTTCGCGCGTCCGGATTCGAATATTGCCGGGGTGAACGTGCATACAGCGCGCAAACGCATGGGAACACGTTTGGCTATCGAAGCACCGGCAGTGACTGCGGATATCGTCATCGGTGTGCCCAACTCTTCCTTGTCCGCGGCGAGCGGATTCGCGGAAGAAAGCGGAACGCCTTACGAAATGGGCCTGATCAAGAACCAATATGTCGGACGTACGTTCATCCAACCGACGCAGGAACTGCGCGAATTGGGCGTGAAAATGAAATTATCCGCCGTAAAAGGGGTTGTCCAGGGCAAAAGCGTCGTCATGGTGGATGATTCCATCGTGCGCGGGACGACCAGCAAACGCATCGTGACTTTGTTGAAAGAAGCGGGAGCCAAAGAAGTGCATGTCCGCATCTCTTCCCCGCCTTTGATCTACCCAAGTTTCTACGGAATCGACATCAGCAAGTCAGCCGAACTGATCGCCGCTAAAATGACGGTCGATGAAATCTGCGCATATATCGGTGCGGACAGCTTGGCTTTCCTTAGCCAAGAGGGTCTGATCGATTCGATCGGTTTGAAATTTGATATGCCGTATTCAGGCTTGTGCATGGACAGCTTCAACGGGGACTACCCGACTGGGCTGTACGACTATGAAGCGGATTACGTGAACAATATGACAGCTATCCAAAAAGAGAATCTAAAGGGAGGACAAGTTTGATGGAAAACGCATATGCAAAAGCGGGTGTGGATGTCACAGCCGGTTATGAAACAGTCAGTCGCATCAAGAAACACATCGACCGCACAAAACGTCCAGGCGTTTTTGGCGAAGTCGGCGGATTCGGCGGAAACTTTGACCTTTCGGAATTGAACTATAAAAAACCTGTGCTTGTATCGGGGACGGACGGTGTCGGCACGAAGCTGATGCTGGCCATCGAAGCCGGAAAATTCGATACGATCGGGATCGATTGTGTCGCGATGTGCGTCAACGATGTCGTAGCGCAAGGCGCGGAACCTCTTTATTTCTTGGATTATGTAGCTGTCGGCAAAAACCGTCCGGAAAAACTGGAGCAGATCGTCGCTGGCGTAGCTGAAGGCTGCGTCCAGGCCGGGGCTGCCCTGATCGGCGGAGAAACAGCGGAAATGCCCGATATGTACGATCCGGAAGATTTCGATCTGGCCGGATTTACGGTAGGGATTGCGGAAAAAGATGCCTTGTTGACACCTGCCTTGATCAAAGAAGGCGATGTCTTGGTTGGTCTGCCTTCATCAGGCATCCATTCGAACGGGTACTCCTTGGTGCGCAAAATCTTCTTCAAGGACAATGACTACAAATTGGTCGATAAAGTGGAAGGCATCGAAGACCAAGAATTGGGCGATGTTCTGTTGACGCCTACAAGAATCTACGTGAATGCTTTGTTGCCGTTGATCAAAAAACAGCTGCTGCATGGAGTAGCTCATATCACAGGCGGCGGTTTCGTCGAAAACGTGCCGCGCATGCTTCCCGATAACGTCCAAGCGGAAATCCAATTAGGCAGCTGGCCTGTCTTGCCGATCTTCCAAGTGATGGAAAAAATCGGCAACATTCCGGCTCTTGAAATGTACGAAATCTTCAACATGGGAATCGGCATGGTGTTGGCGGTCGCTCCCGAAAACTTGACGGAAGTGCTGGGTGTTCTGACTGAGAACGATGAAAAAGCCTATGTGATCGGATCCGTGGCTGCAAAAACATCAGAAAAAGAGGTTATCCTGAAAGAGGCTCAAGCATGAGGATAGCTGTCTTTGCTTCAGGAAACGGCTCGAATTTCCAAGCCATAGCCGAAGCCATCGCATCAGGCGAAGTGGATGCGACGATCGCTTTCCTGTTCTGCGACAAGCCGAAAGCCTATGCAATCGAGCGCGCCAAACAATACAATATCCCGGTGATTTCCTTTACGCCGAAAGGCTTCGAGGATCGGGTCGCCTACGAAAATGAAATTTTGAAGCATCTGACAGAAGAAAAGGTCGACTTGGTTGTCTTGGCCGGCTATATGCGGATCGTCGGACCGACTTTATTGACGGCCTATGCCGACCGCATCGTCAACATCCATCCGTCCCTGCTGCCGGATTTCCCGGGTCGGCATGGCATCCAGGACGCCTTCGAAGCAGGCGTTCCGGAGACCGGTGTCACCGTCCATTTCGTTGATGAAGGGGTCGATACCGGCCCGATCATCGCCCAAGAAAAAGTGACGATCCTTCCGGAGGATACGCTGGAGACTTTGGAGACCCGGATCCACCAAGTGGAACACCGGATTTTTCCGCAAGTGATCCAGCAACTGGCACAAAAGAATATAGGCTAACAAAATGGATGAGGACTCCGCGCTTGCGGAAGTCCTTCCTTTTGTTGAAGCCCCATTAATCCATCATAAATTTAAGGAGTGACACACAGTGACAAGAGCATTGATCAGTGTTTCAGATAAAACAGGCGTAGTAGCATTTGCGCAGGCATTAGCAGCAAAAGGAATCGAAATCATCTCAACTGGCGGAACGAAGAAGGCTTTGGAAGAGGCCGGCGTACCGACGATTTCCGTAGAGGATGTAACCGGCTTTCCTGAAATGATGGACGGCCGCGTAAAAACATTGCACCCACTGATCCATGGCGGACTTTTGGGCAGACGTGATCTTGCGGACCATATGCAAGCTATGAAAGAGCACAATATTGCACCGATTGATTTCGTTGTCGTCAATCTTTACCCATTCAAAGAAACGATCAGCAAAAATGATGTGACTTTGGCGGATGCCATCGAAAACATCGACATTGGCGGCCCGAGCATGCTCCGCAGCGCGGCCAAGAACTACGCAAGCGTGACTGTCCTGACCGATCCGAGCGACTATGCAAAAGTCCTTGCCGAATTGGAAGCTGCCGGCGAAACGACTTTCGAGACGCGCCAAGCTTTGGCTGCAAAAGTATTCCGTCATACAGCCAGCTATGATGCTTTGATCGCACAATATTTGACCAATGTGGTCGGCGAAACCGAACCTGAAAAATTGACAGTGACTTATGATCTGAAACAGAGCCTGCGTTACGGAGAAAACGGCCACCAAACCGCGACGTTCTACCAAGAACCGCTGGCTGTGCCATTCTCGATCGCGAGCGCGGTCCAACTGCACGGAAAAGAATTATCCTACAACAACATCAAAGATGCTGATGCGGCCATCCGTATCGCCCGCGAATTCGACGAGCCCGCTGTGGTTGCCGTCAAGCATATGAATCCATGCGGCGTCGGTATCGCAGACGACATCGATGCAGCCTTCGATCGTTGTTATGCAGCTGATCCTGTATCCATCTTCGGCGGCATTGTGGTTGCGAACCGTCCTTTGGATGTGGCGACTGCCGAAAAACTGAACAGCATGTTCCTGGAAATCGTTTTGGCGCCAAGCTATACGGAAGCGGCTTTAGCCATTTTGTCCAAAAAGAAAAACGTCCGCATCATGACCTTGGATTTCTCGGCTGCAAAAGCAGGCGGAAAAGAATTCGTCTCCGTATTGGGCGGCATGCTGGAACAGACGCAGGACATCAACACAGAAGACGTACCGGCTAATTGGGAAGTCATGACCGAACGTCAACCGACTGAAGACGAAATGAAAGCAATGGATTTCGCCTGGAAAGTCGTTAAACACGTGAAGAGCAACGCCATCGTATTGGCAAACAGCAAACAGACAGTCGGCATCGGCGCAGGCCAGATGAACCGTGTCGGATCCGTAAAAATCGCCATCGAGCAAGCCGAAGCGGCCAACGCCATCGAAGGCGCTGTATTGGCGAGTGATGCTTTCTTCCCGATGAACGACAGCGTGGAGTATGCTGCCAAACACGGCATCAAAGCGATCGTCCAACCAGGCGGCAGCATCAAAGATCAAGATTCGATCGAAATGGCAAACAAATACGGCATCACCATGCTGAAAACAAGCGTAAGACACTTCAGACACTAAAAACAAGATGAGATGAAATCCGTTTAGACCCTGAGCACTAAGAGGACAAACGCAAAGCGGACGCTTTTTGTCCGTGTGCGTTTGTCAACTTAGGCGGAGGGGTCTGGATTTCAGAACTCGATTAAAAAGGATGAGATGAATCCTACGCTCAGAGTTTGAGCACTAACGAGGTTCAGGACCAAACAGCCTGCTTTTGGCTGAGTGGGCATGAACAGCGTTAGGCGGAGAACTCTAGGCTTCAGAACTCGATTAAAACATCACCAGTTCAGTAATATCAAGCTTCATATAAAAGGTTGGAGGATCTACAGATGAAACTTCTTGTAATCGGCAGTGGCGGACGCGAGCATGCCATCGCTAAAAAATTAACTCAAAGCCCGTTGGTGGAGACTGTTTACTGCGCCAAAGGCAACCCAGGGATGGCCCAAGACGGCATCACGTTAGTCGACATTGCGGAAAACGACCATCAAGGATTGGTTCAATTCGTCAAAGACAACAACATCGCTTGGACTTTCGTCGGACCGGAAATTCCTTTGTTTGAAGGGGTTACGGATGCATTTGAAGCGGCTGGCCTGAAAGTGTTCGGACCCAGCAAAAAAGCGGCCGACCTGGAATGCTCCAAGCAATTCGCAAAAGACCTGATGAAAAAATACGGCATCCCGACTGCAGCCTATGAGACATTCGAAGACTATGAGGCAGCTGTTGCTTATGTGGAAGCCAATGGTGTTCCGATCGTCATCAAGGCGGACGGTCTGGCGGCCGGCAAAGGCGTCGTTGTCGCGATGACGATGACGGAGGCTCTGGATGCACTGAACGACATGCTCCTGCAGGGCAAATATGCAGCGGGCAAGCCGAAGGTCGTCATTGAAGAGTACCTTGAAGGGGAAGAATTCTCGTTGTTCGCGCTGGCGAATGGTGCAAAGTATTACTATTCAGGCGTCGCACAAGACCACAAACGCGCCTATGATGGCGATAAAGGACCTAATACGGGCGGTATGGGCGCTTATTCCCCAGTACCGCAAGTATCCGAAGCTATGATTCAAGAAGTGCTGGATACGGTCGTAAAACCGGCTGTAGAGGCGATGGTGGCTGAGGGCATTCCGTTCAAGGGAGTCGTCTACGCCGGCTTGATGATCACCGCCAAAGGGTTGCGCGTCATCGAATTCAACGCCCGTTTCGGCGACCCGGAAACGCAGGTCATCATGAACCAGATGGCTTCCGACTTGGCACAAGTCATCGATGACATCCTGAACGGAAAAGATCCGGTCATCGAAATGTACACCGATCGTTACACTTTGGGTGTCGTTGTTGCCGCTGAAGGCTATCCGGAAGCGCCAATGAAAGATATCCCATTGCCTGATCTGGATACGGAAAATGCGGATTGCATCGTCTATGCAGCAGGCGTGAAGTCTGGCGAACAAGGACTATTGTCAAACGGCGGGCGCATCCTGTTGATCGCTGGCCAAGGCGAAACGCTCCAAGCCGCGCAAGACAAAGCTTACCGTTACCTGAGTGCAAATCCGATTGCGCACACGTTCTACCGTTCCGATATCGGAGCAAAAGCGATCCGTTTTACCGAAAAATAGCAAGTGAGAGGGAGGCTTCGGGTCTCCCTCTTTGTATTTCTGTCCGGAAAAGTTATACTGAATCTGACAGAACTATCCATTTGAGGAGTGATTGATATGGTGAAAACATTGATTCACAGCGGAAAAGTTGGTTTGGAAGGTTTGAAATGGGAAGACCGTGCGGAACAACCGGTAGGGCCTTCCGAGATAAAAATCAAGGTCAAAGTGGCCGGATTGAATCATCGTGACCTTTTTGCCCTGAGCCAAGCGCATGAAAAGCATCCGGTGGTCATCGGATCGGATGCTGCCGGCATCGTTGCGGCTGTCGGAGCAGAAGTGACGCGTTTCAAAACCGGTGATGAAGTGATGCTTTATCCCGGTAGCGGTTGGCGCAAGAACAGCGACACGGCTCCGGAAACTTTCACGATTCTCGGTAGTTCGGAGCAGGGGGCGATGGTGGAGGAAATCGTTGTTTCCGAAGAGAATGCTGTCCATAAACCCGCCCACCTATCTTGGGAAGAAGCAGGCGTCCTGTCCCTGTCCGCTTTGACTGCTTACCGCGCCCTATTCACAAAAGGCGGCGTGGCGGAAGGCATGAAAGTCCTGATCCCAGGCATCGGCGGCGGAGTGGCCACCTACCTGCTGCAATTCGCCAAGGCCGCCGGAGCGACGGTATACGTCACATCGCGCTCGAAAGAAAAATTGGCGAAGGCGTTGCAGTACGGAGCCGATAAAGGCTTGCTGCACGATGAGGATTGGGTGGAAGCGATGGGCGGCGGAAAAGTGGATGTCGTAATCGAATCGGTCGGCGCAGCCACTTTCGACAAGTCGCTGGATGCGGTGCGCAGAGGCGGCACCATCGTGACTTTCGGCTCATCGACGGGCGATCTGGTCACCTTCGATCTGCGGAAATTCTTTTACGGACAGTACACGCTGAAAGGTTCGACGATGGGCAGCTTTGAAGAATATGAAGCGATGATCCATTTTGTTGAGGAGCATGATCTCCATCCCGTGGTCGATGCCGTTTATCCGGCAGAGCAGTTCAGGGAGGCTTTCCAGCGGTTGGAAAGTGCCGAACAGACAGGGAAAATCGCCCTGCAGATCGGCTGATCCGCAACAGCATCCTCCTGTTGGCGGGCGGAGCTTTGTATCTGATGATGAAATGAAAAAACATCCGTCAAATGCTTGCATTGCGCCCGCATTGCTTGTATAATCGGCTAGAAATCTATTTAAAGTAAGCTGAAAAGAATATCCAAAGTGAACTGCAGTCAAAGTGCTTTTCCTCCCGCTTGAACGAAGGGGAGGAGTGGGCGCTTTTTTTGTACGCTGAAACGACCAAGAAAGGACGATAATGAATGATTACAAATGAATTTGATACCATCGCCGCCATTTCGACGCCGCCTGGAGAAGGGGCCATCGGAATTGTACGTTTGAGCGGCGATCAGGCAATCCAGATAGCCGATGCCTTATACCGAGCCGGGACGAAGCACTTGACTGACGTCGCCACACATACCATCAATTACGGTCACCTTTATGATCCGCGCACAGGCGATATGATCGACGAGGTCATGGTTTCCGTCATGCACGGACCGAAGACTTTCACCCGCGAAGATGTCGTGGAGATCAACTGCCACGGCGGTGTCGTGAGCGTCAACCGGATTCTGCAGACGATTCTCCAGAACGGTGCCCGCATGGCGGAGCCCGGGGAATTCACAAAGCGCGCCTTCCTGAACGGCCGGATTGATCTGTCGCAGGCCGAAGCGGTCATGGACTTGATCCGTGCCAAAACCGATCGCGCGATGAACGTGGCCCTGCATCAGTTGGACGGCAAATTATCCGGCATGATCCGGGATATCCGTCAGATCATCCTGAACACATTGGCTGAGGTCGAAGTGAACATCGACTACCCGGAATACGATGACGTCGAGGAAGTGACGACAAAGCTCTTGAAAGAACGCACCATTGAAGTGCGCGGACACATCCAGCATCTGTTGGATACCGCCAAGCAGGGAAAAATCCTGCGCGAAGGCCTTCAGACAGCCATCATCGGCCGCCCGAATGTAGGCAAATCCAGTCTGCTGAACCGCCTGTTGCGTGAAGAGAAAGCCATCGTGACGGATATCGCCGGCACAACCCGCGATACGATCGAGGAATACGTGAACGTCAGAGGCGTTCCATTGAAGCTGATCGATACAGCCGGTATCCGCGAAACGGAGGATGTCGTGGAAAAAATCGGAGTCGAACGCAGCCGGAAAGCCTTGGCCGAAGCCGATCTGATTCTGCTGCTGATCAACCAGAACGAAGGGCTGACGGAAGAAGACAAACAGCTTTTGGAAGACACAAAGGACATGAACCGCATCATCCTGATGAACAAAATGGATCTGGAAGCGAAGATGACGACCGGTGAGCTGGAACCTTGGAGCGATCCTGAAAGAATCATCGAAACATCAATGCTGAGCGAAACCGGACTGGAACAACTCGAGAAACAGATCACGAAGATGTTCTTCTCCGGGGAAACCGGCGAGAAGGATGCAACCTATGTATCCAACGTCCGCCATATCGCGCTCTTGAACGATGCGATGGATTCGCTGGATGAAGTGCTGAGCGGCATCGAATCGGGCATGCCGATCGACCTCGTCCAGATCGATTTCACCCGTTGCTGGGACCTACTTGGAGAAATCACCGGCGACAGCGTCCAGGACGAACTCCTCACCCAACTCTTCACACAATTCTGTCTGGGGAAATAACAGGATGTGATGATTCGCGTTTAGATACCCGGACGTTGGAGCACCCAGCGAAGTGAACTTCTTTTGTTCACTTCGCTGGGTGGGAAACGGGAGCGGTATCTGCGAATCAGAACTCAACTAGAAATGATATGATGAATTGCGTAATGAATGTTAGGAACAAATAGATAGCATAATGGAAGGAATGGAAAAATGAACAGATTTGAAGCTGGAAGTTTTGATGTGATTGTTGTGGGAGCCGGACATGCCGGTTCCGAAGCAGCACTTGCCGCTGCGCGTATGGGATGTAATACAATGTTGGCTACAATCGACTTGAATATGGTCGCTTTTATGCCCTGTAACCCATCTCTGGGGGGGCCCGCAAAAGGTGTCGTCGTAAGGGAAATCGACGCATTGGGCGGCGAGATGGGGCGCAACATCGACAAGACATATATCCAAATGCGCATGCTGAACACAGGCAAAGGACCTGCTGTCCAAGCGTTGCGTGCCCAAGCAGATAAGAATGAATATTCGCATCAAATGAAATATACGATCGAAAAACAAGAGAATCTTTTGTTGAAACAGGCTATTGTTGAGGAACTGATCGTAGAAGACGGCGAAGTCAAGGGCGTAGTGACGCACACAGGCGCCGTTTACCGCGCTGGAGCCGTCGTCATCACAGCCGGAACCTCTTCCAGAGGGAAAATCATCATCGGGGACTTGGTTTACTCTTCCGGACCGAACAACTCGCAGCCGTCCATCAAGTTATCCGAAAATCTGTTGGATCTGGGATTTGAATTGGCGCGCTTCAAGACCGGAACGCCGCCGCGGGTGATGGCTTCGACCATCGATTATTCCAAAACCGAGGAACAGCCCGGTGATGTCGAGCCGAACCATTTCAGCTTCCTTTCCAAAGATGAAGACTACCTGAAGGACCAATTATCCTGCTGGCTGACTTATACGAGTCCAGAAAGCCATGAAATCATCCGTGATAATCTCCACCGCGCGCCGATGTTCACCGGCATCGTCGAAGGGGTAGGTGCCCGCTATTGCCCGTCAATCGAAGACAAAATCGTCCGTTTCGACGACAAGCCGCGCCATCAGCTCTTCCTGGAACCGGAAGGCCGCGAAAACGAAGAAGTCTATGTACAAGGCTTGTCCACCTCGTTGCCGGAAGATGTTCAGCTTGATCTGATCCGTTCCGTGCCGGGGATGGAAAATGCCCAAATGATGAGGACAGGCTATGCCATCGAATACGATGTCGTGAAACCGCATCAGCTGCGACTTTCATTGGAGACGAAATTGGTGAAAAATCTGTTCACTGCCGGTCAAACAAACGGTACATCCGGGTATGAAGAAGCTGCCGGACAAGGCATCGTCGCCGGCATCAATGCGGCATTGGCTGTGCAAGGAAAAGAACCGTTTACCCTGAAAAGGAGCGATGGTTATATCGGCGTCATGATCGATGATCTGGTCACAAAAGGGACGATGGAGCCATATCGCTTGTTGACTTCACGCGCCGAGTACCGTCTGTTGCTTCGCCATGACAATGCCGACTTCCGTTTGACCGAGATGAGCCGTGAGATCGGTTTGGTGACGGAAGAACGCTACGAGTCATTCTTGGAGAAAAAACAGGCTGTCGAAAAGGAAATCGTCCGCCTCGAGAGCACCCGTCTGAAACCGACTGAAGAGCTGCAGGCTTTCCTTGCGGAACAAAACTCAGCTCCGCTGAAGGACGGCATTTTGTTTGCGGATCTACTGAAGCGTCCGGAACTGAAATATGAAGGTCTAATTGCTTTTGCACCGCTTGAAGAAGCCTTGCCGAAAGAGGTCATCAAGCAAGTGGAAGTGCAGATCAAATACGCCGGCTACATCAAGAAAGCCGCCGAAAAAGTGGACAAGCTGAAGAAGATGGAAGAAAAACGCATCCCTGCGAACATCGATTACGATGCGATCAACGGAATCGCCAACGAAGCCAAACAGAACCTGAAGAAGATCCAACCGGAAACGATTGCCCAAGCAAGCCGGATCAGCGGCGTCAACCCAGCAGATATTTCCGTATTGATGGTCTACGTGACCCAAGGAAAGATCGCAAAAACAGCAGAATAGGAAGCCGGTGCTGTCTCTTCTTGAGATAGTCTCGTTTTTTAAAAGATTGAACTATAGTTATGCGAACATTTTCGAGTGGCTGAATGCGCAATCAAGATAAAAAGAATCAGCAAAAATGATTCTTGAGTAAGGCTGCCGCTTATGTTAAGATAGTTACACAATTACATACGAAAAAAGGGAGCTTGTGTCAGCAGGCTGAGAGGAAGTAATCAACTTCGACCGATTACCTGATTTGGATAATGCCAACGTAGGGAAATAACATTGAATGATTCTATTCAGCGGGAAATGCCTATTCGGACATTTCCCGCTTTTTTTGTCGCAATACACAAACTATCTGGAGGTATCCCATGTTCAAAACGCTATTCGAGAATGTACAGCGACAGACGCCGCTGGTCCACTGCATCACCAATTATGTCACCGTCAATGATGTCGCCAATGCCCTCTTGGCTGCCGGCGGGACGCCGATCATGGCGGATGCCCCCGAGGAAGTCGCGGAAATCACAAGCATCTGCACCGCCCTGAACCTGAACATCGGAACACTGAACAGCCGGGCTGTGGAATCGATGTTGCTGGCGGGACGCCAAGCCAATGCGCTCGCCCATCCCGTCGTTTTGGATCCGGTCGGCGCGGGGGCATCCCCTTTCCGGACCGAAGTGACCTTCAGATTGCTGGAGGACATTGCCTTCACCGTGATCAAAGGGAACATTTCGGAAATGAAGACGATCCATTCCGGCAGCGGCACGACAAAAGGTGTCGATGCTGACATCAGCGATGCAGTGACCGAGGAGACGCTCGAGGCAACGGTCGCGTTCGCCAAACGATTGGCCGACCGGAACGAGGCGATCGTCGCGATCACCGGAGCGATCGACATCGTTGCGGATCGGGACAAAGCCTACATCATCCGCAACGGGCATCCGCAGATGGCGAAGGTGTCCGGAACCGGCTGCATGCTGTCGGCATTGATTGCCGCCTATTGCGGAGCCAACCCGGAGCAGTTGCTGGATGCCACCGCGGCAGCGGTATGCCTGATGGGGGTCAGCGGCGAGCTGGCTCACGAAAGGATGATCCGCACTGCCGCAGGGACTTCATCCTACCGCAGCTACATCATCGATGAAATCAGCAAGATGTCGGCCGAAAAACTGGAAGGGGGCGCTAAAATTGAGACTAGATAAGAACGATTTGCTGCTTTACGCGGTGACCGATCGCCAATGGCTGGGGAACGCGTCCTTGGCGGAACAGCTTGAAGAAGCCATCCAGGCGGGCGTTACCGTCGTGCAATTGCGCGAGAAGGAACTGGATTTTGATGCCTTTGTCTCCCTGGGCAAGGAACTGCAGGCCGTGGCCAAACGCCACCGCGTTCCCTTCATCATCAATGATGCCGTGGATGTGGCCTTGGCGCTGGATGCGGATGGCGTTCATGTGGGACAGAGCGATATGCAGGCGGGAGATGTCCGCAGCCGGATCGGCGAGGGAAAAATTCTGGGCGTTTCTGCCCATTCCGTCGAGGAGGCGCTGATGGCGGAACGGAACGGGGCCGATTATCTGGGCGTCGGTGCCATCTACAGCACAGCGACGAAGCCGGATGCCAACACGCTATCGATCGAAACGCTGCAGCAGATCTGCCGGGCGGTGAGCATACCCGTTGTGGGGATCGGAGGCATTGCTGAAGGGAATATCCCCAACCTGAAGGGCAGCGGCATCGATGGGGTTGCCGTCGTATCCGCCATCTTTGCGCAGCCGAACATCACCGCGGCCGTTAAGCGGCTGCGCCCGTTAGCCGAAGCGATGGTGCAACCATGAAACTGGAAGCAGCCATCTTCGATCTGGACGGGACGCTGCTGGATTCCATGCCGATCTGGCAAGGATTGGGAGAAAATTATTTGCTTCAGAAAAAGCTGCAGCCGGCTCCTGGATTGCAGGATGCGTTGAAGACGATGAGCCTGCAGCAAGCCGCACAACATTTTCGAGCGGACTACGGATTGCACGAAGATGAAGAGACAATCATTGGGGAAATTGAAACGCTGATTGCGGATCTTTACCGTTATGAAGTCCCGCTTAAAGCCGGCACAGCGGAATACCTGCAGAAATTGCAGGCACAGAATGTGAAGATGTGCATCGCCACTGCGACCGAAAGGAATTTGGCCGAGAGCGCCTTGGAGCGTTTGGGCATCCGGGAATATTTCAGCACCATCCTGACCAGCAGTGAAGTAAAGGCGGGCAAAGACAATCCGCTCATTTTTCAGCGGGCGTTCGAACATCTCGGGGCTCCCCTCACGAAGACCGTCATCTTTGAGGATGCCCTGCACGCCATCGAAACGGCAACAGCAGCCGGTTTCCGGGTAGTCGGCGTCTATGATGAGACGGCGGCACAGGATAGGGAGCGCATCGAAGCGATGACGGAGCAGTACATTTATTCATTTTCGGATTGGAAAGGATGAGCAAAAACATGAAAATAGTATTGACGATCGCCGGTTCTGACAGCAGCGGCGGAGCGGGGATTCAAGCGGACCTGAAGACGATGATGGCGCATAAAGTCTATGGGATGAGCGTGATCACGGCGCTGACGGCACAGAACACGACAGGGGTTGCCGGAATCATGGAAGTGACGCCTGAATTTGTGGCGCAGCAGTTGGATTGCGTCTTTGAGGATATCCGGCCGGATGCGGTGAAGATCGGCATGGTGTCGAACGCCGCAATCATCAAAGTCATCGCGGAGAAGCTGGCAGAATACAAAGCAGAAAACATCGTCGTGGATCCGGTCATGGTGGCCACAAGCGGCAGCAGCCTGATGCAGGACGATGCCAGCCAGGCTTTGCGGACGCTGTTGTTGCCGTTGGCTGATGTGATCACCCCCAATGTGCCGGAAGGAGAGGTGCTGAGCGGTGTCAAAATCGAGACGAAGGCGGATATGCTGGCTTCGGCGGAGCGCATCGCTTCAGCAGCGGGAACCAGCGTGCTCCTGAAGGGCGGCCATCTGAGGGACAGCGCCGACGATCTGCTCTTTATGGACGGAAAAGTCAGTTGGTTCGAGTCGGAACGGATCGAAAACCCGAATACGCATGGCACCGGCTGCACGCTTTCCTCAGCCATCGCAGCGAATCTGGCTTTAGGCCACGGAATGGAAGCGAGCATCCGCCAAGCCAAAGCCTACATCACCGGCGCGCTCCGCGACGGACTGGATCTGGGCAAGGGCAGCGGCCCACTCAATCACGCTTATCGCATCAACTAAAAAAGAAGGGCTCTCGAGTCAATTGAGAGCCCTTCTTTTTTTGAGTGCCGTTGGACGGAGGAGCGCGAAGCGGAACACGGACTCAGCTCCGCTGAAAGACCCGTCCACCGGAAGACAACTTAACTTTTGACCTCAACTCCGGGGAAGACAGGCTCGCCGGAGAACGCACAAAAATGCAGAACGAACTCCGGCGAAGCCTAGGCTCGCCGGAGTTCGGATTTTCTGTTTATTGGAAAGTTAGCCAGTCTTTATGCTTTAGGTTTGCGGTTGTAGCCGCGCTCCCCGAAAGGTTGCTTTTCGATCAGCCATTTCTCCTCCAGTTGTTCCAAGGCTTTCTTCTCGTTGAAGGAAGGGTCCTCGCTCTTTTCAACCACTTCCAAAATTGTAAACGTGAAGGCATCCTGCCCGAAGTGGTTCCAATCGGCTTGGAGTTCCTTGTTGTTGTTCGCACCCATATTCAAAATATGTTTCATGCCATTCAAAGTCTTCAGGTTAGGGGTTTTGCCGATGAAAATCTTTTGGTTTTCCGTATTCTGTACTTCGTAGATGCCTGCTTCAATCGGCACCTCTTCGAATTGGCGTCGCAGTTCTTTTCTCTGTGTCATTTCGTTTCCAACTCCCTTTCTGGATTTACTCAAAAGCATACGCAAATTTTGATATTCCGTCAATTACCCCTGTCCACAGATGGAGACCACAACGGGTAAGCATTGGAGGTTCAAAATCAGTACGTTCATAATTACATTTCCTTCTAATGTTCGTGAATATCTGGTTTTATAGGGTTGAAAATAGGTATTTCTTTCCAAATTCTAAATAAAACCTCATTATTCTGTCGTTTTTGTTTGTTATAATTTTGATTATAGTGAACATTCGGAATTTTTGAGCAGCTGCGTTAAAAGTAGAGGTCACCTCTATGGTCCGCATCTGGTTCATATTTGCGATCGAAGGGAAGATGGAAGATGGGATTACTACTATTCGATTTTGACGGTACCTTGGCAGAAACATGTAAAATTAGCGAAATGGCTACAATGGATACATTTGAACATTTCGGCTATCCCGTTCCAACCCCTGAGCAATTGCGTGAGGATAGAGGAAAGCCCCATTTTGTGAAGTTTATCGGCTATCTGAAGCAATATGCACTCTCTCCGGTCGAGCTGGATAAGCTGATGGAAGTCTTTTGGGACAAATACGAGAAGTATGAAAATATGCTGTTGGAACCATACGATCTGTCGCGGGATTCCTTGATGGAGCTGAAAGGGAACGGACATCATCTGGGCGTGATTTCCAACAAAGCAACCAAGGCTTTGTTGCGCAGTCTTGCTGCAGTGGATCTGTTGGATCTGATGGAAGTGGTCATCGGATTGGATAATATGAACCAGCACAAACCGAATCCGGAAGGCATCTTCACTGCCTGGGAGAAAATCCCGATGGCGAAAGAAGACACCGTCATGATCGGTGATACCATCTATGATATGCAGATGGGGAAAATGGCAGGCGTAAAGACCGTCGGCATCACTTGGGGCGGCAGTTCGCCCCAAACTTTGCGTGCGGAAAATCCAGATCGCATCGCCAACTCCTTCGTGGAACTGGAAATCATCATCGCAAGTTTGTTGGATGATTAAATAGATTGAAAAAGCCGCTGTCCTTTATTCGGGACAGCGGCTTTTTGACGATCATAGGATTGTCTTTTTTTCATTTCGTTCTGCTTGCTTGATGAAGTCTTGCATTTCGGATGCCAAAGCAGTCCTCAAAGCGGCCAGGTCTTGTGTGAGCAACCGTTTGCCGGAAACGATGGGAACCCCATTGATGAAGACATCCGATACATTCCCGGCATTTGCGGAATAAACCAATACAGCGTATGGATCGAATATCGGGAACATATTTGCGGAGTCCGTTTCGACGAGGACGATATCAGCCTTTTTTCCTGCTTCCAGCGAGCCGGTTTTGTCGGCCAATCCCAACACTTCGGCGCCTCCGAGTGTTGCCAGGCGGACGATATCCCGCGCCGGGAAGGCTGCGCGATCCTGAAGATGGGTTTTGTGGAAATTCGCGAACATGCGCATTTGGGTAAACAGATCCAATGTGTTCCCGCTGCTTGGACCGTCCGTTCCCAGGCCGACCCGGATGCCTGCCTCCAGCATGGCTTTCACAGGTGCAACCCCTTTGGCGGATTTCGTATTCGCCCCGATGCAGTGAGCGACTGCTACGTCATATCGCTTCAATAAGGCGATATCTTCGGGTGTGACATGGATGCAGTGGGCGGCGATGAGCCGCTCACTCAACACACCCAAGTCAGCCAGAAAGGCTACCGGTGTTTTTCCATACTCTTCCTGAAAGTGGCGGATTTCATAGTCCATTTCACTCAGATGCAAACTGATCGGAACTCCGTATTTTTCCGCGATGGCAGCCGCTTCTTGCAAGGCTTGCGGGCTGTTCGTGTTGGGGGCATGCGGCGCGATGGCAGGCGTAATCAACTCGTGGTCGAGCCATTTCGGGATGAACGTTTCCGCGTAACTCAAGCCGCCGTGCGGATCGCTTGTGTCGCAAGTAGCGAAGTCGATGACCGTTTCCCCCAGGATGGCCCGCGCCTGCATTTCATCCGCTGCCTGTGCCAGTTCATCTTCAAAATAATACATATCCATGAAGGTGGTCACGCCCGCCAACTGCATCTCGGCGATGGCGTACTTGCCGCTATGGTATGCCAATTCTTTGGTCATGCAGGCTTTTTCCAAAGGGAAGAGGAACCGGCGCAACCGATCCGGAGTGTCGTCGCCGAGGGAGCGGAAGGGAATCATGCCGATATGGGTGTGGGTGTTCACCATGCCGGGCATGGCGATGGCATTCCTTCCATCAATCATCCGATCATAGCCAGTATCCGGCTGCTGTTCAGCCGGTCCAACAGCAAGTATGCGGTCATCTTCGAAAAGGATGAAGCCCTTTTCGAAGACATCATACTCCGTGTTCATCGTCAGCGCAGTAACATTTGTGATCAGTGTTCTCATTTTTCCCTCGCAATCAACGGGATGGTTGCATGGGTATGCACATCCATCATGCCGTAATCAGTTATTTTGATGGCCGGTGACACCGGTAAAGATAAGGTCGAGAAGCTCATGATTTCATTGCCGTTCCGGTATCCCAAGGAAACCATGGCGGAACGGACAGCGTGAAGTTGGTGGCCCAATGTCTGAACCGGGACATCACTCAGGATGCCGCCGATCGGGAGCGGACAGGATCCGAGAATAGTTCCGTCCTGAACAACGATATAGCCGCCATGCAGGGAAAGGAGTTCTTGTTGGGCGGCAAGCATATCCGCTGCATCGGTTCCCATCACCATCAGGTTATGGTGATCATGCGCCCAGGTCGTTGCGACTGCGCCTTTTTGCGTCAACGCATTTTCGACCAATCCGAAGCCGATATTTCCGTTTTTTCCGTAGCGCTCCATCACAACGATAAGCGCCAATCCGCTGTTCTCCCAGTCCAGGAAGCCGTCTTTCACCGGAATTTCACGTTGGACCGGTTCGGTGAAAGTACCGACTGGTTGGATCTGGATGACGTTACAGATGACTGAGGTATCCGTTGTTGCCACCGGGATCCGCAGATCATCGGCAGTCAAGTTGCGGCAGCGGACGGAGTCATAGAAGTGCGCCGGAAAAGTCGGCTTTTCGGCAGGATAAGCCATAGCCGCACCTTTTGTATGCACCAGCTTTCCGTTTTTATAGACCGCATTGATCTCAAGTGTCTCCAGATCATCCAACAGAATGAAATCTGCTTTGAAGCCGGCAACGATGGCGCCGCGGTCCTGAAAGCCCATACGCCTGGCTGGTGTATAGGTCGTGCAGTAAATGGCCTGTTCGATCGGCATACCGGCTGCGATGGCGGCGCGGACATTGGCATCCAGATGGCCATCCAGCAGGTCATCCGCCATGATATCATCGGTTATGATCGCTGCATATTCATAGAAATCGTACTTCTCAAGGACAGCCATGTTTTCAGGGAGGATGGATTTCTTCTGGAACTCCAGAAACATGCCGTTGCTGATTTTTTCATAGATTGATTCAGGGCTTTGGTGGGTGTGATCCGCAGTGATGCCGGCATACATGAATTTTGCCAAGTCGACTCCGGAAACGCGCGGAACATGACCTTCCAGCGGCATAAACGGTTTCTTTAGCTGCGTTTCCCTGAGAATCTGACGGATCAGAGAATCCGGTTCGCTGGTGATGCCTTTGAAATTCATGGCTTCCCCAAGGGCGATGACACGCGGATTATCCAAGAGGCTGCTCACTTCTTTCACTCCGATGAACCCGCCTGTGGTCTCCAATTCGGGCGTGGTGGACGGAACAGATGACGGAATCGCGTAGTAGATGTCAAGTGCGGTATCTTCCGCCAGAAAAGCCTCCATGCCTTCCAAGCCAAAAACATTGGTTATCTCATGAGCATCGGCAACAACAGTGGTGACACCATAAGACAGTGCTGCCCCCGAGAAAAGGGATGGGGGGATCATGGAACTTTCGATGTGCATATGGATGTCGATCAATCCGGGGATCACATATTGCCCGGACGCATCCACCGTTTCTTTCGGTTGCAACGACTGAAGGTCTTCCGTGCTGATATAATAGAATCTTTCACCCGCGATGGCGATGTTTTTTCGTTCGAAAGTCTTCAGGAAACTGTTGAAGACTTTCGCGTTTGCGATGATTAGGTCGATTTGCATAAGGGCCTCCTAAAATGGTCTTTTCACTATTATAGATTAAGGGATACAGGAAAAGCCACGGCTGCGCCGTGGCTTTTGGCATTGCTTATTGATTCAGCGTCTTGTTCCATTCTGCGATCCAAGCTGCGTAGTTTTCGTTCACGAAGGTGAAATCGATCGCTTTTGCGCGCTCGGCAACAGCGCCGTAGGTTTTGTTCGCTGCTGTTGCTTCATCCAAAACGACTTCTTTGTTTGTTGGTGCTTCGTTCAACGAGATGGCAGTCACTTCTTGCAGTTCCTTGCTCAACTTCCAGTTGATGTAGGCATAAGCCAATTCTTTGTTTTCGGAGTTTTTGTTGACATTCAATGTGTTGAAGTTAGCGTATGTGCCTGATTCAGGGACGACGTATTGTACATCCGGATTTGAGCCTGAAATGATCGGATAAGCGAAATCACCAACGACTGCCGCCACAATTTCACCTGATTGGAACATGTTTGCCAAGTCAGAAGATTTTGTATAGGTTTTGACGATATTCGGTTTCAGTTCAGTCAAAGCTTCGAATGCGGCTGTTCCATTATCGGTTGTGATGTCCGTTCCTTTGAAGTCGCTCGCTACGTGGATCATAGCTGGCCCGAAAGTCGTTGTGATGTCAGGGATGGAGATTTTTCCTGCTAAAGACGGATCCCAAAGGTCAGACCATTCGTCGATTGTCATGCCAGCGGCTGCCTCATCATAGATGATGCCGATGCTGTTGATGGTGTAGGCAGGACCGGATCCATCTTCCGTCAATCCTTTGGCGCTGTCGATCAGGTTCGCGATATTCGGTACTTTTGTTTCATCCAATGGCTCGAAAAGGCCCTCGGAAACGCCGGATGCTGCATTGGCTTGGGACAATTCGATCACATCGATCGTATTGTTCGGGTTATTTTGGAATTTCGTGAAGCGCTCGCTGCTGTTTCCGACTTCGGCAACGATGGTAATGCCGTTTTCTTCCTCAAATGGGGCGAAAACATCCGCGCGGATGACATCTTCCCCGATCGCGAAGGTCGAAACAGTCAATTCGCTGCTTGTTTCCGATCCGGCTTCAGCCGAGCTGTCCGCTGTGCTGCCACCATTTCCGCAGGCTGCCAAAAGTGCTGTACTTGCTAAAGATAGGCTGATCCATTTCCAATTTTTCATTTGATAAAACCCCTTTTTCTATTTTTTTGTTATTACACTAAAACAATTTTTGAGGGCGGCAGGAACAGATGTACCTTGTCGCCAGCTTGATGAGCGGCTTCATTGGTTCCGTTCACCAGCAGTTTTCCTAGTGGCGTTTCCACTTCGTATTGGTAGCTCTTGCCCAGGAATGTACGGACCAGAACGGTTCCCGCTATCGTATTTCCGGATTGTTCCGCAATGGTTTTTAGGATAATGTCGTCCGGACGTATGGTGCCGGTGACTTCTTTGCGGTCAGTCGAGCGGGTTGTGCTGAACGAAGAGCCGTCCGCTGCAGTGAATGTTTGTGCCTCTGTTGCAGTAAGCGCGATAAAGTTTTCGAATCCGATGAAACGTGCGACAAATTCAGTGCTCGGATTGCTGTAGATCTCTTCGGGGGAAGCGAACTGTTCGATGATGCCTTTGTTCATGACAGCGACTTTGTCCGAAATGGAGAAGCACTCCTCTTGGTCATGTGTGACGAATACGGTCGTTATCCCCAGTTGACGCTGGATTCGTTTGATTTCGATACGCATGGAGATGCGCAGTTTTGCATCAAGGTTACTCAACGGTTCATCCAGCAACAGCAACTTAGGCTCGATGACCAGTGCCCGCGCCAAGGCGACACGTTGGCGTTGTCCTCCGGATAATTGCTTCGGATAGCGTTCGGCAAACTCGGCCAAGCCGGTGACTTCCAGCATTGCTGCAACTTTTTGATCGATCTGTTCTTTTTTTTCTTTCCGCAGCTTCAAGCCGAAGCCGACATTTTCACGGATGGTCAAATGCGGAAAAAGCGCATAGGACTGGAATACCATCCCGAAATTCCGTTTGTGCACCGGGACTTTCGTCAAGTTGGTACCATCGACTGTAAAATTGCCGTCATTAGGTTCAATCAGCCCTGCAATGACGCGTAGGGTAGTCGTTTTTCCGCAACCGGATGGCCCCAATAAGGAAACCAGTTCACCTTTCTCCATCGCGAGGTTCAAATCTTTCAGAATATCGTTTTTCCCGTCATAACTGACGCGGATATCATTTAAATCAACAAAAGCCATTTATGCATGTTCCTCCTTTATAGTTTGAAAAATCAGGTAATCGAGGACAGTCCGAGCGTCTTTTCGATCAGATACATCAACAAGATAGTTGCCAGCATCAGAAGTACGGAGAGCGCCGAGACGGTGGGATCATAGTTGTATTCAACGTAACTCATCAAAGTAGTCGGTAATGTCGAAATCCCAGGACCTGACAAAAACTGAGAAACAGGAATATTGTTGAAGGAATTGATGAATGCCAACATGAATGAAGCGAATATGCCTGATGTGATGTTCGGCAAAATTACTTTGAAAAAGGCGCCCGCTTTCGTGCTGCCTAATGTCCAAGCTGCTTCTTCGATGGAGAAATCCAACTGTTCCAGACTGCCTCCTACGACGCGGATGATGTAGGGTAGGCTGACCAGAAAGTGTCCCAACAACAGCCCTTGGAAAACAGGCAACTGCAGGGTGATGACAATGAACTGGAACAACGAGTAGCCGACAACGACACCGGGTATGATGGTCGGCGAAAGGAAGAAGCTTTTCAACCACTCACGGCCCATGAAGTTATTGCGGGATAGTGCATAAGATGCGGGAACTCCGACCAGTAGCGCCAGTATGGTGGCAGAGAAGGAAATCTGCAGGCTCAACAGGAAGCTGTCCGCAAAAGCGGCATTTTCGAATACATTTGCATACCATTTGAAAGAAAAGCCTTCAATCGGGAATTGGATGGTCGGGTTCTCGCCGAAAGAAGTGACCACGATGATGAATAAAGGGATGAACAGGAAGGCATAGACCAGCGAAACAAAGAATGTAAGACCCTTTTCTTTACGCATGTTGTTCTTCACCTCGCTTATCGATTACGGATGCAATCAGATTAAAGATTTTCATGACGATCAGAGTCGTCACGATCATGATCAGTGCGATGACGCTGGCATTCGTCCAGTTGCCCAAGGTCATGGCATTTTGGTAGAGGAATGTCGATAGCATCATGTTTTTGTTTCCGCCCAGCAGTTGCGGTGTTGTATAGGCGGTCAAGGTGCCTGTGAAGACGAGGATGCTGCCCACGATGATGCCTGGTACGCTCAACGGTAGGATCACCTTCAGGAAGGCGGTCAAACGATTGGCACCCAGAGTTTCTGCTGCTTCCATGATTTCGGTGTCGATATTTTCGATGATCCCCACCAAGGTGATCACCATCAGCGGCAAGAACAGATAGATCGATCCGATCGAGATTGCGAATTCGCTGTAAAGCAGCGGAATCGGAGCATCAATGATGCCTGTTGCCAGCAAGAGATTGTTGACGACTCCTTTTTGCCCAAGGATATTGATCCAGGCAAAACTGCGGACAACCGAGTTGGTCAGAAGCGGAAAAAGAACTAATGCCATCATCAGGCTGCGGAATTTTTTGTCTGCCCGAGCGATATAATAGGCAACAGGGACACCGAAAAGAGCACAAAAGAAAGTGACGACCAATGAAATCCGTAATGTACGCATGAAGATGCTCACATTATAGGAGTCCTGAAAAAAAGCGCTGTAGGATGCGAAAGTCAGATTGCCATCAAAAAAAGTCGGCCAAATAATGGAGACCAACGGCAGCACGAGAAAGACGATCAGCAGGATGAATCCCGGTGCGGCAAGCAGGTACGGGATCGATTTTGACGACATGCAGTAATTCCTCCCTCTTTAGTGAACAGTATTTCTGTATTGTCCGTATTTGGATGTCATAAAAAAGGACGTTTGGAATAGTCTGGCCACTAACGAAAAATAATATAGTGCCGATTATATAGAACCGATCACTTTAATTCAAGGATAAAGCGAACAAATTAGAAAAAATTAATATTGAAAGTTCGTGTTTTGTGCAAATTGCGCAGTGGACGGAGAATTTTTTGGCTATTCGGGATAATGTTCGATGGATTTAAAGTTGATGTGTCTTGACTTCATCGTAATGTTCGTGTTTATAGAAGTCGAATCGGCATGCCGCTAAAGATGGACAACCGGAGAAACTGCAAGAATGCCTTGTACAGAAGGCTCTTTCAGGATAAAGTAGAGAGGTAGAAAAACAGACAAAGCCAACGATGAAAGGAAACATTATGAATCCAGAACAATTTGCCCAGGCCCTTGCCGAAAAAGGGATCCTTTTGAATGAAACGCAACTCGAACAATACGCAACTTATTTGCGCCTATTGCGCGAATGGAACGAAAAAATCAACCTGACAGCCATCACCGAGCCGGATGAAGTCTATCTGAAGCATTTCTATGACTCCATCTCATTGGGATTCCACATGGATTTCACCAAAGAGGAAGTCACGCTTTGCGATGTGGGTGCCGGTGCCGGGTTCCCGAGCATCCCGCTCAAGATCGCCTTCCCGAAATTGCAGGTGACGATTGTGGACTCATTGAACAAACGGATCACTTTCCTGGAGACTCTGGTTGCCGAATTAGGTTTGACGGGGGTTTCCTGTTTCCATGATCGTGCGGAGACTTTCGGACAGAACAAGAAATTCCGCGCCCAATTCGATGTGGTGACGGCACGTGCGGTCGCGCGCTTGAGTGTCCTGAGCGAACTGTGTTTGCCGCTGGTCAAAAAAGGCGGGACTTTTGTCGCGATGAAAGCGGCCAGCACGGAAGAAGAGCTCCACGATGCAGAGCGCGCCATCGCAACTCTGGGCGGCAAACTCGAAGAGGATATCTTTTTTGAACTGCCGAATAATGCAGGCGAACGCCATATCGTGAAGATCAAGAAAACGAAAGAAACGCCGAAGACCTACCCGAGAAAAGCCGGGACACCGAACAAAAATCCATTGTAAATCGGAAAAAGAACAGCCCGACCGTCTGCTTCTTTGCAGGCAGGCCGGGCTTTTTGGGTTTAAGATGCGAGTATAAAGCGATTTTATGACATCGGTTTTATCTATCCTATATTTTTCCAAATTTTTTTGTTACAATAGTCTGGTAAAGTTATAGCCTTTTTTATAAATAGACATACTGAGCGATAAATGATGATTCATTTTGAAGAAATGCGTAGGAGAAAAGGCGCAGGTATCGTTTTTTCTCTTTTTTTAGGCAAAAAAGTAGAACGGCGGCACACCAGCTTCAAATGAACGAAAGAAAGTGGAGGAGAACAGATGGCACGGATTATTGCAGTCGCAAATCAGAAAGGCGGCGTCGGAAAAACGACGACCACCGTCAATTTAGCAGCTTCTTTGGCCTACTTAGGCAAAAAAGTGTTATTGATAGATAGTGATGCCCAGGGGAACGCCACCAGCGGGCTCGGCATTTCAAAAGCAGATGTTGAAAAAGATATATATGATGTTTTAGTGAACCAAGAACCCATCGAGAATGTCATCAGAGAATCCTCACGGGAAAATTTGTGGGTCGTGCCTGCAACCATCCAATTGGCGGGCGCCGAAATCGAGTTGACGAATCAGCCGCATCGAGAAGCGCGCCTTTATGAGGCAGTGCAGTCGTTGCGTGAGGAATACGACTTCATCTTCATCGATTGCCCGCCATCACTGGGTCATTTGACGATCAATGCCTTCACCGCCAGTGATTCGGTTCTGATTCCGGTTCAGTGCGAATACTATGCCTTGGAAGGGCTGAGTCAACTGTTGAACACCTTCCGCTTGGTTCAGAAGCATTTCAATAAGGACCTGAAATTGGAAGGGGTATTATTGACGATGCTGGACGCCCGGACTAACCTCGGCTTCGAAGTCGTGGATGAGGTCAAAAAGTATTTCAAAGAAAAAGTATACAAGACAATCATTCCGCGTAATGTCCGTTTATCCGAAGCGCCAAGCTACGGGCAATCGATCGTTGACTATGATATCCGTTCAAAAGGAGCGGAAGTGTATCTTGAGTTGGCAAAGGAAGTGTTAGCAGATGGCGAATAAAAACAGCAAAGGGCTTGGACGCGGCATCGACGCGCTCTTCAGTAACTTTGAAGATATCGAGAAGATCGATGAAAAAACAGAAAAGGTACAGGAGATCCCTTTAGACGAGATCCGTCCCAATCCTTATCAGCCACGGAAAACCTTCGATGACTCGACTTTGCGGGAATTGGCTGACTCGATCATGCTGAACGGCGTCATCCAACCAGTTATCCTGCGCCAATCCAGCGTAAAAGGCTATGAAATCATTGCAGGCGAACGCCGCGTCCGTGCTTCCCGTTTGGCGGGCAAAACAACAATCCCGGCAATCGTCCGTGAATTTGACGAGACGGCAATGATAGAAGTCGCCATTCTGGAAAATCTGCAGCGGGAAGACCTGACTCCGCTGGAAGAGGCGGAAGGCTACCAAACCTTGATGAACAAACTGAATCTTACGCAAGTCGATGTAGCCCAGAGATTAGGCAAGAGCCGTCCTTACATCGCCAACCATCTGCGCCTGTTGAATCTGCCGCAGGACGTCAAACGGATGCTGCAAGAAGGATTGATCTCCATGGGGCAAGCCCGTACGCTTTTAGGGTTGAATGATGAATCGTTGATCAGCGAACTGGCAAAACGAGCTGCTGAAGAAGGCATCACGGTCAGGCATCTGGAATTGCTGGTCCAACAACTGAACAATCCCGGAGACGTCGCCAAAAAGAAAACCAAGAAGAAAAAAGAAACGAAACCGGTATACATCAAAGAGAGCGAAGAACGTTTGATGGACAAATTCGGGACATCCGTACAGATATCCAGCAAGGGCGAAAAAGGCAAGATCGAGATCGAATACCTTTCGCCAGCCGATCTGACCCGGATTTTGGATATCCTGCAAATTTCCCTGGACGATTAAGAATAGACGAAGACATCAGAAAGAGGTGCATTTGGCCTTGGTACAACAAGATTATGGATTGCATGATGTGGTCGAAATGAAAAAACCGCATCCCTGCAAAAACAACTCATGGGAAATCATCCGAATGGGTATGGACATCCGGATCAAATGCCTGAAATGCGGGCAGATGGTCATGATGCCGCGACGCGAATTCGAGAAAAAGATGAAAAAAGTACTGACTAAGGCAGAAGAAACTGTCGAGTAAGTCTTTGAAGCAACAAATAAAAGCAATATAATTGGAAAGAGTGTGAAGAAATGTCATTAACAGCAGGAATCGTAGGATTACCGAATGTAGGGAAATCCACCTTGTTCAACGCCATCACCAAAGCGGGAGTGGAAGCCGCAAACTATCCATTCGCAACGATCGACCCAAATGTCGGAGTAGTCGAAGTTCCCGATGAACGTTTGAATAAATTAACAGAATTGGTGAAACCGAAGAAAACTGTCCCGACAACTTTTGAATTCACGGATATCGCGGGAATCGTAAAAGGCGCCAGCAAAGGCGAAGGTCTAGGGAACAAATTCTTAGCCAACATCCGCCAAGTGGATGCCATCTGTCATGTTGTCCGTTGTTTCGAAGACGATAACATCACACACGTCAGCGGTAAAGTGGATCCGTTGGATGATGTTGAAACCATCAATTTGGAACTGATTTTCGCGGATTTGGAATCCATCGAGAAACGCTATACGCGCATCAGCAAAATTGCCCGTACAAAAGACAAAGATGCTGTCCGCGAACTGGAGATCCTGGATAAAATCAAGAAGACCCTTGAAGAGGGCAAATCCGCCCGTACGATCGAGTTCACACCCGAAGAAGAACCGCTTGTGAAAAGCCTGTTCCTTTTGACGACAAAGCCTGTTCTGTATGTCGCAAACATCTCCGAAGAAGACGTAGTAGCCGGCGGAGAAAACGAAATGGTTCAAGCTGTCCGTGAATTTGCGGCAACAGAAGGTGCAGAGGTCGTTACCGTGTGCGCCCGTATCGAAGAAGAAGTAGCTGAATTGGATGACGAAGAAAAAGCTGAATTCCTGGCGGAGCTCGGCATCAAAGAATCCGGATTGGATCAACTGATCCGTAAAGCCTACACTTTGCTTGGCCTGGGAACTTACTTCACGGCAGGCGAAAAAGAAGTCCGTGCCTGGACATTCAAATTAGGTATGAAAGCACCGCAGACAGCAGGTATCATCCATTCCGACTTCGAACGCGGCTTCATCCGCGCCGAAACAGTTTCCTACAATGACTTGTTGGCATATGGCAGCATGCAAGCCGCCAAAGAAGCTGGAAGAGTCAGACTTGAAGGAAAAGACTACGTAGTCCAAGACGGCGACGTAATGGAATTCAGGTTTAACGTATAAAAGGATGTGATGATTCGCGTTCAGATACCCGGACGTTGGAGCACCCAGCGAAGTGAACCTCTTTTGTTCACTACGCTGGGTGTGAAACGGGAGCGGTATCTGCGAATCAGAACTCAACTAAAGGATACGATGAAATGCGGGAGGGGATGAGCACTAAGAGGACATTACGAGAACGGCCGTAGTTTGGCCGTGACGTAATGTCAACTTAGGCGGAATCCCCTGCATTTCAGAGTTCAACTAAAAGGATACGATGAATCCCGGGTAGAAATCGAGCACTAAGGGGCCAAACGCAAAGCGGACGCTTTTTGTACGTGTGTGTTTGGCAACTTAGGCGGAGAACTCTAGGATTCAGAACCGTTCTAAAAAGGATACGAACACAAGGGTGCCGCATGTAATCAAGGGAGGATTTATCATTGGAAGAAACGAAGAGCGTTGAACAAATGAAGGTCGAAAACAAAGCATTATGGCAGAGTTTGACTAAAAGAAATGAACAATACATGCTGGGGCTGGACAGAACCTTGAGAGCTGCAAACTTGGAAGAGGAACGCCGGGAAGAAATCTACAGCAAGATGATGAAGGAATTGTTGGAAGCCCAAAAAACCGGTAAAACTGCCCGCCAATTATACGGAACAGTGTCGGAATGCGCCTCGAACATTTTGGTCAATCCGACAGATAACGAAGTGAAAGTGCGCTCGGCAGATTGGTTGATCGCTTTGGATGGCGGTTTGCTGCTGGGTTCTCTTTTCGCGATGATTTCAGGCATTTCCTTGCTGACCAACAGCGGAGAAGACGTAGTTGGGATGGGCCTTATCAGCTTGATACTGAATTTCATCGTCGGCGGCATCGCCATGCTTATCATCTCAAAATACACGCCGAATCCGGATGCGCCAAAAGGCGAAAAAGGCTTCGGGAAATATATCTTTGCGACGACGAGTGCGATGCTGCTTTGGATGCTCATCATGACGGTTTCGATGATGCTTATTCCAGCCTCAATAAATATCGCTTTGTCTGCGTGGGTGTACCTTGGAATCGCCGGCATAGGTTTTGCCGCAAAAGTATATCTGAAGAAAAAATTTCATATCATGGGCGGCATTTTATAGGCCGTCAATTGGTGAAGGCCGAGATGCAAAGGAATATTTGTATCTCGGCTATTTTCGTTTTTTTGATAGGAATAATCTAGAAATGAATCCCTGGGCACAAACGGATGTGCTAATTCCGAACGTTTGAATAAATTTGATTCAAAAGCATTCGATAAAAACGCTTGTATATGAGAATTGTATGATAAAGGGGAGTTTGCGCTTGACGTGGGTTGTCCGTGGTGGTAATTTAGATGATAAAAAATCAGCACAAATAAAAAGGAGTGTTCATCGAAAATGTCAAATTGGGAAACAAAATTCGCTAAAGAAGGTTTTACTTTTGATGATGTATTATTAGTCCCGGCTGAAAGCCATGTATTGCCTAACGATGTGGATTTATCGATTGATTTAGCTAAAAATTTACACTTGAATATTCCTATCATAAGCGCAAGTATGGACACAGTAACTGATGCGGCAATGGCGATCGCAATGGCCCGCCAAGGCGGCTTGGGCGTCATCCACAAAAACATGACCATCGAAGCGCAGGCTGAAGAAGTGCACAAAGTAAAACGTTCCGAAAGTGGTGTCATCATCGACCCGTTCTTCCTGACTCCTGATCACTTGGTTTCTGAAGCAGAGAATCTGATGAGCAAATACCGCATCAGCGGTGTGCCTGTCGTCAACGATATGGAAGACCGCAAGTTGGTGGGGATTTTGACGAACCGCGATCTGCGCTTCATTGCAGATTACCAAGTTCCGATCGGCGATGTCATGACCAAAGAACATTTAGTTACCGCTCCTGTAGGAACTTCTTTGAAGGATGCCGAATCCATCCTGCAAAAATACAAAATCGAAAAACTGCCTCTAGTCGATGAAAGCGGCCGGTTGGCTGGCTTGATCACGATCAAGGATATCGAAAAAGTAATCGAGTTTCCCAACTCCGCAAAAGATGCACACGGCCGTTTGATCGTTGCGGCTGCAGTAGGTGTGACCAGTGATACATTTGAACGCGCTCAAGCATTATTGGATGCCGGTGCAGATGCAATCGTCATCGACACAGCGCATGGCCACAGCGCTGGCGTTATCCGCAAAATTAAAGAAATCCGCGATCAGTTCCCTGACGCAACCCTGATTGCCGGGAATGTAGCGACCGCAGAAGGAACCCGCGCGCTGTTTGACGTCGGAGTCGACGTGGTCAAAGTCGGGATCGGACCTGGCTCGATCTGTACGACCCGTGTCGTTGCCGGTGTCGGTGTTCCTCAGATAACAGCCATCTATGATGCTGCAAGCGTGGCGAGAGAATACGGTAAAGCGATCATCGCTGACGGCGGGATCAAGTATTCGGGAGACATCGTCAAGGCGATGGCTGCAGGTGGACACGCAGTCATGTTGGGCAGCATGTTGGCTGGTACGGATGAGTCCCCGGGCGAATTCGAGATTTTCCAAGGCCGTCGCTTCAAGACTTACCGTGGTATGGGCAGTCTGGCAGCAATGGAAAAAGGCTCAAGCGACCGTTACTTCCAGGGCGGCGTCAATGAAGCGAAGAAAATGGTTCCGGAAGGTATCGAAGGTCGTGTGGCTTATAAAGGCGCAGCCAGCGACATCATCTTCCAACTGCTCGGTGGTGTCCGTTCCGGTATGGGCTATGTCGGAGCCGGCAATTTGCAGGAGCTTCGCGAAAATGCGCAATTCATCAAGATGTCCGGTGCCGGATTGATCGAATCCCATCCGCATGACATCCAAATCACAAAAGAAGCACCAAACTACTCCATCCATAGATAAACAGGCAAGAAACAAAAATGTCCGGGACACTGTTCCCGGGCATTTTTTCTTATGTTCGTAGTTTTCTGGAGCTTTCTGATATAATTAAAATGGAATTTCTTTATGCTTCCTTAAGCAAAAATTTAGAACACTTTGGTACGATGGGAGAAAATACATATTTTGGGGAAAGGGTTGTCCTATATGAGTAAAGTTTTGATCGTCGATGACGACAGGGAAATCGTGGATTTATTGAGCATCTATTGCAAAAATGAAGGGTACGATCCGATAAAGGCTTACGACGGCGTGGACGCCTTCCGGAAGCTTGAGGAAAATGTGGACATCCAGCTGATCATTTTGGATGTGATGATGCCTAAGAAGGACGGCATATCGGTAGTGAAGGAGTTGCGGGAACAGAACAATCCGATCCCGATTCTGATGTTGAGCGCAAAATCCGCGGATATGGATAAAATCCAAGGGTTGACGACGGGTGCGGACGACTATGTTTCCAAGCCGTTCAACCCGCTGGAAGTGATGGCCCGCATCAAATCGCTCTTGCGCCGGACCACTATGCAGGCAGATGCTGCAGAGGTGGATTCGATCGAAATAGGCCCGCTGATCATCAAAAAAGACTCCCATGAAGTAAAGACGCTGAACGGGAAAAGTATCCAGTTGACTGCGCTGGAATTCGGCATCCTGCATCTATTGGCAAGTCATCCGAATCGCGTCTTCAGCGCCGATGAGATTTTTGAACGCGTTTGGCAACAGGAAAGTATCGTATCGGCCAAGACCGTGATGGTGCATGTGAGCCATCTCCGCGATAAAATTGAAGAAGCTACTGGGGGCGAGAAGGTCATCCAGACCGTTTGGGGTGTAGGCTATAAGATCGGGGAATAGGCAGGCCCGCATGCGCGCTGGCCAAAGTAATCAGCTGAATCGGGAGGCTGCAGGTTTGTTTAACAAGTTGAAGAAAAAAGAACTGAGTGAACTCGTTTTTGAAGGGGCGCTGACGCTGGGCATCGTCTATCTGCTCTACATCGGGATGGAGTTGATGTTCAATCGACTGGTCGCGAATCCTCCCGTAATTTTGAGGGAAGTCCCGTCCCTAAGGCGATTCGTAATGGTGGTTGACGCATTTCTGACCATTTACGATGATGTTTTCCAATGGATAGCGGCGATTTTTGCGGCCATCTTCACCGGTTGGCGTTTGGTCCGGAGATACAAACAGATGCAGTTGACGCACATTCTGGATGAGCTGCATTATATCGCCGCAGGGCACTTCGATCATCGAATCGACGCGAACAATGCCGGCAGCTATGTCGATGTTGTTGATAGCATCAATACGCTGGTGGAAAGCACGGTCCAAGCGATGGAAGAGGAACGGAAAATCGAACAATCGAAGGATGAGTTGATCACGAATGTCAGTCACGACATCCGCACTCCGTTGACTTCCATCATCGGCTACCTGGGATTGATAGAGGATAAGCAATTCACGAGTGAAGAGGATGCTTTGCGCTATATCCATATCGCTTATACAAAGGCGCTGCAGATGAAGGTGCTTGTCGATGACCTTTTCGAATATACGAAAGTGCGGCAACCGACGACACCTCTACTGTTGAAGACAATCAACATCGGCAATTTTTTGGAGCAGATCGTCGCCGATTATGAATTGGAGTCGCGCAAGCGCCATATGGAGATAGAGGTGATCATGAAGACGAGCCCGTTGATGATCGAAATGGATGTCGACAAAATGGCCCGTGTCTTCAACAATCTGATTTCCAATGCCCTGAAATATGCACATGGCGGCACTTGGGTACATATCGAAGCGGAAAAGATCGGTTCTGAAGTGATCGTTGCCGTGAAAAATAACGGGGAGCGTATCCCTGAAGAAGCGCTGCAGGAATTGTTCGGACGTTTCTATCGGGTAGAAAATTCCCGTTCGAAAGAGACCGGCGGGACCGGGCTGGGGTTGGCGATCGCCCAAAGCATCGTAACGCTCCATGGCGGATATATCTATGCGGAATCGGATGAGGCGGAAACCAAATTCGTGCTGCATCTCCCTTTGAAACAGACTTCGGCTGTCAAAGGATAAGGAACGTACGCTTTCTGTGTACGCTCCTTTTTTTGGTTGTCTTTTTACAGTATTTCCGCTAACATAGAAGGGTATATCAACTGAATGAAATGACCGATTGGAGATAATTAAAAACAATGATGACTATAAAAAACAGAAAAATAATCATGGGAACAATATCGGCTGCTTCGGTATTTGTGAACAGCTTGTTTGCTGCACCGATTGCTTTGGCTGCAGAACAACCTTCTATCGATGCGAAAGCAGCTTTCGTGATAGAAGATGAGACTGACAAAGTGCTTGTCAACCAAAATGGGGAAGAAGCGCTGGGTATCGCCTCCATGACAAAGATGTTGAGCATCTACTTGATATTGGAAGCCATCGAAGAAGGCAAATTGACTTGGGACAAGCAAATCACCATCAGCGATTACGTCTATGAGGTCAGCCAGAACTACAATTTTTCCAATGTGCCCTTGCGCCAGGACATCACGTATTCTGTGGAAGAGCTGTATCAAGCCGCGTTGATCTATTCCGCAAACGGTGCAACGATCGCCTTGGCGGAAGCATTGGCTGGTTCTGAAGCAAAATTCGTCGATCTGATGAAGGCTCAGTTGGATGAGTGGGGCGTAGAAAGTTACGAGCTTTATAATGTAACCGGCTTGTCGAACAGTGACGTCCCGGAAGAGCACCTTTATCCCGGAGCTCCGGCCGATGGGTACAACAAAATGACAGCGCGCGGAGTAGCGGTGGTTGCGGATCATCTGATCGATGACTACCCTGAAGTTTTGGAAACGACAGCAGTTCCGGAACTGGCTTTCCAAGCAGGAACGTCCGATGAAATCATGATGCACAGCTATAACCTGATGTTGCCGGGCATGTTTTATTATCGTGAAGGCGTTGACGGTCTGAAAACCGGCACGACATTGGAGTCCGGTGCATCCTTTACCGGTACCGCAATGCAAGATGAAATGCGGATCATCACCGTGGTCATCGGTGCCGACGAGAGCACCAAGCGCTTTAAAGAAACGGGACGTCTGATGGATTATGCTTTCTCGACCTTCGAAAAGACGACGGTAGCGGCGAAAGGTGATGCTGTTTCGACGCAAGAACCGATTTCAGTAGCCAAAGGGAAAGAAACTGAGGTTGGGCTTGTCTACAGCGAAGACTTGGTGACCGTTACCGAAAAAGGTTCCGAAGAGCTTACACTCACAACTGTTTTCAAACCGGCCGAAGAGAGTCTGAATGAAGACGGCGAGATTGAAGCGCCGATCGAAAAAGGTGCAGAAGTCGGATCCGTCGCCGTGACGGTCGAAGGCGACGAATTGGGATATCTGGATGGAACGACTTCCGAGGATGTCAAAGTCGCAGTGGCCAGCAGCGTGGAGAAAGCCAATATCTTTGTTCGCGGTGGCCGTGTTGTCGGAGGCTTGTTCGGTAAGGCATGGCAAACAGTATCCGATTTTGTCGGAGGGTTCTTTGACTGATCCGGAATAGCTGAAGGATTAAAGGAGACTGCCGCTTTATTGACAGTACAGGGTTTGTTCAGTAAAATGAAGGTATCGAAGCGTAGCCTAATTGAATAAAGAAAGCCATGCATGTGACCAGTAAATGATGTGAAGCGCCCCAGAGAGTCAGTGGTTCGGTGAGAACTGACCCTTCACCCGTTGAATCCACACATGAAGCGAACAATGAAAACAAGAAATTGACTAAATTGTTCCGGATCCGTCCGTTAACGCAATGAAGCGCAGCCAGTCCTTTAGGGGGATGGCTGAAGTTGGGTGGTACCGCGAACGTTAAAGCCATTTCGTCCCAGATTGTTCTAGGGATGGAGTGGCTATTTTTGTACACATAATGAGGAGGAAAGCATATGTTGGATGTAAAATTATTGAGGGATGGATTTGAAGCCACTGCGGAGAAGTTGGCTGCACGGGGAGTGAAAACGGAAGAGTTGGCGACGTTCAAGGAATTGGATGTGCAACGCCGGGAAAAACTTGTTGAGACGGAAAACTTGAAGCAATACCGCAATGGCGTTTCCCAGGAAATTGCGCAGTTGAAACGAAACAAGGAGAATGCGGATGACAAGATTGCCGAAATGAAAGAAGTCGGCGAAAAAATCAAAGC